>JAUMYZ010000015.1 GCA_030528385.1 Moraxella sp.
CTTGGCAGTTGTTAAAAACAACGGTAAATACGGCTTTATTGATAAAACGGGTAAGGTAGTTATCCCTTTAAAGTATGATGACTTTGAGAAAAGTTTTTACGGTGGTCGCATCTTTGCCGAAGTCAAGCGTAACGGACGTACATATTATGTGAGCAGGCTTGGCGATGAATACACAGCGGTCGGTTCGGTATCAGAAGGTTTGGTATGGGTGGGAAATAATAATAAATACGGCTATGTTGATACAACAGGCAAAGTGGTTATTGCTCTGCAGTATGATGATGCTTGGAGTTTTTCCGAAGGCTTGGCAGTTGTTAAAAACAACGGTAAATACGGCTTTATTGATAAAACGGGTAAGATGGTAATTGCACCACAGTATGATCATTATTCGCATTTTAAAAACGGTCAAGCCAAAGTTGGACTAGATGATGGCAAAACACCTAGAGATTTTTATATTGATAAAACAGGTAAAATCCTAACTAAACGCTCATCACTGGCAGAGTTTCGTAAAAAACTTGCCCAAGGTGATGATGTTCGTTATAAGACCAGTAATGATGGTGGCAAGGGCATGATTTTTGAAATCAAAGGCAATCTGGTGCAGGTGCAGACCACCGAAAGCCAATGCACCCAAAGAGACTACAAGGGCAGCTGCCAAAACTATGTCAAAAATCCTGTGGCTAAATGGGTGAAACGTAGTGAGATTTATCCGAGCACTCATTTTGATTGATGATTTATCTATATAAAGATAAAGCGACAGACCATCATGGTTTGTCGTTTTTGCGTATAGTTATCTGATAAATTTCGTGGACAGTTGTATTTTTACAATTTGTTACTTAATTTTGTGGTACAATGCAGGGCAGTTTGGTTTATCTGTGTACAGATGGGCTTATTTTGAGATTGACAGGAGTTTTTATGAGCATTTGTATCACTGCCACAGGACTGCATATCCCCAAGGACAAAATCAGCAACGAAGAGTTGGTTACGGCGTTTAACGCTTATGTGGACAATTATAACGCCCAAAACAAACAAGCCATTGAGCGTGGCGAAAAGGTGGCACTACAGCACTCTACGGTGGAATTTATCCAAAAAGCGTCAGGGATTAAATCACGTCATGTCATTGATAAAAAAGGGATTTTAGACCCAGAAGTGATGGCACCGATTTTCCCAGCGCGCAAATTGGGTGAAGAGCTGTCAGTGATGGCAGAGATGGGGGCGGACGCACTCAATCAAGCGCTCGCCAATGCGGGGCTGACGGCAGATGATTTGGACGGCATTATCTGTGCTTGCTCAAATTTTCAGCGCACTTACCCTGCCATTGCCATTGAGATTCAGCACGCCATCGGCATGACACATGGCTTTGCTTATGACATGAATGTGGCGTGCAGTGCGGCAACCTTTGGCATTGCCCAAGCGGTGGGCAGTATCAAGGCAGGCTTGGGGCAAAAAATCGCCGTGGTCAATGTGGAAATCCCGTCGGCACATCTAAACTGGCGTAATCGCGATAGCCACTTTATTTTTGGCGACATTGCCGCAGCGACCATCATTGAGAAGCTAGACACGCCCAAGGGTTATGAAGTGCTAGACAGCAAACTGTGGACGCAGTTTTCTACCAACATCAAAAACGAATATGGCTTTATGGATAGAAGTGAGTCCTTAGCGTCTGGCGTGCCCATGCACCACGACATCAAAGAGCCCGTTACTGACAAGCTGTTTTTGCAAGAAGGGCGTAAAGTGTTTCGTGAAGTCTGCCCAAAGGTGTCGGAGATTATCAGCACCCATTTGGCAGAAAATCATATCGCGACCGATAAGGTTAAGCGTCTGTGGCTGCACCAAGCCAACATCAATATGATTGATTTGATATTGCGTACTGTGGTGGGTAAAGACGCGGACAAGTCCATCGCCCCCATTGCCATCAGCGAGTATGGCAACACCAGTTCAGCAAGCCCGATGATTGCCTTTCATGAGCACCAAGACGGCGTAGAAAGTGGCGATTTGGGGGTGATTTGCTCGTTTGGGGCAGGGTACTCTATCGGTTCGGTGATTGTCAAAAAGGTCTAAATCGTGTCATGGACAAACAAAGCGGGTGCTGGCGTGTTTTGTTTGTCCTGATGGGTTGGATTTCCCAACAAATCATGGCGTCAATAACTGCTTGACAGCCAAGACGCGTTGTTGTCTGTCGCCACCAATGCGGTGATAAGCGATGTTGAATTGGTGTAATTTTTGTATAAAAAACGCTCGCATGTCCGCTCTGCCATTGGGCAAATCTCGCAGTCCATCATCAACCCAGCACACCCCTTGTTCATCGGTCAATAGCACCAAATCATAATGCGCTTGTGTTACTGCTTGGACAAGTTTATCGGGACAACGCCCAAAATACCAATAAGCATAAACCATCAACTCAAACAAAGCGGTGTCGCAAAACAAATAGCGGTTGGCGATTTTGCTTGTGTGCGTTTCTTGCTGAATTTGACCGATGGCAATCGGCAACAAATCGCCGTATTGACAAACATAACCTTGGGGTTTGTTTTTTAGATAATGGCGCATATATTCGCCCACCCAAACGGTATTAAAGTACGCTGCCAAATCTTGACAAAGGGTGGTTTTGCCTGTGCATTCTGCACCAATAATTGCTATCTTTTTGATGGATGTGGGTGATTGGATAAGGTTCATTTTCTTCTTGGTGGTGTAAAAATACGATGGTACTGATAAAATAAAGCATTGCACCCATAAATGCTGCTTTTGCCCAACGGCTGAACAAGCCAAACTGCTTGCTCAAACTGTGGTTACCGATTTGTTTATGGCACAACTTTAAGTCGGTTGTATTGGAGCCAATGCCAGATTGACTTGACTTAAAAACAATCCAAATGTGCTTTTTTAAACGATGTTTCTTGTGCTCCCACCCAACAAGCCCTTAAATATATCACCCATAAACTTGCCTTTGCAGAGAAAGTAAGTCTGTGTGGTCAGTTTGCATAAGCCAATCTCATTAATTGGGAATTTTGAATGCTGGGGTCAAAAATAATAATATCCTTGTTCTTGATAGAGTTTTTGCCAATACAGATAAGCGCTGATGGCAATCAGGGTAAATAATGCGTATTGAATGGACGTAAATATCATGCCCTTATAAAAGTACAAGGGAATGGAAATAAAGTCGGCAACAATCCACACCAGCCAATGCTCAATTTTGCGTCTTGCCATCAGCCACATCGCCACCAAAAAAAGCCCTGTGCTGAACATGTCCACATAATCGGTCATGGCAAAATGCCCAAATCCCAAACTGATGTTGTCAAAAGAAAACTGATTGTTAATCCATGGTTTAATATAATAAACCATGCCCACAAAGATAAAGGTCAGCACAATGATGATGCCAGAAAACAGCCATTCTTGTTTGTTGGTGGTTTCTATGGTAGCGATGTGTTTGTTTTGGTTGTTTGACCAATTTATCCAGCCGTACACACTCATGAGAGTATAATAGGCGTTGATGAGCATGTCGCCAAACAATTGCCATTGCCACAACAGATACACATAAAGCCCTGTGCTTAACAAACCAATAGGATAAGCCAAAATATTGCCGCGCCTAACCAACAAAACACTGATAAGTCCAAAAATGGCAGCAACAAATTCTAACATCATCAATAATGGCGGATAGTCTTGATATTGGGCGAAAACCCAAGCAAAAAGCTCAGTCAGTATGTTCATAAATGTTGGGGGTATATGGGCATGTCCAGCCACAAAGCGTTACAAAAATGCTTGGACAAATGCGCTTTTAGATATTGTTGGGTGCTGCCACTGATTTGTGGGTCGTCAAAATAAGGGTTATAAACCAAAGCATAAACTGACAAACCGCGGTTGTTGATGGCTTCTAAAGTCAGCAACGTGTGATTGATACTGCCTAATCTGCCACAAGTAACCACAATCACTGGATAACCCAAAGTGGCAACATAATCCAGCGTTAATAAATCATTGGTCAATGGTACAAATACACCGCCAGCACCTTCTAATAAAATGGTATCATATTGCTGGGTTAAAAGATGAGTGCAATGGGTAATGTGATTTGTATCAATGATGACATTATCAATTTGACTGGCTAAATGTGGTGAAGCTGGCGTAGATAATACATAAGGACAAGTTATGCCATGCTTATCTGATTGGGTCAGTGGCGTATTGGTTAGCTGTCGGTGCTTTTTAATATCTTCGCTAATGCCTGTATTACCTGTTTGGATAAGTTTTTGGGTGATGACGCTTTGTGTGGGGAAGCGCTCTTTAAAGTGGTTGACTAAAAAGGCGGTGGCGTAAGTTTTGCCAATGTTGGTGTCAATGCCTGTAACAAAATATGTGGTCATGGTTTGGTGCGCTGATAAAAAGTGTGTTGATAAAAATAATCGTGAAGCAAACGAATGAGTTGCTGACACAGATATGCCAATTTGTCGTCGCTGATGACATAAGGGGGCATGATGTACACCAATGTGCCAAAAGGGCGCACCCAAATGCCATAATCGCTGACCATTGATTGCCATAGGGGCATATCAACAGGCTCACTCAACTCAATCACCCCAATCGCCCCAAGACAACGCACATCGGCAACTTTGGGCAACTGACAGGCGGGTATCAGATGGTGTTCAAGTTTTTGTTGCATGGCTTTGGCGATAGCGGATGTGTCGTTTTGGATACACAGCTGCACCGAAGCTAAGCTAACCGCACACGCCAAAGGATTGCCCATAAAAGTGGGGCCGTGCATTAGGGCGGGATTGTCGCTGTGATAAATGACTTGGGCAACGCTGGCTGTGGTCAGCATGGCGCCAAAACTCATATAGCCGCCTGTGAGAGCCTTGCCAATGGTTAAGATGTCGGGCGTGATGTTTGCCCATGCGCAAGCAAACATCTTGCCAGTGCGCCCAAAGCCTGTGGCGATTTCATCGGCAATGAACAAAACGTCATGGCGCTGACACAACCGATAAAGATACGCCAAAATCTGCGGCGAATAAAAGCGCATACCCCCTGCGCCTTGAACGATGGGCTCAATGATAAAGCCTGCAAGATGTTGATGGTGTGCGTCAAAAAACTTGTCCATGAGTTGTTGATAATCGGCCGTCAAAGGCGCAGCAAACCCCATCGGTGGTGGTGGCAAAAAATACTGTACAGGCAGCTGCTGACCGTACAGGCTGTGCATGCCAGTGATGGGGTCGCAAACACTCATGGCGTGCCATGTGTCGCCATGATAGCCGCAGCGCGTGCTGGCAAAATGGCGTTTGTGGGGCGCAGCTTTGGCGAGCTGATATTGCAGGGCGGTTTTTAGGGCGACTTCCACCGCCACACTGCCGCTGTCGGCATAAAAAATCTTGTCCAAACCTTGGGGGACGATTTGCAGCAGCGTTTGCCCCAACTCAATGGCGGCTTGGTGCGTCAGCCCACCAAACATCACATGGCTCATGGACTGTAGTTGTGTGTTGATGGCGTGGTTTAGGGCAGGGTGGTTGTAGCCATGAATGCTTGCCCACCACGATGACATGCCATCAATGAGCCACTTGCCGTCATGGGTGCGCAAATAAACATCGTGGGCTTTGTCAATCATGATGTTGGGATAGCTGGGCGGCAAACTGGCATAAGGATGCCACAAGTGTTGATGGTCAAAAGATTGTGGTGTGTGCATAGATGTTTGGTTCATGGGGCGCTTGATGGTTGCTCATAAGCAGATTGTCGGTGAAAACGTCTAAAAAAGCAAGTTTTTCGTTGAGCTGCTGAGCGATTGGCAATTTATTGGTTTTTCTGATGATAATTAGAAAATACATGATAAGTATTTTGTAAAAAAATGCTTTATTGCTGGACATTTTTTAAAAAGAATAACATTTTTGTCCAAACTCTTTTATAATAACAAGGATTTGCCATGTGTACAAGTTATGACAGTTGATATTGCACACATTGTTTGTCAAGATTTCTTGACCCAACCTTGAATAGGACAATCTTATGACCATCTATTATAAAGATACCGACCATGTTGAGACCCAAGAGTGGTTGGACGCGTTTGAATCGGTGATTAAAAATGCCAACAAAGAGCGCGCCCAATTTTTATTAAAAGCGTTGTACAACATGGCGGTACAAGAAGGCTTGCCCTTTAACCGTTTGGACACCGCTTACATCAACACCATCCCTGTTGAAGATGAGCCGATTTATCCAGGTGATTTGCACATGGAGCGTAAGATTCGTGCGCTGGTGCGTTACAACGCCTTGGCGATGGTCATGAAAGCCAATCAAAACGACGATGAGTTGGGCGGGCACTTGGCAACCTTTGCGTCATCAGCAACTTTGTATGAGACAGGGTTTAACCATTTTTGGCGTGCTGCCGACGAGAACTTTGGTGGCGATTTGATTTATTATCAAGGTCATGGTGCCCCTGGCATGTATGCGCGTTCTTTTTTGGAAGGGCGCTTGTCCGAAGAGCAACTTGGCAACTTTCGTCGCGAAGTGGGCGGCAAAGGCTTGTCCAGCTATCCACACCCGTATTTGATGCCCGATTATTGGCAGTTTCCTACCGTGTCTATGGGTCTTGGGCCGTTGATGAGCATTTATCAGGCACATATCCAAAAGTATTTGACCAATCGTGGTTTGCTCAAAGACGAAAACCGTAAAGTCTGGGCGTTTTTGGGCGATGGTGAAACGGACGAGCCAGAGAGTTTGGGTGCCATTTCTATGGCGGGTCGTGAGAAACTGGACAATCTTATTTGGGTGATTAACTGTAATTTGCAGCGCCTTGATGGTCCTGTGCGCGGCAACGGCAAGATTATCCAAGAACTAGAATCGGTGTTTCGCGGCGCAGGCTGGCGCGTGATTAAGGTCATTTGGGGCGATAAATGGGACAGTTTGCTTGCCAAAGATGACACAGGCGTGCTCAAACACCGCATGGAAGAAGTGGTGGACGGTGAATATCAGCTCTACGAAGCGCGTGATGGGGCGTTTACCCGCAGAGAGTTTTTTTGCAAATACCCTGAACTTGAAAAGATGGTCAAGCACTTGTCCGATGATGAGATTCAGCGCCTAAATCGCGGTGGTCATGACCCCAAAAAAGTGTATGCCGCTTACTGTGAAGCCATGAAAACCAAAGACCAACCAACGGTGATTTTGGTAAAAACCATCAAAGGTTATGGGTTGTCTAGCCAAATCCAAGCCGTCAATAAAGCCCACCAAATCAAAAAGCTGGACGAAAGTGGACTAAAATATTTCCGCGACCGTTTTGATTTGCCATTTACAGACGAACAGCTAAAAGAGTTGCCCTTTTATCGCCCCAGTGAAGACAGCGCCGAGTACAAATATTTGATGGGTCGCCGCCAAGCATTGGGCGGGCATCTGCCTGCGCGTCGCAGTGGGCACATTGCTTTACAAATTCCAGAATTGTCTGTCTTTGATGCGGTGTTGCAAGGTTCTAAAGGCAAAGAGCAATCCACCACGATGGTTTTTGTACGTCTGTTGTCATCACTGTTAAAGGATAAAGCGCTCAATAAATATGTGGTGCCGATTGTTCCTGACGAAGCGCGCACCTTTGGCTTAGAAGGCATGTTCCGTCAGCTTGGCATTTATTCGTCGGTTGGACAAAATTACGTTGCTGAAGACGCCGAAGCCTTGATGGGCTATAAAGAAGCCAAAAATGGACACATGCTTGAAGAAGGTATCAACGAAGCGGGGGCGATGAGTGCGTGGATTGCTTTGGCGACCAGTTATTCGGTCAATGCCTTGCCGATGATTCCGATGTACATTTATTATTCTATGTTTGGTTTTCAGCGCATTGGCGATTTGGCGTGGGCGGCAGGCGACTGTCAAGCGCAAGGCTTCTTGTTTGGGGCAACGGCGGGTCGCACCACGCTCAACGGCGAAGGCTTGCAGCACCAAGATGGACACAGCCATATCTTATTTGGTACCGTGCCCAACTGCGTAACTTATGACCCGTGTTTTGGTTATGAACTGGCGGTGATTATGCACGACGGTTTGCGCCGTATGTATGGCGAAGGTGAGCGCGTTTATTATTACATCACTTTGATGAACGAAAATTATGACCAGCCTGCCATGCCACAAGGCGCAGAAGAAGGCATTAAGCGTGGCATGTATTTGCTAGAAGACAATGGCTCAGTCCAAGTACAGCTTTTGGGCTCTGGGGTGATTTTGCGTGAAGTACAAAAAGCAGCGCAAATTTTAGCCAAAGAGTTTGGTATTGCCGCCAATGTGTGGAGTGTTACCAGCTTTAATGAGCTGACCCGCGATGGCATGGCGTGCGACGATTATAACCGCTTGCACCCAACCGCCCAACAAAAAACGCCTTGGGTTACCAGCCAGCTTGCGCCACATCAGGGTATTGTGGTGGCAGCGACCGACTATATGCGCAATTACGCCGAGCAAATTCGCGGTTGGTTGCCTGACAATCGCTCTTATACGACCTTGGGCACCGATGGTTTTGGGCGTTCTGATTCACGCCAGCAGCTGCGCAGTTTCTTTAATGTCAATGCCGAACACATCGTGGTGGCAACCCTAAAAGAGCTGGCAGACGATGGACAATTAAGTGCGCAAGTGGTACAAGACGCCATTGAGCGCTTTGCCATTGACGCTGACCAAGCCCCAGCATGGCAGCCGCAGCCGCATTATGATCATTTCCCAGACGCGCCCCCTGTGTCGGTCAATGCCAATCCGCTGCCTGTGCCCGAACTTGTTGACGAAGACAAATAACCCAAATAGGAGAACATCATGGAAATCAAAGCCCCCGATTTGGGTGTGGATAGTGCCGAAGTTGCCGAAATCATGGTCAAAGTTGGCGACAGCGTCGGTACCAATGACAATATTATGTTGGTAGAATCTGACAAAGCGTCTGTAGAAATTCCTGCAGGCGTTGATGGCACAGTAACTGCCATTTTGGTGAAAGTGGGTGAGCACATCAGCCAAGGCAGTGCGCTTATTCGCCTTGAAGCCACAGACAGCGCGCAGCCACAGCCTGCCCAGACGCCAGAGCCCCAAAGCGTCCCAGTGTTGGAGCCCAGCAGCGCTGCTCCAGCTGCTCAGACGCATCAGTTGCCCGATTTGGGGGTGGACAGTGCTATGGTTGCAGAAGTGATGGTGCAGGTGGGCGAATATGTTGAAGCTGAACAGCCGTTGCTGCTGGTGGAATCTGACAAAGCGTCTGTGGAAGTGCCTGCGCCCAATGCAGGCTTGGTAGAAGCCATTTTGGTGAATGCCGGCGACAGCGTGAGCAATGGTCAAGCATTTATCACCATCAAATCGCTGTCTGTGGCAGAGCCAGCCGTTACCCAAGTTGCGCCCAAAGAACAGACTTCCAAAGAGCCTGCACCAAGCAAAGCAGCCGCGCCTGCACAAGCGCCTACAGACAATAAACTGCCCGAAAGTGAAGTCAATTTGCGCGCCAAAGACGTTTATGCAGGGCCTGCGGTACGCAAGCTGGCGCGTGAACTGGGTGTGGACATTGGTCAGGTCAAAGGCACGGCGCTTAATGGGCGCGTCTTAAAAGAGGATTTGTTTGCTTTTGTTAAAGCGGCGATAAAGCATGCCCAATCTGCGCAGATAGCGACCAGTGTCAGTGCACACTCTGGACTGCCGCTACTGCCTGATATGTCCAACCAAGAGATTTGGGGGGAGTTGGAAATCCAAGACTTGACGCGCCTACAAAAAGTCTCCATTCCACAACTGAACTACAACACCTATTTGCCCCAAGTTACGCAATTTGATGTGGCGGACATTACCGACACCGAAAAACTGCGCAGCGAGCTTAAGGCTGAATTTAAGGCACAAGGCATTGGTCTGACAATCTTGGCGTTCATCGTCAAAGCGGTGGCGTATGCGCTTACTCAGCACCCCAAATTTAACAGCCATCTGTCTGACGACAACACCCAAATCATCGTCAGAAAATCGGTCAATATGGGCATTGCAGTGGCAACCGATGATGGTTTGATTGTGCCTGTCATCAAAGACGCTCAAGCAAAAGGCATCAAAGAACTTGCTGGTGAAATTGGTGAACTTGCCAAAAAGGCGCGCGACAAAAAACTCTCTGCCAAAGAGCTGCAAGGCGCCAGCTTTACCATTTCCAGTCAGGGCAATTTGGGCGGTACCGCCTTTACGCCGCTGGTTAATTTTCCGCAGGTGGGCATTTTGGGCATTTCTGAAGCGTCCATGCGGCCGCGTTGGAATGGTTCAAGTTTTGAGCCACGTTTGATGTTGCCTTTGTCGTTGTCTTATGACCATCGTGTCATCAATGGGGCAGACGCGGCGGTGTTTACGCGCTTTATTGCTCAGCTTTTGGCTGACCCAAGAAAAATTTTGTTATAAAACAAATAAAAAGGCGGTGTTTGCCGCCTTTTTTATTGGTTGGCAAGGTGTCATCACTTTTGAGTTGTAACAAGCATGTTGGGGTGGGCAATGGTTTGTGCTTATTGGACATGATGGGCATGAACTGCGTCTTGATGTGTTGTGATACATGGTTTGGCGCTTGCTTGGGTATGCAGACCATCGGTTTGCTCCGCTCATCTGAGCTTGCCAAACCAAGAATGGCAAATACTAAAAAAGCATTGTGGTCGCCGCTGTTTTGTGTTTCGCTAGATATTTTTGCATTTTAAATCCAAGAAAATGCCCGAAGAAGTTATTAATGTCTGCAACATTGCGCCATAGACGTTAAAAGCTGGTCATCTGCTGGCTTTATTGGGCAATGTGCCATAAAAGCCAAATTGCTGCATTGCCATCGTGGGCCGAACGATTTGTTGTTGCTTGGAGAGCAGATTTGTCCAAGCCAAACACACCCTAACCGTGATACCCATGCAAGTTGGTTGTGTCATGAGCACCAAATTAAAACCCTGATAAAATTTTTAAACTCGCCTTTAACAAATTGGACGTGGTCAAATCATCATCAGACAAGGCTTGTTTGGCGGTTTTGATGGCGGCTTGGGCTTCCTTTTCTTTGTAGCCAAGGCTCACCAAAGCACTTTCGGTTTCGGCGATGACGTGCATGGGGTTTGTTGTTTGGCTGCTTTCTTGGCTTGGCTGGTGCTTGCCACTGATAAAATCATCATCGCCCATGTTGTCTAGCTTGCCTTTTAGCTCAATGATAAGCCGTTGGGCGGTTTTTTTGCCGATACCTGCCACACGCGTGAGAGCGGTTTCATCACCATACTCTACGGCTTGATGCAGTTCTTGGGCGGGCAGGGTGGAGAGTATCGCCAGTGCCATTTTTGCACCCACGCCATTGATTTTAATAAGTTTTTTAAAAATTTCTCGCTCAGCTTTGTCGGTAAAGCCAAAGAGCAAGTGTGTGTCTTCACGCACATGAAGATGGGTAAATAAGCTGACGTTCGCTCCCACGCTAAGCGTGCAAAAGGCAGGTATGGGTAATTCAATCTCATAGCCGACACCGCCACTGGTCATGATGGTGGCGGTGGGAGCAGAAAGATGGGCGACTTGCCCTGCAATCATGCCAATCATCGCTTTTCCTCGTTTATCAATAGGTTAAAATTTGGGTACAATCATCGTTTTGTGCGACCTGATGAACTTGCCAAATGGCAACATCGTTTATCAATGAGCCATCAGTAGGTTAAAACAACTTTTAATTCTCACAACTTGCTTTCTACCAACAAAAACAAAACCCAACATAGTGCTGGGTTTTGCCAAAATATGTGCGCTTATTGATAATATTCCACCATTTTTTCTAGGCTGATGGGGCGAATCTTACTGGCGTTACCAGCACTGCCAAAGGCTTCATAACGTGCCACGCAGATGTCTTTCATGGCATCCATACTTGCTTTTAAGTATTTGCGGGGGTCAAACTCGCTAGGGTGTTCATTCATAAACTTGCGAATCGCCCCTGTGCTTGCCAAACGCAAATCGGTGTCAATGTTGATTTTGCGTACGCCGTGCTTGATGGCGTCTACCAGCTGTTCCACGGGTACGCCATAGGTTTCACCGATGTTGCCGCCATTTTCGTTGATGATTTTTAGCCACTCTTGGGGCACAGAGCTCGAACCGTGCATGACCAGATGGGTGTTGGGTAGGGCGGCGTGAATTTCTTTGATACGCTCAATCGCCAAAATATCGCCTGTCGGTGGGCGGGTGAATTTGTACGCCCCGTGCGATGTTCCCACGGCAATCGCCAAGGCGTCCACACCTGTATCAGCGACAAAGCGCGTGGCTTCTTCTACGGAAGTCAAAAGCTGACTGTGGTCAAGCACGCCTTCGGCACCCACGCCATCTTCTTCGCCTGCCATGCCTGTCTCAAGGCTGCCCAGCACGCCGATTTCGCCTTCTACCGACACACCGCAAGCATGAGCCATCTTGACCACTTCACGAGTAACGCCCACATTATAGTCATAATCGGCAGGGGTTTTGCCGTCTTCTTTTAATGAACCGTCCATCATTACCGAGCTAAACCCAAGTTGGATAGAACGCTGACACACCGCAGGGGAAGTGCCATGGTCTTGGTGCATGACCACAGGAATGTGTGGCCACTCTTCAATGGCGGACAAAATCAAATGACGCAAAAACGGTGCACCTGCATATTTGCGAGCTCCCGCAGAAGCCTGCACAATCACAGGCGAGTCGGTTTGGTCGGCTGCCATCATGATGGCACGCATTTGTTCTAGGTTATTGACATTAAAGGCAGGCAAACCATAAGCGTGTTCGCCTGCGTGGTCAAGTAGTTGGCGTAAGGATACAAGTGCCATGTGTCGCTCCAATGAAATTTATATATTGTAACAAATAATTTGGTGTTTATAAATAGCTTGCTAAGATTTATCTGTCATGAAAGGCTAAGATTGGTTTTGTTGTTTTTTGATGAGATGATAAAGCACAGCAAATAAAGGCAACAGCAAAAACAATGCCCAAAAACTTGTCCAAATCACAAAACCTACCAGTGTGCCAAGCATGCCAATCACAAGGGTTAACGTCAGCTGAAAGCCACACTCTGCCACAAAACCTGTCAGCAGCTCTTTGGCGGTGGGTTTTGGCTTATTGGGCGTTGTCATACAACTTAATGATTTTCTTTGGCGTGATTTAGGGTATATTTGGGAATATAAATGGTCAAATTTTCATCAGCGACAACACACTGGCAAGACAGGCGAGAGTTGGGCTCTAAGCCCCACGCACGGTCAAGCAAATCCGCTTCTATGTCGTCCATTTCTTCTAAGCTGTCAAAGCCTTGGCGAACCACGACATGACAGGTAGTACATGCCTTTGACATATCGCAGGCGTGTTCAATTTTGATCCCATGTTCGTGCAAGCCTTCTAGTAGGTTGTCGCCTTCGTTCAGCTCAACGGTTGCACCTTCTGGGCAAATTTCATGATGGGGCAGTACGGTTACAGTTACCATAGTATTCACTTCTTTTTAATGTGGTTTAATGTCATTGAGTTTCAATATAAAAATCATCACCAGTCGCTTGTCTTTGTGCCTGCCAACGCCTGTTTGATGTTTTGGTTCATGATGATGGACGCAAAGTTGTCTGACAAAGGCTTTAATTGGCTAATCGCTGTGTCTAGCACCGCTTTGTCGTTGCTTTTAATGGCAAAATTGACTTGGCTGATTTTTTCTTGTAAATCAATCTGTTGCTCTTTGTTTAACAGATTGTCAAACTCTGATAAAGCCGACTGCAGTGCCAAAATTTCACGCTCGGCTTCTACTTGGGCTTCAATGAGCATACGTTTTTCTTTGTCGGCTTTGGCGTGGATAAATCCAGCTTTTAATAGCTCTTCTTGCTGTTCTTCGCTCAGTCCATAACTTGGCACCACATCAATTTTGCTGGCGACTTTGGTGGTCAGCTCCATGGCAGAAACAGTAAGCTGACCATTGGCATCAATGGCAAAAGTAACTTCCACACGAGCAAGCCCTGCTTTCATGGGCGGGATGCCTGTGAGCGTAAAATTGGCAAGCGTGCGACAATCTGCCACCGTTTCACGTTCGCCTTGTACCACATGAATGACCATGCCTGTCTGACCATCTGTGTGCGTGGTAAAGGTTTGGCGACGTGCCACAGGAATGGGGGTGTTACGGGGGATAATCACTTCGGTCAGCCCACCCATCGTTTCAAGCCCCAGCGACAAGGGTGTAACATCAAGCAAAAGCAGATTTTGACTGTCATTAGAGATGAGCTGATGAGCCAGCCGTGTTGCCCCTAGGGCGACCACTTCATCGGGATTGATGGAGCAAAGGGGGATTTTATCAAAATATGTTTGCACCGCATCACGCACAATCGGCATGCGTGTTGAGCCGCCCACCAGCACCACATCGTCAATTGCCATCTTGTCAAGGTGGGCGTCTGTCAGTACTTGTGCCACAATCTGCATGCTTCTTTTGATGACAGGCTCACAGATTTGGCGTAACTGCTCATGGGTTAAAAGCGTGGTAAACGGTGTGCCATTGATGTCAATATCTACCGATACCGCTTGACGGCTTGATAGGGTTTGTTTGTAGCTTTTGGCAAGGCGAGCTAGGGCAGATTTTTGGGTGCTATCCACGTCTTTGGGGTCATAGCCTGCCGATTTGATAAAAAAGTTGGCAATCAATCGGTCAATGTCATCACCGCCCAAGGCACTGTTACCCCCTGTTGCCAGAACTTCAAACACGCCATCATTTAAACGCAAAACCGACACATCAAAGGTACCACCCCCCAAATCGTAAATCAGATAGGTGCCTGTGATGGCAGATTTGTCCAAGCCATAAGCGATGGCGGCGGCGGTTGGTTCGTTAAGTAGGCGTAAGACAGGCAGCCCAATGCTGGTGGCGGCGTCTTTGGTGGCTTGACGCTGTGCTTCATCAAAATAAGCAGGCACAGTAATCACCGCCCCTTGTATGCTGTCAGCAGGTAGGCTGGCTTTGGCGTGATTAAAGAGTTTGGCCAAGATATGTGCCGATGTCTCCACAGGGGATTTTTCACCTTGGGCGGTTGCAAAAGCAGGCATATTGTCATCACCGCCAACCAGCTTATAAGGGTGGCTAAATTTAATGTCGGACAGCGAGCGACCCATAAAGCGTTTGGCAGAGATGATGGTGTTTTTTGGGTCATCAAAAGATAAGGCGTGATGACCGACCACAGGCGTGTCTGATTTGTCGCCATAATAGACCACGCTTGGCAACAAAGGCGAGTTGCCAAAAGGCAACACGTCCGCTCGTCCAGACTTGACGACCCCCACCAAAGAATGTGT
Source organism: Moraxella sp. (assembly GCA_030528385.1). GTDB lineage: Bacteria > Pseudomonadota > Gammaproteobacteria > Pseudomonadales > Moraxellaceae > Moraxella. Next base: position 15,169 of record JAUMYZ010000015.1, read on the forward strand.
TGTCCCAAGGTCTATGCCTAGGGCGTATTGGTGTTCGTGGGGTTTGGTGGATTGGTTGGGTTCGCTGATTTGAAGTAAGGACATGATATTTTGGTCTGATAAATTGGCTGGGCAAATGGTACGCGATGTTGTGGGTTATTGAAATTTGTTGGCAATCTATTGATGTGTTTCATGTGTCGTAGTTATTTGTGGTTTATTTTAACCAAACTTCATCAAACATACAAATCATCGTCATTGTCTGTATCGCCACTTAGTGCGGTTTGGGATAGGGCGTTGTTGATGTCGTCATATAAATTGGCCAAAAACTTCATTTTTTGGGCAATGGTTTGGGCGTTGTCCCACTGTTTGTCATTAAATGTTTGATGAAATGCTTTAGCAGTTAGGGCATTTAGCTCGCTGACGCTTTGGGCAATGGCTTGAATGCGTGCGTGGTCTTTGTCCAAGATGGCGTCTTCTAAGTCCATGCGAAATTGCATCATCTGCATTAAAAATGGCTCATCACCAATGGATTTGTCTGAATTAAACGCCACGCCCATATGTTCCAATAAATACACCGCACGGCTGTCATTACGGTTTAAAGTGGTGTAAGCGTGATTGATTAGGGCAGTATTTTGCTCGGCTTGTTTGACTTCATCGCCCAAAAAATTATCGGGGTGATGTTGTTTTTGCAGTGCCAAAAACCGCTCTTTTAAGACGGTTTTGTCAATGTCAAAAGTTGCGGGCAAGCCAAATAAGGCAAAAAAGTCGTTTTGTTTCATATCACACCGTAAAAGATTCGCCGCAGCCACATTCGCCCGTTTGATTGGGGTTGGTGAATTTAAAGCCAGAGTTTAGCCCTTCGGTTACATAATCCATCTGCAAACCGTCCAAATACACCAAACTTTTTGGGTCTACAAAAACGCTCACGCCATCATTGTCAAAGCATTCATCGGTGTCATTGGGCTGGTCTACAAATTCAAGCACATAGGCAAGCCCTGAACACCCTGCCGTTCGCACGCCTACCCGAATACCAACGCCTGTGCCGCGATTGGTAAGAAACTCTTTGACATGGCTAATCGCTCGCTTGGTTAGGGTAATCATACGCTCTCCTATGTGTTGATGGGCTGGTTAAATGGCAGCAGCTTTGGCTTGATAATCTTCAATCGCTGCTTTGATGGCATCTTCTGCCAAAACAGAGCAATGCACTTTGACAGGGGGTAGGGCAAGCTCTTCGGCGATGTCTTTGTTTTTGATGGCAGCCGCTTCGTCTAGGGTTTTGCCTTTGAGCCATTCAGTAACCAGTGAGCTTGACGCAATCGCTGAGCCACAGCCATAAGTTTTAAAGCGTGCATCTTCAATAATGCCATCATCGCCCACTTGGATTTGCAGACGCATGACATCACCGCAGGCGGGAGCACCGACCATGCCTGTGCCAACATTTTTGGCGTTTTTGTCAAGATTGCCGACATTGCGGGGGTTTTCGTAGTGGTCAATCACTTTGTCTGAATATGCCATAAGTTTCTCTCTTGTGTATTTATTAGGTAATTACTGTACTTGCGTTCACTGTCATCAATGCCCCTACTTTGGGCGGGTCAGCCATCACAATCACCGTTTTGATTGAGTAAGGGTGTTTAAGGGCTTAAAATTGATTAGTGCTCTTGCCATTCCACCTGACTAAAATCCACGCCTTCTTTAAACATGTCCCAAAGTGGCGACAGTTCACGCAGTTTATTCACCGCATCATGGATTTGGGCAAGCACACGGTCAATGTCTTCTTCGGTGGTGTAGCGACCAATACTAAAACGAATGGACGAATGAGCCAGCTCATCAGGGCGACCAATGGCACGCAAAACGTAAGACGGCTCCAAGGTGGCAGACGTACACGCCGAACCTGATGACACCGCCAAATCTTTTAGGCTCATCATCAAACTTTCACCTTCTATAAAGTTAAAGCTGACATTTAGGATATTTGGCACGCCTTGTTCAAGAGAACCATTAAGATAAACTTCTTCAATGTTTTGTAGCCCTTGCCAGAGTTTATCACGCAGACGCTTGATGTGGGCGTGGTCTTCGTCAAAACGCTGTATAGACAACGAAAAGGCTTCGCCCATACCGACAATCTGATGAGTAGCAAGCGTGCCAGAACGCATGCCACGCTCATGACCGCCGCCGTGTTGTTCGGCTTTAATACGGACACGGGGCTTGCGTCTTACATACAATGCACCGATACCCTTAGGGCCATAGATTTTATGAGCAGAAAAACTCATCAAATCTACTTTTAAATCATTTAAATCAATCTTGATTTTGCCGACCGCTTGGGCGGCGTCCACATGAAACAGCACGCCTTTGCTGCGAGTGATTTCGCCGATGGCTTTGATGTCTGTGATGGTGCCAAGTTCGTTATTGACCGCCATTAAACTTACCAAAATGGTGTCATCACGCAGGGCGTTTTTGACTTGTTCAGGATAAATCAGTCCTGTGCCTGCTTCTGGTTCAAGATAGGTAATGTCAAAGCCTTCTTCTTCTAGCTGGCGGCAAGTGTCCAAAATGGCTTTGTGTTCAATCTTGGAAGTAATGATGTGCTTACCTTTGCCTTGATAAAAATGAGCCACGCCTTTTAGAGCAAGATTATCAGACTCGGTTGCCCCACTGGTAAAAACAATCTCTCTGGGGTCGGCCCCAACCGTTTGGGCAATTTGGTCGCGAGCATTTTCAACCGCTTCTTCGGCTTGCCAACCAAAACCATGTGAGCGAGACGCGGGGTTGCCAAAAATCCCATCAAAAGTCATATAATTGACCATTTTATCGGCAACTTCTTGGGCGACAGGCGTGGTGGCGGCATAGTCTAAATAGATTAAGGAAGTTTGGCTCATGCTGGATTTACCCCAAATAAATTAACGGTTGTGATGTGTGAATGGTTTTTTTCTGCGTTGCGTTGTTCTTGACGGTCGGCAATGGCGCTGGTGTGGTCAGAATGCAAAAGCTCAGCAAGGGTAACTTGGCTAAGATAGGCTTCAATGTGTGCCGATAAATTGTGCCACAAATCGTGAGTTAAACACATCGCTCCATCTTGGCAGTTGCCTTTGCCACCGCATTGCATGGCGTTGACACTTTCGTCCACGGCGGTGATGATGCTCATGACGTCAATTTGGTCAAGTGGTTTGGCAAGATGGTAGCCGCCCGATGCCCCACGAGTGCTATTGACCAAGCCTTTTTTGCGCAGTTTAGAAAAAAGCTGTTCAAGATAAGAGATGGAGATAGATTGGCGTTTTGCAATGTCTGACAATGACACCGCGCCTTGATGGCGACTTTCTTGTACTGCCAAATCAAGCAGGGCAGTTACTGCATAGCGTCCGCGTGTCGTCAAGCGCATATGATACGTTCCAAATTGCCTAGCCTATATCTATAATCATGATTACAAACTAGGCATGGGTGAATGAATGGCGGTATTATAATAATCCCTAGTAAAATAGTCAAGATTGTTTTTGTGCTTTTTCATCAATTTGTTTGATTAAAAAAACCAAAGAATAATTGCTGGGGCAGGATAGCAGATGAAAATTTTGTTTATTTGCATTAAAATGAAAATAACAGCCTAAAAAAGATACAAGCCATGCAAAGAAAAGCAATTATTATTGGAGCAACAGGACGTGTGGGGCAGGCGCTGGTACAAGAGCTAAGCTCGCTGTATGAAACTGTGATTGTCATTGCGCGTACGCCACCAAAACTGATGAGTAAAAACATGCAATTTTATGCGTTGGTGGACTTTGAAAACCTACAAAGCACCTTATCCGCCATCGTGCTTGATGACAAAACGGACGCTTTTTGTTGTTTGTGGGCACAAAGCACCAACAGTGAAATGCTGCAAAAGATACATTATAAATACCCCCAACAGTTTGCCCAGCTTTGTTATGACAAAGGCGTGCGTTCGCTGTTTTTGCTTTCTAAGGCGGGCGCTGATGTGCACGCCACCAACGCAGTGCTGCAAGCAAGGGGCAAACTGCACCAAACGCTTAGCGCCATGCCTTGGCAGCATTTATTGATATTTATGGTGGATAAAGTGGCTTTGGCAAAGGAATTGTCGCTTAGGGGTTTGGGCAAAAGGGCGCTGTATTTTGCTTGGCAGTTGTTGCTTGCTGATAAGCCCTTAACGCCCACACAAATTGGGGTGAGTATGGCGCTGCACGCTTTTTATATTCATTATCAAAAATATCAATCACCATCAGACAAGCCGCCCGACGCTCAGCGCGTTGAATACATCAGCCACAAGCAAATGCTTTTGATGACAGAAGTTTTGTCAGCTAAGCGGTAAATGATTGATATTTCAAGCAATTATAGGGTTATCGCCCCACAAAAAACTCACTAAAGCAGACAAATTTGTGTTATAATGTTGCCCTTTGTAAAAAAACACCTAAGGATTTTTTATGACCGATAGTGTTACGCCTGTTGGCATTGTTGATGAGTTAAAGCAATCGTACCTTGATTATGCCATGAGCGTGATTGTTTCTCGTGCACTGCCCGATGTGCGCGATGGCTTAAAGCCAGTGCATCGGCGCGTGATGTATGCCATGCACGAGTTGTCCAACGATTATAACAAACCTTATAAAAAGTCTGCGCGTGTGGTTGGTGATGTGATTGGTAAATACCACCCACATGGTGATACGGCTGTGTATGATGCCATCGTGCGTTTGGCGCAGCCCTTTAGCATGCGTTATATGCTTGTTGATGGTCAAGGAAATTTTGGTTCGGTGGACGGCGACCCACCAGCGGCCATGCGCTATACTGAAGTGCGCATGCAAAAACTCACCCAACAAATGCTTGCCGACCTTGACAAAGACACGGTGGATTGGGAAGACAACTACGATGGCTCTGAAAAAATGCCGTCGGTGCTGCCTGCGCGGGTGCCAAATTTGTTGGTCAATGGCTCAACGGGCATTGCGGTGGGCATGGCAACCAACATGGCGCCACACAACTTAACCGAAGTCATCAATGCGTGTTTGGCTTATGTGGACAATCCTTTGATTGACGTTGATGGGTTGATTGCTCATATCAGTGGCCCTGATTTTCCGACAGGCGGTATTATTTATGGGCGCAGCGGTATCGTGGATGCTTATCGTACGGGTAAGGGGCGTCTGCACATTCGTGGGCGTTATGAGATTGAAAACATGGAAGGCAACAGTAAAGACAGAGAGCGCATTGTTTTTACCCAAATCCCTTACCAAGTCAATAAAGCCAAATTGATTGAGCAAATCGCCCAGTTGGTCAATGACAAAAAAATAGAAGGCATCACAGGGGTGCGCGACGAGTCCGACAAAGAAGGCATGCGCATTGCCATTGACTTGCGCCGCGGCGAAAACAGCGAAGTGGTGGTGAACAATTTGTTTAATCAAACCGCTTTGGAGTCCAGCTTTAGCATCAACATGGTGGCGCTTGATAATGGACAGCCGCGTTTGATGACTTTACAAGATTTGATTGCAAGTTTTATCCGTCATCGCCAAGAAGTAGTAACGCGCCGCACCACCTTTGAATTAAACAAAGCCAAAGTGCGCGGACATTTATTAGAAGGCTTGAGCATTGCCCTTGCCAATATTGATGAAGTCATCACAACCATCAAGCAATCGGCCAACCGCAACCAAGCGCGCGACAATTTATTGGCACGCATTTGGCGGTCAGGTGACGTGGTTGCCATGCTACAAGCGGCAGGCGCCAGTTCGGTGCGTCCTGACATCATTGATGGTGAAGATTTGAACGCGCCGTTTGGATTGATTGAAAATGATACGGCTTATCGCCTATCACCGCAGCAGGTTGGGGCGATTTTGGACATGCAGCTGCACCGCCTGACGGGTCTTGAACAGGACAAACTGTCTGCAGAATATCAAGAAATCTTAAGAGAGATTGCCCACTTGATGTTGATTTTGTCGGATTTTGGGCGCTTGATGGCGGTCATTCGTGATGAGCTTATCCAAATCCGCGACAATTTTGGCGATGAGCGCAAAACCGACATTATAGACGCGCGCCATGATTTTAACCGCGAAGATTTAATCCCTGAACAAACCGTGGTACTGACCGTTTCGCGCACAGGTTATGCCAAGACCCAGCCCATTGGTGATTATCAAGCCCAAAAACGTGGTGGCAAGGGTCGCTCGGCAACCAGTATGAAAGAAGATGACGTGATTGAGCATTTGCTGGTTACCAGCACCCACGCAACGATTTTGTGCTTTACCAATACAGGGCGGGTGTTTGGTTTGCGTGGTTTTGAAGTGCCGCTGGCGTCTCGCGGCTCAAAGGGGCGTCCATTGGTGAACTTAATCAACCTAGAAAGCGACGAAACCGTTACTGCCATTTTGCCTGTGGACAGCCTAAAAGACGACGATAAATTTGTCTTTTTTGCCACCGCCAGCGGTACGGTCAAGCGGGTGGCGCTGTCGGCTTTTGCCAATTTGCGTGCGATGGGCTTAAAGGCGATTAATCTTGCAGAAGGCGACAGTCTCATCGGCGTGGCTTTGACCGATGGCAACCAAGAAATCATGCTCTTTAGCAACGAAGGCAAGGCCATTCGCTTCAAAGAAGGCGTGGTACGCGTGATGGGGCGTGCGTCTGCAGGCGTGCGCGGCATGAAAGTGAGTTTGCTTGCCAACTTGGGCTTTGATGACGACGATGTCCAAAACGATGGCGATGACGGTGATGAGAGTGCCTTTGCGGTCAGCCGCGTGGTGTCGCTATTGACCGCAGAGCCCGACAGCCCACACCAAGTGTTGTGTGCTTGCGAAAACGGCTATGGCAAACGCACGCCGATTGCCGATTTTACCCTAAGAGAAAATCGCGGCTCACAAGGCAATATCGCCATCAAAACTTCAGAGCGCAACGGTCAGTTGGTCAAAGCGGTTTTGGTAACTGGCGATGAAGACGTGATTTTGATTTCTGATAAGGGCACGTTGGTGCGCACGCCTGTTGCTGACATCATGACCGCAGGACGCAATGCCCAAGGGGTCAAACTCATTCGTATTGCTGACGAAGAGACGTTGGTGGGGATTGCTTGTGTGGAGCACGAAGAAGCAGAAGAAGACGCGCAGCCAGAGCAATCGGCTGCCCAAGACAACAACGATTAGTCGCTTTTGTTGTTTATTTGCCGCGTTCTAGCAGTGTTGCCACGCTGTTTTTGGTGTGGGTACTGTCCCAGTACACCAGCGCTTGTAAGCGGCGTTTGTAAATTTCTGATATGATGAGATTGTCGCTGTTTTTGTGTTGTTTTTTGAAGTGATTTTGCAAAATTTGACACAACAATTCATGAAACAGCAGTCGCACATCGCCCAATGTGTGCTGCTGCGTCTGATAAAAAAACTCCTGCCATTCTTTGCTTAAGTTGTTCTGTAATGCGGTGGGCAGACTTGCCAGCAACAAATGCGCCCGCTCATTGATGGCGCTGATGCTTTGGTTTTGGGTGTCAAAATCAATCACGCCTTGTTGTGCTTGGGTCAAAATGGTTTGGATGGTGGTTACCAGCTCAGCAAGCATGGCGTTATCTAAGGTGTGCCAAGTGGGCAAAGCGGGCGCATCAATGCCCAGTTTTTCCAGTCTGTCCATGTAGGGTTGATGGCTTTGGTGGACGTTGGCGCTGTTTAAGATGTTATTTAGGGGGTCGTCTTGTAGGAGTTGCGGTGCGTACAACAGACACAAACAAAGCTGGGTGTTGCCATCGATGTTGCCTTGGTAGTTGATGAGTTTGCTGGATTTGTTGGTTTTTTTGCCGCTAAGTTTTTGATAAATATCGTTATTTAGCCACCATTTAAAACTAGAGCCCTTGGGGAGCTTTTGGGTGAGCTCTTTGAGTGTTGCCATCGCTGCGGCTTTGTTTTCAGGTTGGCTTAGGTCATAATTTTGTTCCAAAGTGGCAAAAATATAATCCGACGTGCTAAGCGCCCCTGCAATGGCGGCTTGCATGGCGTGGACGCCATGGGCTTTGATGTAGGTGTCGGGGTCATGATTGTTGGGCAAAGTCAAAAACTTAAGCTGCTTGCCATCGGGCAAAACGGGCGCGGCAACTTCTAAGGCTCGCCAAGCCGCTCTTTGTCCTGCTCCATCACCATCAAAGCACAAGGTGAGCGTGTCATTGTACTTTAAAAGACTGGCAATTTGTCTTTCGTTGGCGGCCGTTCCCATCGGCGCAACTGCTCCATAAATCCCCGCTTGGTGCAGAGCAATCACGTCCATATAACCTTCTACCAGCAAGTAACTGCTGGCTTTGGCTTGACGGGCTTCATGCAGCCCATACAAAACGTGCTGTTTGCTAAACACAGGCGATTCTGATGAGTTGATGTATTTGGGCAGTTCATCGCCCAGCGCTCGCCCTGCAAAGCCAATCACACGCCCTTGTCGGTCTTTGATGGGAAAGATGACGCGGTCTCGCAACAAATCAAAGTTGCGCCCCTTTTGGGAAGTGCGTATCAGTCCAAGAATTTTTAGACCGTCAATGTCATTGCCAAAGGCTTGTTCTAGGTGCTGCCAGCCTGCAGGCGCATAGCCCAGATTAAAATTGGCGATGGTGGCTTGGGTCAATCCCCGCGACAAAAAGTATTGTTTGGCAGCAGGTGTTTTGTGTAGCATGTTCTCATAATAGCGACAAAGCTGCTCCAAGAGCTGATAAAGATTGCCTTGCTGGGTGTTTGGCTGTGTGGTTGGTTGGGCGGCAACGACAGTTGTGTTGGCAGTTTTAAGGGGTGGCGGGGCATTGGGCGCTGGCGTGGGCGACAGAGTTTTTTGGTAAAAGACCTTTTGGTTGGTGTCATCGTCTTTGGGCAGGTCAATGCCTGTTTGTTCGGACAAAAATTCGGCGGCTTCTATAAAGCTCATGCGTTCAAATTCACGCAAAAACGTGATGGGATTGCCGCGCACGCCACAACCAAAACAATAATACAAATTGGTTTGTGGATTGACATAAAAAGACGGTGTTTTTTCGCCATGAAAAGGGCAACACCCCTTAAATTCGCGTCCTGCAGGTTTTAAGGTGGTGTGTTTGCGTATCATTGCCACCAAATCGGCTTGGCTATTTAGTCGTTCCAAAATGGTGTCAGGGATACGCATGCTTGAGATGGGTTATTGATTGGGCAGTTGTAATTGGGCGGCGTCTTTGATGACTTGGGTATAAGTGGCGCCATGATAACTGCCGACATTGCCAGTATTGTCGGTGGCTTGAGCAAGTCTGCCAAAGCTAAGTTTGGATAAGGCCTTTTTGCCCAGTGAGCGCCCATCGCCGATTTTGACGTTGCCACTGCTGTCTAAGTACTGTGGATAGTTGATTTGTAACAATGTTTTGTATTGGTTGGCAGTCTCTTTTAGACCCAATTTTTCGTTGCTGTGAGCCAAAATCGCCATCGCTTCAGGCACACCCGTGGATTGGGGGTAATATTGAAACACCCATTTGGCGCGGTTGGCAGCGGCAACATAGGCTTTGCGTTTAATGTACCAACGTGCTGCCACCAGTTCATGTTCGGCAAAGTCGTTGTAGATGGCGGTCATGCGCTGTGCCGCGTCGGGCGCGTAGACGCTCTGGGGAAACTGAGTGATGAGCGTGTTAAAATCGGCAAATGCCAAACGCAAATAAGCGGTGTCGCGTTGTGATTGGTCTAAGTTAAACAGCCGAGACGCTTTGGGTGCGCCCCCCATGTTGGTTACCCCTTGTACATACAAGGCATAGTCAATATGTTTGCTGGTTGGGTAAGAGCGGATAAACTCTGCGCTGCTGCTGGTTGCCGCTTCATAATCTCCTGCTTGATGGTGGGCGTAGACCAAATCAAGCAAGGCTTGCTGGGCGTATGTGCCTGTGGGATAAAAAGTGCGAATGTTGTTTAGTGCACCGATGGCTTCACGATAGCGCTCTTTTTGTAGGGCATTTTGGGCGTCTTGATAATAGTTGGCTTCACTCTTTTCGGCGCTAGCAATTACTGGGTTGTCTTTTTTGCCTGTGATGCTTTTTAGGGTGGAGCAACCCGTCAGCAATGTCAAACTTGCAGCAACTGTGATAAGCGTGGTTTTTATTGGGCGAGCCAAACGTACATTCATGACAAAATCCTAACTTATGATTCATCGTCAGCCAAATCTCTGACAAAATATTGGCTAGTTTACCATAAAACCCAAGAAAAAATCGCCAAATTTTGTGGATTTTGTCGGATTTGTTCGTTGTTGTTAATGAAAGGGATTTTGTGGGAATATGGACAAGTTGTGATAAAATGGTGGGTTATCAGCAGCAATAGAAGTACTCATATGTGTGCGTGTGAACATGTTTTGTCCGATGTGTCGGTTTTTGATGTTTTAGATGAGTCAAGTGCCGATGTTTTTTTGCAACATCAAGTCAATAAAGACCAAATTGGCACACGTTTGGATAAACTTTGTACAGATGTTTTTGATGGTTTTTCACGGGCGCAGATACAAGGGTTTATTGATGATGGCAGTTTGGTGGTCAATGGCATGCCCCAAAAAAGCAAATACCGTGTCAAATCAGGCGATGTGCTGACTTTAACGGCACTGCCAGACAACCACAGCGAAGATTTGCCCGAAAACATCGCACTTGATGTTGTTTATGAAGACGATGACGTGGTGGTGATAAACAAACCAGCAGGACTGGTGGTGCACCCTGGGGCGGGTAATCGCACAGGCACGCTGGTCAATGCTTTGCTTTATCGTTATCCAAATAACGCCCATTTGCCCAGAGCAGGACTGGTTCATCGTATTGATAAGGACACATCAGGGCTGCTGATTGTGGCTTGTACCAAATCCGCCCAGCTTGATTTGACTGAGCAATTAAAAAACAAATCGGTGTATCGTGAGTATGTGTGCATTGCCACAGGCGTGCCAAGTGAGATTTTGCGTCATGCCACCATTGATTTGCCGATTGCTCGCCATCGCATGCATCGCACCAAAATGGCGGTTGTGGGCGGCGGCAAACCTGCCATCACTCACATCACACACGCCAGCTTGCTTGGCACGCATTATAGTTTGCTTCATGTTTGCTTAGAAACAGGACGCACTCACCAAATCCGTGTGCATTTGTCCCATGTTGGTCATGCTTTGTTGGGCGATAAAGTTTATGGCAAAGCACCAAAATCAGGACTTGACAGCCACATTCGCCAAGCGGTGCTAGATTTTCCACGTCAAGCCTTGCACGCTCATAAATTGGGTTTTGTTCACCCCACCACGGGCAAATCGCTGACATTTAGTGCCAATTTGCCATCTGATATGGTGGAGATGATTGCGATATTGCAGGATAATTCTTAAATCAATTGGAAAATCAAATGTTTCATATTTTATATCAAGACAGCCATAGGCTGATTGTTCAAACCCATGCAGGCGATTTTGACAAATGGGGCGATGATTTATATGGAGAGTTTAATGTCGCTTTGCATGTTTTGGATAATAACGAGCGTGTGTTAAGCAATCGTTTGGCTTTATTGGAAAATTTAAATAAGCTAAATACCAGTCAGCCAATCCAAGAAATCCATTGGTTAAACCAAATCCACGGCGATAACGTGGTGCCTATTGACAAACATCAAATGTCGCCCCCAAATGCCGATGCGCTCATCACAGACAAATGTGGTGTTGGTTTGTCCATCATGACAGCAGATTGTGTGCCGATTGCTTTGTTTAATGATGGCGCAAGAACTCACCAATCACAAATCGCCTGTATTCATGCAGGTTGGCAGGGGCTGACAAAAGGCGTTATCAAAAATACCGTCAGCCAGTTTGAGACTAAACCCATCAAAGCGGTGATTGGGGCGTGTATCAGTCAGGCAAATTATGAGACAGACAACACTTTGGCAAATACCATTGTTCAAAGCGTGATTGATAACTCCTTGGTGGACTTGTTTTTTGATGAGCTGTACCAACAGATTGTCATGGATAAATCAGATGGTAAATGCCTGATGGACATTGTTAAGCTGACCAAATTACAACTGGCTCATTTAGACATTGAGCTGATAAATCATGATGTGCCATGCAGTTATGATGTGCCAAATTTATATTCTTACCGACAACAAACCCATGCCAAAAAGTCCGCCACAGGGCGTATGGCGATGATGATTGCTCAATTTTAATCCCATCTGAATGATAGTTCGTGAAAAATCCAACAGTCTGGCTTTGTTATTTATGTGGCGTGGGACGATATTGCCCAAAGTGTTGCCCATGACCGTCATGTTGATGTGTGTGTCCATGATAGCGTGGGGATTGTCGTATTATCAAGTTTATACTGTCAAGAGCGTGCCTGTGATTGGCTTTACGGTGCTGGGTGTGGTGCTGTCGGTATTTTTAAGTTTTAGAAATAGTGCCTGTTATGACAGATGGTGGGAAGGGCGTAAATTGTGGGGTGCGTTGGTGGCGAACACTCGCCATTTGACCAGAGACAGCCATTTTTTGAGCAAAGACGACCGCCAAGCGATATTGGTGGACATGCTGATTTTTGTGAATTTATTAAAAGACAGATTGCGACATCAACAACTGTCTGCCGATAATTTTGCCCAATATTTAAATCTTTGTGAAAAACAAAAAGACGACCTAAACACGCTCATCAGCACTCACATCAATGCTCCACAAGTGATGTTAGAGCGTATGCAAATTCGCCTGATGAATGCCGTCAAAACAGGACAAATCAGCGACATGATTTATGTGAGCATACAACGTCATGTGGTGGAGATGGGCAGCATTCAAGCAGGGTGCGACCGCATTCATAGCACGCCTGTGCCTTTGCCGTATTCGGTATTGCTACATCGGGCGGTGTTTTGTTTTTGTTGGCTGTTGCCTTTTGGGGTGGGTGGCGTGCTTGGGCTGTGGACGCCGCTTTTGGTGGGGCTGGTGGCTTATTTGTTTTTGGGGCTTGATGAGCTGTCCAAAGAACTAGAAGAGCCATTTGGTGTGGCACAAAACGATTTGCCCTTAGATGCCATGACACGGCTGATGGAGCGTGAAACCTTGGCGTTATTGGGGTGTCAGCTACCGCCCGTCATCGCACCACGTCATTATTATTTGTCATAATTGTGCTATAATTGGGGTCTATTGAGCGTTTATCGTTGTCGTAAAAAACAATTTGCAAAATAAAAATGTGTTATCAATGCTTAACATGCCCCATTTTAATTTGGAGTAATTTATGAACAAACAAGACATTTTAAACAGCCTAAGCCCCGAGATTGTCGCCAAATTTCGCACCGCCATTGAGATTGGCAAATGGGATAATGGCGTGCGTTTGACCGATGAGCAACGCCAAACCTGTATGCAGGCGGTGATGGTGTGGGAGCATGAGTATTTGCCTGTACATGAGCGTACAGGGTACATTGAAAAGCCCAAAGACGATAAAGGCAACACTGTCGGCGATGACTGTGATGTGGAGCATGAACATCATTATCCCAATATTGAACAGCCTGTTAAGTTTAAGGCATGATAGAAAATATGGGTTAAATCTTGGTCAATAAAAGTGATACAGATGTGTTGTTATTGGCTTAGGGATTTTTAAAACTTCCCATGTGTGTTTGCCATCATGGAGTGCCACAACCTGCCGACTGAGTAGAAGCAGCACAGCATCGTATTGTCAAGCCAATCATCTAAGTGCTGACAAGGCGTGGGCAAGGAGATTTACACAAAAAACGCAAATTCATCTTGATTGAGCAGTATCCAAGCAACATCACCATGTAAGGCTTTGATTTTTTGGATAAAAATTGCCGTACGATGGCGTGTTGTGAATGATACAGCTGGTTATCATAAAAGACAAACGATGTTATGGGTTTGTTGTCATCATACCAAATCCCTGATTGTCTAAATTTATTAAACAGTGGCTCACCACTTTTGTCATCGGCATGGACAATGTTGCCAATGTTTAAAAAATCAAACCTTTGTTGCAGTATTTGTTTGGTGTGATAAATTTTAAGTTGTCGTATTTTTGGCTCATCATTTGCTCTGATGTTTGTGCATCATATCAGCACCCGCCACAGCACAAAGCCCATCGCCATCAGGTGAAACATCACCCCTACCCACCACACAGGCACGGTCAGCCCTATGGCAATCAAGCCCAAAAACCCACCAAACGCCACCCAATCATGGCGTTTTTGGTTTAAAAAATCCGCCCTTAGGGCTTGCAGTTCGCGTAAGTTTTTGTCTTGTCTTGCCCCAAGTGTGGCAAGCGATTGGATGCTTTGAATGGTAAATTTGGGCAGTTCGCTGGCGGACAATAAATGCTCTGGCAATCTGTCTTGTAGTCTTTCTAGGTGTTTGATGGGGTCTAGTTGGTCTTTGACCCAAGTGGTGAGTATCGGTTTGGCAAGCGACCAAATGTCCAAATCAGGATACAGCTCACGCCCAAGCCCTTCTACATGAACCAAGGTTTTAAGTAGCAACATGAGCTGGGGTGGTATGCTCATCTGATGACGCCGAGCGATGGAGAGAATCTCAAACAAAATCCCTGCAAAATCAAGCTCACTCATCGGTTTTGATACCATAGGACTGACGGTGCGAGCCATGTCTTGAATCAGGGCGTGTTTGTCGGCTGATGGCGGTATCCAACCTGCTTGACTGATGATGTCCACCAGCGTGGTGTAGTTGCCATTCATCACCGACAGCAGCAGGCGAGCCACAACCAATTGGTCGTCTTTGGCAAGCTCACCCATGATGGCACAATCTAGCCCCAAATATCGTGGTTTTGCTACCGCTTGTCCATTTGGCAAGGTTTCCACAAAGATGTTCCCTGGGTGCATGTCAGCATGAAAAAAGTTATCGCGAAACACTTGGGTAAAAAAGATGGTCAGGCCATTTTTGGCAAGCAAAGCCCTGTCATAGCCAAGGGCATCAAATTTATCTGTCTGAGAAATTGGTACGCCAAAAATACGCTCTGACACCATGACCGATTTATTTGCCATGTACACTTGTGGCACATAAATCAGCGGTGAGTTTAAAAAGTTGTTACGCATTTTGGTGGCGTTGGCGGCTTCTAAGGTCAAATCAAGCTCATTGAGCATGATTTGCCGATAGTCTTCTACAATATTGATGATGTGTATTGCACGAGCCGACTCCAAGCGAGCCGACAGCCAGCTTGCCAATTCACGCAGTAGTTCAAAGTCTTTGATGATGATGGGTTTGATGTCAGGGCGGACGACTTTAACCACCACTTCACGACCATCGGGCAGACAAGCGGTATGCACTTGGGCAATACTGGCGGCGGCAAGGGGCTTGTTGTCAAACCGCACAAACAGTTCATCAACCGATTTGCCAAGCCCTGTTTTGGGGTGTTGGATTTCTTGTTTTAGGATTGCCACATCAAAGGGGGCGACTTTGTCTTGTAGTAGTGATAGCTGAGCGATGATGTCAGGTGGCAACAGGTCAGAGCGGGTGGAGAGCAGTTGCCCAAGTTTTAAAAACAGCGTGCCCATTTCTTCTAAGGCGAGCTTAATGCCCAAGGGGTTGTGTTTTTTGCCAAAGCTGGCTGGGTGTGAGCGCATGAGTTTGGCAAGCGGGGCAAGCTCGGGTATGTTGACAAAATGAGTGTCTAGCCGATGTTTGGCAGCAATGCGATATAGGTTAAGCAGGCGTTTTCGGTGAGCGATGAGCATGACTAAAAATATAAATAAAAGCGGTCAAGCAGGGCTTGGCTTTTTGGGTGGGTGTGTATGATGGCTACATTGCCTGTGATGGCTATTGATGAACATCGGTATCATTGGTCAGGCACGCCATCAGCTCTTGTAAGCTGGCAGTGCTCAATGTGCCATCTGTGTCATCAGACAAAGCAGATGGTGCAGGCTCAAAGCGGACGTCAAACACCACATCACCAAGCCATGAAGCAAAATCGCCCCAATATGAATACGCAAAGTTTTGCCAATCAAAGGGGCTTTGTCATCATCGCTTGGGTCATCAAACAAGTGATTAATGGTGGTTTTTACAATGCCAAGAGCCAGCACAGTCAGCATGATTATCTTTAACGGGGTTTAAAACCACGATGTACCGCCACGATACCGCCGGTTAAATTGTGATAATCACAATTGACAAAACCTGCTTGCTCCATCATCTGTTTTAACGTGGCTTGGTCGGGGTGCATGCGAATACTTTCTGCCAAATATTGATAACTGTCGCCATCGCCTGCCACGATTTTGCCCATGAGTGGTAGGGCGGTAAAGGAGTATAGGTCGTAGGCTTTGGACAGTGGCTCAAACACAGGTTTGCTAAACTCTAACACGAGCAGTCGCCCACTTGGTTTTAGCACTCGCCACATGGCTTCTAGGGCTTTTTGTTTGTCGGTAACGTTACGCAGTCCAAAGCTGATTGTTACCAAATCAAAAGAATTGTCATCAAAGGGCGTGAGCGTTTCGGCATTGGCAAGTACAAAATCCACGTTGTTACAGCCAGCATTAATCAGGCGAGTACGCCCAACTTCTAGCATGGCTTCGTTAATGTCAGAAAGCACCACGCGTCCACTTCGCCCCACTTCTTTGCTAAATGCTTTTGCCAAATCGCCCGTGCCGCCAGCAATATCAAGCACATTTTGACCGGCACGCACGCCACTCATTTTGATGGCAAAACGCTTCCACAGCCGGTGAATGCCAAAGCTCATCAAATCGTTCATGATGTCATATTTACTGGCAACAGACGTAAACACTTGTCCGACTTTGGCTTCTTTGTCATGAGCATTGATGGTTTGGTAGCCAAAATGCGTGGTTTCGCCCACATTTTTAGAATAACGGTTGTCAGCTTGCTCGCCTGCGGGTGTTTGCATGGCGGATTGTCCTTGGGGCGTGCCGGTGGGGAGAATGTTGGGGTTGGTAAAATCGTTGTCGGTGCTCATGTGTTGTCCAAATCTTGGTAATAAAATACGCTTATTATACGACAAATAAGCACATTTTTGGGAATTATTGATGGACGTTGCTTTGTCTATACAAAAAACCCAGCGATAAAGCTGAGTTTGGGGTTAATTTGAGCTGGTAAACTTGGGTCAATACACATCAAAATAGGCGTAATAGTCTATGTCAAAAACAGTGGACAAACGCTCTAAAATGCCAGCCGACTTGGCAGTAAATGACAAATCCACTTTATCATTTTCATCATGAAATGGCACATAAACATGAATAATACTTTGTTCATGTTTATCAAAAAATGCGATATTTTGGTGATAATCAATAACACCAATAGCGTATTCAAGCCAATCACCAAAGCTGTCGCTTTCACCTTTAATGTGCAGATAAATCCTATCGCCATTCTTGGAGAATGAAGTGCTTAAAGCATCATGGCTATTTGCATGGTTTAACACTTCTTCTTGGTGGCAAATCTCAAAAGCAATTACCCAATCTATTTTAAAAGTTATCATGATGGTGTCTTATGGTCTATTATCAAGCCTTTGTAATTTTTTGATGACTTGGTGGGTCAATACACATCAAAATAGGCGTAATAGTCTATGTCAAACAGTACAGACAACTGACGTAAAACAATGGCATGTGTGGCATGAAACAACAAATCGGCAGTTTGATGATTTTCATCAAATGGCAAATTTAAGTGCAAAATACCACTGTCTATTTTTTTTAAAAAAGTCTTTGTGTTTGGTATAATCAATCAAAGACAGGGTTTCATTCAGCCAATCGGACAATTTGTCAAAGGATTTGTGGTTAAAGATGAGAAGTATATCGTCATTTTCTACACACAATTCTATCAAATGGGGATAGTGATGATTTTTTAGCCAAGTTTCAACATCAGTACGATAGTCGGCTCTAAAACAAAGGGTTAAATCGGCTTTCATTGTCTTTATGGAGCTGTGTTGGTTAAATTTGGTGTTTGGTGAATTTGCTCACTTTTTATCAAACTGATTTTGGCACAGTTTAATAAATTCTTGTCCAAATTTACGAATGTCGCTGTCATCACGCACGGCAATCCAACTGGTAAACCGACCAAAATGCGTAATCGGAATGGCAACCAAATCAGAATAGTGCTTGGGCTCGTAAGCCATCTCGGCGATGATACCCACACCAAGCCCCGCCGACACATAAGTGCTAATCACATCAGAGTCCAAGGCAGACAAAATCACATCAGGGGTCAAACCTGCCTTGGCAAAGGCTTTATCTATCGCACTTCTGCCTGTAAAACCGCCATGATAAGTAACGATGGGATAGCTTGCCAATGTTGGCAAATCCACGCTGTCCACCATGTCTGCAAACTGGGCAAGTTCATGGTCTTTGGGCACGATGACCACGTGCGACCAGTCGTAGTAGCGATGACAACGAAGCACGCTGTTGTTTAACAGACTTTCGGTGGCAATGCCAATGTCCGCTTGCCCACGAATGACCATTTGGGCGATGGTTTCGGGGTCAGCTTGTTGTAAAATCAGATTAACCTTGTTAAATTTTTTACGAAAGGTCTTGACGATGCTGGGCAATACATAACGGGCTTGGGTGTGGGTGGTGGCAACGGTAAGCGTGCCTTCTTGGGCATTATTAAAGTCAAGGCTTAAATTTTCTATGGTGCGAATTTCAGCAAAAATCGCTTCAATGTGGGGCAGCAGTGCCTTACCAATGGGGGTAAGTCCCGTTAGGCGTTT
The DNA here is from genome assembly GCA_030528385.1 of Moraxella sp. GTDB lineage: Bacteria > Pseudomonadota > Gammaproteobacteria > Pseudomonadales > Moraxellaceae > Moraxella. Next base: position 33,692 of record JAUMYZ010000015.1, read on the forward strand.
GCCTTGGCGGGTAAAGACGTCGGTTTTAAGCTGATTTTCTAGGGCGGCGATTTGCTTGGACAAGCTAGATTGACTGGTGTGCAGTCTTTCGGCGGCTTGGCTAAGGTTATAACCATTAACCACTGTGTGCCAAACGGTCTCAAGCTGTTTGAGCTGAATTTGTAAGTGTTTTTGGTTAATCACCACATCAATCGCCATAAGATGTATCCTTTGTATTGTTTGTTGGGTGCGCTCATTATAAAAGCGTGTTGCTAAAAATAAAGTGCCAAATCTGATAAATGTCATGCAAAAATAGAATAAGCAGATGGATTTTGTTGTGATTGCAGAATATCAGAACGGTCGTTTTGTTTTGAAAGATGGGCTTTTTAGGCGATTTGTAAAAATGCTTTGTATCTTATCAAATATCGTCTAAAATGGCGATTTATTTGTAGATGTGATGACAAAATGACAGCGACAAATACACCCCAATCCCAAGTGAGCAGCTGGCAGGCGTTTAAATTGGCGTATGTCAATCGTCAAGCCTTGGCAATGCTGTTTTTGGGGTTTTCGGCAGGGATACCAATTTTACTGATTTTTAGCAGTTTGGGGCTGTGGTTGCGTGAAGCGGGTATTGACCGAGCCACCGTAACCATGTTCAGTTGGGCGGCTTTGGGCTATTCTTTTAAATTTATTTGGTCGCCTTTGGTAGATACGCTGCCTTTACCAATAATAAATCGGTGGTTGGGGCACAGACGTTCTTGGCTCTTTTTTACCCAAGTGATGGTCATCATCGCCATTTGTGTGATGGCAAATACCGACCCTGTGGGCAACGCACTGACAGTGATGGCGATGGGCGCGGTGCTTTTGGGTTTTGCATCGGCCACCCAAGACATTGTCATTGACGCGTATCGGATTGAGTGTGCCGCCAGCGAGCAACAGACCGCCTTGTCGGCTTGTTATGTGGGCGGTTATCGCATTGGTATGATTGTCTCAGGGGCAGGCGCGTTGTATTTGGCGGACTTTTTTGGCTCAACCGAAGCGGCTTATAGTTATGCAGCGTGGCAAAAAACCTACCTAATAATGGCAGCAACCATGCTCATTGGGGTGGCAACAACACTGTCCATTCGTGAACCACAGTTTAGGGTGAACAAAGCCACCTTGCCAACGATGGATTATGTGCGTTTGGTGGCGGTGTTTGCTTTGTCGGTGGTTGCCTTTATTATCGCATATCGTTGGTTGGGGGGGGTGTTGCCAGAGACTGACGGTGTTGGTCTGGCTTTTTTGCTTGGCTGCGTGCAGTTTGTTGGCAGTGGCGTGGTGATGGCAACTGTTGGGCTGCTGCTGGTACAAACAGGCGTGGTTGCCAAACAAGTTGCCAATGAGACATGGATAACGCCGATTACTGACTTTTTTAAGCGTTATGGCAAAAAAGCCATGTTGGTGCTGGCATTGATTGGCCTGTATCGCATTTCTGACATTGTGGCGGGCAACATCTCCAACTTGTTTTATCAAGACTTAGGATTTAGCAAAACCCAAATTGCCGACGCTGTCAAGGTGGTGGGGGTGATTTCGTCCATTGGCGGCGCTTTTGTTGGGGGGTGGGTTGCCCAAAAAATCGGCGTGATAAAAGCGATGATGGTTGGGGCGATATTGGCTTGTATCACCAATTTGTTATTTATTTTGCTGTTTTATGCCACCAACATTGCTACGATGTATGTGGCGGTGATTTTGGATAATTTGGCGGCAGGTTTGGCAACGGGCGTATTTATTGCCTTTTTGTCGGCTTTGACGTCTATTCGCTTTACGGCGGTGCAGTATGCCTTGTTTTCATCACTGATGACTCTGTCGCCCAAGATTTTGGGGGGGTATTCAGGGGCGATTGTGGAAGCGACCAGTTATCCTGTCTTTTTTATGATTACCTTTTTGATGGGCGTGCCTGTGTTGTTGTTGGTGTATTTGGTGGGCAAATACATTGATTTGGGCGATGACAAATTGACCTTTAATGATGAACAAAATAACAAATCCCACGATAACTCAAATAAAAAAACAGTATAAAAACAGCGCTTTGCCAGCGCATTGGTGGCAATCTTGGCTGCTTTTTGTGCTTGATAAGCCCAGCAGCTTTTTGATTACCGATGGCGCATACGTGCTCAGCGATGATGAACATCAAGCGTTTTTGGCAGGCATTGAGCGCATGATGGCAGGCGAGCCGTTGGCATATTTGTTTGGTTATCAGGCGTTTTGGGGGAGAGATTTTTTGCTCAATGCGCACACGCTTATCCCCAGAGCAGACACAGAATTGTTGGTGGCAACGGCATTGTCCCACTTACAAAGCCGTCAGATAACCGCGCCATCTGTTCTGGATTTGGGCACAGGCTCTGGCTGCATTGCCATCACCCTTGCCAAAGAATTGCCCAATGCCACAGTGTTGGCGGTGGATTGCGCTGCGTCAGCCCTAGGTGTTGCCCGAACAAATGCCCAGCGCCTACAAGCCCACAACTGCCAATTTTTGCACAGCGATTGGTTTGATAAAGTGGTGGGGCGCTTTGAAATGATTGTTGCCAATCCGCCATACATCGCCAAAGACGATGTGCATTTGTCGGCATTGCACGCTGAGCCTATCGGCGCTTTGGTGGCGGACAAGCAAGGTTTGGCGGACATTGAGCGGATTGTTGGCTGTGCCAAAGACCATCTAAGTGCTGGCGGTATGTTGGCGATAGAGCATGGGTACAATCAAGCCAAGCAAGTGCGTCAGTTGTTTGCTCAAGCGGGGTTTTGTCAAGTGCGCACCATAAAAGACTATGGTGGCAATGACAGAGTAACGACAGGAATGTGCGATGACCGACTTAAACGACGATGAACTTTTGCGCTATTCTCGGCAGATTTTGTTGGATGGCTGGGACATGGACGCCCAAATCAACCTAAAAAACAGCCGTGTGCTTATCGTTGGGGTGGGGGGCTTGGGCTGTCCTGTGTCGCAGATTTTGGTGCGCGCAGGCGTGGGGTGCGTGTATGTGTTGGATTTTGATGTGATTGAGCAAAGCAATTTGCAACGCCAAACTTTGTTTGGCGACCAAGATGTCGGCAAGCACAAAGCCCTTGTCGCCACAAACGCCCTAAAAAAACACAACCCACTGATTGATGTGCATTGCTTGCCAATCAGACTTGACCAAAAGAACATACACGACGTCTTAAAAACAGATGAGTTTGATTTGTTGATTGATTGTACTGATAATTTTGCCATTCGTGATTTGCTCAATAAAACGTGTCGTAAGAAAAATTTGCCACTGTTGTCTGCTTCGGCGATTGGTGAAGTCGGACAAATTGCCTTGTTTACCAAAGAGACGGGTTGTTATGGTTGTTTGTTTGGTGATGACGATGGCGACACCCAAACGTGCGCCACTTCTGGGGTGTTGTCCAGCACCGTGCATGTCATCGGTTCAATGAGCGCCCAAGTTGCGCTGGATTTTTTGGGCAGGGGCAACAATCCCATTGCAGGGCAGTTGTTGCTTTGGCAGGGCAAAACCATGACCCTAAAAAAAGTGGCATTTATGCCCAATCAAAGTTGCCCTGTTTGCCAGCCTTTACCAGACAAATAACAAAAAAGGTGCATGATGAAAAAATCTCCATTAGCTGTTGCCAAAAAGGGCTTGGTCGCCACTGCCAATATGTTTGGGCGTGTCCAAAAAACCGCCAGTGTGGCGGGGTTATCGGCACTGCGCGTTGCCAAAGGCGAAAAGTTGGACGCTTATTTATTAAAAGAAGCCTTTGAGCAAATGGGCGTAACCTATATTAAGTTGGGGCAGTTTATTGCCAGCACGCCGTCCATTTTTCCCAGAGAATATGTGTTGGCATTTCAAGACTGCCTTGACCAAACCGCGCCTGTGCCCTTTGCCGTCATTCGCCAAGTGCTGGTGGATGAGTTGACAACCAACAAGACATCGCTTGATGACATTTTTGCGTGGATTGACCCTGTGCCACTGGCGTCAGCCAGTATTGCTCAGGTGCATAAGGCCACCTTAAAAAACGGTCAGCAGGTGGCATTAAAAGTACAAAAACCCGATGTCGCCACCATCATTGAAACCGATTTGGGGGTGTTGCACAGCGCCTTTTGGGTAATAGAAAAGCTCTTGCCATCAATGCGCGCCGCCAACCTTGCGCCCATCATTGATGAAATGCGCAGTCGCATGGTTGCTGAGACCGATTTTTTGGCAGAAAGTCGCCACATTGACAACTTTTTGACATACCTAAAACAAACTGGCAATACAGACGTGGTTGCGCCAGTGGTTCATCGTGCGTTGTCCACCAAGCGGGTGCTGACAATGACGTTTTTAGATGGGCGTTCGCTGATTGATGATGGGTTGGGGCTGACCGCTGAGCAAGCCAAGCAAGTGATGAGCACTGTGCTGGACACTTGGTTTTTGTCGCTGATGATGACGGGGGAGTTTCATGCCGACTTGCACGCGGGCAATTTGATGTTGCTAAACAACGGTCAAGTTGCCTTTTTGGATTTTGGTTTGGTGGGTGTGATTGACCCAGCCAGTTTGCAGGCGTGTTTTGCCTTGGTGCAGGCGCTACAGCTCAACGATTATCAAGGTATGGCACAAGCGATGGTGAGCATTGGCATGACCCACACGATGGACAAGATGGACGTTGATGGGCTGGCAGATGACCTAAAACGCATGTTGGGCAAAATCAATCCCAGCCAGCACAATCACAGCGACACCCAGCAGACCGACCATCTCAACACATTGATGTTGGAAATGGCAGACGTGGGCAAGCGTCATGGCATTCATTTTCCTAGAGATTTTGCGTTATTGACCAAACAGCTGCTGTATTTTGACCGTTTTATGTTGACTTTGGCGCCTGACATGGAACTGTTTGAAGGTCAGCGCATGACAATCATACAAGACGTCAGTCCATCGGTAAACCCAGCCAATTAAAGACGGGTAAAAAGTAAAAAGCGCCGTGATGAGCAAATGTCTGCCTTGAGCCCAAAAATACGCCCCTAACGTGTGTCAAGATGTGCTGTGTTCTGTCTTTGACACAGTTGGGGCAAAACGACAAGGTGGTTGATAAAGTTTATTAAATATAAAATTTGCCCAGATTGTGCCTTTAAAATAGGCTTTAGGAGCTTAAGTAATGAAATTTGCGGGGTGGCTGTGTTTTACTTGTTTCAAGAAAGTGAATTTTTTGTTATTATAAAGTCGTTTTATGATTAAAATTATTGCCATCTTAACTGATGGTATAGGTTATGTTACAACCGTTGTTTTTAAGCAACATAAGGATAAGGTTATGAGCAGTAACAATAATAAACCAACCGATTTGTCATTGGAGACAGACTTTAAGGGTGATAGCGACAGTACGCCACCGTCTGGCTCATTGCCCGAAGGTGCTTTGCGTGGCGTAATCATTACCGTCGTGGCGGCGATTGTCTCATATGGGCTTTATGGCATATTTCCCTTTGATGACATGGTCAATCGCGGACTGGCTTTGTTGATATTTGTGGGCGCGTTGTGGCTGACCGAAGCCATTCACGTTACTGCCACCGCCATTTTGGTGCCGCTATTGGCGATGCTGATGGGCATTCCTGAGTTTGACACCAAGCAGGCATTGGCAAGTTTTGCCGACCCGATTATTTTTGTCTTTTTTGGGGGTTTTGCCTTGGCAGCAACCATGCACGTTCAAAAGCTGGACAAAAAAATCGCTGTTGGCTTGATTGGCATGGCGGGCGGTCATTTGGGTGCGGCGGTGGTGCTGATTTTTGCGGTAACGGCGGTATTGTCTATGTGGATTAGTAACACCGCCACCGCAGCGATGATGTTGCCTTTGGCGCTGGGTTTGCTTGGTCAGATTGACAAACAAAAAGACCGCAACACCTTTATTTTTGTGTTGCTGGGCATTGCTTATTCTGCCAGTATTGGTGGTCTGGGCACATTGGTTGGTTCACCGCCCAACGCCATCGCCGCCAAAGAATTGGGGCTAGATTTTGCAGGCTGGATGAAGTTTGGTTTGCCCATCATGATGGTTTTGATGCCTGTGCTGTTGGGTGTGATGTATGTGGTACTAAAACCCAAACTCAACCAAAAAGTCATCATTGAACAAGAAAACATTCCTTGGACATTGCCGCGCATTTTGACCATCGTCATCTTTGTGATTACCGCGCTAAGCTGGATATTTGGTAAGCAGTTGGGTGAGATGTTCTCCTTTAAATCGCCCGACACGGTGATTGCGTTGTTTGCTGCGGTGGCGGTCTTGGCGTGTGGTTTGGTCAGCTGGCGACAAGTGTCGGACAACACCGACTGGGGCGTGCTCATGCTCTTTGGTGGCGGTATTGCGCTGTCTAATGTGATGAAGCATTCTGGAGCGTCCAAAGTGTTGGGCGAGCAGATTGCCACCATGCTGGATGTGGCGCCTGTGTTTGTGGTGATTTTGGCGATTGCTGCCTTTATTATTTTCTTGACCGAATTTACGTCCAATACCGCATCGGCGGCTTTGCTTGTGCCTTTGTTTGCGCCCATCGGCGTGCAGCTTGGTTTGCCGCCTGAGTTGCTGGTCATTGTCATTGGCATTGGGGCGTCGTGTGCCTTTATGTTGCCCGTAGCAACGCCACCTAATGCCATCGTGATGGGCACAGGCTACATCAAACAAAAAGAGATGATGAGCGTTGGGTTTATTTTAAATCTGATTGCCATTGTCATTGTGGCGGTTTGGGCGTATTTCTTTTTGATGTAACAAAAAATTACGCTTAAAAAAGACGCTCTTGACAAAAGGGCGTTTTTTGTTACCGAACAGTTGCTTTGGTTCATTTTTGATAAATAAAGACAATTGTATGTTGTCGTGTTTATTGCTATGATAGCGAGCAATTTTTGTACATCTGTTCTTGATGGTGTACCCCTGATTGGTGGGTCAATGGTCTTATAATGAATACACAGTTACTAAAAATGCGTGCTTTGTTGGCAGGTTGCCTATTGTGGGTGTTGGGCATGGCTGGCTGCTATTCGCCCGAAATGACAGAATCCGCCCAAGCCAGTGAAGAACCTCACACTAATGTGAGCACGCAGCTTCCCCCAGAGCCCCCCGTTATGGAAGTCAAACGCCGACCCAACGTCAGTCAGCAGTTTGTGGGCATTGACTTGGTGAGTGTGCGTCTGGCAAGCGCGCTTGATGAGTTGCCCTACGAAACCCAAACGCTTGATGACTATGCCAAAACGGTCAATGTTGCCAGTTGGTCGCCACCAGCACAAGGACAAGCGCCAGACACGGCGGTGGTGTTGCGCATTCAGGCGCTGCTAAATTGGCACCATCATGCCGTGGGCGCGGTTGATGGCAAAATGAGCAAAAACACCATCAAAGCCATGAACGTCTTTCAAGAAACAAAGGGGCTGACAATCACCGATACGATGGATTTGCCAACTTGGCAAGCGTTGTTGGCAGATGATGAGCTTGCCAGCCAACCCGTTTTGGTGCATTATACTTTGACTGCCGAAGACGTCAGAATTTATGGCGGGCGCAGCAGTTATCGCAGTGTCAGTGAAGCGGTCGCCGAAAAATTTCATATGAGTCAGTCTTTGCTCAAATCGCTCAATCCAAACACGCCACTAAAGGCGGGCAACACCATCACGGTGTACAATCCTTATCAGCCCAACGAAATCGCTGTGGCAAAGGTCAAAATCAAGCGCAAAGAAAACATTTTGTATGCTTATGATAAAGACGATAAGTTGGTTGCCAGCTATCCGACCACCATCAATCAAGCACGCACACCAAAAGGCACTTATAAAGTAACCAGCCGAGTGATAGACCCGTCTTATAACAAGGATTTTCGCAACAAAAAAGGCGTGATTGCACCTGGCCCTAACAATCCTGTGGGTCGGGTGTGGATTGGGATTAGCAAGCCCAGTTTTGGCATTCATGGCAGCCCAGAGCCCGAAAAAATCAGCCGCCAGACTTCGGCAGGGTGTGTGCGTTTGACAAATTGGGACGCTTTGGGCTTGTTTGGGGCGATAGAGCATGAAGCGGTGGTGGAGTTTATTTAATCAGACGATTGGCTTTTTGCGATAAAACAAAATGCCAGGCACAGACAGCCCGAGCACCAAAGCCGAGATGATAAAAATCGCTTCAAAAAAGTAGCTCATCATCTGCGTAAAAAGCGCCATACTAAAGCCAAAATAGCCAATTTGCACCATGCTGACCATGGCTTTGTATGCCACAATGCCAGGCATGAGACAAATCACGCTTGGCACAATCAGCGCTTTGGGTGGCAAGCCTTTTTGTTGGGCAAAATACACCCCCAAAAAACTGGCAAACATCGCGCCAAAAAAGGTCGCCACCGCCAAATGAATGCCCAACGACACCATCAGCAGCTTGGTAGTAAAGCACAATGCGGTCATCGTCAAACACAGTGCGATATAGCGCTTTGGCAAGGTAAACATCAGACACCAACCAAAAGTGATAAGACAGCTTAATACAATTTGTGTCATCATGACAGTCCCCAATGTGGAATGCCCAGCAATATCAAAGCAATGACAGTGCCAACACATGCCGATAAAGTGAGCATGGACGCAAACGTCCAGCGGCCAATGCCCATGTTGATATAACCTTTTAAAATGTCTGACAAAGAGTTAATGATGGGAAAGCCAGGCACCAGCAGCAAGATACTGGACGCCACTGCGACGTCTGCGTTGATGCCCAAATGCAAAAAATAAGCAACCGCCCCCAGTAAGGTGGCAATAAATGCCGTAAGCATGGCAACCACAAAGGGATTAAAATGATGGCTTGCCAAATACAGCCTGACACGCATGGCACAAAAACTTGCCAATAAAGTTACCAAAGCAATCGCCCAATCATGGCTGTGCAAATAAGCAAAACTGGCACAAGACAAGCCCACAAAAAATGCCATCAGATTGTCAGGATAAGTGCTGCGGTCAATGGCGTCAAGCCTACGTTCAACGTCTGTGGCAGAATTTTCATCACAGCGGTGGCGTTCCATGTCCAAGACGATTTGCTGGATTTGTACCAAGATACTGACGTTGATGCCTTGGTGAATGGTGTTTCTGGCGGTGGTGATACAAGAGCCGTTGTACAAAGTGGTCAGCGTGATGGCGTTAAATGACAACGCACATTCTACGCCACTGACGCCCAGCGACATGCCCAAACGTTTGGTCAAATCCACCACCACCACTGATTCTGCGCCATACTGCATCAGTAGCAAAGCACAGCGCACGCACAATCTGGTAATGCGTTGTTGTTGCTCATAGGGCATATAGGGCAAGGGGGTTTTGGTGGCTGTTGCAGAATTCAAGGCGCTACCCACGACGGTTGGTTGTATGGCACTATTGTAAAACGAAAATATTGAAAAATCATAAAAAATTAGCCAAACGAACAAAAATTTTGTATGATAATTTTATTTTGATTATTTGGAATTATCATGGAAGCGTTTTCTTTGCATTCTTTGCTGATGACGTCGCTACTGGCACTTAATCCGACCGCCCAACCTGCCCAAGAAGCCAAAATTGAAGTTTATGAAATTCCTGCGATGGCGGGATTGTGGCAAGTTGCCGAAGAAACCACGTCAGCCGATGAGACGGTTTGTGTTGAGCGTTATAATTTTGGCTTAAAAGGTCATGTACAAACCACCAGCGGCGGCGAAATCACTTATGGGCAGTATCGCTATGCTCATCAAGAAGAAGGTTTGCCAATTTTGGCGGTAAAAACCATTTATGACAATAATGCTCCCGATTGTATGGGCAGTCAGATTGACCAATCGGGGCATACCTTTGCCACTTTTGTTGCCTTGAATAATCGCCATGACCCCAGTTTAATGCGGTGGTGTAACGACAAAGAAGGTCAAACGTGCCCTATAACATTGCAGCGGGTGTTGCCTTAGTCGCGATTTGTGTGTAAATTTTCATAATAAACCGTGTTGCGTCTCAAAAATGGGTGTATAATGGAGCATTTGTGCCATTGATTGTCTATGAATCACATTCATATTGTTTTATACACGCCCAAAATCCCCAATAATACAGGCAATGCCATACGTTTGTGTGCCAATACAGGGGCGACACTACATTTGGTGAAACCGTTGGGTTTTGAGCTTGATGACAAAAAGCTAAAGCGGGCGGGACTGGATTATCATGAATACGCCAATATGCAGGTGCACGAGAATTGGCAGGCGTGTTATGAGCATTTGCGTGAGCAAGGCGTGGCTACGGTGGTGGCTTTGACCACCAAGTTTAGTCGCCCCTTTTATGAGTATCCGTTTGATAAGACGGGCGGTTCGGTGGCGTTGGTGTTTGGCTCTGAAACCGATGGTTTGCCCCAAACGGTGCGTGATGACATCGGTGAGCCAAATTGGCTCAGATTGCCCATGCTTCCTGATTCTCGCAGTTTAAATCTGTCCAATAGTGTGGCGATTTGTTTGTATGAAGTGTGGCGACAATTGGGCTTTGTTGGCGATGTGGGGCAAAGCGTGGGCTATCATCGCTTAAGTTCAAGACCTTAGGTGGGTAGGCTATGAATACTTTTCAAAGACTGGTGTTGTTCTTGTCTGTTGTTTTGTTGGGCGCTTGTGGTCAGGACGCACACGTCAGCAAACCTGCTCAAACCGATATGGCGGATTTTGTGGGCTGTTATACCATCAACCAGCAGTCGCCCGCCCAAATCAAAATCAGTCAGCAAGAGCATGGATACGTCATGCAAATGAAAGAGCCACAAGGGGCAAGCGCGGTGTGGGACAAGCCTGAGCGGCTGGAAGTGCTCAATGTGGACAGTGCTTGGCAGTTTTTTGCGGTCAATAAACTGGACATCAATAAATCCGATGTGGAAGCGGTGTTGGCTCGCCCTGACAAGATGATGGTGCTTGCCAAAATCAAATCCACCAGCAAAAACATCAATCCACGACTGGACAGTGCTTTTGTGGTGTATATTTTTCGCGGTTCAAACACCATTTATCAGGTGCCATGTGATGACACGCCGATAACTTTTTCTCATCATTGATGATGATAAAGATATGCAAATTTCCCCAAAATATGGCAAAATAGCACATTTATATTTATCTTAATCAAAGCAAATTAACACCATGAAAGACAGTTTACGCCACCGCCTAGACCAGATGGCAGACAGATTTGAAGAAGTTACCGCCCTGTTATCCGACCCTGATACCATCAGCGACAGCAAAAAATTTCGTGCCTTGTCGGTGGAGCACAGCGATTTGTCTGAAGTGGTGGACGCATGGCAAGCCTTTGTACAAGCCGAAGCTGATTTGGCGACCGCCAACGAAATGCTTGGCGACCCTGATTTAAAAGAGTTGGCAGCCGATGAGATAGAAACTGCCAAGCAAGCGATTGCCGATTTGGGCGATAAGTTAAATCTGCTTATGCTCCCCAAAGACCCCAATGATAAAGCCACCGCCTTTTTGGAAATCCGAGCGGGTACAGGCGGTGATGAAGCGGCGATTTTTAGTGGCGATTTGTTTCGTATGTACCAAAAATATGCCCAAGCCCAAGGCTGGCAAGTGGAAGTGCTGTCCGCCAACGAAGGTGAGCATGGCGGCTATAAAGAAATCATCACCCGAGTGTCAGGCACGGGCGTGTATGGACGGCTCAAATTTGAAAGTGGGGCTCACCGTGTTCAGCGCGTGCCTGCCACCGAAAGCCAAGGGCGAGTGCATACGTCTGCTTGCACGGTGGCGGTGATGCCCGAGATTGAGATTGACGACACGGTGGAGATTAACCCCAGCGACCTACGTATTGACACTTTTCGTTCTAGCGGGGCGGGCGGTCAGCATGTCAATACCACCGACTCTGCGGTGCGTATTACCCATATTCCCACAGGCGTGGTTGCCGAGTGCCAACAAGAACGCTCTCAGCACGCCAACAAAGATAAAGCCATGAAAATGCTCATCGCCAAAATCGCTCAAGCCAAAGTACAAGCCCAAGTAGATGCGTCCAGCGAAATGCGACGTAATTTGGTCGGCTCTGGTGATAGAAGCGAGCGGATTCGCACTTATAGCTATCCGCAGGGGCGTATGACCGACCACCGTATCAATTTAACCTTGTATAAATTGGACGCCATTATGGAAGGCGATTTGGGCGAATTGCTAGACAGTTTGCTGCGTGAACATCAAGCCGATTTGATGGCAAGTGTGGGCGGGGAGTAGCCAAACCAAGTAGCTAAATAAAAGGGGCGTGATGGAACAGATTGTGGTGATTGAGCAATTACAAGCAGATTTAAATGCCATTGACAGATTGTTATTAGCCCAAACCCAAAGCGAAAATTTTTATTTTTTAGCGGCAGATACGTTGATTTTAAATTATGATTTTATTATTGATGTTAGGGCTTAGTTTTTATTTTTAAAAATATAGAGAACATAGTATGGCAAAGTTTTTAAATACCAGTGGCACAACCTATCACCTAGAAGAGCTGATTAAAAAAGCAACGGATAGGCTTGTATTGATTAGCCCTTATTTGCAATTTAACGAGCGTATCAAAGAATTGCTTGAAGATAAAAATCGCCTAAAAATTGATATTCGCATTGTCTATGGCAAAAGTGAATTGTCGCCCCAAGAAATTAACTGGTTAAAAGATTTGAGTTTTGTGCGTACCAGTTTTTGTAAAAACTTGCACGCCAAATGTTATTTAAACGAACATGAATGTATTATTACCAGTTTAAATTTGTATGAATTTAGCCAAGTCAATAATAACGAAATGGGCGTGTTAATTAGCAAAAATGATGATGGGCAATTGTATGCCGATACTTATGAAGAAGTACAACGCATTATTCGTATCAGTGAAGAAGTAAGATGGTCTGCCGACAGTCAATCATCAACCTATCAGCAAAACAACCAACAATCCACCAAGCCAAAAAATAAAAAATACGATAAGATTACCACCGCTAAATTGGCAGAAAAGTTTGCTATTGATAGCAATGAATTTCGCCAACTATTGCACGATAATGGCTATATTGAAATTAAAGGCAAACATGATTATTTGACCAATAAAGGTCGTGAAGTGGGCGGTGAAGTCAAAAAAGGACAATTTGGTTATTTTATTGTATGGTCGGTGGATTTAGAGATTGATTTTGAAGACAATCAGCAAACATTTGCTGAGAAGTTGTTAAGCCTATTTAAGTTTTAATTCAATTTTTATGAAAATTTAAGGTTTTTATTATGACCAATCATAATGAGCAAATCCAAGACACCAATCAACTGATAGCCCAACGCCTTGAAAAATTAGACGTATTAAAACAAAAAGCAAGCGAGCAGAGCAAAACCGCTTATCCCAACACCTTTAAGCCTAATACCTTTTGTGCCGATTTGCAAGATAAATTTGACGGCATAGACAAAGCCACCATTGAAAATGACGTGGCACAAGGCAATAAAACGTCTGTGAAAGTGGCAGGGCGTGTCATGCTCAATCGTGGCTCGTTTATTGTCTTGCAGGACATGACAGGGCGTATACAGTTGTATGTGGACAGAAAAGGCTTGCCTGCTGACACCTTGGAGCTGATTAAATCGCTGGATTTGGGCGATATTGTGGGGGCAAGTGGCTATATTGGACGCTCTGGCAAGGGCGATTTGTATGTGCATTTAGAAGGCTTTGAGCTTTTGACCAAATCCTTACGCCCCTTGCCCGATAAATTTCATGGGCTGGCTGATACCGAAGCCAAATACCGCCAGCGTTATTTGGATTTGATGGTCAATGAAGACACCCGCAAAACCTTTGCCATTCGCTCGCAGGTGGTGGCGGGCATTCGTCAGTTTCTGCTGTCTGAACGCTTTATGGAAGTAGAAACGCCGATGATGCATGTGATTCCTGGTGGGGCGGCTGCCAAACCCTTTGTTACCCATCATAATGCCCTTGATATGGAGTTGTTTTTGCGTATCGCCCCAGAGTTGTACCTAAAACGCCTTGTGGTGGGGGGCTTTGAGCGGGTGTTTGAGATTAACCGCAACTTTCGCAACGAAGGCGTGTCCACTCGCCACAATCCTGAATTTACCATGATTGAGTTTTATCAAGCCTACGCCGATTATACCGATTTGATGGCATTGACCGAGCGTATGCTCGAACAACTGGCAGTGGACATTTTGGGCAGTACCGATGTGCCTTATGGCGATGAAGTGTTTAGCTTTAAAGCCCCATTTGCCAAAATCACCATGTTTGATGCGGTTTTAAAATATAATCCCAATTTGACGGCGGACAACCTAAACGACCGTGAATTTTTGGCACAATTTGTTAAAAATGAGCTAAAACAAGAAGTTAAGCCGTCCTTTGGCTTGGGTAAATTACAAACCATCATCTTTGAAGAAACGGCAGAAACCCAGCTTCGTCAGCCGACCTTTGTTACCCAATATCCTGCCGAAACGTCGCCACTGGCACGGCGCAATGATGACAATGGGCACGTTACTGACCGCTTTGAGATGTTTATTGGTGGGCGTGAGTTGGCAAATGGATTTAGCGAGCTAAACGACCCCATTGACCAAGCCGAGCGTTTTCGCCAGCAGGTCGCCGAAAAAGACGCAGGCGACGATGAAGCCATGCACTACGATGCCGATTTTGTAGAAGCCTTAGAATATGGCTTGCCACCGACTGCTGGCGAAGGCATTGGCATTGACCGCCTTGTCATGCTCTTTGCCAATGCTCCTAGCATTCGTGATGTGATTTTATTTCCGCATATGCGTAAAAAGGACGGCTAAATCATCTGTGTTTTACAAATAAAAACTTGCGATAAGGCAAGTTTTTGTTTCTATGTCAATGTAAATGCACATGGGACTGACAAGTGTTGGATTTTGTGATTAGGGTGGTAAAATTTGTGGTGGAAGAATGGTTGATGTATCGTTATTTTAGATATTATCTTTTGGCGATTATCATTTGTTTGATGATATTTTTCTTTTTTATTCATCAATCACCTTAATTTGATGTCAGTAAAAAATGCCAATAACCACAGGTAAATATTATGGGTAGTTTTATATTTTTACAAATCTGTGTGGTGGTGTGTTTGGTGTCAATCACGACCACATTATTTAATAAGCGTTTTTTAAATCTGCCCCAAGCCATTGGCGTGCCAATTGTGTCGGCATTATTGGTATTTTTATTACAATGGGCAGCAACCTTATTAAATGGCAATCAGTTTTTTAGTATCAATATTGAAGCCATAGAACAAACGGTGCGCAATATTGATTTTTATGATTTTTTAATCAATGGGGTGATTTGTTTTATTTTGACGGCTTCTGCCCTAAAGTTTAAAGTCTCGGATTTAAGAAATCATTGGAAGCCCATCGGCATTCTGGCGACTTTGGCATTGCTGTTGTGTGCGTTGGTTTTTGGGTTGTTGGTTTTTGCTTATCAATACATGACGGCCAATTATGTGCCTTTGATTGTGCTGCTGCTCTTGGGCTCGGCGTTGGGCGCAACCGACCCCATCGGTATCAAAGGCGTGCTAAGCTCCATCAAAGCGCCAGAGCATTTGATGATTAAGCTAGAAGGCGAATCATTGTTTAATGACGCCATGTGTATTGCTATTTTTATGACCATTTTAAAAGTGGTGCAAGGCGCTGAGTTTGCTTTGTTGCCTGCGATGAACCATTTGGTTTATGAAATCCTTGTGGCAATCATCATCGGCACGGTTTTTGGCAAAATCGCTTTGTACATTTTAAAGGGCGAAAACGAAACAGAATCGCTCATCTTGACCACAGCGATATTGGCAGCGGGCTCTTATTTGGTGGCGCTTTATGCTCATGCTTCGGCACCCATCGCTTGTGTGATTGGCGGTTTGATGGTGGGCAATCGCTGGCAAGAGATTTTGGACAAACAAGACATTGATGAAGTCAATCATTTTTGGCACACCATTGAAGGGATTATCAATTCATTCTTGTTTACGCTCATTGGGCTTGAGCTGTTTATTTTGGATTTAAATTTGGCGCTTGTTGTTGGTGGTGTGGTGGTTTTTGTGTTGCTGCATTTGGCACGCTTTGTTGCCAATTTTACCGCTTTTGCTTTGTTTCCGTCGGTGCGAAAAAACGCTTATAAAGGCAGTTTAGAGATTTTGTCATGGGGCGGGGTGCGCGGCGGCATTTCTTTGGCGCTGATTTTGGCGGTGGCAAACGTACCGCAACTTTCACAATATACCAACATTTTGATTGGTTACACCTTTATTGTGGTGCTTTTGTCGGGTGTGGTGTGCGGGCTTGGCTTGCCTGCCGTCATCAATGCGTTTTATTACAATCCAGATGAGCCAAAGACAGGGTTTATGGGCTGGTATCAGGGTGTTATCCATAAAATCATGAATCGGTCAAAACGCTTGTACATTTTACAAGAAGACCAAGACGGCAATCAAGTGATTGCTTTGTATGAACCGACGCCCAAAGAGCGAGAAGCGTTGCCAAAATACAACGATGTGGCGCACGAAACCCCAGACACGCTCAATCATCCTGACAGATTTTAACAACAACTATAATAAACAAAAGGTACACTAATGGCACAATATCAGGTCTTGGCTCGCAAATATCGCCCCAAAGATTTTTCTCAGTTGGTGGGACAATCCCACGTCTCTGTTGCGCTGTCCAATGCCATTGATTCTGGGCGCATTCATCATGCGTACTTGTTTACGGGCACTCGGGGTGTTGGCAAAACCACCATCGCGCGCATTTTGGCAAAATGCCTAAACTGTGAAACAGGCATTACCAGCAAGCCTTGTGGTGTGTGTGATGCCTGTGTCAGTATTGATGGCGGAAGGTTTATTGATTTGATTGAGATTGATGCCGCTTCTCGCACCAAAGTAGAAGATACCCGAGACCTGTTGGAAAATGTGCCCTATGCTCCCACGCATGGTCGCTACAAGGTTTATTTGATTGATGAAGTGCACATGCTTTCCACGCACTCATTTAATGCGCTGCTTAAGACCTTAGAAGAGCCACCCGAGCACGCCAAGTTTATCCTAGCCACCACCGACCCCCAAAAACTGCCCATCACCATCATTTCGCGTTGCTTGCAGTTTGTGTTGCGCCCACTTTCTCAAGAAGCGCTCTGTCAGCATTTGGCGCACATTTTGTCTGATGAACACATCGGTTATGACGACGCTGCGTTGTGGCAGCTGGCTCAATCCGCCAAAGGTTCGGTGCGCGATGCTTTGTCCTTGACCGACCAAGCGATTGCTTTTGGTGGTGGTCATCTTGGCATAGGCAGTGTGTTACAAATGCTTGGCTTGGTGGACAGTTTGGACGTCTTGACGCTCATTCGGGACATTGTGTCGGACAATCGTCAAAACGTTGCTGCCCACATTGAGCGCATGCGCGCACAAATGGTGGATGCGGTGGCGGTGCTTGATACGTTGGTGGACAGTTTTCATCAGTTGGCGTTGTTGCAGATATTGCCTGATGTGCCTTTGGACATGAACCAAACACAGCAGCAGCATTTTTTGGCGCTGGCACGCAGCATTCCTAGCGATGTTTTGCAGCTGTATTATGAAATCAGCGCCAAATCCAGAGACGGCGTGCGTTTGGCGACCACTCCCATGCAGGCGCTGGAGATGGGTATTTTAAGGCTGTTGGCATTTCGTCCATTGACCAATCACGAGACGGTGATTTTAACTCAACAGATTGAAAATTCAGAGATTGAAAATTC
>JAUMYZ010000006.1 GCA_030528385.1 Moraxella sp.
GGAAGAAAATACTAAATTTGCCTTTGGGTAGATTTGGGTAGGTTTTTTAGAACGGTTATTGGTTGACATATAAAATAATTTAGCTTTTTTATACACCAATATAACGAAATTTTCTTGCCTTTGGCAAACAAGGAGTGTGTATGCTCACCTTTTTGGCATTGTTGCCAATTTTGATTGTGTTTTTATTGCTGGTGGTCATGCGACTGCCCGCCAAAGTCGCCATGCCTGTGGCATATGTGGCAACCGCCTTATTGTCGCTGTTTGTCTGGCAAACTTCTGGCAATCAAGTAGCCGCCGCCACCGCACATGGCGTCTTAACTGCCATAAACGTCCTGTTCATTGTCTTTACCGCCGTACTGCTGCTCAACACCCTAAAAGAAAGCGGGGCGATTGTCGCCATTCGTCAAGGTTTTATGAACATCTCACCCGACCGCCGCGTGCAGATGATTATCGTGGCGTGGCTGTTTGGCTCACTCATTGAAGGCTCAACAGGTTGGGGCACGCCGTCAGCCGTTGGCGCACCACTGCTGCTGGCGCTTGGCTTTCCTGCGATGGCGTGTGTGATGGCGATTTTGATGATTCAATCCACACCTGTGTCTTATGGGGCGGTGGGCACGCCACTGCTCATTGGGGTGAACTCAGGTCTTGAAAACAAAGCCGACGTCGCTGCCGAAATCTCAAACTTTGGTTTGGAGTTGCCCCAATATTTGCTCATCATCACCGAAAAAGTCGGCTTTATCCATGCCACTGTTGGCGTACTGATTCCTTTGATTTTGTGTTGCTTTTTGACGCGCTTTTTTGGGGCAAAACGTTCATTTGCCGAAGGGTTAAAAGCCGCACCCTTTGCCATTTTTGCAGGACTTGCCTTTACCGTGCCTTATTATCTGACCGCACGTCTTGTAGGCCCTGAGTTGCCATCGCTGCTTGGTGCGGTGGTTGGCTTAGCAATCGTTGTGCCTGCCGCCAAATTCGGCTTTTTGACCCCCAAAGAAACCTTTGATTTTGAGCACCGTGACAACTGGGAAGCAGACTGGAAGGGCACCTTGTCCGCCACCAATACCAACAACAACCAAACAAGCAAATTTTCAGTTGTCAAAGCATTTTCGCCCTATTTGTTGGTCATTGGTATTTTGGTTGCCACGCGCACCATCAAACCACTCAAAGACTGGCTCAGCAGCCATGCAGTCATCACCTTTAGTGAGATTTTTGGCACCAGCATCACCAACAAGACCCAACTGCTCTACTCGCCTGCCAGCGTGCTTCTGTTGGTGTCCATCATTTGTATCTTTTTATTTGGCATGAAAGGCGACGCCATCAAAAAAAGCTGGAAAGCGTCAGGCATTACCATGCTTGCTGCCGCGCCTGCGTTACTCTTTTCTGTGCCAATGGTACAAGTGTTCATCAACTCTGGCACGCCTGCCGATGTTGCCGAGCCAATCCTTGCCATGCCCAAAGTCTTGGCAGCAGGCGCAGCCGATGTCTTTGCTGGGGCGTGGCCACTTGTTGCCCCATGGATTGGTGCGTTGGGCGCATTTATCGCAGGCTCCAACACCGTCTCCAACATGATGTTTAGCCATTTTCAATGGAGTACCGCCACACAAATTGGGCTTGACGCCATGACTGCATCCAAAGTGGTGGCACTACAAGCCGTCGGTGGCGCCGCTGGCAACATGATTAGCGTACACAACGTCGTTGCCGCTTGTGCGGTGGTTGGCATGGTTAACCGCGAAGGCTTAATCATTCGCAAAACCCTGATGGCGATGACTTATTATGTCATTCAAGCAGGCTTGATTGGCATGGCGATTATTTTTAATCCTGTATGGTGGCTTGGCGCTGTCATTTGGCCTGTGGTGTTTATTGGCGGACTGACCTTGCTCAACAAAAAAGCCTGACTTTATCAAGGATTTGTTACTTTTAGCAAATCCTTTTTATCATATCAGCGAAAACGATAGGTTACTTAGCAAAAGTATTGTAAAATATCACCAGTTTATTTGATATTGACTAAGGCACTGTGATGACTGATTTAAGCAAAATGACCGAAATCGAAGACTTGCGCCGAGTGGCTCGCTGTAAAGTCCCCCGCATGTTTTACGATTATGTGGACAGTGGCTCATGGACGCAGACCACCTACCGCAACAACGAAACCGACTTTGACCGTATCAAGTTGCGTCAGCGTGTGCTCGTGGACATGGAAGGTCGCTCGCTTGCCACGCAGATGATAGGTCAAGACGTATCCATGCCTGTGGCGATTGCCCCGACAGGCTTTACGGGCATGATGTGGGCAGATGGCGAGATTCACGCTGCCCGTGCCGCCGAAAAATTTGGCATTCCTTTTTCACTGTCCACCATGAGTATTTGCTCCATTGAAGACGTGGCTGAAAACACCACCAAGCCTTTTTGGTTTCAGCTGTATGTCATGAAAGACAAAAAATTCATGGAAAACTTAATTCGCCGTGCCAAAGAAGCGAGCTGCTCGGCATTGATTTTGACCGCTGATTTGCAAGTCTTGGGACAACGCCACAAAGACATCAAAAACGGGCTGTCAGCACCGCCCAAGCCCACCCTTGCCAACATCATCAACCTAATGACCAAACCACAATGGTGCTTTAATATGCTGGGCACCAAACGCCATACCTTTCGCAATATCGTGGGTCATGCCGAAGGCGTGGGCGACTTGTCTAGCTTGTCATCGTGGACGGCAGAGCAGTTTGACCCCAGCCTAAACTGGGACGATGTCGCTCGTATTAAAGAGCTGTGGGGCGGACCACTCATCATCAAAGGCATCATGGAGCCAGAAGACGCCATTTTAGCCGCCAAAAGCGGAGCGGACGCGATGGTGATTTCCAACCACGGCGGTCGCCAGCTAGACGGAGCACCTAGCTCAATCGCCGCCCTATCTGACTGCGTGCAAGCGGTGCAAGCGGTGCAAGCGGAGAACTCAAACTGCGAAATCTGGCTAGACAGCGGTATCCGCTCAGGTCAAGACGTGCTAAAAGCAGTCGCCCTAGGTGCAAAAGGCACGATGATTGGGCGTTCTTTCCTATACGGGCTTGGGGCTTATGGCGAAGATGGCGTACGCCGTGCCTTAGAAATCATCTACAAAGAATGCGACATCACCATGGCATTTTGTGGGCATACCAACATCAACACGGTAAACTCTGACATCTTTGTCAAAGGCACTTATGAAAACCTAAAAGTCGCCGACCCACACATCAGTCCCATTCGTTGGTAAGCTCTGCAAACAACAGCCACCCACACTTGCTGCGTCATCACAACCCATCAGCTGGCGCAGCAGCCAATCAACAAAAATATGCAGCGCCTTGCAAAGACGCAACAAATCTCCGCCATATTCGCCCAAAAACACCTTAATGATAAGACAACTACAAAGCCGCCAGCTCGCTCATCAACAGGTCATAAGCCATTTTTTCTTGGACATTTTGATGGGTGGCAAGCACAAGGTCATCTAATTTTGCCAAAAAACACTCAATTTTTGTTAGGCTGGGCGGATGGCTGTCTGCCAACAAACGCACCACATCCATGTCCGTATGCAAACTGGGCAAACCCAAATACACCCTAAGCACATCAAGCAACATCATCCGCGTCAGTGCCACAAAATCACCCAAAGACAACACAGCTTGCCAATAATCGCTGGCAGCAACCGGCAAACGTCTGCTTGTGCGCAGCGCCACAAGGGTCTTTAGCCACAATGTCCTTTGGGCAAACCACACCGTTTGTGGCAAGTCTGCCGCTTTTAAGACCGCGCCATCGCTGAGCGTCAATAACATGCGTGCCAGCTTATCAGAAACATCAGGCAATGTTGTTTTTAGATGGCAAAGCGCAACTTGCTGGTCAATATGCCCCAAAGGCAAGGTTTGTACTCGGCTTTTGATGGTGGGCAACAGTCTTGCTGGATTATCGCTAATCAATAACAAATGTATGCCATCTCTGGGCTCTTCTAGTGTTTTTAATAAAGCGTTGGCAGCGCCCAATGTCAATGTGTCGGCATTGTCTAGCACCATCAAACGCACACCATGACCCTTGGTATGGCTATAACTTTGTAATTGGCGAATGTCATCAATCTTAATGCCGTCAAACGCACCATCAACCCCTAACATGGCAGACGCTGGCAACACCAACAAATCAGGGTGCGTACCTGCCTTTAGCCAAGTGCAACTTTGACAAACTTGACACGCCGCTTGGGGCTGTTTGTCCTGACAAAGCAACCATGCCACAAAACGCCAAACAAACGCGCGTTTGCCAATGCCCGCCATGCCACTGGCCAACAAAGCGTGTGGCAAATGATTGTCATAAAATTGCGCAAGCACCTGCGCCCACGCCTTTTGTTGCCAAGGCAAGAGTGGCGCAAAGTAGACAGACGTGCCATCATCGTGTTGGGTCATATTTAATAACTTAAAAACTGCGTCAAGGGCATTTGTTGCAAACGCGCTAGGTCTTCGGGTGTGTCCACCCCAAGCGGCAGATTGACTTTGGCAACATCTATGGCAATGCGCTTGCCATTTTCTAGCACCCTTAATTGCTCCAAACTCTCCAGCGTCTCCAACGTCCCTGTTTGCCAGCGCACAAACGCCTTGAGCAAACTGACGCGATACGCATAAAGACCCAGATGGCGAAAGGCATTTTTTGGCTTATTGCCCAGCTCATTCTTTAAATTGCCATCGCGGTCAAAAGGAATGGGCAAGCGACTAAAATACAAAGCGCGTTGCTGGTTGTCTTTGACCACCTTAACCACCGAAGTTTTATAAAAATCTTCAAAATTATCAATCACTTCACACAAAGTTGCCATCACACAGTCGCTGTTATTTTGTAGCAGCTCTTTGACTTGTGCCAGCAAAATGGGTGGCACTAGGGGTTCATCGCCTTGCATATTGATGACCATGTCATCGTCAGCAAAACCCTTCAAGCTCGCCACTTGCGCCAATCTGTCTGTGCCCGATGGGTGCTCATCCGTCATCACCACATCCACATTCGCCTTTTGGCAAACAGCAAAAATACGCACATCGTCAGTGGCCACACAAACGCTGTCAGCAAAGGTGGCTTGCTGCGCCCTTTGGGCTGTCCACAGAATCATCGGTTGACCATGAATATCCAATAAAGGTTTGCCTGGCAGTCGCGTAGACCGATAACGCGCAGGAATGACAATATGAACCTTAGGCATGATATTTTTACCCCATCGTCTGAGTGTGGATACCAACACACCTATTTTTGGCAAACTTTTTGGGTTTGTATATGTTTAAAAACTCAATTATTTTAAATGTTTTTGGGTGGGTTTTCAAGTAACGACCAATAACTTCCAACCCATAACAACTAGACAATGTGCCATTTTTTAAGCAATTCATCCATAGCAGCATAAATGTTTGGCGATAACACAGCCTGTACAGGCAATACCCAAATGTTGGCAAAAATTTCGTGCGGCGATTGTTTGGCAAGTTGTCGCAGCTTAACCGCGTCTTTGCTGGTAACGACCACTGGATAATCGCCCAAAGGCAGCAAATCGGACAACACAAATTCATGATGGTCGGCAAAAGGCTTGGGTATCACCCGATGACCCAAATTGGCTACTGTGGCAAAAAAACGCGCAGGATAGCCAATGCCACTGACGGCATAGACGGTTTTGCTCGTTGGTGCAGCTTGCAAAGTTTGTTTGATGAGTGGCGTGAGCGCCATTGGCTCAAGGTGCATGCTCATGTCGCTCTGGCTGCGCTGCGTGTCATGATAAATCACTGTTGCTGTCTGCAAACGGCTGATAGGTTCGCGCAAAAAGCCTTGTGGCAACAATTTGGCATTGCCAAAACCACGCGCACTGTCCACCACTATCCATTCGGCGTCGCGGTGTAGCCCGTGATGTTGCAACCCATCATCACTGATAATCAGCGCCGTATCGGGATAATGTTGTAACAACAACTCAATGGCGCGCCCCCTATCAGCGCCCACCGCCATCGGCACGCCCGTGCTTTGTACAATCAAACAAGGCTCATCGCCCACATCGCTGGGCGCGTCTTTGGCACTGACCAACACAGGAAGCTGATGGTTGTCTGTTTTTCTGCCATAGCCCCGACTAATCGCCCCCACCGATATGCCTTTGCTTTGTAAATAATTTATCAGTGCAATCAGCAACGGCGTTTTGCCACTTCCACCCACCGTAATGTTACCAATTACCAAAACAGGCACAGCGGCACGATAAACACTCTTGATACCCTGCCGATAAAGTTGTTGTTGAATTTTTGTTGCCACGGCATATAGCAGGGACAAAGGCGATAACAACCACAACCAAGACGATTGTTGCTGCCACGCTTTGGTGATGGCCAATTCCAATTTATTCATGGTCATTTTTTGCTGTTTGTCAGTTTGCCACAAAATTCTTGCCATCAGGCAGGTTGAGCGCTTTATTTTAGCAGCCGACTTATGTCAAATGTCAAATGTCAAAATAATAATCTAACATTTACGGCAGTAAATATCAACGCAAAAACTGAACAATCAACACCTAAGGGGCATGAACTTTGTTGTGCATTGGCACAACCGTGCTGATATTTAAATTCAAAAAGCCCATCTTGCCTGCCACGTCCATCACCCTGACCACCGACTGATGAGACGCTTCAGCATCGGCAGCAATGACAAACAGCTGTTTGCGATTGGCGCCCGCTTCTTTTTGGAGCATGTTGATAAGTTCAGCTTCGCTGCTGCTTGCCAGCGCAATGCCATTGACCAAATAACTGCCGTCTTTTTGTATTGCCACTTCAATTTGTTTGCCTTCTTCTCTGATGGGAATGCCTTCGGCTTCAGGCAGCACAATATTGATGCGGCTAAAATGGTTAAATGTGCTCGCCAAAAGCAAAAACACAATCAAAAACAATAAACAATCAATCATCGGCGTCAGATTGATTTCCAATGGCTCTACTGTTGGTTTTCTAAATCGCATAAGAGTCTCGCTTATACGTTGGTTTTGTTGAGCAAATGATAATCGGTCATCTCTTGGATTAACAGCCCTGCTTGTGTCTCAAATTGGGCATTGATGTCCACGACGCGTCTTTGAAAAAAACGATACGCCACCAGCGCAGGAATTGCCACAAACATGCCGCCTGCGGTGGTAATCAAGGCCTGCGATACACCAGCGGCCAACATGGTTGGGTCTTGCATCGCCCCATCGGTAATCGCCAAAAACGATGAAATAATCCCCAATACCGTGCCAAGCAGCCCAAGCAATGGTGTGATTGCGCCAATTGTGCCCAGCATGTTGATGTTTTTTTCTAGGGCATGAATTTGTACGCTGGCGCGGTTTTGCATGTGCATGGTCATTGACTCAAGCCCATACTGGCGATACATCAGCCCTGTCGCCAAAATATCTCCCAGTGGTGAGCTTTGTTTGACATCGGCAAGCTGAGCACGGTCAATATCGCCTTTATTTTTTAGTTGTTCAATGAGCGTTTCTCGCAGCTGCTTTGGCGCAACACTGGCAAAACGCAAACGCTTGGCGCGTTCTAAGGTAATCACCAGCGCCACCACCGAACAAATCACGATTGGCAACATCAACCAACCACCTGCTTTAATCAACTCCCACATAATCAGCACCTAATTTATTGATTCTCAACACCAAAGCGAGCCAGTAACGCCCCAAATTCATCATGACCATAAAAAAATATTTCTATACTGCCTTTGCCATTTTTGCTGTGTTTGAGTTTGACGGTTGTGCCAAATGCATCGCACAGTTTGTCAGTCAGCAGTTGTATTTCATGACTGTGTGTTTGGGCGGTCTTTTTTGCTTCTGGGTTTAAGACAGTTTTAACCAATTTTTCTGCATCACGCACGCTCATGCCTGCTTGGGCAATCTTTTTGGCGATGATGGGTTGTTGTTTTTTTGGCAGCGCCAAAAGTGTGCGTGCATGCCCCATGTCCAACAACTCTTGTTCCATCAAGGCCTTGACATCATCATGCAGCTGATTGAGTCGCAGCAAATTTGAAATCGTTGTCCGAGCTTTGCCCACCATCTGTGCTATTGTTGCATGACTCATGCCAAATTCGCGATGAAACCGCTCCAATGCCGCCGCTTGTTCCAATACAGTCAGTTCTTCACGCTGAATATTTTCAATCAACGCCAAAACGATGGCAACATCATCGGACAAATGTCGCTCAATGGCAGCAATGGTGCCCAAGCCCACCATCTTGGCAGCGCGCCAACGCCTTTCGCCTGCAACAATCTCGTGGGTAATGCTTGCTTTTTGTTCGGCAACTGGCAAAGGACGAATCACGATGGGCTGCATGACCCCGTGCTCACGAATTGAATCCGCCAATTCGCCCAAACTGTCTTCTGACATTTGTAAACGTGGCTGATATTTGCCAGATTGTAGACAATTTACGTCAATTTGAAGCAATGTCGGTCGCTCTTTGTCATCTGTGCTGCCATCATTCATCAATTTGGCAACCGTCATCACATCTGGCTTACCAAACTGTTGTTCTTTTTTGATGCTGCCTATCAACGCATCTAAGCCCCGTTTTGAACCAAGTCCACGTTTTTTTGTCATGATATTTACCAAATGTCAAGTTGTTGAATAATTTTTATTTTAATAATGATGGTTGTTCGCTTTGGGTCAAAACTTCCAGCATGAATTTGTGATACGCCCTTGCCCCTGCTGATGATTTTTGATAATCAAAAATAGATTGACCAAAACTTGGGGCTTCGGCCAAACGCACATTTCTGGGAATACAAGTTTTGTATAATTTTTCACCAAAATAGTCTTGCAACTCTTGGCTGACGTCTTGGGCAAGCATGTTGCGACCATCATACATCGTGCGCACCACCCCGCGGATATGCAACTCTGGATTGATGTGGGTTAAGCGCTCAATGGTGTGCGTCAAATCCACCACACCTTCTAGAGCATAGTACTCGCACTGCATGGGAATAATCACCCCCTTAGCGGCAACCAAAGCGTTGATGGTCAGAAGACTTAAACTCGGAGCACAGTCAATCACCACATAATCATAATCCAACTGGCTGTCCATGAGCGCCCGTCTAAGCAACAAAGGAGCGTTGTCCAGCGCCGACAGCGCCACATCTGCCCCCGTCAAATCGCGATTGGCGCCCACCATATCAAACCCAAGCGCCACCGCCCTGATGACTTGATGCAAAGACATGCCATCAAGGAGCACATCAACCATCGTGGCATCAAGGGCATTTTTATCCACACCCAAGCTGGTGGTGGCATTGCCTTGGGAATCCATATCAATGAGCAACACCTTTTTGCCGGCAATCAGCGCCAGCGCAGACGCCAAATTCACCGCCGTTGTTGTCTTGCCGACACCGCCTTTTTGGTTGGCAATTGCAATAATGTCCATCATTATTCACCTTTGTTATATTTTAGACACACCACACATCTGTCGTCGCTTAGCTGCGGCACGTTCACCATCTGCACAGCAATATGCCACTGACCAAGTGCTTGTAATTCACCGTCATTTGGCGCTTTGCCTTTCATGGCATACAGCACACCGCCTTCTGCCAAATACGGCGCTGCCACCTGCACAAAATCGCCCAAACTGGCAAATGCCCGCGATGTAATCACTTCAAACGTCCCATCAAAGTTTTGGATACGACTGGCAACGGGCGTTAGGTTTGTTAGGGCAAGCTCACTGACCATCTGACGAATAAAGCGGATTTTTTTGTTGTTGCTGTCAAGGGCGACAACCTGCCAATTTGGCTTTAAGATGGCAATCACCACCGCTGGCAAACCCGCTCCTGTGCCAATATCTAGCAGGCGCACCCCTGTTTGGTCGGCAAAAGGCAACTTAGGCACAATCGCCATACAATCAATGATGTGCTTAATAAGCGCTTCTTGGGGCTCGGTGATGGCGGTCAAATTGTACGCCTTAGTCCAAAAAAGCAGTTTATCAAGGTAGTTTAACAAACCTGTCGCCTGCGCATCGCTAAGCGTCAAGCCAAGCAAGTGCGCCGCCTGATGGATTTGTTCAAGAAATAAGGGGGCATTGGGTATTTTTAGATAAGCCATACAACAGCCAACAATTTTACAAACTCGCTATTTTATCATGCTTTAATCTGCTAAAATACCCCCATTTTTTGTAGATTATTGCCATATGAACTTGATTGACCATCAGCACCCTTACCGCCTAAGCCCCCAGCAGCTCAAATGTTATACCAATCCTGCCACCCTTCCCAAAAGCAGCAAAGCAAGGCTGCCCAAATCCGCCATTGATTTTGGACAAGAACGCGCCATCAAGGCCATCACAACGGCGTTGGACATTCGTGCCAGTGGTTACCATGTCTTTGCCATTGGTGAAAACGGCTTGGGCAAACGCACCACCATCACCCGTTTGCTCAACGAGCGCGCCAAAAACGAACCCACCCCAGACGACTGGGTATATGTGCACAATTTTAATGACGCGCGCCGCCCCATTGCACTCAATTTTCCAGCAGGTATGGCGCTCAGCTTTAGACAAAAAGTTCATAAATTGTGGAAAAACGCCAAAAAGAAACTGAGCGCCAAACTCTTTGGAGACACCCACCAAAACCACATAGAGCTTATCAAAGCGCAGATGGTCAGCGCCCAAAATGAGCAGTATCAGCGCTTTAATGACTTGGGCAAACCCCAAAATTTAATGCTCAACATCAGTCGCGATGGGCGCGCCGAATTCGTTGCCATTGACCCAAATAAAGCCATTGACAACAACGCCAAAAACACCCTGCTCAAACAGCTTAGCCAAGCCTACACTGAGCTAGAAGAATTAGAAAACAAAATCCACAACCAACTTGATAAATTGCACCAATCATCAGCTTTGGCGGTGCTAGAACCGTTATTTGTGCCTTTGCTTGATGAGTTTGCGCACAACAAAAACGCCAGCAAACACTTGCAAGCCATGCGCGATGACATGGTGTATCATGTGGCGCGTATCATCAACGAAGACGACAACGAATTTGTCAGCACTCCCCTAAGCGATGTCCCCAGCCGCTATATGGTCAATGTGGTTGTCAGCCACAAAGCCAAATCGGGCGCGCCCATTGTTTTTGAAGATTTGCCCACCCACCTAAACCTACTAGGACACATTGAGTACGCCACCGAGCTTGGCACTGTGTATTGTGATGTCAGCATGATACGCGCAGGGGCATTGCACCGCGCCAATGGCGGCTATTTGCTCTTAGAAGCCAGTCATCTGCTGGAACACCCCTATGCGTGGCAAGGGCTAAAACGCGCTTTACACTCCAAACAAATCAAAATCTCCAGCCTTGAACAGCTCCTAACCTTGACTGGCAGTCTGTCGCTTGAGCCCGATGGCATTCCCTTAAACGTCAAAGTGATTTTGTTGGGTGAAGCCGACTTGCACCACGAATTCTTGACATACGAACCTGAATTTGCCAGCGTCTTTAAAATCCAAGCCAACTTTTGTCATGACATCAAACGCGACAGCAGCAGCGAATATGGCTTAGTACTAAAGATGACAGAAATCATCAAACAACATCAGCTGCCCAGTTTTGACAACACCGCCTTTGCCTGCATTATTGACCAAATGAGCACCCAAGCCGACCATCAACACAAATTGGACTTGCACACAGGTCGTTTGTCTTGGCTGCTTTTTGAGTCGGCACGCCATGCGACCTTGTCCAACAGCAAAAACGTTCAAAATAAGCACGTCAAACTTGCTTTGGCTGACATCAAAGAACGCAAAAGCTACTTACAAGAACTGTACTATCAAGAACTTATCGGCGGACAACAACTCATCAGCACCCAAGGTCAAACCATCGGACAAATCAACGCCCTAACCATCATCAGCCATGCCGACAACGAATTTGGGTTGCCCACCCGCTTGACGGCAGTCATCGCCCCCAAGTTTGGCACAGGTGAGATTTTGGACATTGAACGCGATGTGGAGCTTGGTGGCAGTTTGCATGCCAAAGGCATGCTGATTATGGCAAGTTTTTTGCGCGCGCTGTTTAGTGAATTTGCCGAGCTAAACTTCAGTGCGTCGCTGGCATTTGAACAAAGCTATGGGCATATTGACGGCGACAGCGCCACTTTGGCAGAAGGCTGCGCCCTACTGTCTGCGCTCGCTGGTGTGCCTTTGTTGCAAAACCTTGCCATCACTGGCTCTATGAACCAACTGGGACAAGCCCAAACTATCGGTGGCATCAATGAAAAAATCGCAGGATTTTTTGACATTTGCAATCAACAAGGACTGACGGGCACGCAAGGGGTGATTGTCCCAAAAACCAACAGCCACCAACTGATGTTAAGAGACGACATCGTCCAAGCCGTCAAAGATGGCAACTTTCATGTTTATGCCATTGACCACATTTATGAAGCGCTTGCCCTTTTGACCAATATGCCTATTGCCGACAAAAACAAAAATGGCGACTACAAAAAGAACACGCTGTTTGGTAAAATTGTCAGTCGTCTGCTGAGCTGGCAAAATGACGAAAAAGACAAGAAAAAATGACGACCAACAAACAACGTGCCAGATATAAAATATATTATTCTGGCGCAATATGTTGATTTACCCGCCAATTTTTATATTTTTTATTGGCAATTTATTGATTGGTTTTTACACCTTATTTATTTTACTTCCTTATATCTGTATTACAGGGTTTGTCTTTTTGGCAAAAAATAATTGCCCATATTGTGATTATCCATTTTTCTTGCACCAAAAAAACAGTTTGGGTAGTCTATCAGATATTTTTAAGTTATTTAGCAATCATTGTATCCATTGTGGTGAACCGACAAATAAACACCATTAAATCAGCACAATCAACATATTATCACAATCAAACGGACACGCTAACGTTATCATACACTCATTGATAAGTAAATTTTTAAAATAAAACCGCCCAATCTTATCATGACAGACATATCCGCCATTATCTCTGGTAAATACAGCGTTTAACTCATTTAAATTGAGACGAATGCCCAAGCCTTGTGCCTTTAATACCGCTTCTTTGATGGTCCAAAGTTTAAACCACAGATATTTATCATGACCATTATTTTGCCAAAGCTGATATTCATCGTCATGAAAACAGCGTTTTGCCAATAGCTCAAATTTAACCTGTCTGCCCAAATGCTCAATATCCACACCGATATTTGGGGTGGTCAAACTAAAAGCAAGCACATAATCGCTCACGCAATGCGACTGATTAAAACTCAAAGGTGAATTTGTGATAAAGGGCTTGCCAAAGGCTTGTTTGTCATAAATGGGCGTTGGTAAGTTGTGTGATTGGCAAAAGGCAGTTAATATGTTATGGCGATAATGATGAATAATGGTACGGTTGGTTTTGGTTAAGCGTGCGTCTGTTGATACAATCTTACTTAATGGCGTATGATGCAGATAAATCATTGGGTGATAAAAATACCAAAATTAAAGTATGGTATAATGGCTGTGATTTTTTGTCCAGCCATTTTCTTGATACAGCCACATATAGCCATGACCAAAACAAAAACCAAACCTACCACCGCCAAAACCGCCGACACGCCGCCATCTCGCCCGATGAATGCCGCCAAACGCTTGGCATTTTTTCAAAAACTAAGTGAGCACATCAAAGAACCCGTTACTGAGCTAAATTACAGCTCCGATTTTGAGCTGCTTATCGCCGTCATGCTCTCGGCACAAGCCACCGACAAAAGCGTCAATATTGCCACCGCCAAATTATTCCGCGTTGCCAACACGCCACAGGCGATATTAGATTTGGGATTGGACGACTTAAAGAGCTACATCAGCTCCATTGGGCTGTACAATTCTAAGGCAAATAACGTGATGAAAACCTGCCAAGACCTGCTAGACAAACACGGCGGACAAGTGCCACGCACTAGGGGCGAGCTAGAAGCCTTGGCGGGTGTTGGTCGCAAAACCGCCAATGTGGTCTTAAACACCGCCTTTGGTGAACCTGTGATGGCGGTGGACACACACATTTTTCGCGTGGGCAATCGCACAGGACTTGCCACAGGCAAAACGGTGCTGGCGGTAGAAAAAGCACTGATGGCACGCATTCCCAGTGAGTTTCTCGTGGACGCTCATCATTATTTGATTTTGCATGGGCGTTATACGTGTATGGCACGCACGCCCAAATGCGGCTCATGCGTGGTGTTTGATGAATGTATGTTTAAAGACAAAGAAGCGTGGGCACAATTATCCTAATGACAAGGTTGATATAGATAATGTGATAAAATATATCATCAATCTTATGTTATTTGTATTTGCCATCAGTACATCAGCTTGTTATGCTGGTGGCACCTATTTTCCCATTAAAATTACCAATATACAGACAATACTTCAAAAAGAACATCACATTTATTTTCTTGATTACAAAAGATTGGTTCTGATAATTACCCTTATCCATTAGATGATTGCAAAACAGCAATCTTACATATCAAGAATGGAAAATTTATGACAAAATC
The DNA here is from genome assembly GCA_030528385.1 of Moraxella sp. Classification (GTDB taxonomy): domain Bacteria; phylum Pseudomonadota; class Gammaproteobacteria; order Pseudomonadales; family Moraxellaceae; genus Moraxella. The sequence continues at coordinate 14,406 of JAUMYZ010000006.1, forward strand.
ACGTTGTTTTTTGATAATTTGTTCACATCTTATCAAGCATTAAAACAACTAAACGCCACCATCGCCACCTTACAACAATATAAAAACAGCCCTTTTTTATTAAGTGATGTTTCAGCCTTTCAATATGAAAATAACAATCATTGTGAATTATTTAGTAAAAATATACAAATTATTGATACAAAACAATATATCACCAGCCAAAATCAAGCGTTTGATAATATTCTATTTTTACAACCAATCAAACAATCTTCAAACATCAAATACAAACCCAAAAAACCCAAAAATATCATCTGACTTTAAAATAATCCACCTTAGTTATCCACTCACGTTTTAATTGCCAAAACACCGCTTGAATGGCATAATCATCAGGTATTTGTGATACGTCAAAAATCCCCTGCCAAGTCTGCTCTTTTATCTTATCAAAATCGGCTTTGGGCAGGGTTTTTTGTAAAATGCCATAGTCATCAAATTCTTTTTCGGTGCGGGCGTAACACCAATCGTTTAGTACCAAGTGCCACGCATCAAAATCAGACAACAACACCAAATTTTATCAATGACAAACTCAATTCTCACCCCCCATCGTTCCCTTTGGCAAAAACCCACCAAAACACAAATCAGGCTTGGGCTTTTGTTTGCTATGAGCGGTATGCCGCGCCCACACAGGAAAGGTTATGCCCACAACAGGTGGCGGGTACTTTTTGGCAAGCTGTACTAAAAGCCAGATAAGCCGTCAGATGGTCGGGGTCTATGTACTGTGGGTCAGTGATAAACACGCCTGTTTGTCGTAAAATCTCATAATCGTTGGCAGGACGCACCGTCCACAACGTCCATGTTGATGATAAAGTCATGACTTAATAAGTGTATTCGTCTTGCCCTTCATGAGAGCCGTAGAGATTTTCTTTGTCTGCTCGCGACAGTACTTCACGGTTCAGATAGCCATCAAACATATAGCCTTTGATACCACCAATATCCACCCTAACCCAACAGCCTTCCACCTTGCCAATCACTTCACATTTATTGGTTCTGGCAGTAACCAGCACTTCATCGCCATCATCTAGCACGCCCACTTCAATGCCCTTGGTAGATGGCTCGCCACGCAACGACAGCTGTCCATAACCTGAACTGGTTACGACTGTGGCAGGATAGCGGACGAGTTTTTCGGTGATTTTTTTGGCTTGCGGCTTGGGTGGTGGTGCAGATTGAGCAGACTGAGCCAACTCTTTTTGGGCGGTGTCGCTGGCAGTCCTTTGTGTGGTCTGCGGCTTGGCGGTCTCGCTCTGCTTCGCCCCTACCTTTTGCTCTATGTCTTGTTGGAGTGCTTCTTGCTCTTGCTCGGCTTGTTTTTGCTCTTTGTCGTCTTGCTCTTTTAGAATTTGGGCTTGCATTTGGGTATTTAGGCGTTTTTGCTCTTCAAGCTCGGCTTGCATTTGGGCAAGCTGTCTTTTGGTCTCTGCGTCTTCTTTTTGACAACCAAGCAGTACAGCTGACACCAGCAAACCACCTGTCATGATACGGGTAAATTTTTTCACTGCAAACTCCTTGATAATCCACATAAATTCATGATTTTCTCCCCCAATTGTATCACAATTCTATCCAACATGATGACAAGTGTCATTAAATCCATCAAAATTTCACAAAAAACAAAGCCCCCAAATGGGGACTTTGTTGATACTTGGGCTTATCCAGATTAGAAAAAGCCCATCGCTTTTGGCGAGTAGCTGACCAGCAAGTTTTTGGTTTGCTGATAATGGCTAAGCATCATCTTGTGGTTTTCTCGCCCAATGCCTGACTTTTTGTAGCCACCAAAAGCGGCATGGGCTGGATAAATGTGATAGCAGTTTGTCCACACACGACCTGCCTGTATGGCACGACCTGCCCGATAAGCGGTATTGACATCACGAGACCACACGCCTGCACCCAAGCCATACATGGTGTCGTTGGCGATTTGCATGGCTTCATCAAAGTCTTTAAAGGTGGTAACGGTCAATACAGGCCCAAAGATTTCATCACGGAACACCTGCATGTCATTGCTGCCTTTAAACACAGTTGGCTCAATATAAAAACCGCCATCGGTGTTTTCTACACGTTCGCCACCGCCTGTCAATAGCGTTGCCCCTTCGCCTTTACCGATGTCAATATAACGCAAGATTTTTTCTTGTTGCTCGGTGGACGCTTGCGCCCCAATCATCGTCTCGGTATCTAGTGGGTGTCCTGTTTTGATATTTTTGACCCGCTCAATGGCTTTGGCTAAAAATTCATCGGCAATGCTCTCATGCACCAAAGCACGAGATGGACAGGTACACACTTCGCCTTGGTTTAGGGCAAACATGGCAAAGCCTTCTAACGCCTTGTCCAAAAACTCATCGTCTTTGTCCATCACATCAGCAAAGAAAATGTTGGGCGATTTACCACCAAGCTCCAAAGTAACAGGAATGATGTTTTCGGTGGCATACTGCATGATGTACTGACCGACTTCGGTAGAGCCAGTAAAGGCGATTTTGGCTATGCGTGGGTTGGTCGCCAGCGGTTTGCCTACCTTTAAGCCATCGCCATTGACGACATTTAACACGCCTTTTGGCAACAAATCTTCAATCAGCTCCACCAGCACCAAAATACTGACAGGGGTTTGCTCGGCAGGTTTTAGCACGATACAGTTACCTGCAGCAAGGGCGGGAGCGATTTTCCAAGCCGCCATCAAAATGGGGAAGTTCCAAGGGATAATCTGCCCGACCACGCCCAGCGGCTCATGAAAATGATACGCCACCGTGTCATCGTCAATCTGGCTAATGCTCCCTTCTTGGGCACGGATACAGCCAGCAAAATAGCGAAAATGGTCAATCGCCAAGGGAATGTCCGCCGCCAAAGTCTCACGCACAGGCTTGCCGTTTTCCCACGTCTCAGCCACCGCCAAAAGCTCCAAATTTTGCTCCAAGCGGTCAGCGATTTTTAATAATAAATTGGAGCGTTCGGTGGGTGATGACTTATTCCAAGTGGGGGCGGCAGCGTGAGCGGCGTCTAAGGCAAGCTCAATGTCTTCGGCGGTGCTGTCAGCAACTTTGGCAAAGGCTTTGCCGTCCACAGGGGAAATGTCGTCAAAATACTCGCCTTTAACAGGGGCAACCCATTTGCCACCGATAAAGTTGTCATATTGGGCTTTAAATTGGACTTTGCTGTCAGGGGTATTGGGATTGGCATAACGCATAATCATTTCCTTTGAAAATTTATGACCACATTCACCAAAAATCACCAAACCATATTGCAATTTTTGATGAGTATCTATACCATACCGCAAATAATGTGTCTTTGCAACCCAAATTGATATATTTGTTCACAAAATTTGGGTGATAGATTTGTCAATAGGTTTTCATTGACAAGCCATTTTTCAAAACTTAGAATAATCGTTTTATCTTTAAGCCCACCTGTTTTTATTCCACCATGTCAAACGCTCACGCCTTTTTTAAGGGTTGTCAGTCCGCCATTCCCATCACGCTTGGCTATGTGCCTGTGGGCATTGCCTTTGGTTTGGCGTGTGCTTCGGCGGGTATGCCTGCTTGGGTGGCGATTGCCATGAGTGTGTTTATCTATGCAGGAGCAAGCCAATTTTTGCTCCTTGCCAGTATCACCAGCGGAGCAAGCGTTTTGGCAGTCATTGGGCTGTGCACCTTACTTGACAGTCGCCATTTACTTTATGCCCCACTCATCAAACGCCACCTTAAACCCAATCAAAGCGTTATCCTTGCTTCGCCACTTTTGACCGATGAAGTGTTTGCCACCGCCCTTGCCGAGCTTGATGACATCACAGAACAAAAAGCGTGGTTTTGGGGTTTGTCGCTGGTCTCGTGGACATCGTGGTGGGGCAGTACGGTCATTGGCGTTTATGGCGGCAAAGTACTTAGCAACTACCCCCTGATGAGCAAGGTGATGAATTTTGCTTTTGTGGCTTTGTTTGTTTCGCTGACCACCAACGCCTACCACAAACACCCCAGCCATCGCCCCGCCATCATACTGGCGATGTTTGGTGCACTGATTTGCACTTTGTTTGGCCATGGCGAAATGGCAATTTTAATCGCTTCGGTGCTGGCATTTGTTGTCAGTCTTTTACAAAACCGTCTAAAAAACCATCATGATTGACCAACATAATTTTATTATCTTACTGATTGCAGTGGCGGTTATGGCAGTGCTCACCGCCCTATCTCGCCTGCTACCGTTTTTGTTGTCAGACAAATCCGCCATCATGCACTTTTTTATGCAAGAAAACTCACCCCTTGCTCCACTGGGCGGAGCGATTATTGGGGCGATGACGGTGGTTTTGGCATTGCCGTTTTTTATGCCAAATGACAATGTGCCCACCCAGCTGGTCGCCGTCATCGCAGGCAGTATCGCCACCATCATTGCCACTTTGCAAGGCATTAACACAGGGCTGTCGGTGATTATTGGTATGGCGGGGTTTTTGGTAGGGTTTTTTATCCGTCAATTATTTGTCTAAACAGTCCCTTCATGCCATTTTACCCACCGTCTAAAACCAATCGCTTGACTTTATTTAGCATGACTACATGACATCAAAGCAAAAATTGTCAAAATAATAAATTTCATTCTTGACAGAAATATCAAAAAATTATAGACTAATTCCATCTTTTATACCAACACCCAGACATTAACATGAAACTTAATCCCACCACCGAAAAATTCGTCCTGCATTGGGGCGAGATGGGCAGTAAATGGGGCGTTAATCGCACTGTTGCCCAAATCCACGCCCTACTTTACTTGATTGGCAAACCAATGAATGCCGAAGAGATTGTAGAGACGCTTGGGGTGGCACGCTCTAATGTTTCTAATAGTATCAAAGAGTTACAAAGCCTAAATCTGGTACAAACCATGCACATATTGGGCGACAGACGTGATTATTTTACCACCAACACCGATGTGTGGGCATTGGCTCGTATCATCATGGAAGAGCGTTATAAACGTGAGCTTGCCCCTACGGTTACTTTTTTAAATGAACTGATGAACTCACCAGAGTTTGCCCACGAAAACAAAGAAGTGCAAGGGCGTATCAAAGACACCCATCTGTTTATGGAGAGTATTTCCACATGGCTTAACGACATGATGAAGCTCTCCACACCCACACTCTCCAAGCTCCTAAAACTAGGAACAGCCGTACAAAAGTTTTTAAAATAACCCAAAGCACCAAGAAACGCCAATTTATGTGCTTTTGCCAAATTAGCAAATATCAAAATTTTTAAGCGTTTATTTCTGTATTTACAGAAATTTATAAATAAAAGGATAGTTTGATGAACGCCCAATCATCTTAAACACAGTTATAGGACATGTCATGAAAAAAGCACCAAAACACACCCACAAAAACAGTGCCAATCATCCGATATATTTTCCCTTGGCGTTTGTTTTTCTTGGTGGTTTTATTGGTAGCTGAGCAATGGGCTCTATTGGTGGCATATCTGCGATGATACTTGGCAAATTATTTATCCCAAAGACAGTGAATACAACAAAGGAACATCATGAAACTGCCCAATTATTTGTATCATGCCCTTGCCCTATTATGGCTGTATAGCGGTATCATTTCTTTGTGTTTTAAAGATATTGGGATTGACTTATTATCACAGATGGGGTTTATATACCCCTTTGCTTTATGGTTATTATATGGCGCGTCATGGCTTGATATGCTCTTTGGGGCACTGATTATGACAAAACTGCGTCAAAAGCCTGTATTGTGGCTGATACAGTTAATGACGGTGGTGATTTATACTTTATTGATACTCGTTTTATTGCCAAAAGCGTTATTGATAGAACAGCTTATTCATCCTTTTGCCCCCATCATCAAAAATTTGCCCATTACGGCAATGCTATTGTATGTATATCAACATCATCAAACGACATAAGGAGCACAGATGGACAGTTTGCTGCTTTATCAGTTTGTCAAAACTTTGCACATTTTATCTGCGGTCATCATCACAGGCACAGGCTTTGGCACGGCATTTTATTTATTTGTGGTCAATCGCAGCGGCTCTGTCCCTGCCCAATCGGTGGTCAGCTACTGGGTGTGCAAAGCGGATTTTTGGTTTACCACGCCTTGTGTGATTTTTCAGCCCATCTCAGGGATGTGGCTAATGTCAAAGCTGGGCATACCGTGGTCGGCAACATGGATTTGGGTCAGTGTCGGACTGTATTTATTTGCTGGTATGTTGTGGCTACCAGTGGTATGGTGGCAAATCCAAATGAGAAACATCGCCAAACACGCCTGCGACACGGGCAGCACCCTACCCCAACGCTACTGGCAATATGCCAAAAAATGGGAGCTGGCGGGCTATCCTGCGTTTTTGGCGGTGGTGGTGATATTCTTTTTGATGGTCATCAAACCAATGTAACCACCCAACATTTATCAATGATGAAAATAGGAACCATGATGAAAATTTTAATCACAGGTGGCAGTGGATTTTTGGGTCGCCAATTAAGCGTCGCCTTATTAAATTTGGGTCATCAGATAGTTTGGCTTAGTCAAAATCCCAATCAAGTTACGCCTTTGGATAACATCAACGTCATTGATTATCACGCCCTAAATACTTTATCCACACCCATTGACATCATCATCAATCTGGCAGGGGCTGGCATCGCTGATAAACGGTGGCGCAACGCACAAAAAAAGAGACTGTTTGATAGCAGAATAAACCCCACTTCGGCGATATTGGATTTTATAGGCAACAAACCCATCAAATTACTGATAAGCGGGTCGGCGATTGGCTATTATGGCGTGTCAGAAAATAGTGTTTTTGATGAAAATTCCATGCCTGTTTGTCAAGATTTTGCCAGCAAGTTGTGTCAAGCGTGGGAAAATTTGGCACTCACCGCCAACGCCCAAAACATCGCCATCATTCGCACAGGCGTGATATTAGACCCCAAAGGCGGTATGATGACCCGACTGCTGCCTGCCTTTAAGATGGGATTGGGCGGACGACTTGGCAATGGCAAACAAGTACTTAGCTGGATAAGCGTGCGTGATTGGCTCAATGCCGTTATTTTTATCATACAAAAAAACACCCAAGACACGCTGCCAGCACAGCAAATTTACAACCTGACCAGCCCCAACCCCATCACAAATGACAAGTTCGCCCACGCCATCGCCACCATGCTCAACAGACCTGCTTGTTTTCATTTGCCATCTTGGCTGTTAAAACTGTTATTTGGCGAAATGGCAACTTTACTTATTGATGGTCAAAGGGTTTTACCACAAAAATTACTGGGTATGGGATTTGATTTTCAAGACCAAGAGATTTATTTTTTGGAAGATAAATTATGATTGACATGTTTTGTGATGACACCTGCCCCATTTGTCGCACCGAAGCCCATCACATCAAAAGTGATAAAATTAACATTATTCCCACCAAAGATGGTTTGGTGCAATTACAATAACATAGAATTGACAAAATACACGCCATGACTTATTTGTGTGTATTGGACGATAAAAATGTCATGCACACAGGCATTTATGCGGTGCAACTTTTGCATCAAAGAGCCAACAGCAAATTTAATAAACCGCTAAATTTGCCTATCATCAAACCATTAACTGCCATCATTTATCCCTTATTTGCCAAATACCACCAAAAAATCCCCAAATGGCTCATCATCGCATTATTTGGCAATATCAAAAATGATTGCGATAATGACATTTGTCAATTAGTACCAAAAGAACGGTTAAAATACTTTAAACATCTATGAACATTTTATTATTTGGTCATACAGGATTTATCGGTCAAAATATTTATCGTGTCATACAGCCGTTATTTACTGTCAAAACCCTGCCATCACGCTCATTGGATTTTAATCAGCCAAATATCGTGCCTGATTTGTTTGATGGGATTGACCTTGTCATCAATGCCATTGGGGTCATGAGTAATGATAACAGCATGGAAGCCATTCATCATCATACCCCCAAACAGCTTGCCACCATCGCCAAACAGCAAGGGGTCAAATGCTGGATAAATCTATCTGCATTGGGTGCAGACAGTCAGCACCCCATTGACTTTTTGGGCAGCAAAGGACGTGGTGATAAAGCCATTCTTGATTTATCCGATGATGATTTTAAAGTAAGTATCATACGCCCATCACTGGTGTTTGGCAAAGGTGGTGTCAGCACCGAATTGTTTTTGACGCTTGCCAAAATGCCGATTTGGATATTGCCTAATGATGGTCGCTTTATAATACAACCCGTTCATGTTGATGATGTGACATCAGGCGTGTTAAATATCATTATCCATAATAAAAGTGGTATTTATCATTTTGTTGGCAAGCCCATTTTATTAAAAAATTATTTAAAAATTTTGGCAAATAATTTTTATCAAAAACAACCAAAATTTATTTTATCTATCAATATAAACTTTGCTAAATTTTTATTAAAAACCATTTATCCAATAGTTAATAATCCCTTATTTAATCCTGATAATTTGACTTTATTACAAAACAGCCCCATCATCAACAGCACAGAATTTATACAGATATTAGGTTACCAGCCCACAAGTGTGGATAATTTTTGCTTTTAGTAAAGATTGTCATAAAAATATTCAGCATTTCTTGAAAATATTTTTTATTTGCAATCCCTTTTTTAATAAAAATCGTGTATAATTCTCCCCCAAATATCTGCAAGATATTCTCGCCTTACGATTTGGGCATTGCCTGTTCTGTCAAGCCTAGATTTGCCATTGTTAAATTTGGGGCAAATGATGAAAAGCCACCAGAATGTCGTAAGTTTTTTAATTAAATTGTGAAAATCCTATGAATTATCAATTATTTACGTCAGAGTCTGTTTCAGAAGGGCACCCCGATAAGATGGCCGACCAAATCTCAGACGCCTTGCTTGACGCTATTTTAGCCCAAGACAAAGACGCTCGTGTGGCGTGTGAAACGCTGGTCAAGACGGGGGCAGTGGTATTGGCAGGTGAAATTTCCACCCACGCCAACATTGACGTGGAAGCCATCGTCCGCCGTACGGTCAATAAAATCGGCTATAACCACTCCGACTTGGGCTTTGATGGCAACAGCTGTGCGGTGATTAATATGATAGGCAAACAGTCGCCCGAGATTGCCCAAGGCGTGGACAGACAACGCCCCGAAGACCAAGGAGCAGGCGACCAAGGCTTGATGTTTGGCTATGCTTGTAGCGAAACTGATGTGCTTATGCCCGCCCCCATTGAGCTGGCTCACCGCCTGATGGAACGCCAAGCCAAACTGCGTAAAAATGGCACCTTGCCTTGGCTACGCCCTGACGCCAAGGCACAGGTGAGCTTGCGTTATGATGACGCTCATCGCCCGCTTGCCATTGACGCACTGGTTTTGTCCACCCAGCACGACCCCAGCGTTAACCAAAACGACCTGCATGAAGCGGTGATGGAAGAGATTATCAAAAAAGTCATTCCTGCCCATCTACTACACACCCACACCAAATACCACATCAACCCCACAGGCAAATTTGTCATCGGCGGCCCTGTGGGCGACGCAGGTCTCACAGGGCGCAAAATCATCGTGGACACCTATGGCGGTATGGCTCGCCACGGCGGTGGGGCGTTTAGCGGTAAAGACCCATCAAAAGTGGACAGAAGTGCCGCCTATGCAGGGCGCTATGTCGCCAAAAACATCGTGGCGGCAGGGCTTGCCCAGCGGATTGAAGTGCAAGTTTCCTACGCCATTGGCGTGGCAGAACCCACATCCATCTCGGTCAATACCTTTGATACTGGCAAAGTCTCCAATGACGAAATCATTCGCTTAATTCGCAGCCACTTTGATTTGCGTCCTTATGGCATTACCCGTATGCTAGACTTGTTGCAGCCGATGTATGAAGTAACCGCCAGCTATGGGCATTTTGGGCGTCATGGCAGTGATAATGCCTTTACATGGGAAAAATGCGACAAAGTGGATGCATTAAAAGCGGATACAAACTGGTAAATGCCCAAATCTAATCTCAAAAGCCAGTCTGTGATTGGCTTTTTTGATGACACCATCAACCAATGTATTTTAAATTTTAAGGAAACGCGATGACCACACTTAACGAACAAATCGGCGAAAACACCGCCAAGCTACCTACGGACGCCAACGCTTTTTTTGAGCGGGCAGACAGCGTGATTAGCCTTGCCAATAGCCAACTGTCGCCCACTTCGCACGCAGGGCAAGTTGCCGCCAGTCTTACCTATGCCGCCGCTCGCTTTGCGGTATCTGCTGCCAGCATTGGCTTTGTCAAAGGAGATGACTTTGCCAAAGAAAAAGCCGACATCATTGAGTTTTATACCAAGCAATACCAAAAAATGCTTAGCGACAATCTTGATGATTATGCTCAAAATTTTGAAAAATACACAGGGATTGCCCCCTGATGTTGCCCAAATTGCTGTGGCTGTGTCGCCATTTTTTACTGCTGGCAGGGGCGGTGATGGCGGTTTATTCTTTGTATTTGCTTTGTCTTAAAAAATTCCATCTAGGCACAATATTGCCCCTGTTTATTGGATTGGCTTTGGTGTTATATGGTTTGTGCCATCAATCTTTGACACATTATTTTTCTGAGCACCCCTTGTTGTCCTTAATGTGGCAAGTGGCGCTGGTTGTGTTTTGGCTTTGGGCGCTCAGTGTGCTGATGTTTTTTGGACTGATTTATCAACAAACCACCAAAGCGCAGCAGCATAATAACGGTTTTGCTGCCATCATTGTGCTGGGCAGCAAAGCTACCGACGGCATGCCATCACCTGCGCTGGCAAGCCGCCTAGATGTTGCAGCTGCCACCGCCAAACACAACCCACAAGCATGGCTGATTACCACAGGCGGTGTGGGTTTTGGTGAAACCATCAGCGAAGCAGACGCCGCCAAAGCCTATCTTATGCAACGCCATCGCCTTGATGACGGGCAAATCCTAAGCGAAAACCAAAGCACCAGCACCGAGCTCAACCTAAAAAACAGCGCAACCTTGTTACAAGCGCACAACATCAGCCCCAAGGACAAAATCGCCATTGTTACCAGTGATTTTCACACCCTAAGAAGCCAAAAAATCGCCCAAAAGCAAGGGTTTAATAACGCTGTCGTCATCGCTGCGCCCACACCGCTACAAACACGTTACCATTCGTGGCTGCGTGAGTATTTTGCGTTTATCAGCGGTTTTTTGCTTGGTGAATATTAATGCCCATTTAAATCCATAAAATCATCATGGAAATAAACCATTTTATACCACCCAAGTGCCAACACGCCAATTTAAAAAACCAAAACAACCCATCTTTTAATTCAATCCATCGCAGCTCATACAATTTGCTATAATCAATCAAACCAACAGTTATTGCCCAGCAAGCGCTCGGTGATTATCAAGGATGACCAAATTTGGCTCATCTTTTTTTTGTTTAAATCGCGGGGGATGATATGAAACGCACTGTATTTTTTGCATCGATACTGACAATGGCATTGGCAGCTTGCTCAGACAAACCCAGCCAAGACAGCAGCGCCGATGTGCAGCCAACCAAACCCACCATCAGCGCCGATGACAGAGCGCTGCTTGAAAAAGCCCAAGACATCTTTAAGCCCCTACCCACCGACAACGAGCGCAAAGCCTTATTGCTGCTTGACGAAGCCCATATTGCGCTTGGACATCAGCTTTATTTTGATGAACGCTTATCCAAAAACGGCAATCAAAGCTGTAATAGTTGTCATGACCTAGCCAAAGGCGGTGTGGACAATCTACCCACCAGTCCAGGCAGTGTGGCAGGCAAATTTGGCAACCGCAACTCCCCCACCGTGTTGAATGCAGGTCTGCAAAGCAGCCAGTTTTGGGACGGACGCGCCGCCGACTTGGCAGAACAAGCCAAAGGCCCGCTCATCAACCCCGTAGAAATGGCGCTCAAAGACCATGGTGAAGTTGAACGCATTGTCCAATCCGTCCCCGAATATCGCCAAGCCTTTGAACGTGCCTTTGCTGATAAAAAAGTCAGCATTGACAACATCGCCACCGCCATCGCTGCTTTTGAAGAAATGCTGCTAACGCCATCGCCTTGGGACAGCTATTTACAAGGCGATGTCAATGCTCTTAATGCCCAACAAAAAGCTGGACTCAAAAAATTCATTGACCACGGTTGTGTGGCGTGTCATACAGGGGTCAATCTGGGGGGCGACACTTTTCAAAAGTTTGGACTGCTCAAAGGTCCTTACTGGGAATTTACTGGCAGCACACTCAAAGATACTGGCCGCTTTGAAGTAACAGGCGCAGAAAACGACAAATACTTATTTCGCGTTTCTGGGCTAAGAAACATCGCCGACACCGCGCCTTATTTTCACGACGGCAGCGTTGCCACTTTGGATGACGCGGTAGACATCATGGCAAAGACGCAGCTTGGCATTGAACTTACGCCAACAGACATCAAAGACATTGTGGCGTTTTTGGGCTCAACATCTGGCAAACTGCCCGACATTTATCAAAAAGCCCCACAACGATAAAAAAATCCGCCCTAGGGCGGATTTTATGATTAGTTTTGGCGATAGTTGGGGGCTTCTTTGGTGATTTGTACGTCGTGGACGTGCGACTCTTTCATGCCTGCTGAAGTTACTTTGATAAACTGCGTCTTGGTGCGCATCTCTTCAATGGTGGCACAACCTGTATAACCCATGCTAGAGCGCAAGCCCCCCACCAACTGATTGATGATACCATTGACCGAACCTTTATAAGGCACACGCCCTTCAATGCCTTCTGGCACCAGTTTTTCCACGCCTTCTTTGGCGTCTTGGAAATAGCGGTCAGACGAGCCATTTTGTCCGCTCATCGCCCCCAAAGAACCCATGCCGCGATAGGCTTTATAGTAGCGACCTTGATACAATTCCATCTCACCTGGGGCTTCTTCGGTGCCAGCAAGCAAACTGCCCACCATGATACAGCTTGCGCCTGCTGCCAGTGCCTTTGCCATATCGCCACTAAAGCGAATGCCGCCGTCTGCGATGAGCGGGATACGCTCTTGCAAGGCACTTGCCACGTTATCAATGGCGCTGATTTGTGGCACACCAATACCAGCAATGATACGCGTGGTACAAATAGAGCCCGGTCCAATGCCCACCTTAACCGCGTCTGCACCCGCATCAGCAAGCATCAACGCCGCTTCGCCTGTGGCAATGTTGCCACCAATGACTTGCACGTCGGGGTAATTCTTTTTAATCCAATTAACGCGCTCAATCACCCCGCGTGAATGTCCATGCGCCGTATCTACAATAACCACATCCACACCAGCCGCCACCAACGCTTCTGCGCGCGCTTCGGTATCAAGACCTGTGCCAACAGCCGCGCCCACCCTTAGGCGACCTTGGCTGTCTTTGCAAGCATTTGGGTTATTTTCGGCTTTGGTAAAGTCATTGACCGTAATCAAGCCTTTTAAGCGAAATTCATCATCAATCACCACAACCTTTTCAATACGATGTTCGTGCAAAAGTTTTTTGATGTTTTCGGTGGTCTCGCCTTCTTTGACGGTAACCAGTTTTTCTTTGGGGGTCATCACGTTTTTGACGGGCTGCTCAAGATTGGTCTCAAACCGCAAATCACGATGGGTTACAATGCCCACCACTTGGCGTTTTTCGTCCACCACAGGCACACCGCTGATTTTGTTTTCGCTGGTAATACGCAAAAGCTCACCGACAGTAACGTCAGGCGTTACCGTGATGGGGTCGGCCACCGTACCTGCTTCAAATTTTTTGACGTGGCGCACTCGGCTGGCTTGGCGCTCAATGCTCATGTTTTTGTGCAAAATGCCCATGCCCCCAAGCTGCGCCATAGAAATTGCCATCTTGGCTTCGGTAACGGTGTCCATCGCCGCTGAGATGACAGGGATGTTTAGGCGAATATCTTTGGTCAGGCGGGTTTGTAAATTGGTATTTTTGGGCAACACTTCAGAATAAGCAGGCAACAACAACACATCATCAAAGGTCAAGGCTTCATAAGCAATTCTTAACATCGTTTTCTCCGTTCATCTTATTTGCAAACACAAAAGGGCTTAAACAAGACACCCTGTTTAAGCCCAACCGTATTTTGTACAAACTTTGCATAGATAATGGCATACTCATAAGTATGACCGTGCATTATAGCAAATTGACTACAAAATAACAAGTTTTAATCCGTTTGACGCAGACGCACCTGCCAAATGCGTCCCAATTTTTGCAGCTCATAATCATTCAAAGTTGCCAAAAAGTCGGCAAAGGTGCGATAGCCCAGACTTTGGCTGCCCACCCCAAAATACTTTTTGATACTGGCGCCAACGCTGGTAACCTTGACCCAGCCTTGAGCATTTTGATTGTCTGCAATACATTGGTTGATGACGCCATAAAACTCTTGTTCGTCAATGACAAATTCGTCAGTATCAACGTCTTGCAATAATTCCACAAGCGCATCAAGGGTTTGCCGCTCGGCTTCGGCTTCGGCTTCGGCTTCGGCATTCATCAAACCAATGCCATCAGCCAATACCGACAAATCCACCCGATGTGTTTTGGGGCATTTGGCGTTCGGGTGCTTGATACGCAAATGACCTTCGTGCATTTCTAGCTCAAACAATTCAATGGCACGCAACAATTCTGACCAATTTTTATAGCCATAATCTTTGGCAGACAACCCCATCTCTCGCAAAGCATTACCCACCGTGCTGATTCGCGCCCAACTGCCCACATAAACATTTTCTGCCACTGCCTTATCGAGCATAGCCACCAATTGATAGTCTTGTTGTAACGCCGCTTTGCCCAGCTTGTGGCTTTGTGGCACATCAACAGCGTTGTTGCCAACATCGGCATCGGCATCAAAACGCATGTCTTTGACCCAATACACCCCTTGGTCTTTTTTGGTGATAAATAAGGTCAGGTTTTTTAATAAATACAATAAATCGCTATAGCCGTAATTTTGCGCCAAAATGCCAAACGTTTCTTGCAGATACACTCTGACTTCTCTGACCCTTGCCCAGCCATCATTTTCTTGATGGGTGGCAATGGCAGCACCAATGGCGTTGGTCAGCGCCGTGTCTTTGGTCAGCGCTTCTGGCGACATCACTTCAATGACTTTGGTCTCTTCTAAATGATTGTTAATCATCTCAAGCGATTGATTGTGCCGAGTTTTGTTCATTCTGCCCAGATACAGCCCCATGTTTTTTGTTGTCAGCTCAAAATCTTGCAAACTTCTTAAAAACTCACCCACTTTTTCGTAGCCATAATCATAAATTTTAATATTGGCTTTTTGTAATTCTTGTCCAATGGTGGCAACATTTACCCAGCCATCTTCTCTGTCATCTATCAAAGCATTGAGCATACCAATGAGCTTTTTGTTGTGATTGGGGTTGGGATATTGGCGGTTTTTATTGTTGGGCGTGGACAACACTGCCGTCTTGGTGGGGGCAACAATGGGGGTTTCTTCCAGCAAATAATGAAATTTATCACAGGCACGAACCAACGATTTTGAGCTGTTCATTCTGCCCATGCCCACCACCATTTTGCCATGCTCACGCAGCTTTAGACACACAGACGTAAAATCGCTGTCCGAAGACACAATACAAAAAATATCAATGTCTCGGTTGTACAACCAATCTAAGATATCAATGGTGATGGCAATGTCGCTGGAGTTCTTGCCCGCCACATGGTCAAACTGCTGCATGGCAACAAAACCATGCTCAGCAACGGCAGATTGCCAGTCTTGTACCCACTCTTTGCTCCAGTTGGCATAAATACGACGCACCATGACACGTCCTAGTTTAAAAGCATTATTCATAATGGCGCCAATAAAATGATGTTTAATATTGTCAGCATCAATAAACACAGCAACGGTTGGTTTTTCTTTGTCTAATTTCATTATAAATTCCTAGTAATAATTGACAAAATGACCATTTTAGGCGACGAAATGCACGCCTGTTGTTAAGTATAATCAAAGTATATACAAAAATCCACAGTTATATTCACAAAACTGCCACAAAAAATAAGCCAACCGAAGTTGACTCATTTAAATGCTGTTTGGTATCGGTTTATGTTCTGCGCCAATTGGTGCCTGTGCGCGTGTCTTCTAGCTCAACACCTTGTGCTTTAAGCTCGGCGCGGATTTGGTCGGCTAGGGCATAGTTTTTGTCCACCTTGGCTTGGTTGCGTGCTTCAATCTTAGCCAAAATCTCGCTTTCAGATAGGCCATCATCACCCAAACCCGCTTGCAAAAACTCATTGGGATTTTGCTGGGCAATATTAAGTGGCTGGGCAAGGGTTTTTAATAGCGTGGCAAAATACAATGCCTGCTTATCATCACCCGCCTTGATGGCTTTATTTATCTCGCCTGCCACACCAAACAGCACGCTGACGGCTTTGGCGGTATTAAAATCATCATTCATCGCCGCCATAAAGGCTTGCCCATGTTCGCTATCCCACACGCCATCATCAATCGCCACACTATCAAAAGATTTTAGAGCGTGATACAGTCGTGATAGTGCCGTGTGAGCTTCTTTTAGGGCGGTATCAGAGAAGTTAATCGGACTGCGATAGTGGCTAGATAAAATAAAAAAGCGAATGGTCTCGGCATGAAAATCCGCCATCACTTCACGAATGGTAAAAAAGTTGTTCAGCGACTTGCTCATCTTTTCGCCGTCCACATTGACAAAGCCCACATGCAGCCAGTTATTGGCATAGGTTTTGCCAGTTGCTCCTTCGGACTGGGCAATCTCATTTTCGTGATGGGGAAACTGCAAGTCATGCCCACCGCCGTGAATGTCAAAGGTCTCACCCAAACAGCAAGTACTCATCGCAGAGCACTCAATGTGCCAACCAGGGCGACCTACCCCCCACGGGCTGTCCCAATGTGGCTCGGACGGTTTGGCAGATTTCCACAAGACAAAGTCAAAGGGGTTTTGTTTGTCGTCTGTCTCGCCCACACGTTCGCTTGCTCCCGCCTGCATGTCGGCAAGGCGGCGTTTGGAGAGTTTGCCATAATCAGCGAATTTATCCACCGCAAAATAAACATCACCGCCCACCCCTTGATAAGCCAAGTCTTTGTTTTGTAAGGTGTTTATCATGGTTAGCATTTGGGGAATATGCTCGGTGGCTCGTGGCTCGCTGTCAGGTCGCATACAGCCTAGGGCGTCGGCGTCTTGGTGCATGGCTTTGATAAACCGCTCGGTCAAATCCCCAATACTCTCGCCATTTTCGCCCGCTCGTTTGATGATTTTGTCATCAATGTCGGTGATGTTACGCACATAATTGACGTCATAGCCAAGCTGACGCAGCCAACGCACAATCACATCAAAACCCACCATCACCCGAGCGTGTCCAATATGACAATAATCATAGACCGTCATGCCACACACATAAATGCCAACTTTACCATCACTGATGGGTGTAAAGGGACGTTTTTGGGCAGTCAAGGTGTCATATAAATGCAAAGTCATGGTGTGCCTTTTAAATTTTGGATAAATGGCTTATCATATCAAAATTTGGGGGAAAGTGCTACAATCACACAGGTCTTAGAAACACCCAAAACAAGGAACAATCATGGGCAACCGACTATCCAAAATCTATACCCGCACTGGCGATGACGGCGCCAGCGCCCTAGCAGATGGTCAACGCATCAGCAAAACCGCCAAGGTCTTTGACGCGATGGGCGATATTGACGAACTCAACAGCCATATTGGCATGGCACTTTGTCTGCTCAAACAGCTGCCACCAGCACAGTTTAACAGCCAACAAACCCAACATGAACTGACCGTCATTCAGCACTTGCTGTTTAATTTGGGCGGTGAGCTCGCCATGCCAGCATATCAAGGCATCAATCAGACGCATATTGATTGGCTTGAGCAGAGTATTGACCAAATGAACCAAACACTGCCACCGCTTAAAGACTTTATTTTGCCTGCAGGCACTCAGCTGGTATGCCAAATCCACATCGCCCGCAGTGTGGCACGGCGCGCCGAACGCAAATGTGTTGCACTCAAGCCAGCCATCAGCCCCCCAGCGCTCATGCTCATCAATCGGCTATCGGATTATTTGTTTGTGTTGGCAAGGTTTGCTACACCCAGTCAACACATCAACGAGACACTTTGGGACAGCCAAATACTCGGCACGCTTTAACCCATCAAGAACACAAGCCAAAATGATAAAAATACATCAGTAAGTCTCATCAGTCTCCACAATGGTGATTTCGGCGTCATTGTCAGCCGCTTGGGGTGCTGCTGGCTTGGGCTCTGGCTTTGGCTCTGCTTTTATTTCGGGTTTTGGCTTGGGTTTGGGCTCTGGGCGTGTCTCTCTTGGCTCTTGAGCTGGGACGCTGTTTTGGCTTGGCGCAACCTGCGCAACTTCTTGTTGTCTTGGCGTGCCACTGGGCACATCTTCAGGGCGCAAAATCGCTTCTTCAGGCGTGGGCGGTCTGGGTCGCTCCACAGGACGCAAATTGACGGTTGGCGCAGGCACAATATTGGGTTTGCTGGTGGCTCCTGTGGTCGTGTTTTCTTTGCGCGCGTTGGCTTTGTTTTGTTTGGTCATCGCCAATGTCGCCTTGGCAAGGCTGTTGGCTGCCAGTCCAAGCGCAGGATTGTTTTTGTCAATGGCAAGCGCTTCCCCATCTACCTGATAAACAAAATCGGCCACCAAGCGCCCTGTGCCCAGCAAACTGATGTTGTTGTGCGCCGCTTGCTCAGCCAGCGCTGGCAGTCCTGCTTTGGCAAAAGATTTGTTGGCAAATTCCACGTCTTTATCAGACAGTACAATATGCAACTGCGCATGACATTCACCTTGATTGGCTTGGGCATCTTGTACATCAACAGACGTCTCTGCCAAACGCGCCTTGAGCTGCTGCTCTAGCTCTGCAATGTTGGCAACATTACCCAACGCACTCAATGACGCCTTGAGTATTTGGTCTTGCACCAAATTGACCACGCGATTTTTTAGGGCAACGTCATCGCACACCACAGGCGGGCGCTCCACCACAGTTGGCACCACCACTTCTTCATTGGTTGTTTTGGGCTGTTCTTGCTCTTTTTTGCCACAAGCGGTCAATGCCAATACCAATAGCGACACACCGCACAGACAGTTAATAGCTCGTTTCATAGATTATCTCGCTTTTTGTTTTATTTACACCATGCAAAATATCATCAACTAAGCTACAATACACATGGGTAAAGCCTTGCCATTATACCACAGTCCAAATGCTTTGCCAGCCTGCCCACTTTTGAAAATTTGCTTGGTTACAAAATGACAACTTACACCCACGCCGACCGCAATTTTGACCCCATTGCTGACCATTTTGCCAAAAAAGTCTACGGCAGTCTCAAGGGTAAAATTCGCCTTGCGGTTTTAACACAAGACATCAACCAAATTGTCCATCAATTATCAACACAACTACAGCGCCCACTCAACATTCTTGATGTTGGCGCAGGACTGGCACAAATCAGCCTAGAGCTTGCCAAGAAACACCGCGTTACCATCAATGACGTCTCCGTCAATATGCTTGCCAAAGCCCAAGCCAGCGCTCAAGCGTTGGGAGTGTCGCCGCGTTTTCTTGCTTGTCCTTATCAAACGCTTTGCAAGCACAAACACGAAAAATACGACCTGATTTTGTGTCATGCGCTGCTTGAATGGCTAGAAAATCCTAAAGCAATCATGGCGTTTTTTGATGCCTTTTTGACGCCGACAGGGGTGCTGTCTTTGTGCTTTTATAATCCTGCCAGTCTCACATATCGCAACTTGATGATGGGCAACTTTTATCAGCTCACCCAACCCAAAACCGCCGACAACCACAGCCTAACCCCAAACCACCCTGTGTCTGTTGAAGAAGTAAACAACTGGTTGGCGCAGCACCATTATCAACCGCTTATTCGTTCGGGCATTCGTGTATTTTCAGACTATACCCCCATTAAAAGGGGTGGGCTGTCCAACCCCGATGACGTCATCAACATGGAGCTAAAATACGCACGTGTCATGCCTTTTTGTTTGATGGGCAGATACTTGCACATCATTGCCCAAAAAAGCCAAAAAGTTGCTTGTATTTGTGGCGTTTTGCCACCATAAATGGTTCACCGATAACATTGGAGTTTATCATGACTGATAACACAACACATAATTACCTACCCTTGCTTGCTGTGCGTGATGTGGTGGTATACCCAAAAGTACAAATCGTCTTGTTTGTGGGTCGCAAACAGTCCATCAACGCTGTAGAATATGCCCAAAAATTTACCAACGACACTTTGGTTGTGGTCTCCCAAAAAGACTCATTAAGCGAAGAGATTGACACCGACAATTTACATCAGTTTGGCACAGTATGTCGCATCATGAGCGTCATGCCCCACGACACCGATAAAAACTGCCTAAAAGTACTCATTGAAGGGCTGTACCGCATCAAAGTCAATGAAGTTGTGCACGATGAGAGCCTAGAACTGCTGGCAACCGCCGACTTTGACACAGCAACAGTGAGCGGCTCTGCTTCTGACGAAAAAAACCAAGCGCGCAAAGGCGTCTTATTGGACTTTTTCTTTCAATACGCCAAAAAGAACATCTCCAACTGGCGCGAAGTGATGAACGTTGCCAGCAAAATTGACGACTTGCTTGAGCTGATTTATTTTATCGCCACGCGCGTGTCCATGTCTTTTGACAACAAACAAGAGCTGCTTAGCCAGTTTGACCTTGACAACTGTTATCAGCAGCTGATTGGCTATTTTACCACCAATCAAACCGAACAATCCATTGAAGACGAGCTCCAAGAAACCGTCCACAAACAAATGGCAAACAACCATCGTGAGTATGTGCTCAACGAAAAAATGAAAGCCATCAAATCAGAGCTCTCCAGCCTAAACAATGGCGCCGATGACGAAGACAGCGAATTAGAAGCACGCCTACAAGAAGCCAAACTGCCAGACGATGTGCGCAAAAAAGCAGAAAACGAATTTAAAAAACTCAAAATGATGCCACCGACATCGTCAGAAGCGTCAGTGGTGCGTGGCTATATTGAGTGGATTTTGGACACACCATGGCAAAAGTCCAGCAAAGTGAGCATCAACCTTGACAAAGCCAAAGCAGTGCTGGACGCTGACCATTATGGGCTTGATGATGTCAAAGACCGCATTTTGGAATATTTGGCGGTGCAAGCACGCGTCAAAACCATCAAAGGCTCAATCTTGTGCTTGGTTGGGCCACCAGGGGTTGGCAAAACTTCACTTGGCGAAAGCATTGCCCGCGCCACAGGGCGCAAGTTTGTGCGTATGGCGCTGGGTGGGGTACGTGATGAAGCTGAGATTCGCGGACACAGACGCACCTATATCGGCGCCATGCCTGGTAAAATCGTGCAATCTTTGGCAAAGGTTGAAGTCAAAAACCCGCTGTTTTTGCTTGATGAAATTGACAAAATGGCACAAGATTTTCGTGGCGACCCAGCGTCTGCTTTGCTTGAAGTTTTGGACCCATCACAAAACAAAGCCTTTAACGACCATTATCTTGACCTTGATTTGGATTTGTCGCAGGTAATGTTTATTTGTACTGCCAACAGCATGAACATTCCGCCTGCACTGCTTGACCGCATGGAAGTGATTCGCCTGCCAGGTTATACCGAAGACGAAAAACTTGCCATCGCCAAAAACTACCTAACCCCCAGAGCATTGAGCCAAAACGGTTTGGGTGATGGCGAACTTACCATCAGTGATGATGCCATTACCGACATCATTCGCCATTATACCAAAGAAGCGGGCGTGCGCAATTTGGAGCGTGAAATCAACAAAATCAGCCGCAAAGCGGTGCGCCACCAAGTGCAGACCTACGGCAACAAACCCAAAAAAGACAACAAACCCAAACCAATCTTGGTCAATGCCAGCAATATTGATGAGTATTTGGGCGTCAAGCCGTTTGATTATGGCTTGGCAGAAAAAGACGCCGAAGTGGGTCGCATTACAGGGCTTGCGTGGACGTCTGTTGGCGGAGAGTTGCTCACCATTGAAGCTGCCACCATGCAAGGCAAAGGCGAGCTGATATTTACAGGGTCGCTTGGCGATGTGATGAAAGAGTCCATTCGCGCCGCCATGAGTGTGGTGCGCGCAGGGGGAGACAGATTTGGCATCAGCTATGACAAAGTCAAAGAAACCGACATTCATGTGCATATGCCCGAAGGCGCCACCCCCAAAGATGGTCCATCGGCAGGCATTGCTTTGACCACCGCTTTGGTGTCGGCACTGACAGGCATTGCCATTCGCCCAGACGTTGCCATGACTGGTGAAGTAACGCTGCGGGGCAAGGTGCTGCGCATTGGCGGTCTTAAAGAAAAACTGCTGGCTGCCCATCGCGGCGGCATTAAGCACGTGCTTATCCCCAAAGCCAACGAGCGCGATTTGACCGAGATTCCTGACAACGTCAAGGCAGGTTTGGTGATTGAGTCTGTTGAGTGCATTGACGAAGTGCTAAAAGTTGCCTTGGTTGCGCCACTGGTGCCATTGCAGCCTGCCGTTCAAGCCAATGACCAACCATCACACACCTTGCACAACTGAACCAACAAAGAACTCTGGCAGCAGGGTTCTTTTTATTATGATGGTTTTAATTTTTGCCATTTTGTTTTAAACTATTCATTTGCCCATTGATACATTGCTCATGAAGTCCTTGCTTGATTTTATTCCACTGATTGTGTTTTTTGCCTTATACAAAACCACCGACAAGACCGACCCCAACCACCCCTTGTTGCAGGTCTTTGGTTTGGCTGGCGGCACAAACAATAACCACATTTTGGTCGCCACCTTTGGGTTGGTGATTGCCACAATCGTGGTCTACGGCGGACTGTTTGTGCAACAAAAATTTCGCCTAGAAAAACAACAGTGGCTGGTGCTGCTGATGACCCTTGTTTTTGGCGGACTGACCTTGGCGCTCAGCGACGACTATTATATCCGTCTAAAAGCAATACTCATCAATTTGGCATTCATGCTGGGCGTACTGATTTCGCCTTTTTTTAGCAAAGACAAGAAACCCGTGGTACAAAAGCTCTTTGACCCCGTGTTGTCGCTCAGCAACAAAGGTTGGGGTTTGCTCAACTTATCTTGGGCAGGGCTGTTTGCGCTGATGGCAGCGCTGCACGCCTTTTTTGCCTTTGTGTTTATGGGGGGCGAGTACTGGGGCGAGTTTACCGCCTTTGGCGACATGGCAGTGATGTTTGCCTTTATGTTTGCCATGTTTGTTGTTTTAAGAAAGCACGTCAAAGCGCCACAATAACTGATTTATTTTAAGGAAAAACCATGCCACTTTTTGCAATCATCGGTCATGATGTGGTTGATAGCACCGCCAAAAGAGCCGCCACCCGTCCTGCACACATTGAACGCCTGCAAGCGCTGCACGCCCAAAACCGCCTTGTCGTTGCAGGCCCTATGCCCATCACTCATGGCGAACCAACCATGAGCGGCAGTTTGATTATTGCTCATTTTGACAATCTAGAACACGCCAAAATATGGGTCAATGACGAACCTTATTTGCTGGCTGGTGTGTACAGCCATGTGGAAATCAAACCCTTTGTGCAGGCACTACCACAGGCACAAAACCATGAATAGATTTGCCGTTTTTGTCTTGGGTTTGCTTGTTGGCAGCGCTTATGCACAACCCACACCAAGCAGCAGCCCACAAGTTGCCACGCCTGCCAGCAGCACTTTGGTTGCCAGCCAAACCGAACCCGCCAGTGGCGTACAAAGTGCCAGCACCCCAGAAACCGCTTCTGCGCCCGCCAATCCGCACGACCCCAATGCCCCCACACTTGCCGAGTTGCAAGCCCCAACAGAAAGTGAGCTGTCGGTCGCCAACACCGAATTGCTTGCCAAAAATGCCGAGCTAGAAGGACGTGTGGCAGAGCTGACCACTCAAATCAACCTGCTGGTCAATGAACGCCACGCCCAGTTTTTTTTGTATGGGGCACTAAGCGCGCTGTTTTGTTTTAGTTTGGGCGCTGCTTTATCTTGGCTTATTTTTAATAAGAAAAAATCCAGCTGGTAGGTCATGACAACTTCCTTGACACTTGCCACCATCACTTGGCAAACGGACGAACACGGCAACAATTTACCCATCTCTGCCGCCTTTGATGATGTGTATTTTTCAAAAGCAGGTGGGCTTGATGAGACCCATTATGTGTTTTTGCAAGGCAATGAGTTGCCAAAACGCTTTGGCAATCTGACCGACCATCAAAGTTTTGTCATTATGGAGACAGGTTTTGGCACAGGGCTGAACTTTTTGGCGACTTGTCTTTTGTGGTCAAAAACTGCTCCGCCCACCGCCCGCCTATATTTTGTCAGTACCGAAAAATACCCACTGTCAGTCAGCGACTTACAAAAGGCTCTAAGCCTTTGGCAAGATGATGAGCTGGGCAGTTGGGCAAGTCGGCTTATCGCCTTATACCCCACCGCTTTGCTAGGCTGTCATCGCCTGCATTTTGGGGCGATTACGCTGGATTTATGGTTGGGGGACGCTTGCACAAGTTTTGCTCAAATGCACGCCAAGACAGGTTTGGCGGACGCTTGGTTTTTGGACGGCTTTGCCCCCAGCAAAAACAGTGAGCTGTGGTCGCCGCAGATTTTTGAGCAGATTGCTCGGCTGTCCAAGCCAAACGCCACCCTTGCCACCTTTACCAGCAGTGGCACGGTCAGACGAGCCTTGCAGTCCATTGGTATGACGGTGGTCAAAATCAAAGGCTTTGGGCATAAACGAGAGATGATTACCGCCCATTTTAATCAGCCTGCCACACACACGTCCGCACCACGCACTGCCACCGTTATTGGAACAGGCGTTTCAGGATTGTTTGGTGCCTACGCATTGGCACGCCGTGGCATATCGGTAACCATCATAGACAAAACCGCCCCCATCGCAGGGGCATCAGGCAACCTACGGGCGTTATTTGCTCCCAAACTTAGCCTACCCGATGGCGTGGCTCATCATCTGCCTACGGTCAGTTTTTTGTACTCTCAACGTATTTACAAAGAATTTAATAAGCTGTCAAACACGCCCATTTTTAACCAAACGGGTGTGGTAGATTTTTTATTGCCCACGCAAAAATCGCCTGACAAACTTGCCAAATTGGTCAATAGCTATCCTGATGAGCTGATTTATCAGTTTAATTATGAGCAAAATTCGGACAATGACGATTTTAATCAACACACCATCAACGCCTTTATCCAAAAAGCAGGGCTGATAGACACTCAGCGTTTGGCGGATTTTGTGTTATCACACCCTTTGATTTCTTTTAAGCCTTTTCATGCTATCTGCATTGACAATGCCGACCATCAAGTCATCATCAAAGACGCACAACAAACACTCACATCGGACATTGCCATTATTTGTGCAGGCTTTGAAAGTCATTTATTAAATAGCCAATTATTTAATCCCCGTAAAATCCGTGGGCAAGTGTCTTTTTTATCCATCAAAGACAAGGCAGACGATTTAACAGGCTTATTAACAACGCCCATTAAATACGATGGCTATTGTGCCTGTTTTGATGACACCTTGCTGATGGGAGCAAGTTTTGTGCGTAACTCTACCGACACCGCTGTCAAAGCCGACGAACACGCCTTTAACCTGCACAAATTTAGCCAAGCCTTGCCAAATCTGGCTCAAAAACTTAACATCAACGCTATCAACTTACAAGGGCGTGCCAGCATACGAGCCCAAACGCCGGATTATCACCCCCTTGTTGGCAAGGTGGACGGACGGATTTACACCATTTATGGTATGGGCTCAAAGGGCTTTAGCTTTGCACCTTTATGCGGTGAAATTTTGGCGGACATGGTGTGCCACACACCCATTTGTGTCAGCCAAACCCTGCTAGATAAGCTCTCGCCTGCTCGCCCACGACTGCAAAAGCCCATTGACCAAACTTGCTAACAACACCCATGAAAGCTCACACCGCAAATACCCACATCTCTGATTGCACCATCATTACCCATAAAAATCATGAGCTTAACAACACACGCCCCATCACTATCGGCATTGATGAAGTGGGACGTGGCTCGCTGTTTGGTCAAATGACAGTGGCAGCGGTGATTTTGCCTGTGCATTTGACGGGCGAATTTGGACAAATGGATTTGGCTGGTACGCCACTTGCCACCATCAACGACAGCAAACAGCTTACCGCCAAAAAACGCAGTCAGCTGTTTGAACCCATCAAAACCACCTGCCAAAGCTATACAATCATTGACATACCTGCTTTTGTGATTGATAAGATTGACATTTATCAAGCGACGCTTTTGGGTATGCGACTTACGATTGAGCAGCTCATCACCATCAATCAGCTTCGCCCTGATGATGTCAGCATTGTCATAGATGGCAATGCCACACCGACACTATCGCCAGACTTTGCCAATTTTCAAAAACATATTCACACCTTAATCAAAGGCGATGGCAAACACAGCTCTGTCGCTTGTGCCAGTATTTTGGCAAAGGTGCATCGTGATACTGCCATGACTGATTTTGCCAAATGCTATCCTAATTATCAACTGGATAAAAACAAAGGCTACGCCAGCAAAGCCCACACCACCGCCATCTATGAGCATGGCATATTGCCTGAACACCGCAAAAGTTTTAATCCCATGCGAACCATATTACAACATCAACTTTTTAATCACCCATCAGATTGTTAATCAAAAAAACCTGTCATCAAAAATCTTGCCAATGGCATTTTACTGATAATTGCTAATAGGACTTTTTTAAAAATAACTTCATAAGTTTGCGGTCTTTTTTGTGGCGTGTTTTGGGATTGTCTTTATCATGCACCCCGCCCTTTTTTAATAAAGGGCTTAGGGCGGACAGATTGCGTGCTTTGGGCATATTTACGCCATTGGCATAAGATTTTTCGTTTTTTAATTGCTGTTTTAAACTCATTTTTTCACCTATTTAATTAGCCTTTGATACACAACACCTGTTTTAAGGTATGCACCACTTCCACCAAATCTTGCTGATTGTTCATCACCGTGTCAATGTCTTTGTAGGCTTGTGGGATTTCATCCAGCACGCCTTTGTCTTTGCGACATTCTATGCCTGCCGTCTGGCTTGCCAAATCATCAGTATTAAACTGACGTATCGCCTTGCCACGACTCATCGCCCGCCCTGCCCCATGTGAACAGGAGCAAAAACTCTCGGTGTTGCCCAGCCCACGCACGATATAAGACTTTGCCCCCATACTACCAGGGATAATGCCCAGCTCGCCAGCATAGGCACTAATCGCCCCTTTGCGAGTAACATAGACATCTTGCCCAAAATGCGTCTCTTGGCTGACATAATTATGATGGCAGTTGATGGCTTCTTTGGTGATGGTAAAGCGGGGAAACTGTGCCGTCTTGGACTGCAACGCCTTGATAATCAGTCGCATCATCTCACGGCGATTCTCCGTCGCATAATCTTGAGCCCAGCCCACCGCTTCTATATAGTCGTCAAAATACGCCGAGCCTTCGGCAAAATAGGACAAATCACGGTCAGGAATGTGACCCAAACGGGTTTCATTTTCTTTTTTGGCAAGGCTGATAAAATACTCACCAATACAACTGCCAATACCACGACTGCCCGAATGCAGCATTATCCACACGTCGCTATTTTCGTCCACGCACAGCTCAATAAAATGATTGCCACCACCCAATGTTCCCAACTGTTTTGCCCACGTTCGCTCAAAGTTATTTAGCATTTTAAGCAAGCCCTTGTGCTTGTCGGTAATGCGTTTTAGGCGGATTGCCAAGGGGTCAAGCGTACTCATCTTTGCCATGATTTGTTTGTGTTTGGCAAAGCCGACAGGGACAGAGCTTTCTATGGCAAGGCGAGCGGGTTTAAGATTATCAGGCAGCTGACAAGCCTTGATGGACAGCCTTAGGGCGTTCATGCCACAGCCAATGTCCACGCCCACCGCCGATGGGATAATCGCCGATTTGGTCGGTATCACACTGCCCACCGTCGCCCCTTTGCCCGCATGGACATCGGGCATGACAGCGATATGAGAGTGGATAAATTGTAGCTGGCTCATGGCGTACAGCTGGTTTAGTGCCGATTGCTCCACATCGGTGGTATAAATTTTGACAGGCACGCCGTTTTTGCCGTTTTCATTTAAAATCAGTTGAATACTCATCAATCATTCTCTTAAAAATTGGCTTAAGGATTAAAAACACCATCAAAAAGACAATAAAATCCCTTACCAAAAATAAACATTTTTAGTTAAAAAATAAATATAAAAGGCGAATTTAGCCAATCACTTTTTTAAATAAAAAGCGATGGTTAAAAAGAAAAACCGTAAAAATCTACATCAAAAGACAGATGTTAAAATGACAAATGTTGATAAAATTTGGGCAATAAAAAACGGCGTCAGCCTTGATATGACAGGCTTTGACACCGTAAGATGAATGGTATTATTTAATCAGCTAAATGCCAAGCAAATAACCTTTGCCCAAACAATCAATACGGTTTGTCTTAGTGTGTAATTTAAGAACAGACATTGTTTTACTCCTATTGCTGCTTGGGTGAATGACAAGCACAATATTACACATATCATGCCAAGAATGCGTATATAATAAAACTTTAAAATAAAAAGTCAAGGATTTTTATCAACACATCACTCTTTTAACCACCCAATCTCTTTGGCGGTTAATTCGCCTATCACTGTTTGTTTTAACTCTCGTGCCATGACAAATTTATTTTCGCTGGTGGGAATATGCACCGCCATCAGTTCTGCATATTTTTGCGGATAAAGCGGACTTTGGGTGGGACTGGCATAACCGATGGGGAAAATTGGCCGACCTGTCGCTAGGTCATATTTGTCGCTCGCCCCAAAGGCGTGCAAACTCTCATGAGCAATCACCACGTTATTATTGGCGGTTTTGTCGCCACTGGCAAATAAATTGACCACGCCAATACGTCCGTTTTGTAGGGCGGTAGACGTCTCGGTCAAAATACGCTTATCGGTATGATGATACTGCAAAAATAACCGTAAATTGGTCGGTACGCCCACATCTGTGGCGTGTTTGTGGGCATAATAGCGAAATTTTAAACTCCATATCATCGCACTTATCATGCTGCCATTTTTGGGAACGGCGGGCGGTAAGGTTTTGACTTCATCGCCCAAACGATAGTAAAAATGGGCATTTTGACCGTATTTTTTGCTTTGGGCATTAAGATGGCTTTCTATTTCTTGAAAATCTTTGTCAGATAAGGTGTGTATATAGCTGGCAACTTCGGGTGAGCCATCCACATTGACAGGATACAGTGCCACATAAACTGGCTGTGTCCAGTCGTGGTGATGGTCTTGATAAGCATTGACCGCCACCACCAACAAGACGCCCAGCAAGATGACGATGCGCAGTGTTTTGAGCATGGATTATTTACGCTTCTTATCTCGCTTTTTAAACTCGGCAATGCGTTTTTTGTCGCGCATTTTTTTGGCTTTGTTTTTAATCACGGGATTTTTTTTATCCTTATAAGGATTGTCATTTTGTTTAAATTCTATGTGCAAAGGTGTGCCTTCCAATTTAAATACGTCCCGATAAATGTTTTCAAGATAGCGCTGATAGCTTTTTGGCAAGGCAGACGTTTGGTTGCCATGAATGACAATCACCGGCGGATTATGTCCACCAAGGTGTGCATAACGCAGTTTAATCCGCCGACCGCCCACCATTGGCGGCTGATGGTTTTCCACCGCATCTTGTAAGATTTGCGTAAGACGGCTTGTGGACACCTTAAACATTGACGCATCATAGGCTTTGTGAATGGACGAATATAGATTGCCCACGCCGTTGCCATAAAGTGCTGAAATCAGGTGAATTTTCACCCAAGGCACAAAATGAAACCGCCGCTGCATTTCCATCTTGACAATTTTCTTTTGCTCATCGGACAAGTTATCCCATTTGTTGATGGCAATGACAATCGCCCGCCCTGCGTCTAGGGCATAGCCTAACATGTGCAAATCTTGGTCAACAATGCCTTCATGAGCGTCCGCCACCAGCACCACGACATTGGCATCTTTGATGGCTTGTAAAGTTTTGATAACGCTAAACTTTTCTACCTTTTCATCAATTCTGCCACGTCTTCTCACGCCTGCGGTGTCAATGAGCGTGTACGCCCGCCCTTCTCGCTCAAACGGGATATAAATGCTGTCTCTGGTCGTGCCGGGCATATCAAAGACCACCACCCGCTCTTCGCCCAAAAGACGATTGACCAACGTGGATTTGCCGACATTGGGACGACCGATAATCGCCAGTTTTAAACCGTTTGTCTCTTCGGTGGTCTCTGCCACTTCTGACATGTCTGCCGTTAGGGCTTCTAACAAATGGGTAACGCCCTTACCGTGGCTGGCAGCTGTGGGAAAAGGCTCACCAAAACCCAATGCAAAAAACTCTCCGACACTCGCTTCATGCACGCCGTCAGTTTTGTTGGCGACCAAAAACACCTGCTTGCCCAATCCGTGCAAAAACTTGGCAATCTCTTCATCGCTGGGGGTTAGCCCCGCCCGTGCATCCACCACAAACACCACGCTGTCGGCTTCGTGTATGGCGGTATAAGACTGGCTTGCCATGTAGTCGTCAATCGCCCCACTGCCATCGTCCGCTTCACCAATGCCGCCTGTGTCAATGACGATAAAGGATTTGTTTTCAAAAAAAACATCGCCATATTGACGGTCTCGGGTTAGCCCCGACAAATCCGCCACTAAGGCTTGGCGAGATTTGGTGAGCTGGTTAAACAGCGTGGATTTGCCGACATTGGGGCGACCAATCAGGGCGATGACGGGTTTTAGGCTCATATCATACTCGTTATAAAATCTTTGATAAAACCAATTATTTTACCAGTAAATTTCAACATTCCCAACCGATATTGGCAAATTTTATGCTAAGACAGCGACCATTGAGCGGTGTGCTGTATCAAAAATTCTTTAAAAACATTGATGGCAGCACTGGGTGAACGGCGTTTGTGGGTATACAACAAAAATTTACGACTAATCACGGGGGCTTTGAGTGGTATCATCACCAGCCCATGTTGGTCTACCCAAGTGCGTGCATAAGGCATTGCCAACGTAATCCCTAGCCCCATTTGGGTCATGCCAAGGGCAGTGGATAAAAAATTGACTTCATAATCAGCACGAAACAGCCGATGACTGACCTGCGTGGGCAACTCTGTGAGCAGCTTTTTGGCAAAAGGACCTTGTAAAATGATTAAATCTTCGTCCACCAACTGTCTCCATTCAATCGCTTGGCAACTGGCAAGGTAATGTTCAGGACGCACCACCAAACAAAACTCAGACGCAAACAACTCGCTGGCCGCCACATCGCTGCTTAGCACGCGTTCAGGGCCGATACCAAAGTCGGCTTCTAAAAGCTGCACCCGATTGATGACTTCTTCTACCGAACAATCAATCAGCGTTACTTGGATATTGGGGTGTGCCTTGACAAAGCGGTTAATCAGCTCGGGCATGGCAGACGCTGCCAATTGCTGGGACGCTGCCAGACGAATTTTGCCTTGGTGAAAGTCCTTTAAATTGGTAATTTCGTTGTCCAACAAACGCAGTTCACTCAAAATCCTCAGTGCATAAGGCAACAATCGCTCGCCTGCGTCTGACAAATACAGCTGGCGGGTGGTGCGGTCAAACAAACGCACTTCTAGGTTTTTTTCCATTTCTTTGATAAGTCCGCTCAAAGACGATTGGGTCAAATGCAGCTCATCGGCAGCTTTGGTAAAGCTTTTGCACTCGGCAATGCTGGCAAAGGCTTTTAATTGGCGTAAGGTTACATTCATTGTATTTTCCGATAAATAAACTAAAAAAACTATTTGTATATTCCCTAGGGCTATTTTATGATAAAGTCATTAAGGTTAGCAATACAAACCTTAAAATGTTTTAGTAAAAGACCATACACTAGGAGCGATTATGGCTGATTTATTTGAAAACCCAATGGGTCTGTGTGGATTTGAATTTGTGGAGTTTGCCAGTCCCACCACTGGCGTGCTTGAGCCGTTGTTTGAAAAGATGGGCTTTACGCTCGTCGCCAAGCACCGCTCCAAAGACGTGCTGCTTTATCGCCAAGGCGACATCAATTTTATTGTCAATCGTGAGCCCAAAAGCCACGCCGATTATTTTGCCAAAGAGCATGGGGCGTGTGCCTGTGGTATGGCGTTTCGCGTGCGTGATGCCCATTTTGCTTACAATCGTGCCTTGGAGCTTGGGGCACAGCCCATTGACATTCCCACATCAGTGATGGAGCTGCGTTTGCCTGCCATCAAAGGCATTGGCGGTGCTCCTTTGTACTTGATTGACCGCTTTGAAGATGGCAAATCCATCTATGACATTGATTTTGAGTTTATTGAAGGCGTGGACAGACACCCTGTGGGCTATGGCTTTAAAGTTGTTGACCACTTAACGCACAACGTCTATCGTGGGCGCATGGACTACTGGGCTAACTTTTATGAAAAGCTCTTTAACTTCCAAGAAATCCGCTATTTTGACATCAAAGGCGAATATACAGGACTGACCAGTCGTGCCATGACCGCCCCCGATGGCAAAATTCGCATTCCGCTCAACGAAGAAGCCAAACAAGGCGGCGGACAAATTGAAGAATACTTAATGCAGTTTGGCGGTGAAGGCATTCAGCACATTGCCCTGCTAAGCGATGATTTGCTGCCTGCCATTGACAAATTGCGTGCTGCGGGCATTCCACTCATGACCGCCCCCAATGATACTTATTATGAAATGCTGGACGAACGCTTGCCTAATCATGGTGAGCCTGTGGACGAACTCAAAGCCCGTGGTATTTTGCTTGACGGCACCACCGAAGGCGGTCAGCCACGCCTGCTGCTACAAATTTTCTCTGAAACCCAGCTAGGCCCTGTGTTTTTTGAATTTATCCAACGCAAAGGCGACTACAAAGACGGCTTTGGCGAAGGCAATTTTAAAGCACTCTTTGAAAGCCTAGAACGCGACCAAATCCGCCGTGGGGCATTGGAAGTTGAATAATTCACCGTTGCCGATTTGTCTGCTTATATATCTGATAGCCAGTGGCAACAGCGATAAATCGGCAAAGCAACAAGGAGTAAAGCATGGCACTCACAAAAGGCGTACATCATGTGGCGTATCGCTGTAAAGACGCCAAAGAAACTGTAGAATGGTACCAAAAGCATTTGGACATGAATTTTGTGCTGGCGATTGCCGAAGACAAAGTGCCGTCCACGGGCGAACCTGACCCTTATATGCACATTTTTTTGGACGCAGGCGGTGGTAATATTTTGGCGTTTTTTGAATTGCCCACCAAACCAGAGATGGGGCGTGATGAAAACACCCCCATTTGGACACAGCATTTGGCACTTAAAGTCGCCGACATGGACACCTTGCTTGCCACCAAAGACAAACTCATCGCAGGTGGTGTGGACGTGTTAGGCCCTGTCAATCATACGCTGTTTCACTCCATTTACTTTTTTGACCCCAGTGGACACCGCATTGAGCTGGCTTGCGATGTTGCCACCCCCAAGATGAACAAGGCGTTGGACAAGGTCAAATGGGACATGCTCAACGATTGGGCTGCCACCAAAAAAGCCCCCCAGCACGCCCGTTGGATACACGATGGCACCGAGCCACCTGATGTGTGATGGTGTATATTGCTGTTTATTATGCCAACATTGAAATTCACTTTAGACATTTTAACCCCAAAAGGAGTATATGATGAAATGGTCATGGTTTGTTTGTGCTTTATTGGCGTGTACTGGTCATTTGGCTTATGCCAAAACAGGCAATTACATGGACGATAAGCATAACTGCACCACCCGTCATATCCAGCAAGGTGAAAACGTGGCGTTTGTGGTACATTCTGCCAACCACGAAAACGGCGGTATGATTGTGGTCTCTACCACCAATATCAATGCCAAGCTCTATAAGGACGGTCAAGACGTCAGCGACTTATTGGAGCCCTATATCAATGCCGATACCAAGGCAGAAGGCGTTGTCGCTTATCTTGATACAGTGGGTAATTATCGGTTAGTTACTACCAACAGTGGACAAGGCTCAGTATGCGTTGCTAGACCTAGCTAAACCAAATGGATAAGGAATATTATGAAACTTGCTACCCTAAACCAAGGCGGACGTGATGGGCGTCTTATCGTGGTCAGTCGTGATTTAAGCCGTTATGTGCTTGCCCCCATCAACACCCTACAAAACGCCTTAGATAATTGGGAGAATGCCAAGCCTACCCTAGTCGCCGTTTATGATGAGCTAAATGCCAATCCTAGCATGGGCGACACCTTTGACCCCAACGCCTGCCATTCGCCCCTGCCACGAGCTTATCAATGGGCGGACGGCTCGGCTTATCTTAATCATGTGGAGCTGGTGCGTAAGGCTCGTAACTCTGAAGTGCCAGCGTCTTTTTATGATGACCCGCTGATGTATCAAGGTGGCTCGGACAGCTTTATCACCCCGCGTGGCGAGATTTTGGCACGTCCTGAATGGGGCATTGATTTTGAAGCCGAAGTGGTGGTGGTCAGCACCGACCTAAAACAAGGGGCAACGCTTGACGACACCGCCAAAGCCATTTGTCTGATTGGGCTGGTCAATGACGTGTCTTTGCGTGGGCTGATTCCTGCCGAGCTTGCCAAGGGCTTTGGCTTTTTTCAAAGCAAACCTGCGTCCGCGTTTAGCCCTGTGTTTGTTACACCCGATGAGTTGGGCGACGCTTGGGCGGACAACAAAGTCCATCTGCCCCTAAGAGTTAGCCTAAATGACAAACTCTTTGGCTATCCCAATGCAGGGCAAGACATGACCTTTAACTTTGCCCAGCTGCTCGCCCATGTAACCAAAACCCGTGATGTGGCAGCAGGGACGATTATTGGCTCGGGCACGGTGTCTAATAAGCAAGACAATCTGTATGGCTCATCGGTAGAGCATGGCGGGGTGGGCTATTGCTGTTTGGCAGAAGTGCGCATGTATGAAACCATTGAGACAGGCTCGTCTGTTACGCCGTTTTTGCAACATGGTGATGTGGTACAAATACAAATGCTGGACAAAGACGGCAAGGACATTTTTGGCACGATTATCAACCGCGTCAATACCCAGTATTAGCCAAACAATCAAAATAACTGCCAGTCAAATCAGGCAAAAAACAAGGACACGCCAAGCGGGCACGCTTTACAAATCTTAACAAGCTGGCTATTATGTTTTTAGTTTTGTTTTAAAATGCTTAAGCTAAGATTTGTGTGCCAATTTGGCAAACGACAAGGATAATGTTATGAAAGAAACTTTACTCAATATGCAACCCACCCAAGCGGTGCCACTGGCAGCAGCATTGGTGGCGGTGCTCGGCATTACCATGATTGCGTGGGGCTGGGTGCCCCATCTGTCGCTGATTTTGGTGATTGTCGGACTGCTGATGTTTGGGCTTATCAAAAAAGTTAAGTTTGACGACATGCAGACACGCATGGCAGATGGGGTGATGACAGGCATTGGGGCGATTTATCTGTTTTCGTTTATTGGGCTGTTGGTCTCGGCACTGATGATGGCAGGCACCATTCCCACCTTGATTTATTATGGTTTTAATGTGCTCTCGCCTGCCACCTTTTATCTGTCCGCCTTTGTGCTCGCTTCGGTGATTGGTATCGCGCTTGGCAGCGGCTTTACTACCTGTGCCACCGTGGGCGTGGCGTTTTTGGGCATGGCGAGTGCCTTTGATGCCAACCCTGCCATCGTCGCCGGAGCG
The DNA here is from genome assembly GCA_030528385.1 of Moraxella sp. Classification (GTDB taxonomy): domain Bacteria; phylum Pseudomonadota; class Gammaproteobacteria; order Pseudomonadales; family Moraxellaceae; genus Moraxella. The sequence goes on from JAUMYZ010000006.1 coordinate 50,063, forward strand.
GTGGTGTCAGGGGCACTGTTTGGCGATAAAATGTCGCCCCTATCAGACACCACCAGCATTGCCGCGTCCATTGTGGGCATTGACCTGTTTGAGCACATTCGTAACATGATGTATACCACTGTGCCCGCTTGGCTCATCACGGCGATGATTTTTTGGGTGCTGTCAAGACAAGGTGCCAACGCCGACCTAAGCGACATTGCCGTATTACAGCAACAACTGCTTGACAGTGGCTTGGTGCACGGTTATTCGTTCATTCCCTTTGTGGTGCTGGTGGCACTGGCAGTCATGCGAGTCAATGCCATCTATACCATCACCGCCACCATTGCGGTCAGCCTTGTATTAACTTATCTGCACAGCACGCCGAGCCTAAGCGATTTGGGTGGGTGGTTCTTTGCAGGTTATGCCCCTGCTGAAAATCTTGACTTGGGAGCGGTGGGCAAACTGGTGTCGCGTGGCGGTTTACAAAGCATGTTTTTTAGCCAATTGTTGGTGATTTTGGCACTGTCTTTGGGTGGGCTGCTGCACGCTTTGGGTATTTTGCCCGCCTTGCTTGATGGGGCTAGACACCTGCTTACCAAAGCCAGTCGTGGGGTGATGGCAGCGGCGGCAACGTCTTTTGGGGTGAACGTGCTCGTTGGTGAGCAGTATTTGAGCCTGTTGTTGTCTGGCAATACCTTTTTGCCCGAATTTAAGCGTCTGGGTTTGCACCCACGCAACTTGGCACGCACCATTGAAGACGCTGGCACGGTCATCAACCCATTGGTGCCTTGGGGCGTGTATGGGGTGTTTTTGGCGGGGGTGTTTGGCATGCCAGTGATTGATTATGTGCCTTATGCTTTCTTTTGCTGGCTTAGTCTTGCCTTGACGCTGATTTTTGGTTTTACAGGCATCACCATCAGCCGTATTGAGCCAGAGCATACTTAACTTTATTCGCCCTTTGGGAGCAAGCAATGATGAAACTGTATTCTTATTTTCGCTCATCAGCAAGTTTTCGGGTGCGTATTGCACTGGCATTAAAAGGTTTGGATTTTGAAGTGATACCAATCAATTTGCGTAGCGGCGAACAAAAAACAAGCGACTATCGCAGTATCAACCCCCAAGGCTTTGTGCCTGCTTTAAAAGACAATGGACAAGTCATCGCCCAATCACTTGCCATCATGGAATATTTGGACGAAGCCTATCCAAACACGCCACCTTTGTTGCCACAAGATATTGGGCAAAGGGCAACCGTACGAGCATTGGTACAACTCATTGCTTGTGAAATTCACCCCTTAAACAATTTGCGTGTCCTAAACTATCTGACCGACACGCTGGGTTTGAGTGAAAAAGTCATGACGGATTGGTACGCTCATTGGGTCAATGAAGGCTTTATAGTTTTGGAAAAAGAGCTACAAAAACACATGGGGTTCTATGCTTATGGCAACACCCCAACTTTGGTGGATTGTTTTTTGGTGCCACAAGTGTTTAATGCCAAACGCATTAACATGGACTTGAGCATTTATCCAAACATCACTCGCGTGGTGGACAACTGTATGAAACTTGACGCATTTAGACAAGCAAGTCCTGCAAATCAAGTGGACGCCATATAACCCCTTTTAACTCAATCAAATCATTAAAACTTGCAAACCAAGAATTTTGTAATGCCGATGGCAAGGAGCAATAATGAGTTCAAAAGTCTACAAAAATGCCAAATCTGCCTTAGCCGACATTGTGGCAGATGGTCAAACCATTGCCGTCGGTGGCTTTGGATTGTGTGGCATTCCTGAAAGTTTAATCAGTGCCCTACAAGATACGGGTGTCAAAAACTTAACCTGTATCAGCAACAACGCTGGCGTTGATGATTTTGGGCTTGGACTGCTGCTACAAACCCGCCAAATCAAAAAAATGATAGCGTCCTATGTCGGCGAAAACAAAGAATTTGAACGCCAGTTTTTATCAGGTGAGCTTGAAGTTGAGCTCACCCCACAAGGCACTTTGGCAGAAAAATTGCGAGCGGGCGGTGCGGGTATTCCTGCCTTTTTTACCAAAACAGGGGTTGGCACACAGGTGGCAGACGGCAAAGAAGTGCGGGTCTTTGATGGTCAAGAATACATTTTGGAGCACTCACTTACCGCCGATGTGGCACTGGTCAAAGCCTATAAAGCCGACAAAATGGGCAATCTGATTTTTCGTAAAACCGCCCGCAACTTTAATCCCGATGTCGCCACCGCTGGCAAAATCACCGTGGTAGAAGTAGAACAGCTGGTGGAAACAGGCGAGCTTGACCCTGATGACATTCACCTGTCAGGCATTTATATCCATCGCATTGTGGTCAATGCCAGTCCCGAAAAACGCATTGAACAACGCACCACCAGACAAGGTTAATAGATTTAAAGGACACAAACATGGCTTGGACAAGAGAGCAGATGGCACAGCGTGCCGCCCAAGAATTACAAGACGGTTTTTATGTCAATTTGGGCATTGGTTTGCCCACTTTGGTCGCCAACTATATCCCCGATGGCATGAATGTCATGCTCCAATCAGAAAATGGACTGCTTGGCATTGGGGCATTTCCCACAGAAAGTGAGATAGACGCCGATTTAATCAACGCTGGCAAGCAAACCGTAACCACCCAAGCGGGGGCGAGCTTTTTTAGCTCATCACAGTCTTTTGCCATGATACGCGGTGGCAAAGTCAATCTTGCCATTTTGGGGGCAATGGAAGTGTCCGAAACTGGCGACCTTGCCAACTGGATGATACCAGGTAAGATGGTCAAGGGCATGGGTGGGGCGATGGACTTGGTGGCGGGGGTGCAGCGGGTGATTGTCTTGATGGAACAAGTCAATAAACACGGCGAGCCCAAAATCCTACCCAAATGCCAACTGCCCTTGACAGGCAAAGGTGTGGTTAATCGCATCATCACCGAACTTGGGGTGTATGATGTAACCGACAAAGGGCTGGTGCTGGTGGAGCTTGCTGATGGGGTGGCTTTTGATGATGTGCAAAAAGTAACGCCTGTTACCATACATCAAAACCAACACCCAAAATAAAAAAGGGCAAACGCCCTTTTTTAAAACTGCCACACATTGACCACGCCATCGCCAGTTTGCGTATATAGATGACGGTTTTGGGTATGCAGACTGGTAAGTTGACCTTTGGTTTCGGTGCGACTGACGATTTTGCCTACATTATTAAAAATATGTATCACACCATCTAAATCACCTACCGCCACATAATCCCCGATGGCAATAGGATTGGTCAGTTTGCGGTATTTTAGTTCGCTGTTTTTCCAAACTTCTTGACCTGTTAGGCGGTCAAATGCCACCACATCGCCATCAAGACTTGTACCAATCAGCAGATTGTCCAATGCGGTTAAACTTTTATTGCTCGCCAAAGACACAGCAAAGATGGTTTGACCTGTACGCATATCAAAGCCCATCAACTGACCACTATAGCTGGCAACATACAGATAGTTGTCCACCACCAATGGCACGCCATCAACATCGCTCATGCGGTGTACTTGACTGCCCCCAACGGCATGTCCAATACGGCGTGTCCAAAGCGGTGTGCCCGTTTGTGGGTTGATGGCATGGATACGCCCATCGGCCGTGCCAAAAACCACTTCTCGTCTGTTCAAATACAACGGCACTGCCATACCACGCACGCTGACACTTGGCACTTGGGTGCCAAACTGCCAAATCACTTTGCCTGTGTGTTTGTTTAAACCATAAAGCACGCCATCATTGGTAGAAAGAAGCACTTTGTCATCAATCACCACACTTGACGCCAGTGATACACTGGGCAATGACTGTTGCCATAAAATGTCGCCCGTTTGCACGTTCATTGACAACACAGTGCCCGAACGCGTGCCAACGATTGCCACGTCATCATCAGCCCCAACACCACTGCTGATGACATCTTTGACATCAACCGACCATAAAAGCTGCCGACCCCGATAAGCACTGACCACCCCAGAGCGACTGGCAGCAACCAGTAATTCGCCCACTTGGGCAACGTGTAAATCTGGTACATCTTTTTTGTTAACACCCTTAGAAAAACGCCCCCCACCTTGTGGCAAAGACACACTCATCACGGGACTCAGCACAGCAGCCGCCTGCTCAAGTTTGACCAATTTGGCTGGTTTTTTCTCTTGGGGTTTGATGGTTTTTTGGCAACCCGTACTCAGTGTAACAGCCACCAAAGCGCCAGCCAACAAGACAAGTGCAAAACGTTGTTGCATATCCAATCCTTTTTCATTTTTGCGTTAGTAAATACTCAAGCATCAGTTGCTCAAGACTTGTCCGCCATCAACCGCGCTGGCGTTTGTGGTTACTGCTGGTACGACCACAGGCGATTTTGGAGTGATGAGCTCAGGGGTCATGCCCAGCGCCTGCATTTTTAAACTCAGCAGTGAACGACTCTCTTGGCGCGCTTTGAGCAACTCCCAAGCCGCTGCATAAGCCTTTTTGGCGGCTTCTTCGTCGTTTTTGGCAAGATAAATATCCCCAAGCAGCTCTTGACGACTGATGTCAAACGCTTTTGGCAAGGGCTTGTTGGCAATGCTTAACGCTTCGTCAATCTCGTTGTTTGCCAATAACAACTGTCCAAGTCGCAAATCGGTCAGCGCCGCCAGACCCGCATCGTCCAACGAGATGTTTTGTGCTTGCTTGATGGTGGCGATGGCGTCGGCGTATTGTCCATCATCAGATTGATGACGCGCCTTTATCATCAGCGCTTGCCACGCATAAGCGGTTTTGCCGTGCTCTGCCACCAATTTGTCAATGTCGGCAAGCAACGCGGTTTTTTCTTTGGCAAGCTCGGCTTTGGCGGTATCGTCCAAATCGGGGTTTTCTAGTCCCAAATTAAGTGCATCATTACGCTCGGCAATTTGGGTATAAAAGTCCGCCGCCACCGTGTCAATTTTGGCATAGTTTTTTTGATAATATTGCCAACCAAAAAAGCTGGCAAGCACAATAATTATTGCCCAAACAATCTTACTGCCATGCTGTTTTAGGGCACTCATGGCTTCTTTGTCATTGGTTACCAATTCTGTCATTATTTACTCTTTTTATCACTTAAGTCAAACGCCACAAATGTCCAATCCTGACTGCTTTGCTCACCCGTCTCCATATTTTTGACGCTCACCGTGCTATTTTTAACTTCATCATCGCCAATAATCACGGTAAATTTTGCCCCAGATTTGTCCGCTTTTTTCATTTGTGCTTTTAAACTGGTGGCGGACGCCATCTTGACACGCAAATCGGCTCGCTGTGTACGCAGTTCATTGGCATAAAGCACCGCATTAACATACACCGCTTCACTTGCCACCACAAAGACATCACAGTCGGCTTTTTGCTCCATAGGATTGACCGTGTCAATGAGTAACATCAAACGTTCCAAACCCAAGGCAAAGCCCACCGCAGGCTCGGACTGCTCCACCTTGCCCCTAACAATGCCCACCAGCCCATCATAACGCCCGCCAGCACAGACGGTCGCTTGTGCGCCCAGTTTGTCCGTTACCCACTCAAAGACGGTTTTGTTATAATAATCCAAGCCCCGCACCAGCCTTTCGTTAATCTCAAAATCAATGCCCAAGGTGTGCAGATAGTCTTGCACCTGCTCAAAATGACGGCGACTGTCCTGCCCCAAAAAGTCGGACAATTTGGGAGCGCCCAGCAAAATCGCTTGGGTCTGCTCGTCTTTACTGTCAAGCACTCGCAAAGGGTTTGTTGTAACACGCCTTTGGCTGTCGTCATCTAGCCCATCAAAATGAGCAGTCAGATAGCCAACCAAAGCTTCTTTATACGCCATGCGTTCGCCAGCTTCACCCAAAGTATTCAGTTGCAGGGTCAAATGCTCGCCAATCCCCAGTCTTTGCCACATCATCGCCGTCATGGCAATCAGCTCAGCGTCCGCATCAGGCAAAGCACTACCAAAGCTCTCCACCCCCAGCTGGGTAAACTGACGATACCGCCCTTTTTGTGGGCGTTCATAGCGAAACATCGCCCCCATGTACCACAGTTTTGGCGTGTCGCCACGGGTGAGATTATGCTCCACCACCGCCCGCACACAGCCTGCCGTGCCTTCTGGACGCAAGGTCATTGCACCTTCATCGCCTTTGCCACCGCCATGCACCACGCCAAACATCTCTTTTTCCACAATGTCAGTGGCTTCACCCACCCCGCGAGCAAACAGCTGGGTCTCTTCTACCAAAGGCAGACGAATTTGGCTGTATCCATAGCTGTCTAGCACTTGGCTTAGCACACTTTCTACATAACGCCATTTGCCAGTCTCGCTGGGCAAAATATCATTAAAGCCACGAATGGCGGTGATTTTGTTCATGTTTTTTCCTAATAGAATTTTTAGCAAATTAACTTCTATATGGCAAACCAAGTATGTTTTTTGGTTTTTTGTTCATAATAAACTTAGGCAAGCCAACAAAAACCATTGGTAAATAAGTTCAGGGCAAACGCTTTTTAAAAAATTATTGACAATCATGCCAGATTAAATTTAACCCATCTTATGATGACACCCTAATAATCTCACCAGCTCGTTTGTCTTGCAAGACCCTAGCACGTTCACGCACCATTTTTTCAATTTCATCAACCAAAGTTTTGGTATCTATCAGATGGCTTTTTTGTCCGCCACGGTACACCAGTGAGTTGGGACTTGCTCCCACCACCCCGATGTCGGCTTCTTTGGCTTCACCAGGCCCATTGACTTTACAACCAATCACCGACAAATCAATGGGTTCACGAATGTCTTCTAGGCGGGCTTCTAGCTCATTCATCACTTTAATCACGTCAAATTCTTGGCGAGAGCAAGACGGGCAAGCGATAAAATTCACCCCATTGGAGCGAATGCCCAGCGACTTTAAAATATCAAAGCCGATTTTAATCTCTTCTTCGGGCTCTGCTGCCAGCGAAATTCTCATGGTATCGCCAATGCCATCAAGCAGCAGTCCACCCAAAGCAATCGCCGATTTGACCGTGCCTGTACGATACACGCCCGCTTCGGTAACCCCAAGGTGCAAGGGGTTGTCAATCTGAGCCGAAATCAGCCGATAAGCGTCTAGGGTCAAAAAGACATTGCTGGCTTTGACCGAGATTTTATAATTTTGAAAGTCTAATTTTTCTAAAATATCAATATGACGCAAGGCAGATTCTAGCATTGCTTGCCCTGTTGGCTCGCCGTATTTTTTTTGTAGGTCTTTTTCTAGTGAGCCCGCGTTTACGCCAATGCGAATTGGGACATTGTGGTGCTTGGCACAGGCGACCACTTCACGCACTTTTTGGTCGTTGCCAATATTACCAGGATTAATGCGCAGACAATCCGCCCCCGCGTCCGCCACCGCTAAGGCAATCTTATAATCAAAATGAATGTCAGCAATCAGCGGTATGTCCACCTGTTGTTTGATTTTGGCAAACGCCTGCACACTGTCCATCGTTGGCGTGGACACCCGCATTAGGTCTGCCCCAGCGTCCACGCACCGCTGTATTTGAGCAACGGTGGCTGCCACATCACAAGTGTCGGTGTTGGTCATGGACTGTACACTGATGGGCGCATCGCCACCGATGGCGACATTGCCAACGTGGATTTTTTTGGTGGGACGGCGGGTAATGGGGTTGTGGTGGGACATGGTATCTCAAATCATTGCAAAGTTAAGCTGGCGCGACCATTGGTGGTGTGTTCGCCAAGACGAACGGGTTTTTGATTGAAGTTGATGTCCACCTGCGCTGGATTGTCAATCTCAACGGCGATGGGCGTTTCACCTTCTAGCTGATAGCCGCCGCGAGACTGCACGCCTTGCATCAGCACATGACCATTTTTGTCGGTGATTTTGATATTGACATCGCCTTTTGACCAAATGTCTATAATGCCCATACCAGCTTGAACCGTTCTGACGGTTGGCTGAACCACCGCTTGGGTACTGCTGCCCACACCAATTGCTGAGCCTGCGCCACCAACTGCCGCACCTTGAGCTTGCTCACTGGGGGTCAAAACTTGGGTCTGAGTTTGGTTGTCTTGTGCTTCGCTAACCTTGTTGGTGGCGTTGCTGATGATTTTTAACAACACAAAGCCCAAAACCACCAACGCAATCACCCCACCAATCAGCCAAGGATTGATACGCACCGATGAACGTCCGCGATGTAGCGTTCCCATTGGCTTGACGGGCGATGTTACGATTTTGGGACGCAAACTTTCTGGATAAGCCGCCTTAAAGGCCTGCACCAAGTCGTCGCTGTCCAATTCCAAAAACTTGGCATAATTGGTCATAAATCCACAAGCATTGGCAAAGGGTGGCAAATTACCAAAATCTTCTTCTTCTAGGGCTTGCAAGGTGCGTTTTAAAATATTTAATTCCTTTGCAACAGCGTCCAACGAATAGCCACGAGACGTCCTAGCACTACGCAGCTTGCCGCCAAATCCATGATTTGCTTGTGATTTTAACTCATTATTGGTAGATGTATTACTCACTTTAGGGGTGCTCCAGCAGGGTTACTTAGCCAAGTTTTTAGTTTTTTTGCTTCATCAGAAAGCGGATATTGTGAAAACAACAATGCAGACAAGCGTTGGCGTTCTTGGGGGTTGTTTTGCAAAATACTCAAACGAATGCCTTGGTATAAAAGGCGTGCGGTCAATGGTTCATTATGCAGCTGCCACAGTGCTTTTAGGCTGTCGTGATACTCTTTGGCTTGCAAAGTGCGCTTTTGCTTAAGCAAAATGTCAATCAACTCAAGGCGCGCCACCACCGTTTCGGGGTCGGCGTCCAAAGCGCGATTAAATGCGTCTTCTGCTGCCTTTTCGTTGCCCACTTTTAAATAAGTGCGACCCAAATTTTCAAGCGCTTCAACGCGTTTTTCATAGCCCAAGGTGCTGCTTGCGATGCCAAACTGCTCAATGGCTTCTTTGTGGCGATTGACGGTGGACAAATACACCCCATAGTTGTTGCGAGCCTGCACAAAACTTGGGTCAATGGCAAGGGCTTTGCGAAAATATTCATCGGCTTTTTGTAAATTGGTGGCGCTGCCTTCGGCACTTAGTAGGTTACCCATCATGTCATAAGCAGGCGCATAACGCGGGTCGGCTTTTAGGGCAACTTCCAACTGTCTTTGCGCGTCATCAAGTTTGCGCTCGCCGATGTACTGAGCCGCCAAAGCGGTACGCACGCGCGCCAGTTGAGCCCTGTCGGTGGTGCGCTGAGATGGCGGCGTACCCTGATATGCACCCCCAACCACCGTCTGCTGAGTGCTTTGACACGCCAGCAAAGATATTGCCATGAACATCACCAAAACTTGCTTTATCATCTTACCACTTATCCACGCGTTTATGTCAAATACCCACATTCTAACAAGTATCCTAAATTTTGCCAACCTTTTAGCCATTTTTTGGGATTGGTGGTAAATTTATCCGCAGTTTTGGCGTTTTGTGATACTCTCTTGCCATTTTTTGGCTCGCCGTGTTCTGTCCGCCACCTGCCCCACCAGCTGCCCACACGCCGCGTCAATGTCATCGCCACGTGTTTGCCGCACCGTACACACAAAGCCCGCTTGATTTAAAATATTGCTAAAGGCATGAATGCGGTTGTTGCTTGAGCGCCCATAAGGGGCGTGCGGAAATGGGTTAAAGGGGATTAGGTTGATTTTACTGGGCAAGCCCTTTAACAGTGCCACAAGTTCATAAGCGTGCTCATCGCTGTCATTGACCCCGCTGAGCATGACGTATTCAATGGTAACGTGTTTTTTGTGGCGGGGGTTTTCATCATAAATGTAGGCTTTGGCGGCTTTGATGAGCTCAGACAATGGGTATTTTTTGTTAATCGGCACCAGCTCATTTCTAAGTGCGTCATTGGGGGCGTGCAAACTGATGGCAAGTGCCACATCAATGTCTCTTGCCAAATCGTACATTTTGGGCACAATGCCCGAAGTAGAGAGCGTAACACGGCGTTTGGACAGCCCAAAGGCATGGTCATCAAGCATAAGCGACATACTGGCGACCACAGGCTCATAATTGAGCAGTGGCTCGCCCATGCCCATCATCACCACGTTGGTAACATGGTTTTGACGCTCGGTCGGTGGCACGCCTTGCATATAGGACTGATTAGCCACCCACAGCTGACCGATAATCTCGCTGGCGGTCAAATCTCGCTCAAAACCTTGTTTGCCCGTACTGCAAAACGAACAGTCCAAAGCACAGCCCACTTGTGAGCTGATACACAAAGTTTTACGCCCAAATTGTTTGTTATCATCGGCAGGAATCAGCACCGTCTCCACCAGCGACCCGCCTGCCACTTCAAAGACCCATTTGCGTGTGCCATCTTCGCTAAACTGCTTAAACTTTACCTTTGGTGGCACAATACACGCCACTTCGTCCAGTTTTTGTTGTAGTTTTTTGGACAAATTGGTCATCTGATAAAAGTCGGTTACGCCAAACTGATAAATCCATTTCATCACCTGCGTGGCGCGAAAGCCCTTTTCGCCTAACGTGGCAAAAAACGCCACCAGCGCGTCTTTGGACATGCCAAGCAAATTGGTTTTGTTATGTGTAGACGCCTGACACCCATCTTGGGCACTAACGACGAAAATTTTATCAGTCATGAGATAAACTAGGTAAATAAAAGCTGCTTATTATACTAAAAATTTATCCAAAAGTCATAAATTTAGCCACCCATAAAGCACAAAAAACGACCACAAAAATGCAGTCGTTTTATCAAAACACCCGCTTAGCGTGTGCGTGGGCAAATTTCGTTGTCGGCGAAGAAATAAGCAATTTCACGCTCAGCAGACGCAGTGCTGTCAGAGCCATGCGCAGCGTTTTCGTCAATGCTGACGGCAAAATCGGCACGGATAGTGCCTGCGGCTGCTTCCTTAGGATTGGTTGCACCCAAGATTTCACGATGCGCCAATACGGCATTTTCACCTTCTAGCACGGACACCACCACAGGACCTGATGTCATAAATGCCACTAGGTCAGCAAAAAACCCACGCTCTTTATGCTCGGCATAAAAACCTTCGGCTTCTTCTTTTGACAAATGCTTCATTTTGGTCGCCACAATGTTTAGACCGTTTTTTTCAAAACGAGCAAAAATCTCACCGATATGGTTGCCGCCAACAGCATCAGGCTTGACAATAGAAAGAGTGCGCTCAATAGCCATAAAATCTCCTAAAAACGAACATCAAACAACAAATCTTAATAAATTTGCTCACAAAACTTGATAATTATAACAATTTTTTGTCTAATTAACAGCATAAATTCGCCAAATTCATCACAATATTTCCATCAACCATAGGTTTGCGTTATTGATGATAAAAATTATCAGCATTGTCATGACAGCCGCGTTGTTGCTTGGGTGTCAAGACGACCCAAATGACCACCCCAACAGCCAAATGGCTTGCTTTGTGCGCACACAACCCATCAATCACAGCCACTGCGCCTTTGACCCAGCGTTGCTGCATTCATCGTTAAAGCTGTACTGGAAACAAGACAATCAACCTTTGTACACTTTTGCCAATCTTGAAAATTATTTGCTTGGGCAGACGCCCAAACGCACGCTAAGTTTTGCCATGAATGCTGGCATGTACAATCAAGACTTTGCCCCAATTGGTTATACCGTGATTGATGGCAAACAAGTGTTGTCGCTTAACCTAAAACAAGGTGCAGGCAATTTTCATCTGCTGCCCAATGGCGTGTTTTGGTGGGACAAAACAGGCTTTTATATAGACACCAGCGCCAATATGGCAAAAAAGCTGCGCGCTGGCACACGCCCAAGTTACGCCACCCAATCAGGACCCATGTTGGTCATTGATGGCAACATTCATCCCAAATTTGACCCAAACAGCACATCAGTCAACATCAGAAATGGTGTCGGCGCAGACTGCCAAGATGGCAAAATTCACTTTGTCATCAGCGACACACCCGTCAATTTTTATCAGTTTGCCGCTGTGTTTAGCAGCAGCTTACAATGCCGCAATGCGCTATTTTTGGACGGCGGCATTGCTTCGGCGCTGTACGCCCCAACAATTCAGCGCCACGACAAACTCAACATGGCACTCATGCTGGCAGTGTCCACGACCAACTGACGCATTTATTTTAGACTGGCCACATCAAACATCAATGTCGCCGCTTCGGTAACATAAACTTCTTCTTCTGGCAGTTTTGGACGCTCATGCTCTTTCATTAGGCTGCGCTCTTCGGCAAGCGCGTCAATGCTGGCTTGATAAGTTGTCCAATCGGTATAAGGTTTTTGTCCTGTGGCTTGGCGACGGGCGTTTTCGGCGCTGAGCATTTTTTGTTCTACCAAATCGGCTTTGGCGCGGCGCTTATCAATGTCCACATCGGCAGGCTTTTTGTCATCGTCTAGCGCTCTGATGGCATTAAGCTGGGTCAAATAGGCAAACTGCGGATTGCTCTTTTGGCGCGCTTTGGACTGTTTGTTCAGTTCATCAAGCACGCCTTTGGCATAGTTGCCTTCGGGCTTAAATGGTGTGGTTTTGATGGTGTCCCACACCAAAGGGTTCTTGTACTCTCGTTCACCAAACTCCACCCCTTCATAGATGTTCACCAGCTCAACATCGGGCACAACGCCCTTGTTTTGGGTGCTGCCCCCCGTAACGCGATAAAACTTGCGCTGCGTCAGTGTCGCCGAACCAAGCGCCAAATCATCACGCTGCACTTGTGCTGAGCCCTTGCCTGTAGTGGTGCTGCCAATCACCAAACCCCGTCCATAGTCTTGAATGGCGGCAGCAAAAATCTCTGACGCCGACGCTGAACCCAAGTTAATCAGCACCGCCATTTGACCTGCATACAACTGCTTGCCACCATCTTTGTCGGCATAGACCTGCACATTGCCGCGATTGTCTTTGATTTGCACCAAGGGCCCTTCTTTGATAAATAAACCCAGCATTTTGGCAACTTCATCCAGCGAACCACCTGGGTTATTGCGCAAATCCACCACCAAGCCATCAATATTTTGGGCATTGAGCGCTTTGATGGCCTTTTCGGTATCTAGGCTGACCGAGCGATAATCGCCAATGTTGGCACCGCTGCGACGCGCCTGAAAATTCAGATAAAAACTGGGAATCTCAAGCACTCCCACCCTTTTGATTTTGCCCTGATAAGGCACTTCAACCACCCGATGATGCACGCCAGATTCTTCTTGTTCAATGACATCGCGCACAATCACCACATTACGCGCGGCGCTGTCTGGGGTGTTGGGTTGTTTGACGCGAATGGTAACGCTTGTGCCGCGCGCACCACGAATGACCGAGACAATCTCACGCACACTCCAGCCAACCACATCTGCCATTGGCTCGCCTTCTTGGGCAACACCAAGAATCAAATCATTGGCGCGCACTTGTCCTGTTTTGGCGGCAGGCCCACCATCCACCAGCGTTACAATCTTGGTGTAGTCAGGGTTCTTGCGGTCGGGACGGATAGAAACACCAATGCCTTCCAACTGCAGATTGGACTGGATTTGCATTTCATTGGCTTGTACTGGCGCAAAATAGTTGCTGTGCGGGTCATAGGTCATCATCGCCGTGTTTAAGATGGTTTCCATGATTTCATCGTTTTTGATGCGCGCCAGCTGACCTTGTTGACGATTGATACGATTGAGCAAAATGTCCGTAGGCGAGCGCTCATCGCCGCGCACCAAATCATGACCACGCGTCAGCTCTGGATTGTCCAAAAAGGCTTTGTCTTTGGCTTTGTCTTCTTCTTGACCCAAAGTAATGCCAATCAAGGCATAAGTAACTTGGGTTTTCCAGTAATCAAGCTGCTCAGCTTTGCTGCCAAAACGCGGCGCTTCTTCTCGGTCAAGAATGATGGTTTTGTCCGTCTTTAGCTTAAGATTGGTTTTTAGTAAGGCTTTGGCAGTGTCATAATACTCATTAGAACGGGTGCGATAACGCTCAAAGATTTCAATCCCTGCCGACAAATCACCACGTTTTAGGCGCTGAGCAAAGGTTTTGGCATATTTTTGATTAAATTCATCAATGTCTGCTTGCAAAAACAACGTGCGGCTGGGGTCAAGGTTGTCATAATACATAGACAAAATCTTTGCGCCCATCTGCTGGTCAAGGGGCTGCTCTAGGTAGTGTGCTCTGTCCAATAATAAAGAAACCTGACGAGCGGTAACTTTTTGTTCAATCGTCGGCTCAAACCCCACCTTATCGGTCGCTTCGGCAACGCCCACATAACTTTGCGCAAAAATCACACCCGATATAACCGTGGCAACACCAGATAAAACAAACTGTTGTTTTGACATAACTACTCCTAAAAACCCATCAAACCACAAAACTTGATAATGTCATTTTTAACCCTTGTTATTATTGGTCATACATCACAAACAAGCATGGTGAATTAAATATGCAATAAACTTGCCAAAAATCATATTAGTTACAATATTTACCAATTTTTTAAAATCAATCATCTGACATCACAAAACAACCCCACAAATACAAAAAATTTGCATTATCTTATCATATTGATTCTTGCTTATGTGATGGTTTTTGTGAGCAATTCTATCAAATAAGGACAAATAGGTGCTTTCTTAGTCATTGATTTTACACACTTTTAATACCATAATGACCGCAGCACCTATCATCAAGACCGCCAATGGTTGCTTTTTTTGTTGGCGCTTTTTTAAGCAAAATTTATTCACCAACGCTTAATTTAACGCACAAAAAAGCAACAACAACTTAACGCCATACAAAAATCATGGCATAATAAATATTTTTATAAGGCATCTTATGGCAACTGGCACAATTATGGCAGACATTGCAGGGCTGGCGCTAAGCAATGACGACGCACAGTTCTTGACACAAGCACAAATCGGCGGGGTGATTTTGTTTGCGCGCAACGTGAACACGCCCGCCCAAGTACGCACGCTCACTGACAGCATGCGCCATATCAATCCCGACTTGCTTATCGCGGCCGACCAAGAAGGTGGGCGGGTGGCACGTTTTCGTCAAGGTTTTTCGCCTTTGCCTGCGATGGGGCAGCTTGGCAAACTCTATGACAACGACCCCAAACACGCCTTATCGCTTGCTTATGACACAGGTTATTTGATGGCGTGTGAAGTGCTGGCAGTGGGTGTGGATTTTAGCTTCGCGCCTGTGTTGGACATCAATGGTTGCAGCTTGGTGATTGGCGACCGCGCTTTTCATCAAGACCCTGAAATTGTCATTGCTTTATCATCACAATTTATAGATGGTATGCACGCCGCAGGCATGAAAGCCACGGGCAAACATTTTCCTGGTCATGGCTCCATTGCGCCAGATTCGCACGTTGCCGACGCCATTGATGGGCGCAGTTTTGACGACATTTGGGCGTGTGATGGCACCACTTTTGTACAAAATCTCTCCAAATTGGACGCACTGATGCCCGCACATGTCATCTTTAGCCAAATTGACAATAAGCCTGCAGGATTTTCCAAAATCTGGCTGCAAGAGATTTTACGCGGCAAACTGGGCTACGATGGTGTGCTGTTTTCTGACGATTTGTCCATGAAAGCGGCTCATGTCGCTGGTGGTGCTGACATGCGCGTCAAAGCCGCCATAGAAGCAGGCTGTGATATGACACTGGTGTGCAACAACCGAGCGGACGCCCAGTTGGCAGTTGATGTCGCCAAAATCATGCCAGAACAAACACACAAACGTTTTGCCCGCATGAAAGGCAATATCCCAAGTTGGCAAGGCTCACTACAAGCCACCTGCCGACAATTTGACCATTATCAAACCGCCCTAAATCACGTCGCCCAAGCGTTTTTTGACGTCCAAGTGCCGCCAGCCAAAGACCCAACTGTATACACATGATAACCATATTTGGGATTACCGACATCATCACCTACCTAATAGGGGTGGTGATTGTGATTGTGTTGCCTGGTCCTAACAGCCTGTACTGCCTATCCGTCTCGGCATCACACGGCAAAAAAGCGGGCATCAAAGCCATGAGCGGTGTGCTGCTTGGCGACAGTCTATTGATTGTGGCAACTGTTTTGGGGGCAGGCACACTCATACGTCTGTATCCAAGCGTGTTTGAAATTATCAAGCTCTTTGGTGGTGGTTATTTGGCGTACTTGGGCGTCAAAATTTTAATGGGCGCTCATCATACCTTTATCCATCGCCACAGCCTTGCCAGCAAAGCCATCGCACATTCCACCAAAGCGCATAATTATTTTTATCGCTCGCTGACGCTTAGTCTGACCAATCCAAAAGCGATTTTGTTTTTCTTGTCGTTTTTTATGCCTTTTGCCGACCCAAGCTACCCCTATCCGCTTTTAACCTTTTTTGTGCTGGCGATGATTTTACAGATGGTCAGTTTTAGTTATCTTTTGCTGCTCATCTTTAGTGGGCAGACGCTCGCTCTTAAGTTTGGTCGCAATGCGTGGCTGATGATTGGCTCAATGCTGGTGGTGGGCATGCTGTTTGTGGGTTTTGGAATAAATTTGTGGCTGGCCAAATTATGATGGCGCTTTTTAAATCCAAGTGGCCAATGGGGGTTGGTTGTTATGGACATGTTTTTTGGCAATCACTTATGATAAACTGACCCATTATCTAAGCCCCACCATAGCAGCTTGGGCAACACACAAAGCCATCGCCAACATCGTCATTCGTGGCATGTTTTTTATGATTTGCTTTGTGCCAGCGTGTTTTGTGTGCTATGTTTGTTACAAAAAATCTTAAAAATCAACGCTCCCAAACTGCCCTTTTGATACCAACAACTTTTGCCTTCGTGGCACCAAAATTTTTTGTCATGAGTTTTATCACCGCTGTTATTTACTTAACTGTATGATAACAAACCACCATAAACGCTGTCCAAAGGCAAATTTAGCGTTTTTTGTTTTATTGTTCACTGCCCTTGGGTGGTAAATCCAGTTTACCACAGTCATCACGATAGTGTCTGTCTTGTTGGTATTACCTTTGTCATTGCCCCAACGCCCAATTTAAGCAAAATGCGCTGACGCCAAAAGCCTTTAAAAATAAGCGGACGGGTTATTGTTGAGTTTTGGTTTAATGATGTGTCCACGAAGATTTTTTATGACTACTGTCATCAATAAAAATCTACCCATTTTAAGCAAGAATCAGTAGATTTGAAAAGATTTGAGTGGTTTTTTATTTCAAAATCCAGTAATTTGGGGCAAATCGTCAATGGGGGCGATTAATTTGATTTAAAATCACCACATCTGTGATTTTGTCATCGTCAACAAGCAACATCGCCTTACTTAAAATCAAACTAAACACCCTGTCGCCTGAAAAGTCCAAATTGACATCGGTGGTTTTTTTGCTACTAGGAATAATGCACAAATATTCGTCATTGGGCAACATCAAAATATTGCTTGAACCCAAATGGATTTTGTAACTGCGTTTTTTGCCTTGCACCACCAAAAATCTGCCATCAATGGTCAGTTTGTCAGCGATTTTTAGGCGTGGAATGACAAACGACAAGTACTCGGCACGGCTTTTGGCGCTGGCAGTCAGCTCACCAAAGCCATATGACTGCCAATACTCACGAAATGCCCCACTCTCGCCACCATCTGCCCAAGTTGGGTCATTGCCAATGCTTGCCACGCCCACAAACAAATCCACATCTCGCATGATTTCGGACAATACTTTGGGCGGCAGGTCATCTAGTGATACGCCACGATTGGCGGTTGCGTGATAACTGTGGCTGTAGCTGCCACCACTGGCATGAGCCCAATTGTCTGGGGCATCAAGCCGATAAAAGCGCAGCTGGTCAGTACGCACTCGCAGATATGCTCCGCTGCCAGTCGTATCCACCCCATAATCACCACCAACGCCTTCTACCCAATATTCGGCACGCAGCCCATATTCATCCAACTGGCGCAGTGGCGGATTGTAAGTATCATCAACACAAAGCCTTAGGGGAGCACGCCAGCCGCGCAAACTGGCAAGCTGATTGAACTGGTGTTGTTTTAGGACATGCCCTGCAAAACGGTTAGAATAAAAGTCGGTATTGCGTTCGGCGTCCGTCAGTAAATACACTTCACGCCACGCTTGTTTAAAGGGTTGTTTGATGTTTTTGGTAAAGAGTTTTTCACGCCATGCCAGCACCGTTGCCACGTCAAAATCAATGGGGTGAAACAATTTGACCACACTGTCTTTTTGGACAGTTATCGCTTTGTTGTCAATATCGCTCATCTTGCCAGTATCAACATCAAAAAACACAGGCACACCATCAATCACCCAAATCAGTCGCCTTGCAACCGTTCCTGTCAAAACGTGGTTTAAATACCGCCCTTGCCACACACCGCCTGTCCACGACCGCTCACTTATCATCAACCCATCAAGACGTGTGGCGATGCTGGTGATATTTTTGTCCATGTCTTTGGTGGTGGCTTTTAGTTGTTTTAATTCATTGGCAAAATTGGTTTTGACATCGGCAGGAGCAGATTTTAGCACTTTGCCATTTTTGACAAATTGCAGATGTGAGCCTTTGTCATCAATAACCACAGAAACGCTTGTCTGTCCCCAATATTTGGTGCGACCGCCCACCGTCTGTAAGCCAAATGTTGGCACGCCAATTTCCAACAAATCTTCATAAGACAATCCCAGCCGCTCAGCGACAGCGGATAGGGCTTTTTTGATTTGGGCAAGCGTGGTCTTAAAGGTAACGGTTGTATCCAAAAATACAAGAGCGGTCAAAGCACTTTCATTGGTCATCTGACCGAGCACATAGACGCTGGTATTGGCAAGCTTGATGTCTTTGACACCAATGCCTGCTATCTTTTTTAGGCTGGTGTCAGCAACCTTGGCAGCGGTATGAGCAAGGCTATCGCCTGTGGGGTCAGAGATAAGCACACACCACAAAAATCCCTTTAACGTCAGAACATTATATGGGTTAAATTGAGCCACATCTTTCCAAGCCCAACCGTCAACATACTTATCATAAATATCGTGATATTCTCTGTCTGGTGCACATAAACCAAAATACCCCTTTCTTGCCACAGGCTCTGCGGTGTGTCCTTTATTGATAAACTGTAAAGACTGTTTTAGACACGCATTAAACTCATCAAAACCCACACTTTCTAATAAGGGCTTGGCTTTTTGCAGCCATTTGTCTGTGGGTTTGGCGGTTTTGGCACTGCGAGCAAAAACAGACAAAGCCTGCCAAGCGGCTTGCCTGTCTTGTGGCATGGACGCAATCAGCGATAACAAATTGTCTGCCCACGCTTCGCCAGTCATGACAACGGGTTCTGGGTGATTGGGCGATTTTGTCATAATTTTCCTTATACATCAATGACAAACCAACAGTACATCAAGCAGTCTTAATAAAATTATCCACCCTGCAGTGGTATCAATTTTAAAAACACCACTTTGGCTGTCTCTGCCTTGACCACAAGTGGCTTATCCAAATCCAGCACTTGCTCATCATCAATAATCAGCACAAAGCCATTTTCGTCAAAGGCTTTGACCGTTTTATCAAACACCGTCTGCCACGATGTTTTTGTCTGATGTATATGCTTGTGTTGCTTTTTGCCATTGAGCTGGTTTTCGTCATCACTAGGGGTAATGTGCTGTATGGGTACAGTGCTGGCTTTATTGTCATGTTCTCGCTTTATTCGCTCTTTTAGGATGTCTTTGGCGGTGGTTAGGGTCGGCAGCTCAAACGACATGGCAAAGGTCGCTTGTGTGCTTGGAAACACTTCATCATAAATGTCAAAGCGATACATGACAATTTCCCAAATCATTAACAATAACAAAAGTATAGCACAAACATACGGCAATAAAAAAGGCACAGTGACAAGCATTATGCCTTTATGTATCAGCCAGTTAGCATCAATCGCCCTGATACCCTTTGAGTTTTAAACGAGCCTTGTGTAGCAGTGGCTCGGTGTAGCCTGATGGCTGGGTCGCTCCCTTAAAGATAAGGTCAGCGGCGGCATTAAAGGCAATGCTATTATCAAAGTCTGCCGACATCGGGCGATAAGCTGGGTCGGACGCGTTTTGCTCGTCCACCACTTTTGCCATGCGTTTTAGCACGTCCCAAACTTGGGTTTCGCTGACAATGCCGTGGCGTAACCAGTTGGCGACGTGTTGGCTAGAAATACGCAAAGTGGCACGGTCTTCCATCAAGCCAACGTTGTTGATGTCAGGCACTTTGGAGCAGCCCACGCCCAAATCCACCCAGCGTACCACATAACCTAATATGCCTTGGCAGTTGTTTTCTAGCTCACGCACTTTTTCTTCATCGCTCCAATTGGTGTCGCTTGCCAGTGGCAAAGTCAATAGCTCATCTAGGCTGGGGGCGGGCAGCTTAGCCAGCTCTGCTTGGCGGTTCATGACGTTGCACTTGTGATAGTGCATGGCGTGAATGGTCGCCCCGCTTGGTGATGGTACCCACGCACAGCTTGCCCCCGCTTGTGGGTGTTCAATCTTGGTGCGATACATCTCTGCCAGCTCATCAGGCTTTGGCCACATGCCTTTGCCGATTTGGGCTTTGCCAAGCAGTCCTGCGTGTAGACCAATGTCCACATTGCGAGCTTCATAGGCGTTAAACCATGTTTGAGCCTTAATGTCGCCTTTTTTGACGAACGCTCCTGCTTCCATGGCGGTGTGAATCTCATCGCCCGTTCTGTCCATAAAGCCTGTGTTGATAAAGATGGTGCGGTCTTTTGCCTTTTCAATGCAGTTTTTTAGGTTGGCACTGGTGCGGCGTTCTTCGTCCATGATGCCCACCTTTAGGCATTTATTAGGCAGTCCTAGGGCTTGTTCGGCTCGCTCAAACAGCTCCACGGCAAACGCCACTTCGTCCGAGCCGTGCATTTTGGGCTTGACGATGTACATAGAGCCGGTGCGCGAGTTACGCAAGGTGTTTTCGCCACGAATGTCCACCGCGGTGAGCATGGGCGTGATAAGTGCGTCCATGATGCCTTCAAAAATCTCTTCGCCGTTCACCAAAATGGCAGGATTGGTCATCAAATGCCCCACGTTACGAAGCAGCATGACCGAGCGACCGTGCAGACTTTGGGCTTGTCCGTCTAGGTCGGTAAAGGTGCGGTCGGCGTTGAGTTTGCGGGTGATGGTTTTGCCGTTTTTCTCCAAAGTTTCGGACAAATCGCCTTTCATCAAGCCCAGCCAGTTGCGATAGCCTTCTACTTTTTCTTCGGCGTCCACGGCAGCCACCGAGTCTTCTAGGTCTTGAATGGTGGTAACGGCGGCTTCTAGGACGATGTCTTTGACGCCCGCCTTGTCGTCTTTGCCGATTAAGTGTTCACGGTCAATTTGGATAATGGCATGCAAGCCATTGTTTTTTAGGATAATTTCTTTTGGGCTGTCGGTCGTGCCATTAAAGCCTGCCAATTTGTCAGCGTCTGCCAAAGTGGTGCTGGTGCCGTCCGCCAAAGTGGCAATCAGTTTTTTATCAGCGACGGCATAGGCGGTTACATCAGCGTGCGAGCCAGTCTCCAAGGGGAAAGTTTCATCAAGGAAATTTTTGGCAAATTCAATCACTTTTGCCCCACGCACAGGATTGTAGCCCTTGCCTTTTTCTGCACCATTTTCTTCACTGATGACATCAAAACCATACAAAGCGTCATACAGACTGCCCCAGCGAGCATTGGCAGCATTTAGGCAGTAGCGAGCGTTACGCACAGGCACCACCAGCTGTGCCCCTGCGATGGTGGCAATCTCAGCGTCCACATTTTGTGTAGTGATTTTAAAATCAGCAACCACAGGTTCAAGATAACCAATGTCGGTTAAAAACGCTTTGTAGCTTTCTGGCTCATAAGTGTTATTTTTGTGCCAATCATCAATTTTGGCTTGCAAGTCATCACGGCGAGCCAGTAGGGCTTTGTTTTTAGGGGTCAAGTCCAGCACCACTTGCTCAAAATTTTGCCAATAAGTGTCGCTGTTAATCTTGGCTAGGGGCAAAGCTTCGTTTTCAATAAAATCAAATAAAATCTTGTCAATCGCAAGCGACCCTTTGTTAATACGCACAGTTGCCATAGTTTTATCCTTAAAATACAATCACAATTAAACAAAAACGGTGCTTTGCTTTTGCTCACAAAACACCGTTTGGGATTTTTAAATCAACCGTTCAATCAGGCATTAACCGCCAAATTGGTTCATGGTGTTCTTGGTTGCATCGCCTGCTTTTAGGGCGTTCTCGCCAGAGAAAATCTCTTTGTGGTCATCGCCGATGTCGCTGCCTGCCATCGCTTGGTGCTTGACGCAAGCGATACCACCACGGATTTCTTTACGCTGTACACCTGCCACATAAGCAAGCATGCCTTCATCACCAAAGTAGCCTTTGGCAAGCTCATGGGTAGAAAGTGCGGCGGTGTGGTAAGTTGGCAAGGTGATAAGATGGTGGAACACACCCGCTTCACGAGCGGCGTCCGCTTGGAAAGTGCGGATTTTTTCGTCAGCATCATTGGCAAGCTCAGAGCCGTCATATTTGGCGTCCATCAGTTTATCACGCTCATAGCCTGACACGTCTTTGCCTTCGGCAACCCAACGGTCATAGGCTTGCTGACGGAAGTTAATCGTCCAGTTAAATGATGGTGAGTTGTTGTACACCAGTTTGGCGTCTGGCACTTGCTTTTTGATGTCATTGACAAAGCTGGCAATGCCTGCCACATCTGGGGTGGGGGTCTCAATCCAAATCATGTCCGCACCGTTTTGTAGGCTGGTTACGCAGTCTAGCACCACGCGGTCATGCTGTGTGCCTTCACGGAATTGATACAAGCCAGATGGCAGACGCGTTGGGCGGTGGAGCTTGCCATTACGCTTGATTAGGATTTCGTCTTCTTTGGCTTCTGAAATGTCAATTTCGGTGGTTTCTAGGTAGCTGATGTATTTGCTTGCTAGGTCGCCTGGCTCGCGAGACACAGGGATTTTTTGGGTTAGGTCAGCCCCTTCGGAGTCGGTACGAGCGACAATCACGCCTTCGTCCACGCCCAGCTCCAAAAACGCATAACGCACTGCGTTAATCTTGGCTAGGAAGTCTTCGTGGGGGACGGTTACTTTACCTGCTTGGTGTCCGCACTGCTTGGCGTCAGAGACTTGGTTTTCAATCTGAATGGCACAAGCACCCGCTTCAATCATTTGTTTGGTGAGTAGGTAAGTGGCTTCTTCGTTACCAAAACCTGCGTCAATGTCGGCGATGATTGGCACAACGTGGGTTTCAAAGTTGTCAATTTGAGCTTCTAGCTCTTTTACTTTGGCAGTGTCGCCCGCTTGTTCAGCTTTTTGTAGGGCACGGAATAGGTCGTTTAGCTCTTTGGCGTCCGCTTGACGCAGGAAAGTGTAAATCTCTTCAATGAGTTTTGGCACGGCGGTTTTTTCGTGCATGGACTGGTCAGGCAAGGGGCCAAACTCAGAACGCAAAGCCGCGACCATCCAGCCTGAAAGATAGATGTAGCGTTTGTTCGTGGTGCCAAAGTATTTTTTGTTGGCAATCATTTTTTGTTGGGCGATAAAACCATGCCAGCAACCAAGCGACTGGGTGTATTTGCTGTGGTCGGCATCGTATTCAGCCATATCACGACGCATAATGCCAGCGGTGTATTTGGCAATGTCAAGACCAGTTTTAAAACGGTTTTGGACAATCATACGAGCGGCGTCTTCTGGGCGAATGGCATTCCAAGTGCCACCGAGTTTTTCTTTAACACTGCGAACGTGTTCTAATGCTGATTGGTAAGTCATGATGATTTCCTTAAAGTTCATGGCGGTCTTACGACCATTAACAATTAACAACTGCCTATGAAAACCGCTTGGTGTGTCGCTTGTTGTTTTCACGCTCCTAGCATACCAAAAGTTTGAGATTTATCCAATATTCTACTTAAATCCTGACTATTTTTAAAATAAATGATATAAGTCATTTTATGATAAAATGGAAAATAATCCACCATCATCGTATAAAAAATTATTGAAATTTATAGATATTTTTTAAAAAATACCTAAATAAATTTGCTTGATGATGGTCTGATAAATGCCCATAAAAATTGTCCAACATTTTTTAAAATGTAACATTTTATGTCATTAAACGCACCATTCACACAAGTCAAAATTCCCCCGCAACAAAAGATGTGCTAAAATTTATAATTTTACCCATAGTCCATAGTCCACCCAATCCATGACATGACCCCACCTGACACATTGCTCCCTTTTTTGACCGCACAAGGCTCACTCACTGCCCTACTAGAACAAAAAGCAGGACAACCTTTATGCGTCAAGGTGATTTGTGAAGGTTATCAACCCATTGATTTTTATCATAAAAAATTGTTAAATCTCCCCTTACATCGCCCTACTCTTGCGTGGGTGCGTGAAGTGCTGTTGTTTGGCAATGAAACAAAGGCTTGGGTGCGTGCCAAAAGTATCTTTCCAGTTGGCAGTCTGTCAGGCAATGCCAAACGCCTACGCCATCTAAAAAATACCCCGATTGGTTATGTGATGTTTAAAAAAAATCGCCAACTGCCCCTAAGTCGCCGACAGTATTTTGACGGCGAGCACTTTGGGCGACAAACCATTTATCAGTGGCAAGGCAAAAACTTGCTGGTACAAGAGACTTTTTTGTTGGAATTTGAACGGTTTTTAAGCCAACATCAGACCTAAAAACCACTGTTTACCAAGTAAGGCAAATCAACCTTTCTTAACAGGACGCACCCAGCCATCTATCGTTGTTTGTCTGGCACGAGCTAAGGTCAGCTTGTCTTCAGGCGTGTCTTTGCTAATCACTGAGCCTGCCCCAATCGTGGCATTTGCCCCAATTTTTACAGGAGCGACAAGGCTACAATTGCTACCGACAAAGGCATCATCGCCGATGGTGGTGGTAAATTTATTGACCCCATCATAATTACAAGTAATCACCCCCGCCCCGATATTGACGTTTTCGCCCACCACTGCATCGCCAATGTAGCTTAGGTGGCTTGCCTTTGCTCCTGTGGCTAGGGTGGATTTTTTGGTTTCTACAAAGTTGCCGATTTTCACGTCATCGCCGAGCACTGATTTTGGGCGAATATGAGCAAAAGGCCCAATGACGACATTTTGCCCAATGGTGCTTTGGCTTAACACACAATTTGGCTTAATGTGCGTGCCATCGCCAATGATGCAGTCTGCAATGACATTGCCACTGTCAATTTGTACGCCACTGCCCAGCACCACATCACCAGCAAAAATAGTATTAACATCAATAAACACGTCTTGTCCGCAGGTCAATGTACCACGAATGTCCACACGGCTGGGGTCGGCAAATTGCACGCCGTTTAGTTGTAACTGACGAATTTGATGGGCTTGATAGCTTCGCTCCAAATTGGCAAGCTGAATGCGGTCATTGACCCCTTCAATCTCAAAGGCAAGCTCTGGGCTGATGGTGGCAATGTCCACGCCGTCCGCCACCGCCATTTTGATAATGTCGGTCAGATAATATTCGCCTTGGGCGTTGTCATTGGTCAAGGCAGGCAAGTATTTGTGTAATAAGGCATTATCCACACAATAAATGCCACTATTTATCTCATTGATGGCTTTTTGGGCATCGGTGGCGTCTTTTTCTTCTACAATGGCAATTACCTTGCCATCAGTGCGAATAATCCGCCCCAGTCCAAAAGGATTGTCCACACGCATGGTCAGCATGCTAATGCCGTTCGTGTTTTCATCAATCAAGCGTTGCAAGGTGCCCGTTTGAGTCAGTGGCACATCGCCATATAAAATCAGGCTTTTGCCACGCTTTGGCAGGTGGGGCAGTGCCATCTGTACGGCGTGCCCTGTGCCAAGTTGCTCACGTTGCTCCGCCCAAATCAAACCGCTGTCTGTGATTTCATCTTTGACCATTTGTCCGTTATAGCCATAAATCAAAATGGTGTTATCAGCGTTTAGCGTGCTGCAAGTGTCCAAAACATGACAAAGCAAAGGCTTGCCCGCCAAAGTTTGCAAGACTTTGGGTTTGACCGATTTCATACGAGTGCCTTTGCCACCTGCCAAAATGATGATGTTAAGCATGGGAATTCCTTCAAGATGAATGTTTGTGGTATTATGCCCTATTTATTCTATCATATAATGGGCTAAGGTTAAGTGCGGGTGTGTAAATATGATGAAACTAAGAAAAGCAGTCCATTAGCACATAATCAAAGGAAAAATATATGAAAATTGCCATTATTGGATTTAGTGGGTCAGGTAAATCTACTTTGGCAAGATTTTTGGCAAATAAACACCTATTGCCCCTATTGCATTTAGATAGTACACATTGGTTGCCAAATTGGCAAGAAAGACCGCTTGATGACGAAATCGCTCTTGTAAAAGCATTTTTGGAAAATCATGATGGTTGGGTAATTGAAGGCAATTATCCCAACGTATGTTTTAAGGATAGGCTTAATCAAGCAGACAAAATTATCATCGTGAAATTGCCTACTATTGATTGTTATGTGCGAGTATTAAAACGATATTTTCGTTATCGCAATACCACTCGCCCTGACATGGGACAAGGGTGTCATGAAAAGATAGATTGGGAATTTACAAAATGGGTGTTAAAAAATGGCAGACAACAAAAACACCATGAATTACACAATACCATTTATTTAAAATATAAAAATAAAGTCAGCATTTTAACCACACAAAGGCAGATTGATGAACTATTGGTTGGTTTAAGGTAAGATGACAGCAATAAAAACAGAAAGCACCACCGCCGACATTGCCCCTGCAAGCACATCATCAACCAATATCCCAAAACCACCAGAGACATTACTGTCCACCCATTTGATTGGAAAGGGTTTGATAATATCAAAAAAGCGAAATAACACAAAGGCAATGACAAACAAAAGCACCAAACTTGGGTGCAAATACGCCAAACCTGCTTTATCGTCAGGTACAAAACCAAAAATCAGCCACACGCTTGGCAGCAGGGCAATCCATATCCCCACCCATTCATCAAACACAATGTGCGGGTCGTCATGCGCGCCCATGAGTTCACTGGTTTTGCCACAAACATAACTGCCAACGGCACAGCCCACCAGCGTAATTGCCAAAAAGCCCCAAAAGCCCAGCCACATCATCGGCAAAGCAACAATAAGACCGCCCAGCGTCCCCCAAGTGCCAGCTGCCTTTTTGGGTAAGCCAGAGCCCAAACCAACCCCAAGCCAATACACACCCTTTTCAAAGGTGGTGGCAGAAGGTGGGCAGGGTGGGCAAGGATTGCTTTTTTTGATGTCGGGTTTACGCTGCATATGATTTAATCAATTCCTATTAAGGCTTTGTCAGCATGTTGAAAGTCAATACTTTCTATGTCTTTAATGTCTGACATCTTAATCAAAGGCTGTTTATCAAAACTTCGCCAAATGGTCTTAAAGCGGGGTGTGTCGTTGTCCCAGTCGGTCTCTTGGTTTTTTTGGTATTTGATTTTATGGGTCAAAAAATTGATGCTAACCGTGCTTTCTATATAAGGACCACGATTGGATGAGCTGTCATAGCCAATCAAATAAAAATCTGGCTTGCCATTGACCTTGCGATAATCAAAACTATAAGACCAAAACCCGTAACGCCCATGACCATAATTAACAAATAGCTTATTACCCTTGCCAGTAATGTCAAGTTCAGGGGCAAAATACACACCGCCATATTCATTTTCGGACGCAAAAATCGCACGGTTTTCTAGCGCCTTTTGATAGCCTGTGCCTTTTTGCAATAAAATAATCAGCCCACGGCGATTTCTGTCCACCATTTGATTGGGGTTTCTTTCATCTTCTTCCCATGCCGATTTTTGGGTGTCTTTGATGAGTAGCACACAGTCGCTTTTGCCATCTTGATTAAAATCCCAATCACACTGTTGCCCTTGCAGCACAAAACCAGTTGGCACAAAAGATTCAAAGACATCACCGACCTTTGCTAGGGCAGTTTGTGAAAACAGCACAGCAGCGACAATCAACGCCTTATACATACAATGCTCCTTTTGTCAGTTTGAGACTTATCAAGATTGATTATAACAGTTTACAAAAAATGCTGATAGCCTGTTATTTTAAAATCAATCGCTTGAGCATTTTGCAAAAATTGCACGCCTGCTTTTTTCATGATTTTTCCAATCGGATAAACAGACATATTGGGATAATTTCTTTGAAAATCAGCCAGCTTATCAGGAGAAATGGTGAATAATAATTGATAGTCATCGCCGCCATTGATGATGTGTTGGTATTTTTGCTCAAAAGGCAGTTGATTTAGCTCATCATGGGTGGGGATTTTATCCAGCTCAATCACCGCCCCCACACCACTGGCGGTCAAAATATGCCCCAAATCCTGCCCCAAACCGTCCGAAATGTCAATCATGGCAGACGCATAGCCACAAAGCGCCTGTCCTAGTGCCATTTGTGGCTGTGGCAAATCCAGTGCCGATTGTAATGGCGATTTTTTGCCTTGCAATATCTCTTGTAGAGCAGCACTTGCCAAACCTATCTGACCACCAACACACAGCACATCGCCCACCTTTGCCCCATCTCTCTTAATCGCCAAACCCTTGGGCACAAAACCCAACGCCGTAACTGACAAGGTCAAAACGGGCGCACCTGTGGTATCCCCACCAATCAGCTCCACACCAAACTGATGACAAATATCACCCACGCCACGCATAAACTCTGCCAAAAAAGTATCGTTTGCCAGCTCTTTGGGCAAAGACACACCCAGCAAAATGGCATAAGGGGTCGCTCCCATACTGGCAAGGTCGGACAAATTCACCGCCACCGCTTTAAAACCAATGGCATAAGCGCTCGTACCCACAGGAAAATGTCGCCCAGCCACCAGCGTATCCACACAGCTGACCAGCTCGCTATTTAGTGGAACGCTACTGATGGCACAATCATCGCCAATGCCCAAAATGGTGCTGTCGTGCTTGGTGGTGGCGTTTTGAAAATGCTGATAAATTAGGGAAAATTCGGACATGGTGCTTATGCCTTTTTAAGTTTTATGTCTCAACAAAAAAAGGCGAAAATTTTTCCGCCTTGTCTGGTTTATTGTTCGCTACTTTTTAATTTTTTGGCTTTGTTGGCGTTGTATTCTGCTTCACGCACTTTTTTGGCATATTTGTCCAAAATGGCATTGATAAACTTATGCGCGTCTGTTGCCCCAAAATGGGTGTTTAGCTGTATGGCTTCATCAATCACCACTTTATAAGGAATGTGCAAGCTGTGTTTTAGCTCATACGCCCCAATGAGTAGCACCGCCCGTTCAATCATATCCAAACGATTAAAATTACGGTCTAAAAATGCCGAAATCTCCACAATCAGCTCGCCCGCCTGCTCTGGAACATTGCGCATCAGCTCATGATAATAGCCCAAATGCACCGTGTGCATGGCGTTGGTCGCTCGGGTACGGGCAGCGATGGTGTGTGGCTCGTTACCACCAAGCAAATCGCGATTTTGGTTGCCAAAACGATAATCGGTCATCAGCCATTCATAAATCCCTTGCAGGGCAAAACGGCGAGCTTTACGCACTGCGGTGTGGGTGGTTTTGTAGCCAGTTTGACCAACGTCAAACACATCGGGAGCATTGTCAGGGTTTGGGGTATTCATGATTGACCTTGAATTAGAATAAACTATCAACATTGGCAAGACGACAAATCATGCCATCTTGCCAACGACAATCGTTTAAATAGATTGTTAAATAATCAAACAGACAGCACGGTCTGCCATAATATTAAGAATGCCAAATTAAAAGCACGAAATCGCTTTTAGGGCGCTGACCATCTCAATGGCGGTCATGGCAGCTTCATAGCCTTTATTGCCTGCCTTGGTGCCAGCTCGCTCAATGGTTTGTTCAATGTTTTCGGTGGTCAAAATGCCGTTAACCACCGGAATGTCCAAATGCAGTGCCACATGACTTAGCCCCTTGGCAGACTCACTTGCCACGATGTCAAAATGCGGCGTTGCCCCGCGGATAATCGCCCCAAGCACCACAATGGCATCAAACTTGCCACTTTTTGCCATGCGCTTGGCGGTCAAAGGCAGCTCAAATGCTCCTGGCACACGCACGACGGTGATGTTACTGCCTTGTACGCCATGACGAAGCAAAGCGTCCAACGCCCCTTCCACCAAACTTTCTACCAAAAAGCCATTAAAACGCCCCACGGCAATGCCAATACGCAAGTCTTGGTTGTCATACAATGCCCCTTCAATGTGGGTAACGGCGTTTTTTTGTTCGGTAAATGTTGTCATTGTTTTGCTCACATTTAAATAATTGACACAAAAATAATCGCTCATTGTAGCAAATTTTAGCCTGCCAAAAAAGTATTTTTCTGTTATCATAGCCAGCTTTAATTTAACGATGTCTGGTGGTGATTGTGGACACAATAAGTGAATGGGTGCTCGCCATGATGGAGCAACTTGGTCTGGTGGGAGTGGCACTGATGATGTTTTTGGAAAACGTTTTTCCGCCCATTCCCAGCGAGCTGATTATGCCAGCGGCGGGCTTTGCCGCAGCACTGGGCAAGATGAACGTCATCGCCGTGATTGTTGCTGGCACGCTCGGCTCGGTGCTTGGAGCATTGCCGCTGTATTATTTGGGGACGATTTTTAATGAACAGCGTCTTTTGGTGCTGGCTCAAAAATACGGCAAATACTTTTTAATCAAACCAGAAGACGTTACCAACGCCAATACATGGTTTAACAAATACGGCAAAGCGGTCATCTTTTTTGGGCGTATGATACCTGCCATTCGCTCGCTGATTTCTATCCCTGCGGGCATGAATCGCATGCCACTGTTGCCGTTTTTACTGTTGACCGCGATAGGCTCAGCAATTTGGACAACGCTGCTGGCTTATGCAGGCTTTGTGCTGGGGGCAAATTATGACAAAGTGGCAACCTTTATCTCGCCGATTAGTAAAATCGTGGTTGTGGTGGTGCTGCTCATTGGGGCGGTGATTGCGTTTTTTAGAATTAAAAGCGTGTTTTTTGACCAATAATCCCAGACAAATGTCTGTGAGAAAACCGCGCCTTGCCATCTGGGACATGCTTATTTACGTCAAATACATTTTTTGGGCGTTTGTTTTTTGTTGAGCGATGTCTGGCAACGCCAAAACACAGCGCCATCGGTCGTTTTGGTGTGATAAATCACCAAGGTTTGCCCATTTAAATAACGCACTGGATAATAAGCGCCCGACACCGTCGCCACCACCGCGCAGCCAGTTTTGACACCTGCCACTTGACCAACCACTTCAATGGCAACCTTTTGATTGTCCGCCCAAACAGGCATGCCCACAGGACAGACGCCCGTTTGCTCATAAATGTTTGCCACACGTTGCTGCACCGCATGAGCAGACTGATAACTCTCATAAATGATGGCTTGTTCTTTTTGTATGGCAATAATCGGCATAAACTGCAGCGCAATAATCGCCAAAATCGTCCCAAATATCGCCAATGCCACCCCCAAACCCAACACACTGACCCCGCCATGCGTCTGCAGATGTGCTTTTTGGGCTTGTGGGTCTCTGGGATACAGCTCCAACGCGTCAGCAATCTCACGGCGCGCCATGCGATAATAATACGCGTCCGCCCAGCGCGCCACCATGCTTGACCAAAACAGCCACACTGCCAGCACAATCGCCACCCTTATCGGCATATGCCACGCTTGGGGCAAATGAGCTATCAACAAAAATTGCAACAATGCCAAAATAATGACGATGTTGAGCTTAATAAACGACCAACCCGCCACACAATACACCAAGCAATCCAAATAGCGCTTGCGACACAAAAGCCAACCAAAGGTGGCAAAAAACGCCGTCCAGTTCCAGCGTGCATGGAGTTTGCCCAGCGCGTCAAATTGTGCAAAGCGCTTTAGATAATAGGCTTGCGACTGCTCACCAATAAACCATTTGTCCAAAGTTTGGCGCTCTTTGTCGGTGAGTGCTGGCAAATAAAAAGGTGGCGGCGTGGTGTCTTCCAAAAAAGGTAAACGTATCATACAATTTGCGGTTATGGTTAGGGTCATTTATAATAGCCGCCATTTTACGCTTTTTATGACAAATATACCATGACAAATTCGCCCAAAACACACCTTGAGCCTGTCGGTGGCGACCGCCAAACCCCCAACACTGCGCCAGAACACATCAGCCAAGAGATTGCCAAACTACAAAAAACCCCCAAACAATTCCAAGACAGTATCAGCACCTTCATGAGACGGCGCACCCACATCAACCAAAACGCCCAAAGCGCCCTAACCGACCCCTTATATGCGCCCTATGTCATCAACCAAAGCGCCCAACTTGGCAAGCTCGGGGATGTGTCGCACATTCATCACCTGCGCCACTATTTTAAAGACAGCCCAAATGGCGAAAACGCGCCTTTGACGCTGGAGATTGGTTTTGGTATGGGCGACAGCTTGCTTCAAATGGCAAAAAACGCACCAACACAAAACTTTGTGGGTATAGAAGTGCACGAACCAGGCATTGGGCGTTGTGCCTTTTTGGCGCACGAACTTGGACTAAGCAACCTAAAAGTCATCAATGGCGACGCCATTGCTTTGCTCAAAAACTTACCCCCCAAACATCTGGACACTGTGCAATTATATTTTCCTGACCCTTGGCAAAAAAAGCGTCATTACAAGCGCCGTTTTGTTACCGCTGAACGCATGAGTATCGTGGCACGCGCCCTAAAAGTAGGTGGCGTGTTTCATAGCGCCACCGATTGGGAGCATTATGCGCTGTGGATGCTTGATGTGCTTGACAACATGCCCGCTTTTAAAAACATGGCAGGCACAGGCAACTTCGCGCCACGCCCCAATTTTCGTCCAGAGACCAAATTTGAAAAACGCGGGCAAGAGTATGGGCGCGCTTCATGGGATTTGCTTTATCAAAAAGTTTGTGATTAGTTTGCCCAATCAACAGCGCCCGCCAAGAGCAAACCACAAAAAATCCCCAAAGCAAAACCGCCTTGGGGACTGTATTGATGGCAAAGATTACATCATACCGCCCATACCACCCATACCACCAGCCATTGCGGCAGCAGCAGCGCCATTGTCAGCGGCTGGCTTTTCGGTAATCATCACTTCGGTGGTCAACATAAGACCTGCCACAGAAGCGGCATTCTCTAGTGCTGAGCGTGTTACCTTGGCAGGGTCAAGAATGCCCATCTCCAACATATCGCCATACTCGCCTGTGGCGGCGTTATAGCCATAGTTGCCAGAGCCGTTTTTGACTTCATTGACAACCACAGACGCTTCATCGCCCGCATTGGCAACGATTTGACGCAATGGCGCTTCCATCGCACGGCGTAGGATATTGATGCCAGCGTTTTGGTCGTCGTTGTCGCCTTTTAGCTCAGCCAAAGCCGCCAACGCGCGCACCAGCGCCACCCCACCGCCAGGCACCACGCCTTCTTCCACAGCGGCGCGAGTTGCGTGCAGTGCGTCATCTACACGGTCTTTTTTCTCTTTCATCTCGGTTTCGGTGGCTGCGCCCACTTTAATCACTGCCACACCGCCAGAGAGCTTGGCGACACGTTCTTGGAGTTTTTCTTTGTCGTAGTCAGACGTGGCTTCTTCTGCTTGACGGCGAATAGATTCCACGCGCGCATCAATGTCAGCCTTATCACCAGCGCCATCAACAATCACCGTATTTTCTTTGCCAACGGTTACTTTTTTGGCGGTACCCAAATGCGCCACTTCAGTGCTCTCAAGGCTCAAACCCACTTCTTCAGAAATCACCACGCCACCGGTCAACACCGCGATGTCTTGGAGCATGGCTTTGCGGCGGTCGCCAAATCCTGGGGCTTTTACGGCGCAAGTTTTGAGACCACCACGCAAGTTATTGACCACCAAAGTTGCCAACGCTTCGTTTTCTACGTCTTCGGCAACAATCAGCAGCGGACGAGAAGTTTGCATGACCTTTTCAAGCAAGGGCACAATTTCGCGGATATTGCTGATTTTTTTGTCTACCAGCAAAATTAGTGGGTTATCAAACTCACACGTTAAGCTGTCTTGTTTGTTGGCAAAGTAAGGGCTGATATAACCACGGTCAAACTGCATACCTTCAACCACTTCTAGAGCATCTTCAAAACCTGAACCTTCTTCAACGGTGATGACGCCTTTTTTGCCCACTTTTTGCATGGCTTCGCTGATGAGCTCACCGATTTTAACGTCAGAGTTGGCAGAGATAGAGCCGACTTGGGCGATGGCTTTGTCATCGTTGGCGGGGGTGGACAGTGCGTGAATTTGTTCAACGGCGGCGCGAGTGGCTTTGTCAATGCCGCGCTTTAAGTCCATCGGGTTCATGCCAGCGGCGACAGACTTCATGCCTTCTGCCAAAATGGCTTGTGCCAAAACGGTTGCGGTGGTGGTGCCATCGCCTGCCACATCGTTGGTTTTGCTGGCAACTTCACGCACCAGTTGCGCGCCCATGTTTTCAAACTTGTCTTCTAGCTCAATCTCTTTGGCAACGCTCACGCCATCTTTGGTGATGGCAGGCGCGCCAAAAGATTTGTCAATGACCACATTGCGACCCTTAGGACCCAAAGTTACTTTAACGGCGTTTGCCAGCGTGTTTACGCCTTCAATCATTTTTTCGCGGGCGCTGGCGCCAAAATTTACGTCTTTTGCCATGAGAAATTCTCCAGTTAATTTTTAATGTTAATGCATGCCATCACTTAGGCTTCTAATACACCAAGCACGTCGCTTTCTTTCATAATCAGCAGCTCTTCACCGTTCACTTTGACGGTTTGACCTGCGTACTGACCAAACAGCACCGTATCACCAACTTTGACGTCCAAAGGGCGTACACCATTGTCGGTAAGCTGACCGTTGCCCACCGCAACAATCACCCCTTGTTGGGGTTTTTCTTGGGCGCTGCCAGGCAACAAGATACCGCCAGCGGTCTTTTGTTCTTCTTCGGTACGGCGAACGACAATACGGTCGTGCAAAGGACGAATGCTCATAAAAACTCCATAAATAAATGACTGTTAAAACCTGTTTTTAGGTTAGCTTAAGTATGGTGTTTGACCATAAAATTTCAAGCATTTTTTTAAAAAATATCACCAACAGCAAAAATCCTTGCCAGCACCCTTGAAAAGATGGCACAATTTGTCCATTATAGGTGTGTTTGAACAACTGATATTGGGTGCTCTTATGACTTTATTAAAAAAATTTTTTGGTCTTGGCGTGGTAACTGCCGTTGGTGGCAACGCCATGCTCAATGCCCACGCCGCCGATTTGTCGGGTTTTTCTGCCACCTACAAAGTACAAGCAGATGGCAAAATAGGCAGCGCCACACGCACCTTGAGCAAAAGCGGCAATCACTACACCTACCACGTTCAGCTAAACGCCGCAGGCATTGCCAGCCTTAGTCAGTCGGCAAACTTTAGCGTGGCAGCAGGCAAAATTTTGCCCGCCAGCTCATCCACATCGGTTAAGATATTGGGGGTGGGCAACACGCACCAAGTCAAATTTCACAACGACACAAAAACGCTGACCAACACCTACAAAGGCAAATCCACCACCCTAAAGATGAACCGCCAAGCCTACGATGACCTAAGTTTAGAAGCACAAATCCGCCAAGAACTCATCAATGGCAAGTTTAGCGGCAGTTATGATTTGGTCAAAAAAGGCGGCATTGAAACCACCCAATTTAAAAAATCTGCCACCACCAAAATCAGCGTCCCTGCTGGCACGTATGATGTGATTTGTATTGACCGCATTCACAAAGACACCAAACGCGCCACCAGCTTTTGGGTGGCGCCCAGTCTTAATTATCTGCCCGTCAAAGTTAGCCAAACCAGCAATGGCAAAGTCATCTCTATGGAGCTGACCAAAGTCAATTAATACCATCAATCGTGGGGTTTTTGTGTGCCAGTTGCCGTGCGTTTGTTTTGGCACATGACAAATGCAGTTACACATCAATCAGATGCCCCATAGCCACCCACCCTAACCAGCGTGGTGAGCTTGCGAAAGTCCGTTTCGCTTAGCATGGGACGAAAAATCAACAGCGTATAAGACTGTTGATAAGGCTCGCTAAGATAAAAGGTCAGCTTCAGTGCTTTGGTGATGCCCACATCAATCAGCTCTGCTTGGTTTAGGTAGCCCTGCCACAGCTCATCATCAACGCCCAGTTGCCAAAGTTCATCAGGCTGCTTGGCAGACAAGGTGTTGGGCATGGGTTTTTTGCGCCAAACAAGACAAACGCCAGCACCAAGCGCCAGCACAACATACTGCCACCACAGCAATTTGGCAAATGCCGCCAGCGCCAACACCGACAACACAAACAACAAGTCAAACAACCAACGATAATGGCTAGGATAAATTGGGGCGTCAATATACACGGCAAACTAACTGTGTTTTAGCCGCTTGATGGTTTGGACAAGCGCTGCCACTTCTGACTCTTTGGGGCTGTCTTGTCCCAAAAAAAACAGCAACAAATCTGGGTCTTCGTAGCTCAATAGCTGCTCAAACGCGCGTTGTTCATCAGCACTGGCACTAAGGTAGTGATGTTTGACATAGGGGTCAATATAAAAGTCCAATTCTTTTAGACCACGGCGGGCTTGGTAAATGACACGGCGTTGGTGGTTGGTTGGCTCGTTCATGGGCTGTCTCACTAAACATTTGCCATCATTTTTGCACAAAATGACCAAATAAGCAACCAAACCACAGTTTCATCACCAGCGCTGTCTTTTGACGCACAGCGGTCGGCTGTCAGAGTGTTTGCCCACAAACAAACGGTCAATTAGACAATTTTTAATCAAAAAAGACAACAAAATCGGCTCTTAGTCAAACTTGTGCCCAAGCCCGCCAAAACATTATAAACACCAACAATCACAAACAGCCCAAACAAAAACACCCCAGATTTGATTGGGGCGTTTTGGCACTTAAGATTAACGCATGGTAACAAACTCTTCTGAGCCTGTGGGGTGAATGGCAACGGTGTTATCAAAGTCGGCTTTGGTTGCCCCCATCTTGATGGCAACAGCAAAACCTTGTATCATCTCGTCCACACCAAAACCCACGCCATGTAAGCCCACCACTTTTTGTTCATCACCCACGCAAATGAGTTTCATGCAACAGGGCTCACGGTGGCTAGTAACAGCGCTGTACATGGGGGTAAAATTGGATTGATAAACTTTGATGTCATCGCCATAAAGTTTACGAGCGTCCGCTTCAGACAAGCCCACCGTACCAATGGGCGGGTGGCTAAATACCACCGTTGGCACAAGACGATAGTCCAAATGCTCATCGGGCTTGTTGTTAAACAGTCGCTCGGACAGTCTGCGACCTGCTGCCACCGCCACAGGGGTCAGCTCAATACCACCTTCAATGATGTCGCCCACCGCATAAATGCCGTCCACATTGGTGTTTTGGTATTGGTCGGTGATGATTTGCCCTTTGGCATTGGTTGCCACGCCCACCGCTTGTAGGTTAATATTATCAGTGGCGGGCACACGCCCTGTCGCCCAAATCAAACATTCCACATCTAAGCTGTCGCCATTGTCCAAATAAATGGTCAATTTTTCGCCGTTTTTCTCAATCTTGCTTGGATTTACGCCCGTATGAAATTGCACGCCATCTTTTTGCATGACATCAGACAACACATCCACAATGTCTTTGTCAAAATTTTTTAATATGCCACTGCGCACACACAAATGCGTCTGCACACCCAAAGCGTTCATCACACCAGCAATCTCCACACCAATGTATCCCGCCCCCACAATGGCAACGGATTTTGGAAGTGCGGTCAGCTCAAAAAATCCGTCAGAATCAATACCATGCTCTGCACCTGTGATATTTGGGCGAACAGGGCGACCGCCTGTGGCAATCAAAATATGCTCAGCACTCACACGCTCAGTTGTGCCGTCTGCTTTGTGAATTTCTAGCGTATTTTTATCAATAAACTTGGCAAAGCCTTCAATCAGTTCCACGCCATTTTTGGCAAAGCCGTTCTTATAAGACTGATGAATGCGATTGATATAGGCTTGACGACTTTGGATAAGTTTGTCAAAATCAAACTCATTCACCGTCAAATCAAACCCATAATCAGGGGCATAGTGGTTAATAGCAGTTGCCATGTTTGCCCCATACCACATCACTTTTTTTGGCACACAACCAACATTGACACAGGTGCCACCAACGTGTTTGGCTTCTATGACAGCACATTTTTTACCATACATGGCAGCACGATTTGCCGAAGCAATGCCACCTGAACCACCGCCGATGGCGACATAATCATAATGTTTCATAATTTTTTCCAATCAACTAAGTGTTCTTGTATTGTATCACAAAAAACAAAACCGCCAGCACACCAGCGGTTTAAGTTTATCAAATGTTGGCTTTGTGCTTTTAAAACAGCACCCGTACCCGAATGGTTTGGGGAATGGCTTTTAAACGCTCTAATGCCTTATCAGAGTCGTTGTCGTCCACGTCCATCACCAGATAGCCCACATCGCCTTTGGTCATCATTGACTGGGCAGCAATGTTGATGCCAGCATCAGCAAAGGCGGCGTTGATTTGTGATAGCACCCCCGGCACGTTTTGGTGAATGTGTAGCAAACGGTGCGTGCCATCGGTAAAAGGAATGGACACATTGGGGAAGTTCACCGCCGTAACGGTGTCGCCTTGGTCAGAGTATTTAACAAACTTCTCGCCCACTTCAAGACCAATATTGGCTTGGGCTTCTTGGGTTGAACCGCCAATATGCGGGGTTAAAATCACATTGTCAAATTTACGCAGTGGCGAGATAAATTCTTCGTCGGCAGATTTGGGCTCTTTGGGAAAGACGTCAATGGCAGCCCCAAGCAGTTTTTTGCTCTCTAGTGCTGCTGCCAAATCATCAATCACCACACAGCCACCACGAGCAGCATTGATAAAAAATGCACCATCTTTCATCTTGTCAAACTGCTCTTTGCCCATCATGTTGCGAGTGCTGGGCAAATCAGGCACATGCAAGGTAACGACATCGGCACGCTCAAGCAACTCATCAAGACCGTTCACCTGCACGGCATTGCCCAGTGGCAATTTGGTGAGTACGTCATGATAAATGACTTTCATGCCAAGGCTTTCACACAAAACTGACAGCTGCGAGCCGATAGAGCCATAGCCGACAATACCCATCGTCTTGCCACGCACTTCGTAGCTGTCTTTGGCAGATTTGTTCCAGCCACCACGATGTACCACCGCATTTTTTTCGGGGATACCACGCATGAGCATGATGGTCTGTGCCAAAACAAGCTCTGCCACCGAGCGGGTATTGGAATAAGGGGCGTTAAACACAGGAATGCCCAGCTCCAAAGCCGCGTCCAAATCCACTTGGTTGGTGCCGATACAAAAACAGCCCACACAAATCAGCTTTTCGGCAGCTTCTAGCACTTTGCGGGTTAATTGTGTGCGTGAGCGAATGCCGATAAAATGAGCGTCTTTGATTTTTTCAATCAATTCTGCTTCATCTAGAGCCGATTTGATATACTCAATGTTGGTATAGCCCGCTTCGTTTAGCACTTTTAGGGCGTTGTCGTGTACGCCTTCTAAAAGCAAAAAGCGGATTTTATCTTTATTTAATGATAAGGTCATCACAAAATCCTTAAAATTAGCCACAAAAGCTATTTATACACCCATTAGCAAAAATTTGCAAAGGATTTTTGGGCATACACTTATGTCGCCACCATTTTAAAATGACGAGTTGGGCTCATTTAAAAACGCCACTTCTTCGGGGGTGGAAGCACGCCCCAAAATCTCATTGCGGTGCGGATAACGTCCAAAACGGTCAATGATGACTTTGTGTTTGTATTCAAAATCAAGCGTGGCTTCATCACCAATTCGCTTAAAAATCTCCACCGCCATTTGGTGGACTTTGGCGTTTTCAGAGTGCATAAAGGGCATGGCGGTAAATTTTTGGCATTGGGTGGACAAATCGGCAAAGCCTTGTTGGTTGATGGCTTCTTGGGCAAGTGCCAGTGCCACATGGTCATAAAAAAACGCCTTGGGCGTGCCCCGATAAACGTTGCGAGCAAACTGGTCAAGCACGATAATCTCCGCCAATCTGCCATAGCTGTCGGCACGCCAGTCCCAAAGCTCACCTTGACCTGCTTTATCAATCAGCTCGCCAAACTGACTGATAATGGCATTATCAAACTCATCGGATTTGGCAAACCAAAAAGGCTTGTTGGCTTCATCAAACCAAAACTCTAACACCGCATTGGCGACTGGATTGGTGGTTTTCATCACTGCTCCTTTTTAGCAGATTTATGTGCAGATTTAAAAAAGCGACCGACATCGTCCATCAATGTATAGACCACAGGAATGACCACCAAACTTAGCAGCGTTGATGTTACCAACCCACCAAGCACCGCCGCTGCCATCGGGCGACTAAAAGTGGTGTCTGCGCTCCCAAAACTAATCAGCAAGGGCAACATGCCTGCGCCCATGGCGATGGTGGTCATGATGATGGGTTGAGCACGTTTTTGGCAAGCATCTATCAAAGCATCAAAGCGACTTAGCCCGTATTGGTCTTGGGCGATGATGGCATAATCCACAAGCAAGATGGAATTTTTGGTGGCAATGCCCATCAGCAAAATAAAGCCAATCATCGCCGGCATGGACATGCTGCTGCTTGTAACAATCAATCCCACAAACGCTCCACCAATGGACAAAGGCAGTGCCATCAAAATGGTAAAGGGTTGCAAAATGCGCCCAAAGAGCAGTATCAACACCGCAAAAATACAAAACACCCCCACTGCCATCGCCAGCACAAAACCGCTAAACAGCTCTGCCATGTTTTCAGCTTGCCCTTCGTCAATGACTTGTATGCCAGCAGGCAGATTGGACAGCGTTGGGGTCATCTTAACGGCATTGATAAGTTCGCCAACTTCGCCGCCATTGGCAAAGACGGTGATTTTGATGGTGCGTTCACGGTTTAAACGGTTGACACCAGACTCGCCTGCTGCAAATTTCAAACTGGCGACTTCTTTTAGTTGTACCGCTTTGGCTTTGCTGCTTGGCACATACAAATTTAGCAAATCTGCCACGTTTTGTTTGTCGTCATCGCCAAGGCGAATGACAATGGGAATTTGGCGAGTGTCCAAATTGAGTTTGGGCAAAAACTGCTCATAATCACCCACAGTCGCCACCCTTAAAGTGCTGGCAATGTCAGCGGTGCTCACGCCCTTATCCGCCATCGCCAACTCATCAGGAATGATGGTCAGTTCAGGTTTTGGCAGGCTTTTGTTGCTGATGACGTTAGCAACGCTGGGCAATGTTCTGATGTCGTCAATGATGGCTTTGACAGTTTGGTCTAACAACACGCCGTTGCTGCCAGTTACCGAAAAGCCATAACCAGCTTCACTGCCACCGCTTTCAATACCCACATTAAAACGCGCCGATGGCACCACTTTTAGCGCTTGGTTGATTTGTGCTTCAATGTGGGTTTTGCTTGGTCTGTTGCCGCGCTCTTTGAGCTTAATCTCCACAGTCGCCAGATTGAGCGAACCGCCACGATGACTGCTGGGTTCACCTGTGTTTTTGCCCTGCCCAACGGTCAATAAAACTTCATCAACACCTGCTATTTTTTGGATTTGTGCCAACGCCAGTTCACCCACGCGCAATGTGTCTTCAAGGGTGGCATCGGGCGTGAGTTCAATTTCTACTCGGGTTTGGTTCATCTCATCAGGCGGAATAAAAGCGGTTGGCAAAAACCCCGCCAAAGACAGCGACCCCACAAAAAACCCAAGCGTTGCCACCATGGTCATCAGCCGATGTTTTAGCACCCATCTGACCACTGATAAATACCAACGCATTGTTTTTGTGGGCGGTTTTTGGCTGTGTTTGCTGGGTTTTAGTATGTACGCTGCCATCATGGGCGTAATCAAACGCGCCACCAGCAGCGACATAAAAATAGCAATCGCCGCCGTCCAACCAAATTGCTGAAAAAACTGCCCAATAATACCACTCATAAACGCCGTGGGCAAAAACACCGCAATCAGCGTAAAGGTGGTGGCAATGACCGCCAACCCAATCTCGTCTGCCGCTTCCATCGCTGCTTGATAAGGCGTTTTGCCCATTGCCAAATGGCGCATGATGTTTTCAATTTCTACAATGGCATCATCAACCAACACGCCCACCACCAACGTCAGCGCCAGCAGCGAAATGATGTTAAGACTAAAGCCAAACACATACATGGCAAAAAACGCAGGAATGATGGATAAGGGCAGCGCGGTTGCCGCCACAAAGGTCGCGCGCCAATCTTTTAAAAACACAAACACCACAATCACCGCCAACACGCCACCTTCAATCAGCATTTGCATGGTGGCATGGTAGTTTTCTTTGACGGGTTTGGCATAATCCACGATTTTTTCTATGTGAACGCCGTCAAGCTCGTCGTGCAATTTGGCGATTTCTTTGTCCAATGCATCAACCAACGCCACTTCGCCTGCGCCTTTGGCACGAGTGATGGTAAATGCCACCACGCTTTTGCCGTGCATTTTGGCAACGGAGCTGATGTCAGCGTGCGTGTCCACAACCTGCGCCAAATTGCTCAGTTGCAGCGCGCCTGTGGGGGTGGTGATTTGTAACTGCGCCAAATCGCTGATGTTTTGTCCCATACCCAGCACGCGAATGGTTTGGGTTTGTTTGCCGATTTTGGCTTCGCCGCCAGCATTGTTTTGCCACTTACTATAAATTTGCTGTGATAGCTGACCGATCGGCATGGTCAAAGCGGCCAGCTGATTTTTGCTTGGTAACACTTGTATTTGTCTTTGGATACCGCCCACACGAGCAATACTGCCCACCCCTTTGATGTTGGACAAACGCTTGGTCAATGCGTCATCCACAAACCAAGACAGCTCAGCGATGTCCATCGCATCGCTACTGATTGAATAAGTAACCACTGGAAAGCCTGCGGTGGACACCTTAGAGATGATGGGCGCATTGGCGGCTTGGGGCAAATCGCCTTGCACTTCGCTGATTGCCGAACGCACATCATCTAGGGCTTCGTTGATGTCTTTTTCAAGCTCAAACTCGCTAAACACCGTAACTGCGCCTGTTTGTAAGGTGGTGCGCAGATTTTTGATGCCTGTGATGTTGGTCAGTTTGTTTTCAACCTTTTTGGCAATGTCGCTTTCTAATTGGTCAGGGGTTGCGCCCGCCAAGGTGATGGTAACCACCACCCCTGGAAAATCAATGTCGGGAAACTGCTGCACTTTCATTTGGCTAAAGCCAAAAACGCCCAGCAAACTCAAAAGGCTAAACAACAAAATCGCCACTAAGGGATTTTTGATAGAATAGGCAGAAAAATTCATGCTATTCCCCTTGCATCTGGCCAACAGGCGTGGGCAAAACAACATCAACCACGCGCACCAAATCGCCTTCGCTCAAAAACGCGCCGCTTTGTTTGACCACCAACACTTCAGGGGGTAAATCCACCACCACTTGGTCGCCTTGTCTGTTGCCTGCTTGCACTTTGGTGCGTTTGACCGTATAAATGTCTTGCTCTTTGGCATGCAACGTCCATACATAGTCATAGCCATCGGTGCTCATCAGCGCAGAAACAGGCACGGCAGGCAGCGCCTGACTGGCAAGCACAAATTGACCAGTTTGATACATGCCAACCTTTAGGGGCGCGCCACTGGGCAACAACACGTGCACCACCACTTCGCGCGCGCTGTTGGCAGTTGGCGACAGACGAATTACCCTGCCTGTGATTGACCGATTGTCCAGATGGATTTGGGCGCTTTGTCCAAGTTGAATCTGACTGGCTTGGCTGGGCGCGATGGTGGCTTGCCATTCAAGCTGTCCATCAACGATGATGTCAAACAGCGGCGCACCACTGGTCAACAGTCCCACTTGGGCGTGTTTTTGGCTGATAATGCCCGACACTGGCGCGGTGATTTGGGCGTTTTTTAGGTTGGTTTGGGCGGTTGTCAAACGGGCTTGGCTGGCAACCACATTGGCCGCTGCTTGCTGCAAAGCGACCGTATAAGCGTCCACTTCTTGGCGGCTGATGGCATCCATCGCCAACAAAGGTTCAACGCGCGCCAAGTCCGCTTTGGCTTTGGCATGACTGGCTTGGGCTTGAGCCAAATCGGCGCCCGCTTGGGTCAACACATCGGTCAAAGCACTGTCATCTAACACCGCCAACACCTGTCCTTGCCTGACCACATCGCCAACATCAACCAATACTTTTTTGATACCAACGCCTGTCAAATGTCCACTCACTTGCGCGGTTTGTTTGGCGGCGACCACCCCATTTGCCACAATCGCTTCGGCAACAGTTATCACGCTCGGAGCCACCGCTTCTACCGCCATGACCACGGGTTGGGCTGGCGCTGGGGTGGTTTGCGTAACCGATTTGTCTTGGGTTGGCTGAGTGTCTGTTGTGCGCCCAATCACCACACCCAGCACAATCAATAGCAGCGCACCCAACAAATAATACCACGGCACATTGGCAAAAAAGGCAAATTTTTTCATAAAGGTAGGTCAATCACTGCAAATGAAGCATTGTAACAAGGCATGCTGCAACAAGGCAAGATATTTGTGATTGGCTGCTGCAACGCAGATTGACAAATGAACCAAAAGCACCACTTTTGCAGCTTTGATACAGCCAAATAAAGACAATCAAGACGCCCTTGACACAAATTTCGTTGACCACAAACCATCTAGGCATTGACATATTCTTTGGCGTGGGGCAGCCACAAAGCAATCATCGCCAGAGTTTGTGCTTTTTTGCTGGGGTCGCTCATCAATCTGTCCGCCAATGCTTTGGCTTGTATCAACAACCTTTCATCACGCACCACATCTGCCAAATAATAACCCATATCGCCTGTCTGGCGTTTGCCCAGCAGCTCACCTGCGCCGCGCAATTGCAAATCCTTTTGGGCAATGACAAAGCCATCATTGCTGTCTCGCAAGATGTTTAGCCGCTCAATGCCCGTGGGTGATAGTGGTGTTTGGTACAACAGC
This sequence comes from Moraxella sp., assembly GCA_030528385.1. Lineage (GTDB taxonomy): Bacteria > Pseudomonadota > Gammaproteobacteria > Pseudomonadales > Moraxellaceae > Moraxella. The sequence goes on from JAUMYZ010000006.1 coordinate 94,903, forward strand.
ACACAAAAGGATTTGGCACTGCCGCGCCCTACCCGACCGCGCAACTGATGCAGCTGCGACAACCCCAAACGTTCGGCATTTTCAATCACCATCAAACTGGCGTTGGGCACGTCCACGCCCACTTCAATCACGGTGGTCGCCACCAACAAATCAATGTTACCAGCCACAAATTCACTCATCACCGCTTGTTTTTGGGGAGCTTTCATTTTACCATGCACCAAACCAACCCTAATGTCCAAATCAGCACACAACTCTTGATACAACAGCTCTGCCGACTGCGCATCCAAAACGTCAGACTCTGCCACCAATGGACAAACCCAGTACGCTTGCTTGCCCGCTTTACAGTTGATGGCAATGCGTTCAATGACTTCATCGCGGCGGTCGCGATTGACGGTAACGGTGGTGATGGGCGTGCGCCTAGGCGGCAACTCATCAATCACCGACACGTCCATATCGCCATACATGCTCATCGCCAACGTGCGTGGAATGGGGGTGGCAGTCATTGCCAATTGGTGGGGAGTTGTATTTGCCACGCCTTTGCCAATGAGTTTTAGGCGCTGTTCCACCCCAAAACGATGTTGTTCGTCAATAATAACCAAACCCAACTTGGCAAACGCCACCCCTTCTTGGAACAAAGCGTGCGTGCCGACCACGAGTTGTGCCCGATTGTCTTTGATTTTTTCTAGTGCTGCGGCGCGCTCTTTGGTGCTTTGTTTGCCTGCCAAATACCCCACATTTACCCCCAAAGGCGCAAACCAACGCTGAAAATTAAAAAAATGCTGTTCTGCCAAAATCTCTGTGGGCGCCATCAATGCCACTTGCCAACCACTGTTTATGGCGTAGCAAGCCGACAGCGCCGCCACCAATGTCTTGCCTGCACCCACATCGCCTTGCACCAAACGCAACATGGGCGTACTGCTTGCCATGTCGCCAACAATTTGTCCAATCACGCGCTGTTGGGCGTTGGTCAAAGCAAAGGGCAAGTTTTGGCTAAGTTGCACTGCTAGGGGGCTGTTCATCTGACAAAACGGCGCTTTGTGCTGGTACAAGTTTTTTTTGCGATATAAAAAGGTCAGCTGGTGAGCGGTCAGCTCTTCAATAATCAGCCGCTGACACAAAGGATGACTGCGCGTTTTAAGCTGACCAATCAGCTGCGTTTGCTCAAACACAGTGCGCTTTTGGCTGGGCTGATGAATGGCGGTTAAAACCGCCAACAAATCGCCCGTACTGCCCACACCAACTGCCAACAAATCGCTGTCTGACACGCCCGTCAGTCCGCCACCTTGCACAGCCGTCAACGCCATCTTTATCAGTTGTCTTAGTTTGTTTTGATGCACGCCTTTGACGGTTGGATAAACCGGCAACAGACCTGTTTGGGAGATTTTGGTGCCCGCAATAAAATATTCTGGGTGCGCCATTTGTACGCCATAGCGATTGATGCGCACTTCACCAAAGACATTGAGTTTGGCGCCGACCGTCATTGTTTGTAGCAGCGCCGGATAAGTCCTAAAAAACTTGAGCACCAACAGCCCTGTGCCATCTTCTAAGCAGACGCTTAAGCCACCTTTGGATTTTTGTACATCGCTTATCACGCCCGACACCGCACACAGCATGCCATCTGCCAATCCATCAACCGACACAAAGCGACTGCGGTCTTCGTAGTCTCTGGGCAAATGCATAAGCAAATCAAAAATGCGATAAATCCCCAAATCCGCCAAGCGTGTCGCCAAGGCCAAACCCACACCCGTCAATGCACTGACAGGCAAATTGCTGGTAAGATTGGCAGCGTTTATAGACATCATTCACCCAAAAACTTAATCATGATTTGTTGTATAATTGTAAAGCCAACAACTTAATTTGACAACCAACAACAATCGCGCTTAAATGATAATTTTATTGTTTTGGACAACGACATGACCCACAGACGCTTTTATCGCTGGCTTATGCTTTGTTTGGCACTTTTTGGGCTGGCACTACTGGCAGGTTGCAGCAGCGCGCCTGTCGCACATCCTGCCACACCCACCGTCGCGCTTGTTTTGGGCGGTGGCGGCGCCAAAGGCTTTGCCCACATTGGGGTCATTCGCGCCTTAGAAGAACATCACATCAAACCCGATTTGGTGGTTGGCACCAGCGCTGGGGCGATTGTTGGGGCAATTTACGCATCTGGCAAATCCGCCAACGAACTCACCGACATCGCCCTAAATATGAACCATCACGCACTGCTGGACATTCAGCCAAGCAAACAAGGGCTGATGGTGGGCAAAAAGCTGCAAGATTTTGTCAACACACACGTCCAACACCGAAGCCTTGAACAACTGCCCACCCGCTTTGTTGCTGTTGCCACTCACAAAAACAAAGGCACAGCCACACCGCTGTATCAAGGCGACACAGGACTTGCCGTGCAAGCGTCTGCTGCCGTACCCACTCTATTTATTGCACCACGCATACCCCAAAACCACGGCGAAAAATACATTGATGGCGGACAATCGGCATTGCTGCCTGCCCAAATTGCCAAAAACTTCGGCGCCAAAGTCATCATCAGCGTTGATGTGCTTGCCGAGCGCACACGCGTTTTGCCATCACCAGCGTTTGACAGCAATCATCTGCCAACTGGCGCAGATTTTTGGCAACTGTTTGAGCAATTTGTGCCACCAGTGCAAGCCAACCCACAAGACGTCGGCATCAGCGACATTGTCATCACTCCCAAGCTGCCCTACAGCGTGCTTGACACCAGTGAACGCATGGCGATGATACAAGCAGGTTATGACGCCACCTTGCCGCACATTGCTGCCATTTTGTCATTGGTTTCTGCGCACAAATCGCCACAATGATTGCGCTTATTCCCCAAATCATACCGTTTATTTTTAAATAGGATAAACGGCATAATAAGCCACACCAACAGCAGAACAAAACCTTGTCAGCTCTTGGTGCTCATATTTACAATTTTACTGCTTGTGGTGTAGAATGTAGAAACTATGCTGACGCGTTATCCACCTTATGTGATAGGTTTGGTGGTTGGTTTTAGGACAAATCAACCCTTATTCATTGATAAAATCGCCATCAGGCACAAAGAGAATACATCATGGCAAAAGTAGCAACCGAACAATTGCTAGATTTTAAATACACTGGCACCAATCGTCGTGGACAAAAAGTCAATGGTGAGACCACCAGTAAAAGCATTGAGCTTGCTCGGGCACAGCTGCGTAAACAAGGGATTATTGTTGAGAGTATCAAACCCAAACCCAAGCCACTTTTTAAAATCAACAAACCCATCAAAGCCTTAGACATTGCCATTTTTGTGCGCCAGCTTGCCACCATGATGAAAGCTGGTGTGCCTTTGACACAGTCCTTTGAGATTGTTGCCGATTCTCTTGAAAACCCCAGCATGAAAGAGCTGGTGCTCAAAATCAAAGCCGACATTGAAGCAGGCAGCAACTTTGCCACCGCCCTACGCAAGCACCCCAAATATTTTGATGATTTGTTTTGTTCCTTGGTGGAGTCGGGCGAGCAATCAGGTGCCCTAGAGACCATGTTAGAGCGGGTCGCCACTTACAAAGAAAAAAGTGAGCTGCTCAAAGCCAAAATCAAAAAAGCCATGAAATATCCCATCGCGGTGATTGTGGTGGCAATTGTGGTTACTGCCATTTTGTTGATTAAAGTTGTGCCCGTCTTTGCTGAACTTTTTGAGAGTTTTGGCGCGGAGTTGCCCGCTTTTACCCGAATGGTGGTGGGCATGTCAAACTTCTTAGCAGCTTATTATATCCCCATTTTTGTGGTGGCTGGTGGCATCATCATTGCCTTTGTGCAAGCCAAAACCCGCAGCAAAAAATTTCGCGACTTTTTGGACAGGTTGGCACTTAAAGTACCCATTTTTGGTAAGATTGTTTATCAAGCCATCATCGCCCGTTTTGCGCGCACTTTGTCCACCACCTTTGCCGCTGGCGTGCCTTTAATTGACGCTTTGGACTCCACCGCTGGGGCAACCAACAACGTCATTTATTATAACGCCACCCAGCGCATCAAAGAAGACGTTGCCACAGGTCAGCAATTACAATTTGCCATGCGCAGCACCAATTTATTTCCCAGCATGGTCATTCAAATGGTGGGTATTGGCGAAGAAGCGGGCAGTTTAGAAGAAATGCTAGACAAAGTTGCCACCTACTACGAAAACGAAGTGGATAACGCTGTGGATGGGTTGACCAGTCTGATGGAGCCGATGATTATGGCATTTTTGGGCATTGTCATTGGTGGTTTGGTCATTGCCATGTATCTGCCAATCTTCCAAATGGGTTCGGTGGTTGGCTGATGTTTGCACTGCTTCAAGAAAACATCGCCACAACGCTGATTTTGGTTGGCATACTTGGGTTGTGCGTGGGCAGCTTCTTAAACGTGGTCATACATCGCACACCGCTCATCATGAATTACCAATACCGCAAAGAAGTGGCGTGGTTTTTACACCAGCAAGACGACCTAGACAAAACCAGTGTGCAGACAATTTGCCACACCATTGAACATGACACACCCATCAGTTTGTCCCTACCCCCTTCTCGTTGTCCAAATTGCCATCACCAAATCCGCTTTTATGAAAACATTCCCCTATTAAGCTGGCTGATTTTATTGCGCGGTAAATGTTCAAGCTGCCACAGCCCCATCAGCATTCGCTATCCTTTGGTTGAAATCATTACCGCACTGCTGTCGGTATTGGTGATTTATGTGCTAGGCGTTACGCTTGCTGGAGCCTTAGGGCTGATTTATTTGTGGACACTCATTGCCCTAACGGGGATTGATTTTGACACACAACTGCTGCCTGACCGTTTGGTGTTTCCGCTGGGCATGCTTGGTCTTGCCATTAACACACAAAGCGTCTTTGTCTCACCAACGACAGCAATTTGGGGTGGGTTGTTGGGCTTTTTGTCTTTGTGGAGCGTGGCAACTCTTTATGCTTTTATCACCAAAAAAGACGGTATGGGTGCGGGTGATTTTAAGCTGCTTGGGGCTATCGGCGCATGGCTTGGTACGAGTATGTTGCCACTGGTTATCTTGTTATCGGCACTGCTTGGTTCTGTTGTTGGGCTGATACTCATCAAAAAATCTGGTGAAAGCAAGCCCTTTGCCTTTGGTCCTTATATTGCCATTGCTGGGATTGTTGCTTTGTTGTGGGGACAAGACATCATGAATTGGTATTTGACACTGTATCAATAAAAATACTTGCCATTTTTAAAATCTCTGTTATAATAACACCACTTTTAGGCGTATAGCTCAGTTGGTTAGAGCACCACCTTGACATGGTGGGGGTCGATGGTTCGAGTCCGTTTACGCCTACCATCTTTTAACCCCTTGAAAGCTAAGCGCTTCAAGGGGTTTTTGCTTTTGTGGCACATCAGGCTTGTGATAGTTTCTTTGCTTATTTTGCGTATTTTTAGCGTTTTTCATGTAAAATAATCAAAAAATTACGCCAAGATTACGCCAAAAATGAAACTAAAACCCAGAAAACGTGGTGATAGCTATCGTATTGAGCTTATGCTTGATGGCAAACGGATATCTGCCACACGAGACACCGCCAAAGAATTTGAGCAATGGGCGAGCCAAAAAATCCTTAAACCAAAGCCCGAGCCAAATTATCAGATAACAAAAAGCCAACACCAACATTTGCTGAAATTATGGCACTGTATCACGACAAAGTTGGTAAACACAAACCGTCAGCACGAACAGAAAGTATGTATCGACGGTGCTTTATCCGTGATTACTCCAACATTGCCAACACACAAATACACAAAATCACTGCCAAAGAGTTGACTGCTTGGCGTAATTTACGTTTACAATCCGTATCAGCAGGCACGGTTAGACGCGAAATCGCTTACTTATCAGCAGTCATGAGTTAGGCTGTTAAAGTAAAGAACTTTTTATTATCAAAGAAAACCCATTTACCAACCTTGCCAAACCAGCCATGCCCAAGCCAAGAAATCGGCGCATCAGCGATGATGAGATTGCTATTGTCTTAGATAGTGCCACTTATACACAAGGCGACAAACCCACCCAAACCCAACATTATGTCGCTTGGGCGTTTTTATTTGCTATCCACACCGCCATGCGTAGGGGCGAGATATTGAGCATAACCAAAGACGACATCAAGGACGGCTATATCCATTTGCCTAAAACCAAAAACGGCGAAGCTCGCAACGTGCCACTAAGCCCTAAAGCCAAAGAAATGCTAACTTGGCTTGATATTGATGATAAATTGATACCATTTAACGAAAATTCCTTTAAAAAATCGTGGCAACGAGTGCAAAATAAAGCTGGATTAGATGACCTAAACTTTCATGACACACGCCACGAAGCCATCAGTCGATTTGTTAAAGAGTATGGCTTACCAGTAGAAAAATTGGCAAAAATTACTGGACACAAAGACATCAAAACGCTAATTAACACTTATTACAATCCTGACATTCAAGAATTGGTGGATATTTTTGCCCAATCATCAAGCCAAAAAACTTCATCAAAGCTGGTGCATACGCCAGCTTTGTTTAATTCTCTATAGATTTTTACTGAACACGACAAAGACTTTGTCAAAATTATGGTCAATCCTGTCAAAGCGCCCACCAAAAACCGTCATTTTTTGGCAAACGGACAATAAGGCAGGTCATTTGACGATTGTTATCTTTGGGGTGTTGCTGGGTCATGCTTGAACAATGTCGTTAGACTTGGTTATGATAGCAAAAAACCGCTCTGATGAGAGCGGTTTTAATCACAATGATAACGACAAGAAATAATACATTGTCAAAACGATAAACAAGGCGATTGGCGTCATCAATGCGTCTTGACCAGTAGCCTGAAAGGTTGTATTTAAGTGGTTCTGGTTTACCAATGCCTTCAAAGGTTGAACACTGACAGTCTTTAATCAGGGCGTTAATCCGTCTTAGTGTCTTTTTGTCTTGGGTTTGCCAATAGACATAATCGTCCCACGCATCGTCTGTCCAACTAATCATCACTTAACTTTCTTGGTGTGGTTTTGCCTTGTACCACTTCTTGCATACCTTTTAGTAAATGCAAGGCATTGGCAGAATTGGACAACAGATGAATTGGGCGGACATGGTGGATTTGATACCTTGATGAGCCAAAGAGCCTATGACAGTCTATTAAGAGAATTTCACGAGATGGTGGCAAAGGGGAATAAAACCGTCAAAGAAGCCAAAGCCTTAGCCGATAAGCACAGTCGCAATCAGGCAGAAGCGGACAGCGAATATTTGGCGTATATGATAACGCTATCAGCACATCATAACACATCTAAGACAAGAAGTCTTATCAACCGTATCATCATGGCGATTAAATCTTTCTTAAAAACCAAGTTTGGTTTATCGTTCCCGTTGATGCCCAATGACATTCTTGCCTTGTCTGAAAAGATGGTAAGAGATAGAGCAAAAGCCAAGCATATTGATGGGCGTGATGGGGTGCAGTCTTCGCCTGATGAAGCCAACAATAGGGATTTAATCATCAAGCCTAAGCGTACTGCGACAAACTTTATTCAGGCACGCCAAATGATTACTGATATGCTGGGTAAACCACCAACCAATAAACATACTGGCATGGTGGCAACCTTATCTCGGCGTTTACTGGATAAAATATTAAGTGGCAAGGCGGTCGCAAAATCTGTTGATAGTAAAAAGCATATCATGGCAGCCGTTAATATTGATATGTTGTTTAAAAATGCTGTATTGGGTTGGGTAGAACAAGATAAGAGTAATGCTCACAATGTTTTGGGGGTTCATCGCCTATTTGCACCGCTCTTGATTGACAACAAGGCTTATTTGACCAAATTAACCATCAAAGAATTGGTGGGCAGCGATGGCAACCGTATTTATTCGGTGGAAACCCTAGATATTGAACATGAAAAAAGCTCCGTGCCAAACATGGTAGCCACAGCCCAAAAAAGTGAGCTGACTACGCGGTATCATGGAGCTTCTGTTGCTATACTAGCACAAGCCATTGACAATTACAATAAAAAAAGATACCACCCCTGACAACCCAGACATCCAATTTAGCCGTATGGCGGGCATGGCGGACTTTTATGATAAAAATCAAGATAAAACCAAAGAAGCATTGGGTAAACTGGGTAAAATGTCAACGGCATTAATGTCTAATCCAAATATTGACACCGAACAACCAAAGCACTTACCCAAGACAGCCTACCACAACTGTCAAGCAGCCGCACAAATGACTGGATAAAATGGTCAATGACACAAAGGCAACGAACGAAGCCAAGACAAACAATGGCTGACGTCAGATGGCAAATACAAATAAAACTTCTGTTAAAGCGCCTGTTTCTTTGTTTTTGCACCAAAACACCTTATCAACAACCAATCGCCAAAGCCAAGATGACTTCTTGGGGTCTGCCATAAAATCCCGCCATCGCGCCATCAGAACAACTTTCGTCATCAACCCTAAACTTCACATTTTTAACAAGTTTTTGGTAGGCTTGCTTGGTCATGGGCTTAAAGGTGGCATAAAATCCTATGTTCCCACAGTTGCTGCACGCATAGTAGTAGCTGACGCTCTGCAAAGGCAAGCCATACAACGTGGCGTTTTTTAGCTCAATGGTGGCGTGCAGGTGCATGTCTTGTTGGTTGGACAATTTGGCGGGCAACATATCGTGGCGATATGGCGCTGGCACATTGCTGTATTTGCCTGTTTTGGCGGCATTGGTCAGTGGTTGGCGCAGGATTTGCTTGTACTGTGGGTGCCCTTCGTCTCCTGCACCGTCTTTAAACACGCTACCCATGATGGCATACAGCGCCTTGCCGCCATCTCCCCCTTTGCCCACTTCCAAATAGCGAAACGCAGGCGTCCAATCAGCACCATAAGTGATTTGTGCGCACAATGCCAATGCTATCAGCAACGCTTTATACATACCATCCCCCAATCACAAATTCATTTAAAAAACCAATCAAAAAATGGCAACTCATTTAAGGCCATATACAAAATAGCATAAATCACCCCTGCAATCAATATCGCCAATAAGGTGCCCAGCCAATTCGGCAACATCACCCCCCGATTTGCCAAGGCGTCAAAAACCATCCTGCTTATCACCCCAACACACACGCCATGCGCCCACCAAACCGCCAACACAACATGAACAAACAACACCATCTTAATACCCAAATCAGGCACACGACGTTCAATCATAAAAGAAATAAAATCTCCCACCAAATAAACAAAGCCCATGATGACAATATAACGAATTGCCTGTGATAAATGCTTTATCTTAAACAATTCACCGATAAAAGCCAGCCATTCAATCAAGCACAATAAAAAAGTCGGCACGCCCAAATAAATCGCTAACAGCGTCATCACAAATACCAGCGTATCGTTAATATCCGCTTGGCTAAAAATAAATTTTTGTAAAACAAATAATAACAACACCACAAACCAAGTGGCTACTGTAATAATCGTGGTGCGTTTTAGATGACGGGGCAGCTTTGGCATAATGTGCATCTAATCCATAGGACGAGTGCCACGGCATTTTGGGTAACGAGTACAACCCCAAAATGCTTTGTTTTTATCATCACCATTTTTTGCCACACGTTTAACCATCATGCTTTGACATTTTGGGCAGGTAGGACTATTTTTCTTTTGCTCAATGTGCCGCCGCACATTTGCTTGGTGCATAAAATAAGTCCCTAAGCCATTATCAAATTTATTTTCTTTAATATTTTTAACAATCATTAAAACTTGCTCTTGGCTTAAAATGATTTTATTTTTGGTTTTAATATAGGAAATTAAGCCACGATTTAATACAAAATCAGGCAGCTCATCTTTTGTTTTTAATTCACTGTTTGAAGCAAACCAAATAATGCTATGAAAATACGCTAAATCTAATTGCAATAAATCTGACAAGGTTTTGATATGTCCATAGTTTTGGCGAATGGGATTATAAAATTGAAATTTTTTACCACCCCTAACAACTTGCGTCCATTTTTCTTGTTTTTCATTGCCAAAAATCCAGCCCTGATAATTTTTAGTCTCTATCACAAATATGCCGTATTGAGAAACAATAATATGGTCAATTTGTGTGGTCATGCCATGATGTTTAGGCAGGGTTACATTATTAAGACGGTGATAAATGCCATCATCTAAGGCAATCCACGACACAAAATTTGTCATGGTCTCACCAAACCAACCTTTTAATAATGATTTCATCATATTTGCCATAAAAAAATAGATGTGCCATTATAACACATCTATTTTTTATCAAAATCAACCTAAATCAGCGATTTGACCGCTTGTATCACCGCTTCGCTGGTAATGCCAAAGTGTTTAAACAGCGCTTTGGCGGGGGCGGATTCGCCAAAGGTAGTCATGCCAATGACTTTGCCATCAAGCCCCACAAATTTATACCAATAATCGCTAATGCCCGCTTCTACCGCCACTCTGGCACGCACAGCAGACGGCAAAACGCTTTCACGGTAGTCGGCTGATTGCTGGGCGAACACTTCACAGCAGGGCATAGACACCACACGCACGCCCACGCCTTCACCGCTTAATGCTTGATAAGCCTTCATGGCAAGTTCTACTTCTGAACCTGTGGCGATGATGATGGCTTGTAGCTCGCCTTGTTCTTTTGCCAAGATATAACCCCCCTTTTCAATCAGGGTGATTTGTTCATCACTGCGTGCTTGATGGGGCAAGTTTTGACGAGATAAAATCAGTGATGTTGGGGCATGAGCACTCAAAAGTGCCGATTTGTACGCCACCGCCGTCTCTACGGTATCGCAAGGTCGCCATGTGAAGTGATTGGGCGTCTGTCTTAGGCTGGCGATTTGTTCCACAGGCTGATGGGTGGGTCCATCTTCACCCAGCCCAATGCTGTCGTGGGTGTAGATGTTAATCACCCGCTGTTTCATCAGTGCCGACATACGCACAGCATTACGCGCGTACTCCATAAACATCAAAAAAGTCGCAGTAAAGGGAATAAATCCACCATGCAATGCCACCCCATTGGCAATGGCGGTCATGGCAAATTCACGCACGCCATAATGCACGTAGTTGCCATCAGCGTGGGTTTGTACGCCTTTGGCACTGCTCCATAAAGTCAAATTTGAGCCTGCCAAATCGGCACTACCGCCCAACACTTCGGGCAAAGCGGGGGCAAGGGCATTTAGGGCATTTTGGCTTGCCTTACGGGTGGCGATGTTCTCGCCCTTGTCGTTACACAGAGCGATAAACTTGTCCGCTTTGGCAATAAAATCGCTGGGCAATTCACCACTTAGACGGCGTTGTAGCTCTTTGGCTTCATTGGGATACTTTGTCTGATAATCGGCAAATTTGTCTTGCCATGCTTGTTCTAGTACCTGCCCTTTTTCTAATGCATTCCACGCCTTGTAAATCTCATCGCTGATGGCAAAGGGCTCGCCATTTTCCCAGCCAAGCTCCACTCGTGCCAAAGCAATCTCGTCCACGCCTAGGGGAGCTCCGTGGCAGTCTTCTTTGCCTTGTTTGTTGGGGCTGCCCAGTCCAATCACCGTTTTGCAAATAATCAAAGTGGGTTTGTTGGTTTCTTTTTTGGCGGTAATGGTTGCTTGACGAATTTGCTCGCTGTCGTGTCCGTCCACCTTGAGCACTTGCCAGCCATAAGCGTCAAAGCGTTTGGCGGTGTCGTCAGAGAACCAGCCTTCTACTTCCCCATCAATAGAAATGCCGTTATCGTCATAATAGACAATCAGCTTACCCAGTCCAAGCGTGCCAGCCAGTGAGCAGGCTTCGTGGCTAATGCCTTCCATCAAACAGCCATCGCCAACAAAGCAATAAGTATGATGGTCAATGATGGCGTTGTCGGGCTTATTAAATTGTCCTGCCAAGGTTTTTTCGGCTAGAGCAAAGCCCACCGCATTGGCAATACCCTGCCCCAAAGGCCCTGTGGTGGTTTCAATGCCATCGGCATAGCCATATTCAGGGTGCCCTGCGGTTTTGGCATGGAGCTGACGAAAATTTTTGATGTCATCAAGGCTTAAATCATAGCCACTCAAATGCAGCAAGGCATAAAGCAACATAGAGCCATGACCATTGGAGAGCACAAAGCGGTCGCGATTTGCCCAGTTGGCGTTTTTTGGATTGTGCTTTAAAAACTCTCGCCACAAGACATCAGCAATGTCTGCCATGCCCATCGGTGCCCCAGGGTGTCCTGAATTTGCCTTTTGGACAGCGTCCATGGCAAGAATACGAATGGCGTTGGCGGTGTGGCGTTGGTTTAAAGGGGGATTTAGGGGTGAATGGGTAGGGGTTGGCATGGGGCTAGTCCTAACAGGCTTAAATAAATTGGGTATTATAACATAAACCAGCAAATGCTTTGCGGTGATTTTTAATCGCAACAATGCTCAGTCGCCAAATGACTGGCATTGTAATTTTAACCACACAAAATTTGCTCAGCAATCAAAGTATCAATCTCCACATACGCATCTTCTCATTTATTAATCAATAATATTGATTTTTTAACCGTTCTTTTCAAACAAAAAACCAGTTTGACAATCTCATAAAGACAACAAGACAACCGTTTATCTCTTTTTGTGTCATCTTTGATGTGAATGATTATGTTTTTCTTTAATATTTTATTACATCAAAAAACCGCTTGGCTTTACCAAGCGGTTTAATTTGAGATTAGTCCAATATTTCAATTCCACCCATATAGCCCTGCAGCGCCTTGGGAACATTGACCGTGCCATCGGCGTTTTGGTGGTTTTCAAGGATAGCAAGCAGCGTACGCCCCACCGCCAGTCCAGAGCCGTTTAGCGTGTGGACAAGTTCAGTCTTTTTGCCGTCTTTGAGTCTTGCCCCCATACGCCGAGCCTGAAAGTCGCCACAGTTAGAACAGCTAGAAATCTCACGATAAGTGTTTTGGCTAGGTAGCCACACTTCAATGTCATAAGTTTTGGTCGCACTAAACCCCATGTCGCCTGTGCACAAAGCCACCACACGATAAGGCAGTTCTAAGGCTTGCAAAATGCTCTCAGCTTGGACGGTCATCTCTTCTAATGCTTGCATGGACGTGTCAGCACGCACAATCTGCACCATCTCCACTTTTTCAAACTGGTGCTGGCGAATGAGCCCCCGTGTATCACGCCCTGCACTGCCCGCTTCGCTACGAAAGCACGGCGTGTGTGCGGTGAGTTTGATGGGCAAATCGCTGGGGCTTAAAATACTATCACGCACGCTGTTGGTTAGTGGCACTTCTGATGTCGGGATTAGGTAATATTCACGCTCGCCACGCAGTTTAAATAGGTCTTCTTCAAACTTGGGCAACTGTCCTGTGCCGTGCAAACTGTCGCTATTGACCATATAAGGCACATACATCTCGGTGTAACCTGCCTTGATGTGGGTGTCTAGCATAAACTGCACCAAGGCACGATTGAGCCCAGCAAGAGAGCCCTTTAACACGCTAAACCGACTGCCCGTCAATTTTGCCGCCAGTTCAAAATCAAGCTGACCTAGCTGTTCACCAATGTCGGTATGGTCTTTGACAGCAAAGTCAAACGCTCGTGGCTCACCCCACTTTCGCACTTCTGTATTGTCGCTCTCGTCCACACCAACGGGCACGCTGTCATCGGGCAGGTTAGGAATTTGTAGGCTCTCTTGAGCGATGATGGTTTGCAGCTCTTTTAGCTCGCTTTCGGCACGCTTCATCTCTTCGCTGACCACTTCCATCTGGGCAAGCAGCTCATCTATGTTGTCGCCTGCTCGTTTTAGCTCACCGATTTTTTTTGCCCCCGCATTTTTTTGGGCTTGTAACGCTTCGGTTTTTATCTGAATGGTTTTACGCTTCGCTTCCATCTCTTGCCAAAAGCCAATGTCCAAGTTGTAGCCACGCGTTGCCAATTTTTGTTGTAATGCGGTCAAATCACCACGAAGTAATTTTGGGTCTAACATAACAGTGCTCTATTTGTCATTTAAACGTAAACGAACTATCATAACAAAAATACATCAAAATTTCAGCCAGTTTTGCCATGTTTCTCCAAGATTTATCCCAACACCAAAAATCTGAGACTTATCCCAATACCAAAAATTTGTGGCGAATTGGTTTATTTTTGGCTAAGATTTGGGTAAGATAAGCGATTATTTGCCTTAGATTTGTGATTATGAAAGCAACCAAAAAACAGCAAGCACTTTATCCTTATACCCTACAACCCATCGCTTTGGGCATGAATGATGACGAGTTTTATCGCGCCCAACTGGCACTGTTTGACAAAGGTGCCAGCGCCTATGACATCAAAGCGGTGCGCACCAAAGAGTGGGTGATTTTGGGCGTCATTGCCTTGTCTGCCATCGCAGGATTGATATGGCTGTCGGGTTATTCTACGGTGATTTTTTGGTTGATGTTGGTGGGCATTGGCATTTATCTTTTAGTGCGTACTTTGGGTCTAAAATGGTACGCCAAACGTGAATTTGAAAAACAAATCAGCCAAAACGCCATACCCGAAGAGATGAGCAAACTCAAACTTGGCGTCCAAAGCCATGGACTCATCATGGCAATTCCTGCCAACACCACCATCATACAAAGTCCCCAAATGCGTGGCATGCACATGAAAACTGCACCCACACAACAAGGCGTCATTCCGTGGTCGGCGGTGTCTGGCTGGGACGAAACGGAAGATTTTTTGTTTGTCATGTTTGAACTGCAAGGTCAACGCGGCAGCCAAATCATCCCCAAACGCCTAAAAGACAAAGGCCTACCCATACACACCATCACCAAACATCTTAGCCAAGTCAAAGCTCGTGGACTGCAGTTGCCGACAGCCTAAATCAGAGTGTTTTGCGTTTGATAATGAGTTTTATTTAAAAAAATGCTTACCATCATTGATTTTATCAATTAAAAAATTCAATCAATATGGTTACAATATTTGATTTAACTTGTGCTTAATTTTTTGTTATGATATAAACCAAGTCAATCATCAAGATTGATGGTTTTTTACTCAACAACCCATAGAGATGACAATGACACAATCTGTTGAAAAATTAAACGCCCTACTCTCTAGCTACCACGTTTTTTATGTCAATGTGCGCGGCTATCATTGGAACGTCAAAGGCGAGCATTTCTTTTCTTTGCACGCCAAGTTTGAAGAGCTCTACACTGAACTACAAACCCAAATTGACGAAATCGCCGAGCGTATTTTGACTCTGGGTGGCTCACCACTGCACGCTTATAGCGATTTTGCCACCTTGTCTGGCATCAAAGAGCACAAAAACGTCTTTGACGGTCGCGAGTGCGTACAAGGTGTGGTTACAGGTCTTGAAGCGCTTATCGGCGAACAAAAAGCCCTTGCAGAAGTTGCCGAAGCGGCTGGCGACCAAGGCACAGTGGACTTGGTTTCTGGTTATACCAGCGAACAAGAAAAGCAAGTTTGGATGTACAAAGCCTTTTTGGGTTAATACACCAACCGCCCCACAAAAACCCTTTTTAATAAAGGGTTTTTACAGTTATGTAACCTAAAAGTCATAAAAAGCAGCCATACTTTTGGTATAATGCTAGGCTAACTTTTTAATGGTTTTATCATTACTATGCCAAAACAGCGTATCAAAGCATGGTTGCCCACTCCCGAAAAGCTCAACGAAAGCCGCGTGGTGCGTTGGTTTGCTCCGTTTTTGGCAGACCCCAGACTTTGGTACATCAATCGTAACTCGCTGGCGCGTGCCATTTATATTGGCGTTTTTTGTGCCTTTTTTCCTTTGCCTGGTCAAATGCCACTTGCCATCGTCGGCGCACTGCTGTTTCGCGCCAATGTGCCAATGGCGATTGCTTTGACGTGGATAACCAATCCCTTAACCACCATTCCTGTTTTTTGGTTTTCCTACTCGGTGGGCGCTTTGTTGTTGGGAGAACCGCTCATCGGTCTAAACACGTTGGGTCTGATATTGTCTGATTTTACCCTATGGATAACGGGCAATGGGCACAACCCATTTACCAAACACAATTTTTCTTTGGCGACTTTTGCTTTTGGTCTGCTCATTTGTGGCGCGGTTTGCAGCGCGCTGTCGGGGCTGCTGTTTCGCCTGCTTTGGCAATACCGCATTGTCAAAGACTGGCGCAAACGCCACGGTTATGACGCCAACGCCCCCAGATTTGCCCAAAAAAACTACAAAGCCCAAAAACGCGCCGCCAAAGACGACGATTTTTCTATTTAATCACGCCCAGTGCCCACTTTTCATTTGTAACACTCTATCTGCTCTGGCTGCCAACCCTTTGTCGTGAGTTACCATCAAAAGTGCCATGCCAAAATCTGCTTGCAACTGAGACAGCAGCTCAAACACCGCTTGGGCATTGTCATCATCAAGATTGCCCGTCGGCTCATCTGCCAGAACCAAGCTGGGACGCGACACCAAAGCACGAGCGATTGCCACGCGCTGGCGCTCTCCCCCCGACAATTCACTGGGACGATGGTGCGTGCGATGTGCAAGTCCCACTTTTTCCAGCAATTCGTTGGCGCGCTTGGTGGCTTCGGCAACAGCGACGTCGGCACGCATCAGCAGCGGCATGGCGACATTTTCGGTGGCACTAAACTCAGGCAACAGATGATGAAATTGATAAATAAAGCCCAGATGTTCGTTGCGCAAATGACCGCGCTGAGTCTCGTTTAGCTGGGTCAAACACACGCCTTGCAGCCACACTTCGCCTGTGGTTGGGGTGTCTAGTCCGCCCAAAATATGCAGCAAGGTGGATTTGCCTGAGCCGCTGCTGCCCACAATCGCCACACGCTCACCGCGATGAATGCTCAAGTCAAGTCCTGACAGCACAGGCGTTTTGATTTTGCCTTCATCATACACCTTGCTGATGTTGTTGGCTTCTAAAATCACAGTCATATCATATTCCTATTCGTAGCGCAGTGTTTGGGCAGGCTGAATTTTTGACGCTCTGAGCGCAGGATAAATGGTCATCAAAAACGACAACAAAAACGACGCCGAAGTAATCAATAGCACGTCGGTCAGCTTAACTTGCGATGGCAGATAATTGACAAAATAGGCGTCAAACAAATGCAGCCCAAAAAAGTTATTTATCCAACCCAACAAATCACTGACTGTCAAAGCAAAAGTTACCCCCAAAATCGTCCCTGCCACCGTGCCAATGACCCCAATAATCATGCCTTGCACCATAAACACTTGCATAATCAGTTTGGGTGATGCGCCAAAGGTTTTTAAAATGGCGATGTCTGATTTTTTGTCGGTAACAAGCATCACAAGGCTAGAAACAATATTAAACGCCGCCACCACAATAATCAAAAACAGCAACAAACCCACCATCGCCTTTTCCATTTGGATTGCTGAAAACAAATTGCCGTGCGTGCTTGTCCAGTCATTTGCCACCAGCCGCTCAGGGGCGATGGCTTGGGCTTTGATGGACGCGTCTTTTGCTTGAAAAATGTCGTGCATTTTTAGGCGAATGCCTTGAGCGCCTTGTGGCAAACGCAGCAACACGCCTGCGTCAGGCATTGCCACAAAACCTGTACTGCTGTCAATCTCTGGGCTGATACTAAACACGCCCACCAGCGTAAAGCGTTTAAAACGCGGAATTACCCCCGCTGGTGAAGGCGACGCTTCGGGCAACACAAGGGTGATTTTGTCGCCCAAACCCAACCCCATCATCTCCACCATATTTTGTCCAAGCACGATACCAAACTCACCTGCCGCTAGGCTTTCTAACTTGCCTGCAACCATATGCTCACCAATGATGGAAACCTTTTTTTCGTATTCTGGCTCAATGCCCGTTACCACCACGCCCGACACCTGCCCATTGGCGGTGAGCATGCCTTGCAGTTGAATAAAAGGAGCGGTGGCAGCCACATCTTTGTCGTTTGCTTCAATCTTGGTGGCAAGCTGCTGCCAGTCTTCAATGATTTCATAAGAGCTGACACTCGCTTGCGATACCATGCCCAAAATGCGCGTCTTGAGCTCCCTATCAAAGCCATTCATCACCGACAATACTGTAATCAGCACCGCCACACCCAGCGTCAAACCAATCATAGAAATCAGCGAAATAAAAGAAATAAAGCCGTTTTTGCGTTCGGCTTTGGTGTAGCGAAGCCCAATAAATAAAGCAAGGGGACGGAACATAAGTCTTTTCCACGATAAATTTGGGCATAGTTTACACCATTTTGCAAGAGATTTTTTAACTTTTGTGTCCACACTGGGTTTTTTGGGTCAAATCATTTGCGCCACTTGATTTTTTAAAATTGTTCCTTATAAACAAAAAGACAGTATTATCTTGAGAATCCCATGACCTGCCCAACCCCAAACGCTCCCATCAAAATTGAGTTGCCTTGCGACAAAAATGCCAGTCATGGCGACCATTGGGCGATTTTGACCGACGACATTGCACAAGACGTTCCCAATTGGCTGCAACAAATGATTGACAGCGCGGTTTTGCCATCAGGACTTGCCCCAAACCTTAAGCACAACCATCAGTTACTTCTTGCCAGTAACGCACCTTGTCATATCAAACAAATCTTGTCCATCAAAGACGGCAAGCCCACCGCTTTTATCAATGCCTTTCCCAGCGTCAACAGCCCCTACGGACTGCAGTGCCAAATAGAGCGGGTGATTTGCTGCACTGCCACCAACGACGCCATCTTAAAACTGAGCACGCCCGAGAGCACCACCATTTATGCCTTTGACCAGCTTTATGCCGTCAATCAAGCGCACTACCAACGTGCACAAAACTACTACGCCAATTTTAGTGCGTGGGCATACAACATAGCGCCAAGCGACCAACAACAAACCATCGTGGTAAAAGACCAACAAGCCATTCGTTACCATCGCGCCTTTAATGACATTGTCTCTGCCAACGGCGGCAAAGTGCCTGATGACATTGACGCACAAATCAAAGCGTGGCAAGCTGATGACCACGACCCACACACGCCGCTTGCGCCTGTAGAAATTAACTTAGGTCATAGCTGTATTTATTTGTTTGGCGACACCTTTGGTCAAGAAGACGAAGCGTGGTGTCAAGGACAAGTGCTGGGCATTAGCCACAGCCAGTTTTTTGACAAAGCAATCACCTTATTTGATGTGGTGATTTTGCGCGAGCCTGACAGCAAACCACTGGTGGTGCGCATTGCCACACCAACCACCGCCGACAACCAAAAAATCCAAGTGCACGACTATATCCAAGCCAACATTTGGCTGCAAGTGGCCATCTACGCCCAAAATCAATCTCCCTAAGCGGAGTTTTTGGCAAGCAGCTCATAAAAACGACTCGCCTGCATGGAATACACAAGCATGTATTTGGCGTCTATCAACTCATATTCATGCAAGGTGAGCTGGCAGACAAATTCATCAAAGGGCAAACATAAGTCTTCTGCTTCGTCTTGGGCGTCTGACACGCAAAAATGCACAGACCATTCATCAATGTCGCTGTCGGCGCTGGGCGCAAAAGGCAAAATGGTTGGCAGGTCTTCACCAAGCACATATACGCCAGACTTTTTGTCGTCTTTTTGTGTCAGCATTGGCTTGGCAAAATAAGCATCAATGGCTTGATTGTCGGTCAATAACTCACTGAAGGTTTCAGCGGGATTTTCACTGCTCAATATCTGGGCAACCATCTGCGCATCAAATGCCATCGGGTGCACGACCCCCTGTATTTCACAAAACAGATGTTCGCCATCAAACGCTTGTGTTAGGACACGAATGCCCAACAAAATGTCTGATTTGTAATCAAACTGCATAATCTCATCGGCAACAAACACATCGCCATACTCACTGACAATCGGTCTGCCCAAATGGCACGACAACGCTTGTAGCAACGACAATGCGTGCTGCCAGTCAAACACGGTGGCGGGGGTGTTGATACGCACATGATACGCGTCGTTATAAAAACTCAGTTCAAAGCCCCGCCCCATATTGGTCAGTGGCGTCAGATTCAAACAGGTCAGTTTGTCCAATGGCTGATGATAAAAGGCTTGCATATCATGATTGTCTTGATTGTACTCGTCAATATTGCTTTGTATCAAGCCATCGGTCAGCGCCAAGCATTCATCAACGCTAAGCACCCGCTTTGACATAAATAACAACTTAGGATTGGCAACACTAAAGGTAACACTCACCACACACTCCTTGACTGTTTTGGTTATTGTTGGTTTATTTTAGATAACAAATGGCGACATTGGTTAAACAACTTTACATATTGTATCCAAATACCATCAAAAACCCAACAACTAAAACAAAGCAAATGCACCATTTGATATGCCAATCGCGCATAAGCCTTTGGGTCAGTCTACCATTATTTGCTCTGCGCGCACCGCCTTGATGTCTTGATTGGATGCCCACGCCAAGATGTCTTCACGTTTTAGTGCCGTCGCCATCAAATCAGGAAACCGCTCTGGCGTACAAGCGAACACAGGTAGCCCCATATTGGCAAAGGTCTTGGCAAGATTGTCGTCATACGACGGTCTGCCATCATCGGACAAAGCCAACAGCGTGATGACGTTTACTCCTTGTTTGACAAGGTTTGCCACCCGCCCAATCAACGCTTTTTCGTCGCCCCCTTCATACAAATCGGTAATCAAAATCAAGTGCGTTTTGCTGGGGCGTTCAATCTTGTTGGCACAATAAGCCACCGCTTGGTTAATGTCTGTGCCACCACCAAGCTGCACGCCAAACAGCACGGCAACAGGGTCGGCAAGCTCATCGGTCAAATCCACTATCGCGGTATCAAAACACACCAACTTGGTCTTGACCGCAGGAATGCTTGCCATCACCGCCGCAAAAATGGCGCTATACACCACCGACGTTGCCATGCTTCCCGACTGGTCAACGCACAAAATCACTTCATCAAGGTCGGTCAATCGGCGTTGCTGACGCGCAAAACCAATCAATTTTTCAGGGATAACCGTCCGATAATCGGCTTGATAATGGCGCAAATTGGCGCTGATGGTGCGCCCCCAATCAATGTCATTAAAACGCGGACGATAAGTGCGCTTGGATTTATTGACCGCACCCCTGATGGCTTCGCTGGTTTTTTGTTCCAGCTTTTTCATCAATTCATCAACGACTTTTTTGATGACTTGACGGGCAGTCTCTAAGGTTTTTTCGGGCATGGCTGAGCGCAAACTCACCAAATCCGCCACCAAGTGCACATCGGCTTGCATCGCCGCCAAAAACTCAGGCTCAAGCAGCATTTGTTTTAATCCCAAACGCTCAAACGCGTCTTTTTGAATGACTTGCACCACCGAGCTTGGGAAAAACTCACGAATGTCGCCCAGCCATTTGGCAATCTTTGGGGCAGAGCGACCCAAACCGCCCCGACCTTTTTGACTTGCTTCACCATCGCCATACAACGCCGACAGCGCTTCTGACAGGCGTTTATCGCTTGCCGACAACACATTATTTTCATCAAGCGTGCCCAACACCAAATGCCAGCGGCGGTATTTTTCACTTTCTAAATTGCTTTTGTCCATCGTTACTCGCTATCTTTTGCACCCAATAGCCGACCAAGCGCCAACAGATGATGTTGCCACATCGGTTCAAACGCTTGGTGGTACACAAACGCAAGTTCGCTGTCTTGATGGTCAAAAATTATCTCAAGCAAACGTTTGCGCTCACTGCTGTCCAAAGCGCTAAACACACGGCGAAACAGCGGCAAATACTCAATAAAATCGGCTTCATCAAGCCCCAACAGCCACGCTTGGATCGCCGCCAATAACAACTTGTCATAGAGCAGCTGCGCGGTTGCGCCAGCAAAAAAGCCTTCAAAAAACTTGGCAGACTGCACTGGCGTGATGGCAGGCGACAGAGCTTGTTGCAGGCTTTGTGCCAGCGTGTCGGCGTCTACTTTTGTGGCTTGGTAAAGCAAACGCATTATCAATCCACGCACCATCGGGTGGTACTCAGCGTGCACACCACTGGCGATTTGCTCAAAAGTTTGCCACCACTCGTCCATCAAAGCAGCGTCTTGACAAAGACTGAGCGCACTGTGTGCCTGCGCCAAATACTGATGATAGTGTTTGGCTTCTTCGTCATTGATGTTTTTGATGGCATAAGGCAGGGCAATGGCAGATTTGATGGTCAACTCATCCACCAGCTCGCCAACTTTGTCCAGCGCCATTTGTCTTGCGGTGCCGTAGCGCTGCAAATGCACTAGGGGCGCAATGCTTTTGATGAGCGCCAGCGTGTTGTCGGTATGCACTGCTTGCTCACTTAGGCGCGCCAAGCCTGCGTTTGCTGCCTTATCCAATCCAGCTTCTAGAGCCTGCCAAATGCTGGTTGCCAGCTGAGACAAATCGGTTTGGGCGCTGATGATTTCGCTCAGTTTGTTGGCACTGGCTTGCTCAATGGTGTTGCCATACACCAAATTTTCAACCAATGCCACCGCAAATTCAGGTTGCCACGCCAACAGCCATTTTTCACGAAAGGTGCCCCGACTGCTGGTCTCTAGTCGCTCTCCCCACGAAACGCCCAAGACATTTAGGCGGTGCAGCAACAGCGATTTTTTCAGGCCAATATCACTGCGCAAATCCACCAATATCTCTTTGGCAAGCGCTAAGGGAGCGAGTTTGGTTTGTTTTTGTAGGCGCTGCAAATCTTCCAAAAGTGGCGCAAGGGGCGTGTCTGTTGGAATTTGTCCTACTTGCTGACCCAAAAGCAGCTTATCGGCGATTTGTTGCCAGAGCAGTTTTTCACCAAAGCACAAACACGCAACACTTGCTTCGCTCAGCTCTTCAAAACCCACCGCTGGACGACCACGAAGCAGCGCCAAACTGCTTGCCAGACGCACCGCTTCTATCACAGACGCCGTAGAAATCAGATGCCCTTCATCGCGCAAGGCGTTGGCAACTTTGGTCAGCCAATGCACCGCCACGTTAGGCGCAAAGCGGTTTTGCCACAGGTGCAAATACCACATGGGGGCATCCACCCCCGCCCCATAATGCGCGCTGGACAAACGCAGCGACGTCCAAGGTATCCACGTGGTTTTGACTTTGCTGGCAGCGAGTTTTTTGGGCAGTGTTTTGATAAGCAAATTGTCGGCTTTGTTGGTAAATTTAATCAGCTTGCCATCTTCGGTCAGCTGACAAACATCGTCAAGCGCTGGCACATGCCAAGCACCGCACACCACCGCAACAACATCACCGTCTTTGCTGTGGCGCGCAATCTCTTGGCGCATATAGGCTTCGCGCACTTCATCGTCGCCGCTTTTTTGTCCATCGTCCAACTGGCATTGGCGCAGCACTGTCATCACTTGGGCAATGGCTGCAAACACCGCTTGGTCATCGCCATCAACATAAGACTGCTCCAAAAAATCATTCCACCAACTTTCGCCATCGTCATAGCCTGCCGCTTTGGCAAGTGCGCCAATGGGGTCAAAGGACAATGGCGCTGGCGCGTCTGGCACTTGGTCGTCGCCATTTGCTTCGGCTTGGTCTTGTAGGGCGTTTGCCAATTTGATGTTGACAGGCACGTCAATAAACGCCACGTCTGCGCCGTTGCCCGCCGCCCACAGACACGCTTGATATTCTGGAGAAAACATCGCAAAAGGATAATAAAAATGACATTGCGGAAATTCGGTGGCATACGCCAACAATGCCACAGGGGGTTGCATTTGCTGGTGCGCCAACAAAGGGAGCAACTCACTGCAGTCGGCAGGACCTTCTATCAGTACTTTTTTGGGTTTTAGCTTGTCCAAAGCTGCCACCAACCGAGCGCTGCAGCCAGGCCCATGATGGCGAATACCAAAATAATGAATTTGCTTCACAATCTGTCCTTTTGGGGCTACAACCTACAGCACATCATTCATCGTGTGATAAAACTCACTAAACTCTTTGCGTTTTTTAAGCACCGTTTCTAAATACTCTTCTAACACTGCCTTGTCTTGGACGGGGTCTTTGATGATTGCGCCCACCAGATTTTGGCTGATGGCTTCGGCAGACAGCTCGCCTGCGCCAAACCAATGCGACTGACTCAGACTGCTGACCATCACCGAGATGGCTTCGGCGGTGGATAAATTGCCTGTTGGCGATTTTAATGCCACTTTGCCATCTAAGGTCTCACCGCCACGCAGCTCCCTAAAGATGGTAATCACTTTTTGGATTTCTTCTGCGGCGTTTTTGGGCACGGGCAATTCTAAAGTTTGTCCCATTTCTGCCACACGCTTGGCAACAATGCCGATTTCTTCTTGCATGTCATCAGGCAGCGGCAGCACCACCACATTAAAGCGGCGCTTCAAAGCAGACGACAGTTCATTGACGCCTTTGTCTTTGTTGTTGGCGGTGGCAATCACGTTAAAGCCGCGCTTGGCATAAACGGCGTCATTTAGTTCACTGATGGGGAGCATTTTTTCGGACAAAACGGTAATGAGCGTGTCTTGCACGTCTGAACCCATGCGTGTGAGCTCTTCTAAACGGCACAGCGTGCCATCTTGCATGGCGCGAAACAGTGGTGTTGGCACAAGGGCGTCTTTGCTTGGGCCTTTGGCAAGCAGCTGAGCATAATCCCAACCGTAGCGAATTTGATTTTCGTCTGTGCCTGCGGTGCACTGAATAATGCGCGTGCTGTCGCCACAAATCCCCGCCGCCAAATGCTCCGACACCCAAGATTTGGCAGTTCCAGGCACACCAAGCAAGAGCAGCGCCCTGTCGGTTGCCAAAGTCGCCACCGCCGTTTCAATCAATCGGCGATTGCCAACGTATTTTTCGCTGATGACCGCGCCATCATTGGTCGTGCCGCCCATCAAATATTTGACCACCGCCCTAGGCGACAGTTGCCAGTTGGTGGGCTTGGCGCCTGTGTCTTCGGCTTTTAGGGCACTAAGCTCATGGGCATAAATGGTTTCGGCAGGTTGGCGCAGAATATCACTCATCATCATTCCTTAGATTACACGTGTCAATGGTTAGGTTAACTTGGCGTTTAGAGTCAGTGTGCACAGCGCAGGGTCGGTACGCGACACACCCAGCGCCAGCAGTTGCTCTAGCACACATGTGGCAACAGCACCAGACAACAACAACCCAAGCGCCATACAATCACTGTCGGTGGTATGATTTAACAAAGCGCCCGTCTCTTTGAGTGTCTGTGCTTTGATTTTTTTAAGAAAGCGCCTGTACACAGGCGTTTTTGACAAAGTCTCAAACTCCATCTTAAGCACCACAGGACAAATGTTTGGCAGCAAGCAAAAATCAACGTCTTTTTGTTGCAGTAGACCATCAATAAATCGCAACTTAAGGTCTGGACTAAGGCGCCTAGCAAGCACACGCCACAGCTCCATCTCGGTGTATTTTGGCAAATAAGCAATCAAACATTCGCTCAGTGTGCGTATTTGTTCATCGTTTAGCACATCAACACTGTTGCGCACAAAGGTTAAGTTGTCATGGTGGTTGTTTTTGTCAAAATCCCAACGCGACAAAAACTCGCTTACCGTCAAGCCATTGAGCCTTGCCCATGTATGGATATTGACCTGCTCCAGCAGCTTGGTGCGCATGTTTTGTTGGGTGAGATTGTTGGTTTTTTTGGCAAAAATTTTATTGTTTGTCAGCTCAAAACCTTCGTTGAGTTCGCTGGCGACATGCAGGCTGTTTTTGTCGTCTTGGTGCACACCAAGTCGCCCCAAAAGCCGACAAGCAACGCTGGCAACTTTTTGGGAACGGTCGCTTTGTAAGGTGTGCAAAAACGCTTGGTCGGCGGCGTTTAAGTTGATGGCAAGCACTTGGACAATTTTGTGTCGCTCGCTGGCGGTCGTGTTTGGCAGACATGTTTGTATCATCTTGAGCGCTTGGCTTGGTTCGTTTGTACGCCAGCGTTTTAACACCGCCAAACGCTGAGCAGGACACCACTCATCCCAGTTGTCCGCCGTCAGCTCATGTTGGCTTGGACTGCCGCCAAGTTGCCAAACATACCAAGGCATATATAAGTCAGCCAGCAAATCGTCGGTTAAGTCGTGCTCCATAAACGCTTTGGTGGGCAGCCACAATGTCGGGTGCAAGCCATAACCACGACTTGCCACCAGTCGCACCAACGCCACCAAAGCACCATCTGAAAGCGCACTTAAACACTTTTGGGCAAGTTGCCAAAACCGACAAGGCAACATTGGCTTAGCCAAATCAGGCAGCACTGGTACGGCGCTGAGCGTCTGGCTGGGCGTGGGCGAAAACATCATGTGCTGATACTGACCAAGCACAGCCACCAAAGAGAGCATTTGTTGTTCAACTGGCAGCGCCTGAATGAGCGGCGCCAGCGACGGGGGCAGTTCATTGACGTCAACGGACAAATCGTTACAGGTCATCACTTTGGCAAACGTCTTGTCCATCCACTGACTGTCTGGTGCTGTGTCTAACATGCCAAAAACCCCCACTGCTCACTGACCACACTCAAAAGCTCACCTTCATCACCACGCCACAAAATAAAAGCACACCTTAATTGTCCTGCTTGAACGATTTTGGGCAGGCTTTTGTTGCTTAGCAAAACGTCTTGTTCGCCACAATACCAATAGCGCTTGGCGTCGTCTTGCTTAATCTGACCACCAGCCAACAAATACGGCATCACCGCCGCCCAAGGCAGCGCCATCAAATGCTTGGCATACTCATGCGCCAAACTTTGTGTGCCGCCCAAATAAGCCATGTTTGTAAAGGGCTCGGCGCATTCTGCATCCAACACATCACCAAAATAAACATCGCTCACCGTCATAGGTATGGTCTGCACTTGGGTAAAAAACGCCCGCAGCGGTCTTTGGCTTGGATAATAACACAGCTCACCTGCCATATAAGCGCCCAAGCGACTGGGGCTTTTTTTGATGCCAGACGTGGGATGATAATAATCCAACAACAACGCAAAATTGGGGTTGTTTTTTTGGTCATACGCTGGCGTTTCTTCGTCTTTTAGGCGCACCAAATAAGTGGCTCGGCTAATAAGTCCGTCTTTTTTGCTGACGGTCTGCTCACCAACCACCTGCCAGACGCCTTTTATGCGCAGCACATCAAAACGTTGCAAGACGGTGTCTTTGTTGGGCGTGGTGTGAATGGCTTGGCGCACATCAATATCATCGGGCGTTTTTTGCCAAGCCATCATCAACAAATGCAGCCGCCCAAATTCAGCCAATACCACTTTGGCGCGCCGAGCTTTGCTGGCATGTAAAATAACGGCGGGCAACTCATCCATATAAGCAGCCAAATTACTGGCTTTGGCATCCACCAAACGCGCCGAAATTTGACGAATGCGCTCTGAAAGGTTGTCCAAAAACGCCCCCACACCCCCTGCCAGTTGGTCGCCCAACCAGCCTTGCAATTCCTGCAAACCAGCGCTGATACTGTCGTCGGTATCGGCTTTGGTTTTTGCGGCGCGTTTTTGGGCGGTGGCTTGTTTTTTGGCGGCTTCTTCGGCACACAGTGCTGACTCTTCGCTGATGGCGTCAATGGATTTGTTGTGATTGACTGGCGTATCAGTGGCGGTTTTGGTGGTTTTTTTACGCCGAGACAACCAGTCGCTCACCCAAGTCGGTGCTGGACTTTTAGCAAAATCATCAGCATTTTCCACAAAGCGCCACATCAGCGCTAGGGCGTGTTTACAGGGAAACTTGCGCGATGGACAGGTGCATTTATAACCATGGTCAGCAACATCAATCACCACATAATAAGGCTTTGAACCTGAACCTTGACACTCACCCCACACTGTTGTGGTCGTCTCTGACATGCCTTGTCCTGCCCATTTTTTATCTGACAATAGCTTTTTGGCAGCAACCAAAGATGCTTGGTCGGGCGCAAGCGCTTCTACCGTTTGTAAGGTCAATGACATACACTGTCCATAAAATTGATTATAACCTATTCAATTTACTACAAATATTTTGCAGGTTACTATAAAGCAATTTCTGACAAATAGCAAGATTACAAAGACTTACCATCGTGGTAAAATATCGCAAATTCACCACCATTTATCGCCATGAAAACCACCCTTTGGCTTGCCGAAGCCCAATCCAGCTTGCGTGATATGCTGCTGTCTTTACAAGCCGTTAAAGACAAACACCGCTTGCACCTTATCGCAAGCCACCGCCACAACCGCCCAGAAATCCTATCTGTCGCTGACACCGCCATGACTGAGCCATCTGACGATAGCCGTGTGTCATGGGTGGTACAAAACGCCATCGCTCATGGTGTGTCGGTGCTACTGACAGGACGTAATGGCGTGGATTATGAACGCCATCGTGATGAGCTTGCCCGTCATGGCGTGCGTCTTTTGACAGGGGCGACAGACCGCCAAACGCTGCTTGATATTGATGACAAATTCACATTTAGCCAAATTTGCAAAAAACATGGCATACCTGTTGCCCCTGCTTGGCGGTTTGATAATTTTGATGAGCTGAGCGATTTATTAGCCCAGCACAAAGACACACCGCTGTGTGTCAAGCCTGTGCATGGCATTTTTGCCGAAGGGTTTTGGATTTTGGACAATGCCGATGGCAGCACCGACCCTTTTTATCATCTGTATCGCACCGAAACCAAACGCATTCATACCGACCAGTTTGTTGATGCTTATCGGCACAGCGAGCTTGTCAAAGACAAAGCCATGCTTTTGATGCCCTATCTGTCAGGACAAGAATACTCTGTTGATGTGGTGTGTGAGCGTGGCGAAGTGCTGGCAGCCATTACTCGCAAAAAAGTAGGCAGTGTGCAGCATATTGGCTATGAGCCAGCCGTCATGGAGACAGTCATACCACTTATCAAAGCCTTTGGCTGTGATGGTATCATCAGCGTACAAACGCGTGCTGATGGCGATGGCAATCATCATGTGTTGGAGATTAACACTCGCCCATCAGGGGGCATTGGTTATACTGTGCACAGCGGTTTGGATTTGACGGTGTTGGGGCTGTTGTATTTTGCAGGACTGACTGACAAACCCAGCTTAGATGACAGCATTGCCAGTATCACGCCTTGTCAGGTTCGCCCTTTGATGACTTCTGTGATGATTTAAATGAATAAAAAGCACCCCAAAGTAGGCTTGCCATTAGGAAAAAAGATGACCACTAAGCACCACCGTGTCCACCTAAGCCGTGGCGTACTTGATTTGACTTATCAAAGCGACAGTTTTGCCTTAGATGAGCTGCTGGATTTTGCCGAACGTATCAATCCAAAACGTGCGTTTTTGTTTGTATCAAAAGTGCTGGGTCGCCACATTCCTGTTGCCCCAAGCAGCATGAGAGCAGCTTTTGAAACCTTGGCACATCAAATCCCTGACCACCTACCAGAGCCGATTTTGGTGGTTGGTATGGCAGAGACGGCGGTCGGACTGTCGGCAGGCATTCATCAAAGCCTACAAAAACGCCATCCAAACGCCCTACTGCTCAACTCCACCCGCCACGCCCAAAACGCCCCGCTGCTGACGACATTTAGCGAAGAGCACAGCCACGCCAGCACCCATTTGATATACCAAAGCGATGATAATGTCATCAATGAGCAGCTTTTAACAAGCAAAACCTTGATTATGGTTGATGATGAAGCCAGTACTGGCAAAACTTGCCAAAACCTTATCACCGCCCTTATCCAAGCAGGGCTAAGCCACATACAGCAAGTACATTTGGCAACGCTGGTGGATTGGTCGTTGGCACAAAGCACGCCACCGCTCTTTGATGATGTGGCATTTTATCGCCACCATCTGCTGTGCGGCAGTTGGCAATGGACAAGCACGAGCGACAAAACCGTTACCATGCCTGATGTTGCCACCACCAAAGCAGGCAGTCAACCCATTTATCCACTGCCATCATGGGGACGCACGCCCACCTTAGACAGCACAACTGGCGTGGACAGTTTATGGCAGGCTTTGCCGTTTTCGCCCGATGAGTTTGTCGGCAAAAAGGTGTTGGTGCTGGGCAGTAACGAATTTGTCTGGCTGGCGTTTTTGGCGGCAGAACGCCTAGAAAATCAAGGCGCACAGGTCAAATTTGGCGCTTTGACACGCTCACCGATTGCCCAAGGCGGGGCAATCAAACACGTTTTATCCTTTTATGACAATTATGGATTGGGCATGACCAACTTTGTGTATAATGTGGATTTTGATGAATGGGACTTGGTGGCATTGTGCATAGAAACGCCCAAAGACAGTACAGACAGCCTTTGGCAACACCCCAAAGTCGCCATCGTTAGCCCTTTTTGCTCTGTCAATCCTTTGGAAAAACTCTGATGTATTATGCCGATTATCTTGGTCAAGCAACCATCAACCAGCCCTATGCACTGATGGATTTGGACGACACACTGTTTCAAACCAAACGTAAACTGCCTGCCACAAACGAGCCACTCATTTGTGCCAGCGTCAATAAGCGCGGCGAGCCACTGAGCTTTTTTACCCCCAAACAGGCCAGCTTTTTTCATTGGCTGTCTGCCCACAGCACGCTTATTCCCATCACCGCCAGAGACACCAGCGAAATCCAGCGGGTCAAACTGCCCTTTGATGACTTTAAAGTACTCACGCATGGAGCGGTGATTTTAGATGAATACAATCAGCCCAATCACGCATGGCAAACCCACATCAAACAAAAGCTCAAAGCTCAGCAAATCACCCTACGCACCATCGCTCGCCTGCTAGATGACATCAACGACTTTGAAAGCAGCCTGCTTGGCAAAACCGCTCTGGGTATCACGACACATACAGAAAATTTTGATGGTGAAAATTTGACGGTTTATTTGGCGGTCAAACACAACCAAAAAAAACATCGTGTCTTGGAGACATTGGCAGGCAGATTGGCGTGTGAGCTGCCTGATGGTTTTTATGTTCATCACAATGCCAACAATCTGGCGGTTTTGCCCGATTTTGTACACAAACGGCATGCCGTACATTTTTTAATACAAAATCACTTTGTCAAAGAGCGGCCTGTTTTTGGATTTGGTGATAGCTTGGCAGATTTGCCGTTTTTAAGACTGCTGGACTGGTATGGCACGCCAAACAAAGGACAGCTGCATGACCACATTGGACAACTGTTATGGGAAAATGACGATGAATAACACCAATAATGACACAAAAGATGTATTTAGTGGCAGTTATTTGCCCAGCGATGTGCAGTTTTTATTAACGCGCTTGAACAAAACAGACGTTGAAAACGTTGACCCCACCCAAAAAGAGACGCTCATTCAGTCAGGTCAACGCCATTATTCACAAATGCTCACCCTAGAAACGCCCGTCAGTAAAGCCCATCATGCCATCTACCAAGAAACACTGGCGCGATATTTGCTGCGCACGGCGGGGGGCATTCACCGTTTGGCAAGCACCTTATTTGACACATTCAAAAACAAGGGTGAAACACTGGTTTTGGTCAGTTTGGTGCGCGCAGGTGTGCCCATAGGGGTGCTGCTTAAACGCGCCTTTGATGACCCCAACGCCCATTATCACCGCCCTGCTGTGCATTATGGCATCAGCATTATCCGCGACAAAGGCATTGACCATTTGGCACTTGAACACATCACCCAAAGCCACCCCAACTGCCCCATTGTCTTTGTTGACGGCTGGACTGGCAAAGGGGCAATTTTTCGCGAATTAAAGCGCAGTTTGCAGCGGTTTTGTCAAGCACGTCCGCACACTTATGCCCAAATCTTTCACCAAAGTCATTATACTGTGCCATTGGTGGTGTTGGCCGACCCTGCGCATGTGGCATGGCTGTCTGACAGCGAAGAAGACTGGTTGATACCGTCGTCCATACTCAACAGCACCATCTCTGGCTTGGTGTCGCGCACCTTGTATGCCGATGGTGCTTTTCATGGCTGCGTGTATTATGATGAGTTCGCTGACATTGATGAGAGCCTAAATTTTGTCAATCAAGTAGACGCCAGCCGAAAAACCCTGCATTATCCTTATATTTTACCCAAAAAATACCTGCCCAAAACCCTTGAGTTTTGTCCATTTGATTTTGTGATGGACTTTAAATTTGACATCACCGACAGCAATCTTATCAAGCCCAGTATCGCCGAAGCCACGCGCGCCATCATGCGCCGAATGCCCAAATGCGTGCTCATCAACAAAGACAGCAAAGACAACCAAGACACCAAGTTGCTGCGCCACCTGTGTGAGCAAAGAAACATTCCCATCACTTATGACAACATACAGCCCTACCAAGCCGTTACCATCATCCAAAAACGCCGCTAAGGAAAGTTGCCATGACACCAATCATCAATCTACCCAGCCATCGTATCAGCGCCTTACCGCCACCACGTTTGCACCCTTATCATCTGGGAGCAAGTCTGTATATGCCAGCCACACGTCATGACATCTGGTCAATCATCACCCGCCAAAAAATCCCCACCATTCACAGTATCATCATCTGTCTAGAAGACGCCGTTCACGAATCGGACTTGCCTACCGCCCTTGATAACATCAAAACTTTATTACACACTTGGCACGACAGCCCACCAAAAAATCGCCCCTTGGTGTTTATCCGACCACGCCACGCCAACATGCTAAGACAGCTTAGCGAGTTTGTGCATATTGATTGTATTGATGGTTTTGTTTTGCCAAAAGTGGACATGGTCAGCCTTGCTGATTGGCGATATGCCTGTCAAAATCTGAGCAAAACCCATTTTATCATGCCTACTTTGGAAACGGCGTTGGTATTTGGGGCAACCCACAATCAAGAGCTGGCGGTGGCATTGAGTGAAGGGTTTGACCAAGAGATTTTGGCGGTGCGTGTCGGTGGCAATGATTTGTTGGCGTGTTTGCGTATGCGGCGGCTGCCCAACGTTACTTTATACCAATCACCCCTAGGCACGCTGCTGTATCGTTTGCTTGGGATTTTTGTGCCACATGGTTTTTATTTGTCATCGCCTGTTTTTGAGTATTTGGACAAGCCTGATTTGTTTAAACAAGAACTGTATCAAGATGTGGCACTTGGTTTGGTTGGCAAAACCGTCATTCACCCCAGCCAAATTGATACGGTGATTCAAGCCTTTAAAGTAAGTAGCACCGATTATGCCCAAGCCTGTGCCATTTTGTCCAAAGACGCCAAAGCGGTCTTTAAGCAAGACAACACCATGTTAGAGCCTGCCACCCATCAGGCATGGGCAATGCAGGTGATGGCTCGTAAAGACGTGTTTGGGCTGGTGGTGTCAAATCCATAGTTTGAATGTTTGTTGGGGGGGTAAGCATTTAAACAGCATTATTAAAGTCTTTTATTTTAAATGCAAGTTTTATCAATCACCGCCGTAAAACCACCCCATTTATGGGGTGGATATAAGGCGGTATGTTGTTTAAACATAACCTAAAGTTTGTTAAAATACTCCCATGAAAACCTTAAAGCTCCGTATCTACACCAAACATTCAAACCAACTTGAAAAGCTGTCAAGTTCGGTTAATTTCGTGTGGAACTATGTGAATGATTTAAGTTACAAATACCTACAAAAACATCATAAGTTCTTATCTGCTTACGACCTAAACGAATACACCAAAGGCAGTGGCGAACTACTTGGCTTGCATTCCCAAACCATTCAAGCCATCAATGAAACTCACGCCAAATCAAGAAAGCAATTTAAAAAAGCCAAACTAAACTGGCGAACCAATAACCCTAATGCCAAACACAAAAGTCTAGGCTGGATACCCTTTAAAAAGTCAGCAGTGAAACTGCCACACACTTATCAAACAGGCAAGAAAGCCTTAAAGTCCAAACTACAACTTAGCCTTGCCAAAGGCAACAAGCTTATCATCACTGTCTTTGACCAATACAACCTATCACACTACAATCTAAATACCTGTGAAGTGGTGCAAGACAGTCGTGGGCGTTGGTATGCCTGCATTACCGTAAAAGATTTCCCAAAAAATCAATGTGGTACAAAGTCTGTGGGATTGGATTTAGGCTGTAAAACAGCAGTTACTTGCTCCAATAACGATAAGCTAGAAACCAAGTTTACCCATAAGTATGCTCAAAAACTTGCCACAGCCCAACGAGCCAACAAAAAGAAACTTGTTAAATCTATCCATGCTAAAATCAAAAATTCAAGACTTAATGCCATACATCAGTTTACAAGCAAACTTATTAAACAAAATGCCTTAATCGTGATAGGCAAACTAAACTCATCTAACTTCACTTCAACCAACCTAGCCAAATCTGTCTATGACGCTTCTTGGTTTGAACTGAAAAGACAACTGGACTATAAATGCAAGCATGCAGGTTGTCTTTTGTTAGAAGCAGATGAAACATACACAACCCAAACCTGCTCAAACTGTCTGAACATATCAGACAGTAGCCCCAAAGGCAGAGCAGGTTTGGCAATAAGAGAATGGACTTGTGGTCATTGTGGGACTACCCATGACAGAGATGTCAATGGAGCTAAGAACATTCTCCGTATTGGATGTGATACGCTGGTTGCAGGAAGCCCCTTGCTTTAGCTAGGGGAGTACATCACCTTGCATTTTTATTGTCCAAAAACTTTGGTTACCAAACCAATATTTATTTATAAAAATAGACGTGCGTTTGCTATTTTGTTAAGACGGATGGCTATCAACAAAACAAATTGCCCACACATGCCATGGCAAATGACACGACAAGAGAGTATTGTTATGACGTCTTTTTTGACAACACACGTCTGATTATTTTGGGCTTGTCCGCTCTATTTACTTTGTCAGCTTGCACCAACTTTTATTGCGACCATTGTCGCTCCCAAGCGACCACCGCAAAGAAGCCATCGCCTATCAAAAACTTGCTCGCATCACCAACGCACCGATACGAGCAGATGCTGAGATTGACTATATCAGCACCGATTTAATTATCAAAGACGATGGCGTTATGTTGATTGCTGATAAGTACAATACCGTCAAGCCCAAAATACAAGGCTTTGTTTATTATCAAGGGGCGTTTGTCAATCCCATGCCCATCATCACCCCAAAAGGCGAACGCTATTTGCTTGATTTTCGTTATGAAAGTGGTCAAACATGGGGCGATGTGTATCTTTTGACCCATGACGGCAAAGCCACCAATCCAAGATTTCGCCCAACAAAAGTCGGACAATTTCACAATCATTTGTTTTAAACACGCATGACAACTTGTAATAACAACCAAAAACCAACTTTTTAGGTTGGTTTTTTTCATTTTTTGTTACTCATTCCCAAAGCGAATAATGATTTACCGTTTTTATGATAGGCTTTTTTGCCAATCGCTTTTACAATAGCTCATCTTTTATTTTTAGGACAAATTATGAAAACCGCCATTTTACCCTTAGCCCTGAGCATATCCGCTTTTGCTTTGACCGCCTGTGGCAACAGCGAGCCAAGCAAAACCAATGACACCAAAGCCACCACAAAAACTCAAGTAGAGCTGCTCAACGTCTCTTATGACGTGGCACGAGATTTTTATAAAGACTACAACCCCATTTTTATAGAGCATTACAAAACCGTCAATCCTGACACCGCCATAACCATCAAACAATCACACGGCGGGTCGTCCAAACAAGCTCTGTCGGTCAAAAATGGGCTAGAAGCGGACGTGGTAACCATGAATCAAGGCTCAGACATTGAACTGCTGGCTGACAGTCAGTTGGTGGACAGCCAATGGCGACAGGCATTTACCAATAACGCCATTCCTTTTACCAGCACCATCGTTTTTTTGGTGCGAGATGGCAACCCCAAAAATGTCAAAGATTGGTCAGACCTTGCCACAAAAGGTACAGACATTGTCATTTCCAATCCCAAAACCACTGGCAATGGTCGTTATGCCTTTTTGGGGGCGTATGGCTATGGCTTGCACACCTTTAACAAAGACGAAAACAAAACCCAAGCGTTTGTCAAAGGTTTGCTAGGCAATGTCAAAGTCTTTGAAAATGGTGGACGAGCTGCCACCACCACCTTTGCTCAGCGTGGCATTGGCGATGTGCTTATCACCTTTGAAAACGAAGCCAACGTCATCAAAGAAAAATTTGGTAACGTGCAAATCATCTACCCAAGCTACACCGTCAATGCCGAAAACCCTGTGGCGGTGGTCAATGCCGTCAGCAACAAAAAAGACACCACCGATGTCGCTCGTGCTTACCTAGATTATCTGTATAGCAACCAAGGTCAAGAGCTGGCAGTCAAATACTTTTTGCGCCCCAGCAATGCCGACATACTCGCCAAACACACCGACAAATTCCCCGCCATGCAGACCTTTTTTCCCAATGATGTCTTTGGCGACTGGAAATCCATCATGGACACCTACTTTAAAGAAGGGGGTGTGTATGACAAATTGGCGGTGGACGCACAAGGCAAAGTCGCCAAAAACTGATGGCACACTTTTTTAATCAAATCGCTCCGATGGGGCGATTTTTTTATAAAAATCAATGACAAGGATTGATTTTTTTGGTTTGGGGTATTATGTTTTTAAATAAGCTCGCCAGTATTTTACTGGGCTTTCAGGGAAGTACACCATCTATGGACGCATTTTATCGTTGGCTTATCTGTCTCTTTGATACTGGGGGCGACAAAGCGGTGGCTGTGGCTCTGCTTATTGGTACGCTGACTTGGGGGCGTTGCATATCACCAGCCGACTGGCATTCACTACTTATATAAAAACACCCCAAAGGGTGTTTTATTAGATTTTGTCAGTCTTGTAAATAGCCAAGCAGACGCAAAAACTCAATGTACATCCACACCAGTGTCGCCAAGACACCCACGCCATAGACCCACTCAAAGTCTCTATCCACGCCCCAAGTTACGCCCTTTTCAATGTTGTCAAAATCAAGCAGCAAACTAAACGAAGCAATCAAAGTTACAAAGACACTAAAGCCAATGGCAACCAAACCACCATCAAACAACAAAGGAATGCTGCTGCCAAAAATCAAACTCATCGCCAGTTGCACCATGTACACAATAAAAATGGCGATGGAAGCAGACACAATGATGGAGCGAAATTTTTCGGTAACCTTAATAATGCGAGTAACATAAAGCGTCAACATCACCGCCGCCGTTACAAAAGTTGCCGACAGCGCCAAGAGTGGCACGCTTGGATAAACATAATACATGGCGGCAGTAAACGAGCCAAGCAACACGCCTTCAACCATCGCATAAGGAATCGCCAAGGTCTTGGCAAGGTGG
Source organism: Moraxella sp. (assembly GCA_030528385.1). Taxonomy (GTDB): domain Bacteria; phylum Pseudomonadota; class Gammaproteobacteria; order Pseudomonadales; family Moraxellaceae; genus Moraxella. Next base: position 131,890 of record JAUMYZ010000006.1, read on the forward strand.
GGTTTAAACGCCATTGTCAAGCCCAGACCCATGCCCACAAAAATAGAGACGATTGCCAACGCGTACAGCACACCGTTCTAAAAAACCTACCCAAATCTACCCAAAGGCAAATTTAGCGTTTTCTTCC
>JAUMYZ010000016.1 GCA_030528385.1 Moraxella sp.
AGAGATTGAAAATTCAGAGATTGAAAATGATAATCATTCAATCAATAAAATCAGGCAGCGGATTTATGAGCAAATCGTTGCTCCCAGCTGTGAGTTGGTGGGCGCGTGGACACCTGAAAAGTGGGATTATTGGGTGTCTTTGGCGCGCCAAAATCGCTGGCTGGACGTGGACGAGTTGGCATTGGCAAACCGCTCAATGATGACGGGCGAGATTGGTGGCGCTTGTAGGTTGTATGTGCCTGATAACAATAAACAAATTATGGTGAGTTTTGATGGATTTGCCACAAAATTTGCCACATTGTGTCCTGACAGTCAGCTGGACAAAACCATCTTTATGCTTGGTGATGACAAAAAGGTGCAAGCGCTGCAAACACCCGCCATAAAACGAGACCTGCGTTACCGAGCGGTGATTATCCAAGCCCAAGAACAACTGCTAAACAGCCCTGTGCTACAAACTTTGTGGCAAAGCGGCTACATTGATGACAAAGCCGATGGTGCGATTTTTGAAACCAAGCTGCTGCTGAGCGCGCCAACAAATCTGACCACAAAGGGTTGATGGTTTACATGGTGTACGTGGCTTTGTCGGCTTCAATTTGTCCTGCCAACAAACGCTCAATTTCGTTTTTTAGGCGCAAGCTGTTGGCGTCTGTGCCAAATTGTAAACCAAATCCTGCAGGTTTGGTGGTGGTGCCTTTGTCATTGAGCCAGACAATTTTGCCGTTGATGGGGTAACGTTCGCTAGAATCTGGCAGCGTAACCGCCACGAAAACTTCTTCGCCAAGATGGTGTTTGCGAGAGCTGGGCACAAAAATGCCACTATTGGCAACAAAAGACAAATAGCTGTTATATAAGACTTGAGTGTCGCTAAAATGACAGGTGATGATACCGCCACGCATGTTGTTTCCTTAGACTAAAAAATCATAGCCATTTTGCCTTTTTAAATTTGTAATGTAAATAAAAACATACAAAGAAAATCACAAATAATACAAGAAAATAACCATATCGCCAGCCAAGCTCAGGCATGAACTCAAAATTCATGCCATAAATGCCTGCCACCGCTGTCGGCACAGCGGCGATACCTGCCCATGCTGCCAATTTGCGCACCACATCGTTTTGTCCCATGGTAACGATTGCCATATAAGTGTCCATCGCCACCGAGAGCATTTCATTTAAGCCGTTGACCGCGTCAATAGAGCGTAATAAATGGTCGTTGACGTCCCTAAAATAGGGTTTGGCGGCGGCAGGAAAAGACGATAACAGCTCGTTTTTTTTGTGGTTGATAAAGAAGTTGCACACGTCTTGCACGGGCAAAATCACCGCACGCATATGCACCAGTTGGGATTTTAATTCATACAAATTACGCAAGGTGGATTTGTTAAATTCATAAGAAAAAATATTACGTTCTTGTTCACGCAGATAATTGCCCAAACGGTCGGTGATGGGCAAATAGTTGTCCACAATAAAGTCTAAAATGGCGTGCAACACAAAAATAGGGCCTAGACGCAGTTTTTCGGGTCGTCTGTGGCAATGCTCGCGCACAGGGCTATAAGAGTTGGATGCCCCACGTCTGATGGAGATGATAAAGTTTTTGCCCATAAATACCGCAGTTGTGCCATAGCGGATTTGGTTGTCTTCTAGTTTGGCGGTACGCACCACCACAAAGATGGTGTCGTTGCCATAGCTTTCTACCTTGGGGCGTTGGTGGTCGGCAAAGGCGTCTTCTAAGGCGAGCTCATGCAAATCAAAGGCGTCTTGGACTTCTTTGACGGTGTCAAAACTGGGATTATACAGCCCAAGCCAAATAAACTGGTTGTTGTTGTTTAGGGTGCGACTGACTTCATCAATCTTTAGGGGGTCAATGGGTTCGCCAGTTTTGCGAGAATAAGCATAACAAACCACCGTTTCGTCGCTGCTGGGATTGTCTTCTAAGTCTTCAAAACGGTCAGCGTCAGGGTCATAGACCGTCATGGTCTCTATGGTGTCTTCGTCGGTGGCGTCAGCATCACCATAGATATAGCTGTCGCCCATGTCCAAGGGGCTAAGCTCATCGTCATTGATGTCGGCGATGTCTTTGGGGTTGTCGTATTCTGTATCATCAAGGGGAGCTGTGCGGTCTGTGTCTGTTGCGAGCTTGTCGGTCATGGCACCCCCTAAGTCGTTAAAGTTAAAAGGGCGACTATTATAACAAGATTTGTGCCGTTTGTTTAAAATTTTTGTGCTGTGTCAGCAGCTTAATGGCGATTGGATAAATTTTTTGCTCAGCTTCTAGCCGAGTTTTTGTTTCTATGATACACTAAGGGCGAAAAACCCTTGAGTGTTTTTCTTTATTTTGTTTAAAACCAACAGGGGTTTTTGTGTCTGCTTCTTCTACCCATATCACATCAAACTGGCTACTACCCGATGGCGTGGCAGATGTTTTATTTGATAACGCCCAAAAACAAGAAAGTCTGCGCGACGCTTTGTTATTTATCTTGACCGCACACGGTTATCGTTTGGTGTCGCCGCCGCTGATTGAATATACCGAAACGTTGTTGGCAAATGCCGATGAAGAATTAAAACGCCAGACCTTTAAAATCATTGACCAACTCAATGGTCGTATGATGGGGTTGCGTGCTGACATCACCCCGCAGATTGCCCGTATTGACGCTCAACACGGCACGGGGGTCAGTCGTTACTGTTATGTGGGTCAAGTGGTCAAAACATTGCCAACGGGGCTATTTGGACTGCGTACGCCCATACAGCTTGGGGCGGAAATTTTTGGTGTTGATGATGTGGTGGCAGAGTTGTCGCTGATTGATTTGTTGTGTGCTTTGTGTGATGAGATTGGCATGTCATTGGACAAGCTGCACATTGATGTGGGTCATGTGGCGATTTTTGAGCAATTGTGTGTTTTGCACGGATTGACCCAGTTTGACATCAATCGTTTGATGAATTTTTATCGTAAAAAATCGTTGCCCGAACTTTATGCTTTGTGTGCCAACATGGGTGGCGGGGCAGACTTTTTGGTGCTTGCCAAACACACACTTAAGAGCAAATGTGTGCCATCGGCAGATAATTTGCTGGGCAAACTTTCACCCATCGCCCAAACCGATGTCCAAATCGTCAAAGCCTGTCAAGAGCTGGCTAGGCTTGCTTGTCATATTCAACAAGCGGGCATGAGCGTTAGTATTGATGTTACTGAGCTGTCGGGTTACCATTATCATACGGGACTGGTGTTTAATGTGTATCTAAATAATAATGACACCGCACAGACACAAGCTCTAGTGCGTGGTGGGCGTTTTCGGGCGGGTGGCACACGTCAAGCGACTGGATTTAGCATGGATATTAACCGTTTGCTTGACTTTGTGGAGCTGGAAGCTGATACGGTGATTTGGGTGGATTTTGATGATTGTCAAAATGCCACTCAAACCCAAAAAGATGATTTGATTGAACAAATCAAAACTTTACAAGATGAAGGTTGTGTGGTGATTAAGCCTTTGTCCATCAGCGATAAGCCACAGCAGATAGATGGCGTTTTACACCTTGATGATGGTGTGTGGTCGGTGAGATTGGTGGGCGATGAGTGATAAGCTAAAATTGTACATTGCTGTTTTGGACAGTGTGCCGTCTTATATGGTGCCCACATTGGTGGCTCATGCGGTGCTGTCGGCACATTTAAGGTTTGATAAAGAGCAAGACAATACACTTTATCGGATTTGGCTGGAGCAGTCGTTTGCCAAAGTGGTGGTTAAGGTCAATCAAAAAGAATTTGATAAAATTTGTGGATTGCGTTGCCATTTGGCTTATGAAAGCACCATACTGGATGGTAAGATGTGCTGTGCGGTTGTCTGTCCGTTAAGTAACGTGGACACGCCCAATGTGTTAAAATTTGCCAAGTTGTGGCAGGCAGATTAGGCACAGATTTATCAGTTTTAATTTGCCGGTGTTAAAAGTTTATCAGTTTGAATTTGTCATGATGGATTTAATCTGTGATGACGGGTAGTATTTTGCGATAAGTTGGAGAGAGCTATGGGTAAAAATGTTGTGGTGCTGGGCAGTCAGTGGGGCGATGAAGGCAAAGGCAAAATCGTGGATTTGCTGACCGAAAAAGCAACCGCTGTGGCACGTTATCAAGGCGGACACAACGCAGGTCATACCTTGGTGGTGGGCGGTGAAAAAACCGTATTACACCTAATTCCATCGGGGATTTTGCGTGATGGCGTTACCTGTTTTATTGGCAATGGCGTGGTGCTTGCCCCTGATGCTCTACTAAAAGAGATGAATGGTTTGATAAAAAAAGGCGTGCCAGTGCGTGAAAGACTGCGTATCTCGCCTGCTTGTCCTGTGATTATGCCTTATCATGTTGCCCTTGACCAAGCCCGTGAGATTAAGCGTGGCAACAACAAAATCGGCACGACAGGGCGGGGTATTGGGCCTGCTTATGAAGACAAAGTCGCTCGCCGTGGGCTGAGAGTGGCGGATTTATTTGCCGATGATTTGCCCAAGAAGCTGGCGGACATTTTAGAGTATCATAATTTTGCCCTAACCGAGTACTACCAAGTGCCAGCCATTGATTATGATGAGACCTTGGCACTGTGTCAAAGCTGGGCGAGCGAGCTCAAAGAGCTGGTGGTAGATGTAAGCGATGAGCTAAATACTCGCCGTTTGGCAGGTGAGAACTTGATGTTTGAAGGGGCTCAAGGGACACTGCTTGACATTGACCATGGCACTTACCCCTTTGTAACCAGCTCTAACACCACCGCAGGCGGGGTGGCAACAGGCACAGGGCTTGGGCCTTTGTACATGGATTATGTGCTGGGTATCACCAAAGCCTATACCACGCGTGTGGGCTCGGGGCCTTTTCCGACCGAGCTGTTTGACGAAGTGGGCGAACATCTAGGGACGGTGGGGCATGAATTTGGAGCGACCACAGGACGTGCCAGACGTTGTGGTTGGTTTGATGCGGTGGCTCTAAGACGAGCGGTAGTATTAAACTCTATGAGCGGTATTTGTCTAACTAAGTTGGACGTGTTAGACGGCTTGTCCGAGATTAAAATCGCCACCGATTACCGTGTGCCAGCAGGTGGCTGTGTGGGGGCTTATGACGCACGTTTTTATGAGACGGTAGAGCCTGTTTATGAGACTTTGGCAGGCTGGAGTGAGTCCACCATTGGTATTACCAAGTTTGAAGAGCTACCACAAAACGCCAAAATTTACATCAAACGCATAGAAGAGTTGGTGGGTTGCCCTGTGGACATCATCTCCACAGGTGCCGATAGGGCACAGACGATTGTGCTAAGAGACCCGTTTGATATTTGATTTTAGATGATTAAAAAACCACTTTGTGTTGAGTTGGCAGGTGGTTTTTAATCAGTCAAATAAAAATTGTTTCAAATCTGTTTCTGATTTTAAAATTTTATGCTCTGGCACACCATAAGCACGAGCAAGATGGATGCTGGCGATTACAAGATTGGCATTTGTGTCAAAGTCAAATGCAAGCTGTCTAAGATTGGCGAATTTGGCAAACTCTGTATCAATTTTGTCAATTAAATTTTGATACACAACATCAATTTTTGTGATAAGGTCATTCAAAGCGTGTTCAAATTGTTGGGCAAGTTTTTCATCTTCTTCTAATAGGATTTTTGTGGCGTATTTGCCTGCTAAGGAACCTAACATTGCACCCAGTATGGGTATGGGAATGAGTGTTTGACCCAGCATTGCCCCCAAGCAAACACCTGCGCTGTCTGTGCATAGGTATAAAGTGTTGGTGCAAAACTGATTAAAAGTAATTTCGCCGCCTTTTAGTGCTGTTATTTGTAGAGCAACGCCTTTTGTGGCGGTAACAAATGCCCCTGCCATTGGTGCTGCTAAATCGGCACAGTTGGTCAGCCCATAAACTGCAAGCCCAGTAATGCCACCACCAACCGCACCTACGCCAGTTTTGATACCAACGTCTTGCCAATCATCAGCGGTAAACTCTCCTTGAAACAAGTTTTTGCCTTCTTTGTGTTTTTGATATAATACCGATGCAAGAGCTATTGTCCCAGCGACTGCTGCCCCACCCAAACCAGCTTGAAGAGCTTCGGAGAAAGATGCCTGATGACTTTTGTGAATTTGTTGCTTAATTTCTTGGTTTGTTTTGTTAAGTTCTTGGGTGTGAGCATCTAGCGTGCTGTGAATTTTGCCTTGTTGTATGTCGGCATAGCTTGACACACTGGGCTTGACAACATCGTCAAAAGATTTGCCAGACAAAGTTTCAATGTTCTTGATTTTGGCTTGTATGGCATTGATACTGCGCTGGCTAAGATTTTCTATGGGTTCGCCACAACGGATTTTATCAATAATCTCATATTGTTCTTTGGGAATGTGATAGTATGAACTGTCTCTACCAAAGTTTTCGTATTTTTCCATGTGTCGCAAGACATGTTGCAAACCTGCATTGGTGCCATTGACAAATTTGGACTGAACTTGTATGCCATCAATAAGATAGTCTTCGGGGGCAGTGCGTCCCACTCCATCAAAAGTGGCACGCAGATTATCAAGCCCACGCCTGCCGTACAGTAGGTCTTTGGCGTTGGTGATGGCTACTTCTGCTTGTTCAGCAATCTCTCCGTGTTTGGTCAGATTGCTACCTAAAATATGTTCAGGTTTACCAACAAACTCACGAACCTTATCAATCTGTTTAAGTGCTGCTTGAAAATTGCTGTCTTGATTGGACAAGGCAAGCTGTTCTTGGGCGAGCCGTGATTGATTGATGGTGTCAATGACGGCACTGGCGGCTTGATTGGATACGCTGCTTGTTTTCAAGAGTTGAGCCTTAATTAAGCAAAATTCTTTTTTTAATTAACAACGACAAACTTTCAATATGGTTTTTTATGGCAATCATCAACTGTTTTTGAGTGCTGTTCATTTGAGTGTAATCAAAGTTTTTTAAAGACGCTTTAAGAATTGTTAGTTGGCGGTCTAATCCGCTTATATGCTCCCGAGTTTCTTTAATAAGCGTGTCCAGTTCATGCTGTGCGACTTTGAGTTTGCTATTTTCTGCAATCAATGTTTGAGTGTGGCGATTGGCTTCTTTGGCAATCTCTTTATTTTTGTTGGTTAAGTATATAGCACTGCCTGCTAATGCTACCCCACCAATCGCCCAGCCCACAGGTCCTGCCAAAGCAAGTAGGGCATTTCCTGCTGCCATGCCCCCACCACCTGCAGCTAGGGCGCCCCCGCCAAGCCATGCCAAAGCAGCGTTGGTTGCTGCTGCTCCGCTTAGGCTGGAGATGGCGACGCCTGTGGACGCTGTGCCAAAGGTTGTTGCAACTGCCATCGCTGCAGTCGGGGCAAATGCCACAACGCCAATGCCTGCCGCCATGCCTGCACCAGTGCTGCTGCCTGCTATGGTATTGGCTTGTTGTGAAGATTGATAAACATCGTGAAGTATGGATTGATATTCTCTATAATCTGCCTTAAATTTTTCAAAAGACTTATCAAAAGTTTTGGGCTTATTTGCCACCCGAGAAAACAACTCTTCGGCATTTGAAATAATTTCTACACTGTCTTTTTGGCGCAAAGTCATCAATCTTTCTGATTTTGCTTTAATTGCTTTTGCAAGTGTTTCGTATGTTTGTTGGGCTTTTTCTAGTCTGCTGATGGCTTGTTCTTTTAAATCACCGTTTAACATGAATGCTCCTTTTAAATTGTAAAGACGTTTGTGTGGATATTATACAGTTTTTTGTTTAGAAATCTTGTTGGTATTGTGCCAGTGGTTGTTTTTTTATGCTAAAATACGCGTTTTGAAAGCCTATGTTTAACATCACTTTTTTGGGCACATCAAGCGGTATCCCCACCAAAGAGCGCAACGTATCTGCCATCGCTGTGGAGCTGATGGCAACCACCCACGCCAAAAGACACCCTTGGCTACTCATTGATTGCGGTGAAGGCACTCAGCACCAATTATTAAAAAGCCATTTATCACCCAATGATTTGTGTGCCATTTTAATCACCCACACACACGGCGACCACTGTTATGGACTGGCTGGACTTTTGGCAAGTCTGGGCATGCACGGACGCAACAAACCTTTAACTTTAATTGCTCCCAAAGCCATTGACAAATTATTGGACGCTTTGGCAGTTGTGAGTGAGTTGCATTTAAATTATCCCATAGAATTTATGGATATAGAAAGCATGATGGGTGATAATCATGATGTATCAAATGCCTTTACCTTAACAATCAGCAATGAACACCATATCACTATTGACATTCATCGGCTGTCGCACCGCTGTGCGTCTTATGGTTTTGGTATGACACAAACGCTAAAAAAAGACAAATTATTAACCGATAAATTAACTTTGGACAATATTCCTAATATTTACTGGGGCAAATTATTAAAATCGGACATGCCAATTATCATCAATGACACACCCATCAACCCCCATGATTATAAAACTCACCATCAAAGCAAATTAAAAATCGTCATCGCAGGCGACAACGACACCCCAGAGTTGCTCACAGACGCGGTGATTGGTGCAACATTGTTGGTGCATGAAGCAACCCATACCGATGAAATACGCCAAAAGATACTCGCCAGACCCTTGGCAGATGGGGGTTTTGACCCCCAGCATAGCAGCGCCAAGATGGTGGCGCAGTTTGCTCAGGCGGCAGGCATGCCAGCATTGGCGCTGACGCATTTTAGTGCCAGATATGCCAGTTTTGAAGACGTGTCTGACCATAGACCAAATATGGCGCACATTCGCGCAGAAGCCAGTCAGCACTATCAAGGTCGGTTGATTTTGGCAAAGGATTTTTTGCAAGTGCTAATCACTGCTGATAATGTGGATATCGTGTGATGGTTTTTGTGTTATACTATTGGGCAATTTATTGGCAATAAATATGGTATTTTAATAAAATCAATCACTTAAAAGGTAGGTCATGCAGTATTCCATCTTTTGTCAAACCAAAAATGACGCCCTAAAAGAACCCATGTTTTTTGGACAGCCTGTCAATGTCTCGCGTTATGACCAACAAAAACACCCCATTTTTGAGCAACTGATTGAAAAACAGTTGTCGTTTTTTTGGCGACCCGAAGAAATTGACGTCTCCAAAGACCGCATTGATTTTGCCAATTTGTCCGCGCCAGCCCAGCATATTTTTTTGAGCAATCTTAAATACCAAACCTTGCTTGACAGCATTCAAGGTCGCAGTCCCAACACGGTGCTGCTGCCAATTGTGTCTTTGCCTGAGCTTGAGACGTGGATTGAAACGTGGTCATTTAGTGAGACCATTCATAGTCGCAGTTATACGCACATTATTCGTAACATCGTCAATGACCCCAGTGTGATTTTTGATGACATTATGGACAACCAAAATATTTTGGCGCGCGCCAAAGACATCGCCATTTATTATGACGATTTGTACGAAGCCAGTCAACGCTACAATCTGAGTGGTGAAGGCGACTTAAGAGCGCTCAAAAAGAAGCTGTATTTGTGCTTGATGGCGGTCAATGTGCTAGAAGCCATTCGTTTTTATGTGTCTTTTGCTTGTTCATTTGCTTTTGCCGAAAACAAAGTCATGGAAGGTAATGCCAAAATCATCAAAATGATTGCTCGCGATGAAGCCTTGCATCTAAATGGCACGCAGCACATGATTAACCTAATGCAAAGTGGCAAAGACGACCCAGAGATGGTAGAAATCACCAAAGAATGCACCCAAGAAGCGATAAATATTTTTAAGGTGGCCGCCGAACAAGAAAAGGACTGGGCGGATTATTTATTTAAAGACGGTTCAATCATTGGACTCAATCGCGACATCTTGTGTCAGTATATTGAATACATCACCAATAACCGTATGTTGGCGGTGGGTTTGCCAGCAATTTTTGACGCCAAGTCCAATCCCATTCCTTGGATTAATGCGTGGCTTGTCAGTGATAATGTGCAAGTTGCGCCACAAGAAACCGAAATCACCACGTATTTGGTCGGACAAATTGACAGCGATTTGGACGATGTGGATTTAAACGATTTTGAACTATAAACACAACTTTAATAACAATAAACAGACAATATTTGGACAGATGATGGGCTGGGTATTTACCGATGAAATGCGCTTTTATTTGCATGACAATGAGACTTTGTTAGAAGGCATGATACGCACTGGACACAAAGATGTGCGTTTTGAGTGTGGTCAGGGTTATTGTGGTTCATGTCGCATGCAGCTTAGGGCGAGCACAGGTGAGATTAGCTATTGCCACCAGCCCGTTGCTTGTTTGGCGGACAATGAAGTGCTGGCGTGCTGCTGTTTGGCAAATGGCACAATGGCGGTGAGTTATTGCCAGAATAAATGCGCTTCACTTAAGTTTGCTCAGCTCAAAACAGCGGTGGACCCATGATTAAAAGAGCCCACAAACACCTGTTGGCAAGCGCTTTGGTGTTGGTGGTGCTGGGCGGTGTGGTGTGTTTGCGACCAAGCCACAAGGCGCACAAAGGCAACCAATCGGCAACCACCGTCAGCAACCAAACCACGACCACTGCCATTGCTGCGGTGGCGGTTTATGTGTCGGCAGACGAGCTGTTGTTGCCTGACGCAGAGCTTGCGGCGCTGCGCTTGCAAATTGCCAATTTACAGCGCACTGGCAGCACATCGGCAGGCGTGCTGACCAACGAATTTAAAAAATCCACCCACGCCAAGATGAGCTATCGCTTTGGGCGCAGACAAAAACTCTCCTTTAGACCCGTTTCGCTACAAAGCAAGTTGCCAGACGGTTTTGTTTTGACGGGCAGGCAATATGAAGGCGACATGGGCGAACATGGTTTTGATGGTTTGTATCGTTTGTTTGAAAACCCGACCAGTAAAGCCCGCTTAGAAATCACACAAACCAAGATTGACAAACAACCATTATTGCTGCCAAGTGAGCTGTTTGCCCAAGTGGTCAATGACACGCCTGTACGTCTGGAGACTTTGAGCGATAAGAAGGGCGTGGCGTATCATCATGGTGAGTTTGTTTATCAAGACAGTTACATTTGCATGACCAGCAAAGGCATGGCTTTGGAAGATTTTTTGTGGCTTATTAATCAGATACTGACAGTTTAGGGGAGTTTTGTGTCATTGAGCCATCAAAACCTTGCTTAATCTGTGCCTTATATTGATAAAGCAATGGCAAAATAACATCAACAACCCACTGATAACGATAACCCTTGAGCCCGTCAGGCAATGTGTTTATGGACAAATCTTGGTACACCATATAAAGCAGCTGGTTTATCCAGCGATGACGCAATAACAAATTGGCGGGTATGTGCGTGGCTTGGCTGTGGGTTTTGATGGCATTTTCTAGAGCTTTTTTAAAGGGCTTGTGTTTGCTGGTGTGTCTGGGCAGTGGCAAACTTGGCAAGGCGTCTGCTGGCAGGGTTTTGGCGTGTTTGACGATGGCAATAATCGCTTCGCCATGACGGCGTAGTACGGAGCGCTTGATGGGGGTGAGTGCCAGTTGTTTGATGTTTTGTGGCATACAAGTGATGATTTCGCGCAGAACCTGTTTGCTCATGACAAAACTGCACGGTTCGTTGGCAGCGCGAGCGATGTTTTCACGCCATGCCACCAGTGCTTGCAGCGCTGCAAGTTGTGTGGAATCATAGTCGGGCGTGATGTACTCAAGATACAATTTGTCATCGGGGGTGTGATGGGAAGCGTGCAGTTCTTTGGCGTACAACAAGCTGTCTTCTATGGCGCACTCAAAACTTAGGGTGTGCGTCAAAGCGTCTTTGATGGATTGGTACAAAGCAAGCAAATAGCGCACGTCATTATCGGCATATTGTATTTGTTTGGCGCTCAGTGGGCGAGCCAGCCAATCGGATTGACTTTCCGCTTTGTCCAAAGCAATGTCAAGCAGTTCGTTGACCGCTTGGCTATAGCCCATTTGTAATTTGCCAGTCAAATAAGCGACACTGATTTGTACGTCAAACACATTGGTCAAAGGTGGGCTGTTGGTGAGTGAATAAAAAATCAACAAATCTTCACCGCAGGCGTACCAGACCAGCGTGGGCACTTGGCGCAGTGCCTGCCAAAACGGCGTCAAATCTAGATTTGGCGCGTCCACCAAATAAATGCCTGTGCCAGTGTTGATTTGGAGCAGCGCCAAAATTGGATAGTAAGTGGTGCGCCTGATAAATTCGGTGTCTAAGGCGATGATGGGTTGTTGACCGATTTGCCAGATTAAATCGGCAAGTTCTTCGTCGGTGTGTACCCAAAAGGTTGGTAAAGATACATAAGCGTCCAAATTGTCGGCGACTTTGGGTGGGGCAGTGATGGGCTTCATAAACTAAAAAAAGGCACGATTTTGTAGGGCTTGATATAAAGTCAGGCTGTCCACATAGCCAAGCTCACCGCCGATAGGAATGCCTTGAGCAAGACGGGTGATTTTGCCAACGTGAGCACGCAGCACATCGCTGATAAAAAAGGCGGTGGTTTGTCCTTCTATGGTTGCGCCTGTGGCAATGATAAGCTCGTTGATGGCTTTGTTTTTTGTCAATGCTATCAGCTCGTCAATGTACAAATCTTCAGCATGAATGCCATCTATCGGCGATAAATGACCACCCAGCACAAAATATTTGCCCCGATAAGCACCGCTTTGTTCAATCGCCACCACATCGGCGGCGCTTTCTACCACGCACAACAAGTCATCATCACGGCGGGTATCGCTACAGATGGAGCAAATGGCGTCATCGCTGAATGAATGGCATTGGGCGCATTCTTGGATTTCACGCATGGCGGTTTCTAGGGCGTGTGCCAAACTGATGCCGCCATTGCGTTTTTTAGACAGCAGTTGCAATGCCATGCGTTGGGCGGATTTTTGTCCAACGCTGGGCAGAATTTGCAGCGCTTTGACCAGTTGGTCAAATTTGGGGGTCAGCATTTAGCCAAACAGCCCCTGCATGCCTTTGGGCAGTCCCATGCCTGTGGTGGCACTTGCCATGATTTCTTCGTGCAGCGCGTCGGCTTGACGAACGGCATCATTGATGGCAGCAGCGACCAAATCTTCAATCATGTCAGGTTCATCGCCCATCAAACTTGGGTCAATGGACAAGCGTTTGACCACATGACGACCTGTCATGGTAACTTTTACAAGACCATTGCCCGCTTCGCCTTGCACTTCTTTGCTTGCCAAGGTTTTTTTGGCGGCTTCTACATTTTGTTCAACTTGCTTTTGCATGGCTTGGGCTTGTTGCATAAGTGCTTGAATATTCATCACTTTCTCCTAGACTTTGGTCTTAATCATCTAAAAATGGCTGGCTATTATAACAAAAATTGGCAGTCTTTGTGTTGATTTTTGTGGTGGTTGTTTGTTAATGGCGCGGTTATTGCTATAATGATGATTTTTGCTTGGTGATGATAATGAAAAAGCATTTAGCACAACATGACAACAATCATGTCATCATTGTGGGTGGCGGACACGTGGGTTTGTCGCTGGCACTGCTGCTTGCCCACCAAAAGATTTATAGCACATTGATTGAAGCTGCCAAATACCCAACCATCTCACCAGATGACGACGTGGCGCGACAGTACTATTTGGACAGTCGCAATACCGCTTTGTCGCGGCGCACGGTGCAGATTTATCAAGAAATTGACTTGTGGCAGCGCCTGCAAAGCCACGCTTGTCGCATTGATGGCGTGAGCATTAGCGAGCTGGGCAGTTTTGGGCGGGCAATGCTGAACAAAACCCAAGAAAAGGTAGAAAGTTTTGGTCATGTCATGGAAAACGCTTGGCTGGGCAGGCAGCTGTTGCAAGCGGTCAAAGACAACCAATTTATCCAACTGATTGACGACACTTGCGTGGTGGATGTTTGTCAAAATGAACATCTTGCCACCGTCAGCCTAAAAAACGGACAAAACGCAATCACCAGTCTTAGTGCGCCCTTGGTGGTGGCGTGTGATGGTCAGCATTCTCCGGTGCGTTGTCGGCTCGGCGTTGAAGTGGACACTTATGATTATCGGCAAGTGGCGATTGTGGGCGTGGTGCAAACCCAAAAGCCCCATCAACACTTGGCAATAGAAAGATTTAGCCAAGTTGGACCCTTGGCGCTGCTGCCATTGCCTGATGACCGAGCAAATGGGCAGACGCTGTATCGGCGTTCGGTGGTGTTTATTTGTCCACAAGGTCAAGAAAGTCGTTATTTGACCGATGATGATTATTTTTTGGACACATTAAAGACGGTGTTTGGCGACGAAGCGGGGCAGTTTGTCAAGGCTGGCAGGCGCGGGGCGTATCCTTTGGCGCGGGTGTTGGCACAAAAGCAGGTGGTTGGTCGCTTTGTGATCATGGGCAACGCCGCTCATACGCTGCACCCTGTGGCGGGTCAGGGCTTTAATTTGTGTCTAAGAGATGCCAATGCGTTGGCAAAAATGCTTGGTGAGACGTTGGCGGGCGCTTCTGATGGCATGTTTGACTTTGGACACAGTGCAAAACTGTCGTCTTATGAAAAAGCGCGTCAAAAAGACCAAAAACGCGTCATTCGTTTTTGTGATGTGGTGATTGGCACTTTTACCCACACCAATCCACTTTTAAAGTTTGCGCGCAATGTGGGGCTGCTCGCTTTTGACAAAGTGCCAAACATTAAGCCATTGGTTGCCAGTTATGCGATGGGATTGAAGTCTTAGCACAATGTGGTTTGTCTTGATGGGTCAAACAAATTGGCAGCGATTTGGCTGTTATATTGCACTGTGTTATACTAAAAATTTATCATAGGTTTTTAGCATGACCATACGCACCCCCAAACAACTAAAGCACACACCCAAAAAACGCTTTGGACAAAATTTTTTGCACGACGCTGGCATTATTAGGCAGATTGTTGATGGCATTGGTTTGTCAAAGAGTGATAATTTATTGGAAATTGGACCGGGTTTGGGGGCGCTGACCGAGCCTTTGTTGGCCGAAGTTGATGGCATGACGGTGATTGAGCTGGATACAGGTCTGGCAAACAGTCTAAAGCTCAATATCGGCGCAAACAGCCACCCTGATTTTACCATCATCAATGACAACGCCATGCACGTTGATTATCGCAGCCTTGCCCAAAAAATTGGCAAAGGCGCTTTTCGGGTGGTGGGCAATCTGCCTTATAACATTTCAACGCCCATTTTGTTTCGTTTGTTGGAGTTTTATGACGTCATCATTGACATGCATTTTATGCTCCAAAAAGAAGTGGTGGATAGAATTGTTGCCGAGCCAAATACCAAAGAGTACGGTCGCTTGTCGGTGGTGATGCAGTATTTTTGCCAGACAGAGTACTTGCTGACAGTGCCAAAAGGTGCTTTTATGCCGCCACCCAAAGTAACCAGCGCGGTATTTCGTCTGGTGCCCTTTGTCCACAAACCCATCGTTGCCCAAAATGAAGCGCTGTTTATGACCATCGTGCGTGAGACTTTCAATCATCGGCGCAAGACGCTGCGCGCCATTTTTAAGAGCAATCATCTTTTGCCTACCTTAAGCGATGAAGCGTTTTTGGCGGCTGGCATTCACCCACAATCTCGCCCCGAAAACCTTTTGGTTAAAGATTTTGTGCGTTTGTCCGATATCGCTTGGCAAAAAAGCCATTTTGAATAAAAAATATACAAAACAATTGCCAGCACCAAGCCAGCTTGCCGAGCGTATCAACGAATGTTGAACAATGGCAACCAAAAATAACCATTGAAGCCAACTTCCGTGAGTGTTTTGTTTTACAATGGTGTGTTGTGTTAGGTGTTGTTTGCCAAATTGACATGAGTTTTATGAAAAAATACAAAAATAGGTCTTATCGCCACGAATATGTGGTTGGTGATTTGCAAGGGTGTTTTGGGGCGTTTGAGCGCTTGCTACAAAAACTAGAATTTGACCCACACCAAGACAAACTTTGGTTGGCTGGCGATGTCGTGGCGCGTGGCGAAGATTCGTTGGCAACGCTGCGCAAAGTCAAGCAACTCTCAGAGATGGGCGCGCTCACCACAGTGCTGGGCAATCACGACATTACGCTGATTGCCACATGGCGCGGTGTGTTGCCCATCAAAAGCAAAGACAAAACGGCGGCGATTTTTGCTGCGCCAGACTGTGCCGAGCTGCTAAATTGGTTGCGCCGTCAGCCGCTGTTGGTGCTGCCTGACGACAAAACTGTTTTGACACACGCAGGCATTCCACCCAACTGGACGGTCAAAGAAGCGCGCAAATACGCCAAAGAATTGGAAGTGCAACTTGGTGGCAGTCTGAAGCAATTAGACCGTTTGTTGCCCAATTTGTACAGCAAAAAGGCGGACGTGTGGTCAGACAAACTCAACGGTTATCGCCGTATGCGCGCCATTGCCAATTATTTTACCCGAATGCGCCTTTGTACCAAAGATGGGCTGCTTGAGTTTTCCTTTAAGGAAAGTTTGGACGATGTCATGCCCGATGGCTATTTGCCATGGTTTTTTTGGCAAGTGCCCAGAAAACGCAAAATTTTATTTGGGCATTGGGCGGCACTAAAGGCGCAAGTGGACACCAGTCAGGTGCGTGCCTTGGACGCAGGTTGCGTATGGGGCGGCTCTTTGTTGGCATATCGTTTGGATAATGGTGCGGTGATTTGTGTGGAGCAATTAGAGTAAATAACATGAGAGCGATTGATACAAACAGCAAAAACAATCATGGCAACAAGCGTTGTTATTGTGCTGCATTGGTGATGGCGACCACAGTTTTGTCCGCTTGTGTAACACAGCCAACCTACAAAAAAAATGAGCAGCCAGCCATTGTGATGAACACCAATGGGGTGCCAAATTTTTATAAAGTAGAGCGTGGCGATACGGTCAGTAAGATTGCAAGTCGCTATGGCATCAGTTGGCGTGAAGTCGCCAAATTAAATCGCTTGGACAGCAGCAACACCATTTATACAGGTCAATGGCTGGCGCTTTGGAAGAGCACCACTGAGCCTGCCGAGCCTGCCAAGCCCAAGCAAGATACGTTGTCCGTTGTGCAGACAAAAGCGCCGCCAGTAACGCCGCCCACTTCGCGCCTTGAGCACAACACGCCGTCAGCACCAATGGCGGGCAGTCATTCAACTTTGGTGGGCAGTGTGGGTTTGATGCAGTTTATTTATCCTGTGGGTAAAAAAAGCAAGATAGTGCGCCATTTTGGCGAAGTGCGTCAGGTCAACGGTATCAATGCCAGAGCAGAAGGCATGTGGTTTGATGGCAGCGTCGGTGATGAAGTGGTGGCAAGCCGCGCGGGCACGGTGATTTATGCAGATGGCAATAACATGCAAAATGCGTCAATCAGCATACGCCATGCCGATGGTTTTACCAGCGAGTACCGTTTTATCAAAGACGCGGCTGTTCAACAAGGACAAAACGTGGTGGCAGGTCAGCGCATTGCCAGCATGAAACAAAACAACGGCGTGGTTGTGATGGAATTTCGCATTCAAAAGGGCAGTGCCTATATTGACCCTGAATCGGTCTTAAGATAAAACAAGCAGTTTATCAGCAAGCCACCCAAATTGGGTGGTTTTTATTTGCTTGTCAAAGGTGCTTTGTCTTGTTATGATAAGTGCAGCTTATTTAAGAAAATGGCAATGAAATTTTTGGTTGTGTTTGGTGTTGTTTTGGCGCAATTGTCCCATGTCCAAGCTGACATGCATGTACAAATGGCGATTATCCAAAAAGTTTGCGCAGCCGCTTGAGCGCGGCGAGCAAATGAACCTGTGTGCAACGGCTCGGGTATTGGATGAAGCTCGGTTGTATGACCACGCACTCTTTCTGGCGGTGATGGCAAATTGTCGTACATTTATCCAGTTGACAATCCAGACAGCCCGCTTTTGAGCATTCATTATGTGGTGTGGCTGGAGATGAGTGCTGGTTTTGGTGCGATGACTGGGGTGGGGGATTGTCGTTTTAAGTCTCAGCAATGTCCCAGCATGGAAATTTTAAACGCGCCTTAGGCGTTAAGGCGGTGCCCATCAACATGCCAACGTCGCCCAATTTATGGGCAAATCAAGGCGGTCATTACACCACCTATCATTTTTATTTGCCCAGTGGTAAAATCGTCTTTGTCAGCCATGACGGCTGTGAAATTGGCGCTGCTGCCCACGCAAAATTGTCCTAAGCCTACAATCAACAAGGAGAGAATCGTGCGAATCGTCGTTGAAAATACCCAAGCCATCTTGATTGATGTGCAAGAAAAACTCACCCCACATATTGATAATTATCAAACAGTGGTGGATAACTGCGTCAAACTTATCACAGGTCTAAAACTGCTGGGCGTGCCACTGATTGCCAATGAGCAATATCCCAAGGGACTGGGTCATACCGTGCCTGCCATCAAAGAAGCCTTGGGTGATACGCCAATTTTTGAGAAAGTAACTTTTAGTGGTTGTGATGACGAAGCGACACGGCTGGCACTCGAGCAGGCAGGCAAGAAGTGCGTCATTGTCTTTGGTATTGAGACCCATGTTTGTGTGCTACAAACGGTGATGGATTTGCTAGATAAGGGTTTTGTGCCTGTGGTCGTGGTGGACGCTGTTGGTTCTCGTACTCACCAAAACAAACAAATCGCCCTAGAGCGTATGAGCCAAGCGGGAGCGGTAATTGCCAGCGTGGAGATGGTGCTGTTTGAGCTGTGTCGCAGTGCCAAAAACCTTGTGTTTAAAGAGATTTCTAAGCTGGTCAAATAGCGGAGTGTGCATGAAAGGTCGTTGTGCTGTATTGGCATTGGTGCTGGTGGCGACCGCAGCTTGCGCCAACGATTCCACAGGCTATGTTGGTGTTGGTGGCATTGCATACCTAAAAAACCACAACATCAGCATGCACAGCGAAGCGTTGTTCATCAGCAAAAAGGTTGTGGATATCAAATACCAATTTAAAAATCTTAGCAACCAAGACATCACCGAGACCATTTTGTTCCCTTTGCCAGCTGTGCCGGTGTATCGTCATGGCGACTTTGCTGACACTCAAGGGCTGCTAGAGAGCTTTAGGGTTTGGGTTGATGGTGCACGTGTAAAACCAACCATGCACGTGCGCGCTTTGACAGACGATGAACAAGGCGCAGACATCACTCATGCGCTCAAGTCTTGTGGATTGACTGACAAGGAGTTGTTGTCTGGTTGGCTGTTTTGGTCGCTGTCCGATGCAGACGTGCGGCGTATCAACAACAAAATAACACAATGCAACAACCCAACCATTAAGCGGCTAAGAAAAAATGGGCAGCCAACAGAAGATTTGCAGGTTGAGTGGCAAACCCAAGTGGTTTATAGCTGGCAGCAGACCTTTAAAGCCAATGCTATCACGCACGTCAGACACCGCTATGTGCCACTGGTTGGTACAGGATGGTATGGTTTAGAAGGCGAGTATCCAGAATTTTGTGTTGACGAAAGCATTAAAAAAGCGCTCAACGGTCAACGTGAGCAGCAAGGCGTTTATGCGTATTTGGCGATGAATTATGTCTTAACCACAGGGGCAAATTGGGCAAAACCAATTAAGTGGTTTAAGCTGACGGTTGAACACGATGACGACGAGTTTGTTGCTTTTTGTTGGACAGGCAAAGGCAAAGTAACCAAAATTGGCAAGGGCAAATTTCAAGTGATTGAACAAGATTTTACCCCCACCCAAGATTTGGACATTGCCTTTATTAAAAAGCAATAAACCTACCAAAGCCAGACAATCTTTGTTTGGGTTACAGCAGTTTATCAAGCACAGCGATGAGTTTGCTGATGAGCAAGGTGGTGTCGTCGTGGTTGATGTTAAGTGTAGGCAGCAGGCGAATCACGTTGCCACCTGTTATATTAAGTATCAGTTGATGGTCGTTGCGAGCCATGTCCACGACGGCACTGCAATCCACATCGTCGGGCAAAACAATGCCAATCATCATTCCTTGTCCGCGAATCTCTAAGGCGGGAAATTTTGCCAAGACGCTTTGGCGAATGAGCTGACTCTTTTGTGCTGCGTTGGCGAGCACGTCGTCATTGAGCTGTTCATAAACAGCACATACCACACGGCTACCCAGTGGTGTGCCACCAAAGGTTGAGCCATGGCTACCCATCCCAAATAAATCGCTTGCTTTGCCAGCGACCATACATGCCCCCACAGGAAAACCGTTGCCAAGTCCCTTGGCGGTGGTTGCAACGTCTGGTTGGATAGAGCTGTGTTGATAGGCAAAATATTTGCCCGTGCGTCCATTGCCTGTTTGCACTTCGTCCAGCATCAGCAGCCAATCATTATCGTTGCAAATTTGGGCAACCGCTTCTAAATAGCCGTCGGGCGGGGTGTGCAGTCCGCCTTCGCCTTGAATGGGCTCAAAAAACACCGCACAGATATTGTCATCATCTGCTAAGCTGGCTATTGCTGACACATCGCCAAAGGGCACGCGCACAAAGTCGTCATCAAGAGTGAAAAACCCCGCGCGCGCTTTGGGATTGGCGGTGGCGCTGACGGTCAAGAGTGTGCGGCCATGAAAAGCGTGTTCCATGACGATGACTTTGGGGCGAGACAAGCCCTTGTTGTGGGCATATAAGCGCGCCAGTTTTAGGGCGCATTCGTTGGCTTCTGCCCCTGAATTGGCAAAAAATACTTTGTCCATGCCTGCCTTTTGGCACAAAACTTCGCCCGCTTTTTCTTGCCATGGTATGTCAAAAAGATTGCTGGTATGAATGAGTGTGTCGGCTTGTTCTTTGATAGCAGCGCCGATGGCAGGGTGGCAATGCCCAAGTCCACAAACGGCAATGCCTGTCAGTGCGTCAAGATATGCCGTGCCATCTTTGGTGTACAAATATGACCCTTGACCGCGTTCAAAACCGATGGGTGCTCTGGCATAAGTTGGCATTAAATGGCTCATGAATTGTCCTGTGTGCTTTTAAGTTCGCTGCTAAAAGGGGTATCGCTTGTGCTGATGTGATAACTCTCAGAAGCCCAAGCGCCCAAATCAATCAGTTTGCAACGCTCGCTACAAAATGGTCTGTATGGGTTGTCTTGCCAGCGCGCCAAGCGATGACAACGCGGGCAGGGATAGTTTGACGGTTGGGTCATAAGATATAAAAATAGATAAAACTATAATCATAGCATAAATCTATATTTTTATCCATTTTGTAACAAATTTTATAGAATTTTATTACAATTTTTGCTTATTATTTGATAAATAAGCGGTTTTTACGATAAATAGGATTAAAAAATAATACATGACAGTAATATCAAAGCAAGCTATAATCACCGACGCACAAATGCACGCTTGTAAGCGTCTTATTTGTTGCTGTTTTGTAACATCCTAAAATGCGT
The DNA here is from genome assembly GCA_030528385.1 of Moraxella sp. GTDB lineage: Bacteria > Pseudomonadota > Gammaproteobacteria > Pseudomonadales > Moraxellaceae > Moraxella. The sequence goes on from JAUMYZ010000016.1 coordinate 21,221, forward strand.
TTTTTGGCACAATAATGATAAAAGAACCAAGATTTTGGGGTGTTTTATTCATCGCAATCCTAAGGAGAATGATGTGAGTGATTCAGAGGGTGCAAGTTTGAGCCAAGAGCAGCTTCAAGAGTTTGCAACAAAAAGCTATGTTCAGTTGCATAAGCCAAGTTCAAGTTTTGGTAGTCGCAGTGATTACTTAAACCATGAATTACAAATTATGAAGCCAAAGCGCTGGCGAATGAACTTGCCGTTTCGTGATTATCGTTTTGAGCTGGAAGATACCATTCCTGCGATGGCAGGCACCATCGGCAAAATTGTCATGGTGGGCGCGATGGCGGCGGCGTTTGCTGCACCGTTGGGGCTGGGCGAAGCCTTTGTGCTAGAAAATGTTCGTTACGAAATGCTCATTGCTTCTGTATTTATTTTGTTGTTTTCTGGATTTTTGTTGCCGACATCTAACTTGCCTGGCACACACGGGCCGCTTATTCCTTTGATTCCCATTGTGGTGGCAGCTGGCGGACACCCATTGGCTTTTGGGGTGCTGATTGGCATTTTTGGCTTGATTTTGGGTCTTAGTAAGGGTGGCAGTTTGATGGCAAAGCTCACCAGCAATGGGGTGGCGGGGGGATTGCTGCTTTATCTGGGCTTTGTGGGCACAATCGCCCAAGTCAAAAACATGATTGCTTGGGCGGACAAAATTGGCTTGCCGCACATTGCTTTTATCATCATTTTGGCGACCATCATCATGTATGCGCTGCTTGAGCATTGGCAAAAACGTTGGCTTGCTGTGCCTATTGGCTGTGCGCTGGCGGGGCTTTTGGCGTTTATTTTGGGCGCGCCATTTGAATTTAAAACCGAGCCAGGTTTGCCGCCACTCAACCCAATGTATTGGTGGGGCGAAGACACAGGTTGGACACTGGGTTTGCCAGATTTAAAAGCCTTTATTGTGGTGTTTCCTTTTGCGGTGCTGGCGGTGGCAATGTGGTCGCCTGACTTTTTGGGTCATCAAGTGTTCCAAAAAATCAGCTATCCCCAGCATTCAGAACGCACCCACATGAACATTGACGACACCATGCTCACCTGTTCAACGCGACAAGCGGTCGGCTCAATGCTGGGTGGGGCAAATTTTGCTTCGTCATGGGGAACGTACATCGTGCCAGCTGCCATTGCCAAGCGACCCATTCCAGCAGGTGCGGTTTTGACAGCCGTTTTTTGTATCGTTGCTTCTGTTTGGGGTTATCCAATGGACTTGGCGATTTGGCAGCCTGTGCTTAGCGTGGCGTTGATTGTGGCGGTTTTTGTGCCACTTTTAGAGGCGGGCATGGAGATGACGCGCAAGGGCAAAACCACCCAGTCGGCTGCCATCGTGGTGTTTGCTTCGGCGCTGGTCAATCCTGTTTTTGGTTGGTCGTTGACCATGATGCTTGACAACTTGGGTCTGATTGGCGACAAGCAGCGCAGCGTGGAGCTTGGGTTGTCAGGTCGTGTCGTCATTCCTTTGGTGGGTTTTGTGGTTTTGTGCATTTCTATGGGTGCTGTTGGCATGTTTCCAGGCATTCCTGCGTTTTTGCCCCAATTTAGGGTGTAGCGCATGTCAAGAACCACTCATTTTGGGTGGTTTTTGCCAATTTGACAGCCGTGTTATGATTTGTTGTGTGTTCTTTGTATTGACGTATTATAGGCTTGCAAATTTTATGAAGACTGATATAATACCTGCCCTTGTATTTTATATAAAATTTTAGGTGTTTTATTATGAGCAATAATGAGCAAACCACATTCAATATGCGTGTTGATAAAAATTTGGTTGAGCAGTTTAAAAAGGCTGCCAAAGCGAACAACCGCACCGCCAGTCAGTTGTTGCGCGACTGCATGATTGACTATGTCAAAAAAAATCGCCAAGCTGACATGTTTAAAAATTAAGACATGGGCATGTTTAGGACTTTTTTGGGCGGCAAAATTCATCGGGCGACCGTAACGGGCGCAGATTTGAATTATGTTGGCAGTGTTACCGTTGATGTGGATTTGTTGGAAGCGGCGGGCATTGCCATCAACGAAAAGGTACAAATTGTTAATAATAATAACGGCGAGCGCCTAGAAACTTATGCCATCGCGGGCAGGCGTGGCAGTGGTGAAGTGTGCTTAAATGGGGCAGCAGCGCGCCTAGTACAAAAGGGTGATGTGGTGATTATCATGTCTTATGTGTTGTTGTCCGAAGACCGAGCCAAAACCCATCAACCCAAAGTTGTGCTGGTCAATGGCGACAACAAAATTTATGACATCATTGATTATGAGCCAGCTAATACGGTCTTATAAAACCGTTTTATCGGCCTAAAAAAAGACCTTTAAAGGTCTTTTGTTTTTGGTGATTAGCCTTGCAGTGCTTTGACGGCTTTGTTTAGGCGGCTTTTGTGGCGGGCAGCTTTGTTTTTGTGGATAATGCCTTTGTCTGCCATGCGGTCAATCACGGGAACGGCTTTGTTGTATGCTTCGGTTGCCAACTCATAAGACTTTGTGTTGATGGCAGCAACAACACGTTTGATATAAGTGCGAACCATAGAGCGTTGAGAAGCGTTTTGTGCGCGACGCTTGACATTTTGACGGGCACGTTTGCGCGCTTGAGCTGAATTTGCCATGAGTTTTATTCCTTACTAAGGTAAAATAAACAAGATGATGGTTGGTACAGACCAACATTAACTTAGTGTAGGCGATAATTCAGGCAGCCACCGAATTACCCAACTAAAAAGTGGAGACACGTTGCCTAACACAATAAACGACTATCTTACCAAATTTTGTGGTTTTGCACAATATCCATTCGCCACTTAAGTCAATCAAAAATCTTACCAATGGCTTGAAAGGGTAAAGTAATCACATCAAAGGCAATGGCAAAAGGGAACAGCACCAGCTTTTCAATGGGGTCGCTGCTGCCTTGACGGTGGGCAGGCTTTTCTTCGGTGGTGTAGATGGTTACAGGATAGGCCTTGCTGAGCGCTTGTAGGCTGGCTTGGTTGCTGGCTGCTGGGTAGGACAGACCCTTAAGAGCAATGCTAAAACAAAAACTTTGTGCGCCCAACGCTTTTTCGCTGTGGTTGGTGCATTCTTTGACGCCATTTTGCAAAAAGAAATTTAATTCGTCTTTGCGCACGTCTTCTTTGAGTTTGGTGTATTTAAAAGACAGATTGCCAGTGAACGCTCCATCGTTGTTGGCAGAATAAAAGTTGAGTGGCTCGGTCAAGGAAATGTGTCTGGGGTCAAGCCGTGTGAGCAGGGCTTCAAATTTAGCCCCGCCTTGGGTTAGGACATAGCTGTGTTTTTGTCCGACAATCACGATGGCATCGGCAGGCAGATTGGGCAGTTTAAGACTGGGCTTGCCAAAGGCGAGTACATAGTCATTGACCAAAGTTTTGTTCACCTTTTGGGTGTAGGTGCCACCAGAGTCCTTCCCAAGCAGTGTGTGGGTGGCGCAGCCAGACAAAGTTGATGAACCAATAACGGCAAGAATCGTAACAGCAGATAGGGCAAATTTCATACGCATTCCTTAGTTGTGCTACGCAAAATATATTAGCGATGGCTTTGATTATAAAAAAGTTTTTGTTGCTTGTAAACACTTTGTTGACTGCTGGTCAAAAGCGCAAATAACAACCGTCGCAGTCTGTGATGTGTGGGCGCTGCCATTTGTTGTCGTTTTTTGGCATAAGCTGGTTGTAAAGTTAACATAAAGTTGTCTTTTGTGTTTTTGTTTGCCTTTGAAGCCTGCCACAATCCACGCCACAACAAGCCCCACCAATGACCCACAGCCCATCTGCCCTATCTCATCACCACTGACTGCATACTACCGCATCGGTCTACAAAACAACACAGTCCAGTTCAATACCTGCTAAGCTTATCACCCACCACAAAAACCCACCACACCCACTGCAATAAATGGGACAATCTAAGATGATGCTGCCAGCACCACCAAGGCAATGCCATAAACTTTTAAAAAAAGCGGCGGTACCTTGCTTGAAATTGGCTCGGTCTAAGAGACGCCCTAAAAGACAGTAAAGGGCTTGGCAATTTTAGAAATCTGTTCTTTTACTCACCCAATGGCAAAAAAGACGGCATTCAAATTCTACCCATCTCAGAGATTGCCGCCAAAGATGATTTTGCCAACATCAAATCGGTCAGTCGTGATGACGGGTTGGCAAGTCTTAGAATACCGCCACAACTGATGGGCATTGTGCCAAATAATACAGGGGGGTTGGCTCCATTAAAGAGACCAGTGAAGTGTTTTATCACAATGAAATTGTCCCACTACAAAGCCGTTTTGATGCAGATTAAGATTGGGTGGGGGACGAGATGGTGAGATTTAGAAAATATTGTACATATTGACCAAGTTTTTCCTATTTCCCATTGCTTTAATCACCCCAGCTTAACTTAATCAATGCTTTGGCATGGGCAATGGCGTTCTTTTTGGTTAAATATAACATGTTATTATTTGGGATATTTTTATCCACTTCGCTGTTATCCCACATAACAATCGTATAAATCGGTTTCAGATAAATCGGGCGCATGGTAGGTCTGCCTAAATGCTAGCTCACCTTGATAAGGCTTGGGAAACGACACATCGCCAACGGCAATCATTTCTTATGTCAAGCGAAACTGATGTCTGTCATCCAATAAATCGACAACAGAATGCCAATTGTCTTTAAAATACCCCCCCCATTTGTCATTGGGCTCACTTTTAGGTTTGAATTTAACACTTTTACCGTCAATCAGGGCTTGGAGCACTTCTTGGGGGTAAGTGAGTTGGTCATTGGTTGTCTCCTTAAATTTAACAACCTTTCTGTATGGACAACAGGTTGTAAATCAATAAAATTATAAGTCAAACAAAAAAGTCAATAACCTAAGTTATTGACTTTTAAGGATTTATCTGGTGGATGGCGGACTACAAATTAGCAAAATAACTAATTGATTAAAATAGATTTTTTTAAAATATTAAAAATCCTGTGTGTTATTTGTGTGTAAATTTACTTCGCCACGCTGCATCTTGTTCAAAGTATCATCAACAGTGGCTTGTGTCCAGAATTTTCTTGTGCCAGTTTGCATCTGTGGCTCAGGAATATTTGGTAAATAATGCTTCTTAAATGTATTCAAACAAACACCAGCTTTTCTTGCAAATTCTGACATATTGACCCATTTTATCATATCAATTTCCCATGCTCATCAAAAAAACGGCACAACTTATCTGGGAAACTTGCTCTTTAGTCCCATCAGATACAACTGATAATGTTCAGGATTGCAGTAAGTTAGATAAACGGCGATGTGGTTTGGTAGCTTAATCATCTTGCACCCCTTGATTGCGTCCAGCTTCGCCATCGGACGGCTCTGGCTCATATGGTTTTAAAAACTTGAATGCCACACGCTCATTGTGAGTTGTGGCATATATCATGGCGTCTTTGTAGTGTGTAAAATCGGCTAGTATCGTGTTGCCATCTTTGTTCACACAACGCAAGCGGACGTATCGGTATTCAGGGCGGATAACGTAGCTAAGGGCAATGCCTTCAGCTTCCCACGTTTCCGTTTTTGGCTTTGCCAAATCAGGGAGTGGATTGTGTATAGCTTCATTTTTAGTCCTTGTTGTCGTGAAATTCAATAAATTCAGCGCCACTTTTAAATACGGGTGCATTGGTATCTAACTGGCTGGGGCTCATAGATACCAAGTGCAACTGCCATTCTTAGTGCTTGGGATTGGGCAGTCGCCCGCTTATTTTCAAGCATGATTAACGCCCCTGCACAAAACTGGTGGTCTTTTTGGTGGACAAAATTGCCCTGTTTATCATGACTGTCTTGGGAATGGTCATGTGTTTTGTGGCAGGGAAATAATCCACCATCAAGCAGATTGTCGTAGATTTCTGTTGCCCGTGCTTCACCGAGCCAGCCCCGTTGATGGGGCTTGTCGTTTCTAAATGGGCAGTCTTTGCAGGGTTTTTTAAGATTGAATTTCATGGGGTTACTCCACGTTTTCTAAAACATCTGTAACGACATTTAAAGCGTAATTAAGTGTCTTAAGAATAATTTGACTACGCTTAGGGTTGCTTATTGATGTATTCTCAATACGATTAGTGTCTAATTCATATTCAATTTTGTTAATCAAGGCTTGGAAATCTACATCAACTTCAACTTTCATATTAGACATTTCTTACTCCTGCTTATCGGTCAGTAATTTATGGACAAGGGCTATCAAGTATTAAGCACTGATTTAATAGACAGGGGATTTGGAACGGGTGGCATAGATTTTTTAACCACCAATCAACGCTTTGATGGCGGGGTAATCATCACCAATCCGCCATTTAAGCACGCCAATCAATTTGTAACAACTGCCATCAATAAAATCTCTGATGGTGATTGGGTGTGCTTATTTTTACGCACATTGTTTTTAGAAGGTAAAATAAGAAAAAACTATTTGAGCAATATCCACCTAAATATGTGTATGTATCATCAGGCAGAATTACTTGTAAAAAGCCAAATTATACAGGTAATCAATCCGCCATGAGTTTTAGCTGGTTTGTGTGGCAAAAAAGGTCATCACGGCGATACGATGGTAAGATGGTTTGATGTGGGGGATTACAGATGACAGAATACAAAAACCTTGACATGATAAGACAAATGATGAGCCAAAAAAGCCCCAGTAACTTTAAAAGCAATGTTGGTCAATCCACCACCAATGATTTAGATTTGGCGGACGCCAGTGGCTGTTTGATGTACATCAGCAGACACACGCCCACCGACAACCCAAATCTTATGCGTACTGCCGTGGCGTGCTATGTACAAGACGATAAAAGACAAGCCTTTTATGATGAAGTGGTCAAACTGGCTCAAAATGGTTACCAATCCAAAAGATTGAGAAAGAAACACGCCAAAAATCTTGCAAAGGCGGTGGTGATTGATACAATGCAGTGTGCTTTAACAGACAAGCAAAAAGCAAAAACGTTAGGTATTACCAAATCAACATTTTGCGAGCATCACGCCAAAGTATTTGACCAATTATCAGGGGGAAGTCATGGGTGAATTAAGTCTTGCTGATGACACAGCAAAAGACTACTGGCGAAAAACATTTAAGTCTTGACAAAACCGAACAAAAATAGTACCATTTTGCTATAATGGTGTGAAGTATAGATATATACCTTTCGCTATTTTTTTAAATTAAAATTAAACCCAAAGCAGTACGCTACCACGCCATGAGTGAACAGCCGAGCCTTTGGGTTTTTTATTGCCCAACAAAGGAGGGCTTATGACAGCAAAGAAGCCCAAGATGGGCAGACCAACGATTTATAGTGATGATTTGGCAACAGAGTTTCTGTATCGCATTGCCAAAGGTCGTTCAGTAAAAAGCGTGTGCGATGATGACGATATGCCACACCGTGCCACGATTTATGAACGGCTGTCTCAAAATTCGGACTTTTCCGACAGGTACGCGCGTGCGTGCGAGCAAAGAGCTGACCAGTATTTTGATGAAATGCTGGATATTGCCGATAATGCCCTGCCAGAAGAAGTACAAAAAGCCAAATTGCAAATCGATAATCGAAAATGGGTACTTGCCCGTATGAATCCTGTTAAATATGGCGATAAAACGAACAAGGACGCAAATACCAAGGTTATTGATTTAATGGCAGATTTCATGAAGGAGTTATCAAATAAGGGGGAGTGATGTTTGATAAGCTAAAAGACCCCTTATATCGCCTAAATAACCTGTATTACATTACCGATAAGACAGGCAAAAAGGTCAAATTTAACATGACTGCCGAACAGTTGGTATATTTTCAAGGTGAACACCACAAAAACATCATTTTAAAAGCACGGCAATTAGGTTTTACGACCCAAGTATGCATTATGCAACTTGATTGTGCGTTATTTGAAAGTAAAAAGTGTGCGTTAATCGCCCATACCTTGCATGATGCCAAACGACTGTTTCGTGAAAAGGTCAAGTATGCGTATGACCATCTACCAGAGCTTATCAAACTTGCCAATCCTGTCAAGATTGAAACCAAAGAAGAATTGGTTTTTGACAATGGCGGTAGTATCACAGTCAGCACATCATTTCGTGGTGGGACTCTGCAGCGTTTGCATGTCTCAGAGTTTGGTAAGATTTGTGCCAAATACCCAGACAAAGCCCGTGAGATAGTAACGGGGGCATTTGAAGCTGTGCCTACCCATGGCATTGCCACGTTAGAAAGTACAGCAGAAGGTCGGCAGGGTTATTTTTATGAGTATTGCCAAATTGCCGAAAAACTAGCCTTAGTTGGCAAAGACTTGACCGCCCAAGATTGGCGGTTTTTCTTTTTTGCTTGGTGGCAAAACCCTGATTATCAGATTGATGTTAGTGAGCCGTTGCCTGAGCGTTTAGTGGTGTATTTTGACGAATTAAGAGCAAAACATGGCATTGAGACCACGCCCAATCAACAAGCATGGTACTACGCCAAAGAGAAAACCCTTGGCGATGATATGAAACGCGAATATCCGTCATTGCCAGCCGAAGCCTTTGAGCAATCCATTGAAGGGGCGTATTATGCTAAGCAATTTGCTTACTTGTACGCCAATAATCGCATTACCAAGTTGTCTGACAATAACCATCTGCCCATTGATACTTTTTGGGATTTGGGGGTGTCAGACAGCACCACGATTTGGTTTATCCGTACGGTGGGTGATGAGTTTCATGTGGTGGATTATTACGAAAACAGTGGCGAAGGTCTAAACCACTATTTGAAAGTCTTAAAAAGGGCTACAAATACGGTAGGCACGTTGCACCACACGATATTGATAACCGCCAATTAGGGGCAAATCGTGCCAAAACTTTGCGTGAGCTTGCCCGTGATGGCTATGAGATTGATAAAGAGCGGTATGGCGTGAATTTTGATGTTGTGCCACGCACAACCAATGTCAATGAAGACATTGAAAAGGTTCGCCAAATCCTACCCAAATGTGCTTTTGATGCAATTAAGTGTGAACAAGGCATTAAAGCACTTGAAAGTTACCGCAAAGAGTGGAATGACAAACTTGGGGTATGGCGTGATAGACCGCTACATGATTGGTCGAGTCATGGGGCGGATGCGTTTAGGTATTTTGCAGTTTACCAGACCAAACAGCAGTATGCCTATACGACAACCTTGTCATTAACTTATTAAGATTAAGATAATTATGCTAATTGACACCAAGCACCCAGCCTATGTGGCAATGCAAAAGCGATGGCAACGTATGCAAGATGTATGCAATGGTGAAGATGTCATTAAGGCCAAAAGCACACTATATTTGCCTAAGCCAAATCCGCATGATTTAAGTGTTGAAAACGAGCTAAGATATAAAGAATATTTAGAGCGAGCGGTATTTATTGAAGTTACCAAAGACACACTGGATAAATATGCAGGACAAGCGTTTGATACTGACCCTATTTTAAATGTTCATCAAAACCTAGCTTATTTACGCCAAAATGCCACAGGCAAAGGCTTAACGATTTATCAAGTTGCCCAAAAGTGCTTTATTGATTTGTTGCGTTATGGGCGATGTGGGGTATTGGTGGATTATCCTGATACCACGCCTTTTAAAAATCAAGACGGTGAAATACCACTAAATATTAGCGAAAATTTACACCCAAATTTGGCGTTTTATGATGCGTTTAGTATCATCAATTGGCGTATCGTAGATAATCAGCTTGTTATGGTGATTTTGGTAGAAAATATTGAAATGGTAAGTGGTGATGGTTTTGGTACGGATTATGTCAAGCAATATCGTTATTTGGGATTGGATGAGCTTGGATATTTTGTTGAGATTTGGCAAGAAAGTAAGGGTGATTTAATACAAGTTGGTGAGCGTGTTTATCCTAAATTTAATAACCAGACATTAAAAAATATTCCATTTATTATCATGGAAGCAGATGGTAATGATTTTAGCGAACAATCCATTCCGCTTGAAAGTTTAGCCAAAATTAACCTTGCTCACTATCGCAACAGTGCTGATTATGAAGACAGTGTATTTCGTTGTGGACAGGTACAGCCCTTTTTAAGTGGGGTCAGTCGTGAGCGTTTGTAGTATTTAGAAGATAAGGACATTAAGATTGGTAGTGCCACCGCCTTAATGCTGGAACCTAACAGCAGTTTTGGCTATGCCCAAGCCAGCCCTAATTCACTAGTCTATGAAGCCATGCAAGACAAATATGCCATGATGAAACAATTGGGAGCAAAACTGATAGAAACAACCGCCAATAAAACTGCCACACAAGCCAGCCAAGAAAACAGCACACAAAACAGTATTGCCAGTATGTGTATTGCTAACATCAATGAAGCCTTTAATTTGGCGTTACAGTACATTTATCATTTTGCCAATTTGGATTATAAAGATGATGTATTATTCAAGGCAAAACAAGAATTTTATACACCAACACCAGAGCCTAGCATGATGACAGGTTTGATGGCGTTAGTTCAAAGTGGACTTGCACCAAAAAATGTTGTATTTAATTATTTGCGTAAACATAATTTAATCAATAGCGAGCTTAGTGATGATGATTTGCAAGGCATGATTGAAGCGGATAATCCAGATGATTTATGAAACATATTATCAACCTTGAACGCCTAAAAAGCCAAATGGCAAAAGAATTTGGGATAACCGTAGAATAAATTAACCAATATCTACAAAAAGAATTCTTCAATAAAGAAATCAGCCAACTTAACCAAAGACAGCTTCGCCAGACACTTACCAATGCAAATGGTGAGTTAAAAAGACTTTTTGGGGCGTATGCTAATGACTTAAAAGAAGATTGGAGAAGACTATTTGACCATCACTATCAATTACAAGCAGGTGAAACTTACTGCCAGTATTTAAACACACCCAAAGCCTTACAAGCCTATGCCGATAAAATATTTGATAAGCCATTGAGTTTAACAGCCAATACGGGCATTAGCCTCAATGAGCTTTTAGCAAAATTTAGTGATGATGAAGCCAAAAAAATCACCAATGCCATACGGCTAGCACACCATGAAGGCTTGCCTAATAGTAAACTTGTGCAGATGATACGTGGTTCAAAAGCACAGCGTTATCAAGATGGGATATTGGCAACTACAACCCGCCATGCTAAAACCATTGCCAACACAGGCACGGCGATTATGGCAAGCCAAGCCAAACAGCAATTCATCAAAGACAACAAAGATACCGTGTGTGGCATTAAGGTGGTGGCAACCTTGGATTTACGCACCAGCGCCATTTGTCGGCATTTAGATGGTGAGTTTATGCCCATTGAAAGGGCTAAATATCCGCCATACCATTTTAATTGTCGTTCGTCTTTTGAGATTATTTATGATGGTTATATACCGCCAAAACAGCGTGCCAGCATGAATGGTGTGGTGGAAAATCAAACTTATTATGAGTGGTTAAAAACCCAACCCAACAATTATCAAGATGAGGTGTTAGGAAAAAAGCGTGCTAAACTGTTTCGTGATGGGGGTATGACTGCTGAAAAGTTTAAACAACTTCAATTTGATAGGATTTTTTTACCGATGAGTCTCAAAGAGCTTATTAAGGCTGAAAATGTAACGTCAATCGCAAAACCAAGTTATCAAATTGTGAGCTTACAAAACCTAAGACCACGTCAAAGTGAAGTTGTAAGGTTGCAACATGAACCAATTAAGCGTGGAGAGAAACCTAAAACACCAAGACCTGCTGAAGCTGAGTTAGCAGACTTATTGCAACAATATTTTGGTATTTACTTGGTGCGATATGATGACCGCTATCATAAGTCAAGCCCAATAGGCAATCCACCAGACTTCGCCCAAAAAGACAATGATTTACCCGTTAAAAATTGGCAAACATTGGATATGATGTTTACCATGCTGGCTGATGACATCAAAGGTATTGTTGCAATGAATTACACTATTAGCGAACATAAAAGACACGCTAGAAATTGGCGTGTGTTACAAGAGCAAATCATTGAACATATAGAAAAGTCTGATATTGTCCCACTTGATTTACGTCATTGGAATCATGAAAATCGTACTAAAATTATTGATTTTGTGCTATCATTGATGAGCAGCAACGCAAAATCCTATTTATTGAGAAATGACCATGGGTGTAATTTTTATAAACAATCGTGAAATTTGGTTGCCAAAATCTGTCTTTTTTGCAATTACAGATGATGTATTGGATTTTTTAAAAACCAAGATTGATGAAAAAACTTACACACAAATTGCTGGTACTGCCAATGGTGTTGAGCAATTGGATTTGAGTGATTTGGACAACAATCTTATTAAACAAATACTTGATATTGCCAAACAAAATGGTGATAAATATGGTGAATTAAAACCATATATGGAAAAACTGATGAATTAATTTTTCTCTTAATCTCTTTCCACTAAACCACAGGCACCTTTTATAGGTGCTTTTTTCATGTCAAAAATTTCGGAGAAATATATGACACTTAGTTTTACCTTGAATGAAGAAGCATTTAACGGCTTAGAGAGCCATTTACAAGGGTTGTATGCCAAACAAAATGATGGCAGTTATCAGCTCGCTATTGATGGCTTACCAAATACTGATGGATTAAAAGCCAAAAATGAACAGCTACTTGGCGAAACCAAAAAAGAGCGTGAAAAACGCAAAGAGCTAGAAGCTCAATTGGCACAAATTCAAGCTCAAAAACAAAAAGCAGATGAAGAAAGCCATAAGAAAAATGGCGATATTGAGGCTTTGGAGAAGTCTTATCAAGCTAAATTGGATAAGCTAAGCCATGACGCAACCCATCGTGAAGAGGCCCTAAAAAAGCAGATTTATGATTTGACCGTGGGACAAACAGCAAACAGTTTGGCTAATGAATTGGCAATTAAAGGTTCAGCAAACGTACTATTGCCACATATTCAAAACCGCCTAATACTTGAAACAAGCGATGATGGGCAAAAAATCCGTGTGCTAGATTTGCAAGGCAATATCAGTGCATTAACCTTAGATGAATTGAAACAAGAATTTATGGCAAATGATGCGTTCAAGCCTTTGATTGCTGGCAATAGTGCTTCTGGTGGGGGTGCTGTGGGCGTAAATCGTGGTGTACGTGCAGTGCCAAAAACCCTAGCCGAGTGCAAAACAGATGATGAGCGTATTGCATGGCTAAATAACCAACATGGAGCATGATGATGACTTTTGATTTAGTAAAATTTAACCAAGAAACCCACACTGTGATGACCGAAGTCATCGCTCAACAAGTAGAGCTATTTAATGCTCAATCTAACGGCACAATCCAAATGCTCGCCAAGCCATTTCGGGGTGATTTTGATGTATCGTCTATGTTTAAGGCAATTGCAGGACTTGTGCGTCATCGTGATGTAGAAAATGGACAAAACGCCATTTCATCAGCACGCCTAATCCAACATAAAAACGTGGCGGTAAAAATTGCCACAGGTACGCCTGAAATCTTATGGGAGCCCGCACAGTATCAATGGACTTTGCAAAATCCACAGCTGGCAGCGATTAAAATCGGTGAACAGCTTGGACGAGCCACCATTGCCGATATGCTAAATGCTGCCATTAAATGTGGTGTTTCAGACATCAAAGGCAATACCGCAGTCGTTGAAAGTGATGGCATAAAACCGCTTGATTTTGCTACCTTAACTCGTGGTGCAAGTCGTTTTGGTGACCGCTCAGGGGCGATTAGTGCGTGGGTCATGCACTCAGGGGCGTTAACGCAATTGCAACTAAATGCACTAGGTAACAACGAGCGTCTATTTACTTATGATAATGTCAGCGTACTAAGGGACCCACAAGGTCGCTTGTTTATTGTTACTGATTGTCCTGATTTGGTGGATAGTGGCAAGCATAACATTTTGGGTTTGACCAAAGGTGGTATCATTATCAACAACCAAAATGATTTTAACAGCGTGATTGTACCAAAAACAGGCAAAGAGAATATTACCAATGCTTATCAAGCAGAATGGTCATATTCGGCGTCTGTTAAGGGTTATAATTGGGACACTACCGCAGGTGGGGCAAATCCAAACGCAGGTGCTTTGGCAGCGCCTACCAATTGGAAAAAGACAGCAAGTGATAACAAAGACACCGCAGGGGTGCTTGTCATCAGCAAGGCGTAAAGGGGTAGGGTATGCGTATTTTGTACTTTACCACCGATTTTAGCGAGAAAAATCAAGCCTTTGCCAAAGAGTATGGTTTATTAATCCGCAATGCTGGTGCGTATGGTGTGATTGACTTTGTGGAGCGGTGCGACATGGTCTTTGGCGAAATTCCAAAGGCTTATGAGCATTTACCAAAGTTTGAATTGCAAAAAAGCAAACAAGAGCCAAAACACAAAACCAAACAACCAAAGCTCAATGAGCAAGAATAAAAAAAAGGGGGCTTACCCCCTTTTGGAATTTTTATGAATGATTTTAATCATGAATTTAAAAAGCTGAGAAGTGGTGGTGTCCATGCTTAGCTTAGATGATTTGCAAACAGTAGTGAGCGAACAAAAAGAAAGCGAGCAACAGCGTATTTTACTGATTGTCAATGCCTACATTGCTGGCAAGGGGGTAAAAATCACAGGCGAAGTGCCAAACGCCATCAAACAAGCAGGAGTTGAACTGGCACAAGGTTTTATTAAGGGTGAACTGTTGGCAGGACGTAACGAAGGTGTTGTTGTCTCAAAAACCGCCAAAGCTGGTGAAGTTTCCACATCAAAAACCTATGCACAAGGTGCAGATGGTCAAGCGATGGGGCAACATGAGATGATAGCCTTAACGCTGATTGAGCCTTATATTATTAAGGGTGCGCCTTTGTTTGTTGGAGTTGGTAGGATTTGAAACAAGAAATCACAAACGAGCTTAAACAAGCCTTTGACGCTGATTTAAAAGACGCTGTGAGAGCTTTTACCGCCACAAGAGATACGCCAAGCGATGATGATTGGGCGAGTAATGACAACCAAAGCGAGCAAAGCACATATACAGGGCGTGGCGTGTTTAGTAATTATCAGGCACATGAAATAGATGGACAAAGCATTGCTATACACGATGTTAAATTGATTTGTTTGGCTGATGAACTGACCGATACACCCAAGATTGATGATGTAATTGACGGTAAAAGAGTGCTTGCAGTGGGTGCTGACCCAGCAGGCATATCATTGACGATACAATTAAGGGGGCTATGATGTGGAGTACGCCACCATCTTTATTCGCCAACTTGGTTGCTGATGAAGTGGATAGAAAGTATCGCAAGTTTGCCACTGATGTGTATAACAATTTGGTAGCACTTAGCCCAGTTGATACTGGCAGATATAAGGCAAACCATATTATCAGTATTGGTTCACCTAATTTCAGTCAGCTAAGCAGTACAACCGAGCAAGGAAGTGGTGTTGTTCTCACCATTCCACGCCATACTTACCCAACGATTTATATTCAAAATAATTTGCCCTATGCCAGCGTGATTGAATTTGGGGGTTATCCCAATCCTGTAAAACGTGGTACAAGGGTCAAAAGAAATGGTAAATGGGTGTATGAGATTCGTTCAAGTGGTGGTTTTAGTATCAAAGCCCCAACAGGCGTTTATGGTAACGCCTTTTGGTCAGCCATTGCCATGCAAATTTAAGCCAGCAGGCTCTCATAAGGGATATTTAGCCCCTTGTGCAACTTTTTAATCATACTAAGGCTAAGTGAGCGTTTACCGTTTAGCACTTCGGATATTTTGCTTTTTGCTCCTAAATAAGGCACTAAATCATCACGGTTTAGTCCTTTTTGCTCCATGACAAAGGTAATGGCACTGATGGGGTCGGCATGGGGAATGGAATAGTGCTTGGCTTCATAGTTTTCAATGAGAGCGAGCAAGATGTCTCGCTCATCGGCTTGCTTTGTACCATTTTCGGCAAAAAACACCGTTTCAAGGGCGATAAAGGCTTGTGTTAGGTCATTATCATTGCGAATGGGCTTAATAGTCATTGATGGTCTCCACATCTATGTTGTCGTATTCGGCGTGTGTGCCGATGAATTTTATCCAAACCACACCAATTTGGTAGGCAATGGCAACCACCAAGCGGTATTTGTTGCCACCAATATTAAAAACCACTCGGTTGTTGGCAATAAAACTGGCGTGGGCAAACTCATCTTTGATGTCTTGAGGTGTTTGCCAATCGGCTTTACTAACAATGTCATGCCAAGCAATTAGGGGGCTTTTAGCATCTGCGTGGCTTTCATAATATTTTACTAAGGTACGTTTGGCAATCACTCTCACAGCTTTATCCATGTTTATTTGTTGGGTTTATTATAGTTCCCAAAATGGGAATTGTCAAGGGGAAATAGATGAACAGTTTGCAGATTGAACAACTTATTTTACAAAGGATAAGCCAATGGGAACACTTTGATAAAAACCGCTTGGCAAGGGATAACCGCAATCTTAAACCACCCAATGATGGTGTGTGGGGTAGGATAACTGTGGCAGGTGGTGTGAATAGCATCGCTAGTATTAGTGATGAACCTTGTATCATGCAGGTTGGTACATTGATTATTCAGTTATTTTGTAGGGAAAATGTAGGCACAGTAGAACTAAAACGCCATGCTGACAGCCTAGCCAAACACTTAAAGGCATATACGGTGGACAAGCTAGAACTGCTTGCACCAAGCATTATCAATGTGCCATCGGTTGATGGTCTGTATCAAATCAATGTCAGTTTGCCGTATAGGTATTATTAATTTTATAAATCATATTTTCACAATCCCATAGATTTTCTTGTCAATCTGTGGGATTTTTTATATGGCAAGAAATGTTACGTTCGGAGAGATTAAATATGAATGTAGAACTGGTAACGGTTGATGACGGTCAGCCAAAAACAACAACCCTACAAATTGCACAGGGTTTGGATTTAAAACACAAAACTGTCTTTTAGTTGGTGAACAGCTATTTGCCTGATTTTATGGAATTTGGCGATGTGGTATTTAAAAAGACGAATTCGGCATTTGAAATGCGAAATTCCACGCAGGGTCGTTGGACTAGATATGCTGAACTCAATGAACAGCAAGCCACGTTTTTAATGACACTCATGCGTAACAGCCCCAAAGTGATTGCCTTTAAAAAAGCATTGGTACAAGCATTCTTTTATGCTCGCTCATTGCTACAAAGCGAAACTATGGGTCTGATGCAACAATACGCATTATTGAGTGATTTAAAAGAGCGTGAACAAGCATTTGCCAGTTTGTGTGGCAAAGGTCTATCAGGCTGGAAAAAGAAAAGAGACTGTTTGCAAAATGCCATTGCCGAAGTGCAAAAACAATTACAGCCCCAACTGCCTTATTTTGATTAACCACCCACAAGTCAAGTGGGCTTTTTTATGGAGTAATTTATGTCTCGTGGCTCAAAAGTGGTGCTGAACTACGCACCACAAACCAATAAAGACGTACCAAAAACGGGGTGGAAAAATCTACCCTATAAATCCAATGGTCTATCGGTGAGCATTGAAAACACCGAAAGCGAAACCATCACTGACAGTCGCATCACCCAAGCAGGTCTGCCAACAAGTGGACAAGTGCAAGGCGATATTGAAGTAGAGTTTGCCAAAGAAGCCTATGATGATTGGCTATCTGCCACCGCCTGCAATGAGTGGGCGACAAATGTACTTACCTTTGGCGGTAATGTTGCCAAAGCCTTTGCGGTGGAAGTATCTCACAAAGATGTGGGTGTAAACCATCTGTACGCAGGTCTTAGGGTGAGTACATTCAGTCTTTCCATTGGAGAAAGTGGCTATGCCACCGCCAAATTTGGCGTAATGGGAACTGACTATAAAAACCAAAATGACACCGCATTTAGCAAAACCCCAACGCCATCAGGTGAGTTAAAACGTGCCACGTCTTTATCGGTAGAAGACATTAAAATTGATGGTGTTACCACCAAAGGCGTGGCGTGTGTTACCGAATTTAGCTTTGAACTGGATAACAACATTCAAGCCCAAAAGTGTCTTGGCGATGGCATCTTTGCAGGGGTATTGCTTGAGATGATGGCAAAAATGAGCGGTTCTCTCACCCTAGCTTATGGCAAAAAAGCTCAAGAAATTGTCAATAGGCAAATGACAGGAGCAACCATTGCGATTGAACTTACCCTTAAATTTAGCGATGGCTCAAAATATGTGCTTGCTATTCCCAAAGCCCAAG
>JAUMYZ010000001.1 GCA_030528385.1 Moraxella sp.
GAAGGCGGTCGTACTGTAGGTGCTGGTGTGGTTGCTACTGTTAAAGACTGAGCAAGACTTAAGTCTAAAACTTAAGCACCAACAAGCATGGTTAAATCCCCATCGTGAGAGCGGTGGGGATTTGTTTTGATAGATTGCAATGTTTTGTGGATAAAAAGGTGTTGTTGTTAGAGCTTGTTTTTGAGCCTTATAGTGGAGCGTGCCTTTGATAAAATCCTTGGCGATGCAGCAGGGATTTGTCAGTTTGGTTAAAAGTGGGTAAAACACCATTTGTCCACAAGTTACAACAACCTTTTTGTGTGGGCGTTTTGTTAATATATGGATTTGGGTAACTTCTGATAAAAGACAAATTTTTAATGAACAATGATATAATATTGACCGCACTTTAACGATTTGGAAGTGCGTTGGTGATGGTTTTTGTCATTGATTTGTATTAAAGTTAAGATACTAAGGAACTTGTTATGTGCGGTATCGTTGGGGCTATTCGTAGCCAAGCAAATGTGGTGGATTTTCTCACCGATGGGCTAAAACGTTTAGAATATCGGGGCTATGATTCATCGGGCATTGCGGTATTTAGTGAGCAAGAAAACAAAATCAAGCGTGTACGCCGAGTTGGGCGTGTGGCATTGATGGAAGAAGCGGTCAAGCAAAAAGGACTGACCGGTCATATTGGCATTGGCCATACTCGTTGGGCAACGCATGGCGGTGTTACCGAGCCAAATGCCCACCCACACATTTCAGGCGGACTGATTTCGGTGGTGCATAACGGCATTATTGAAAACTTTGAAGCTGAACGTACACGATTGCAGGCATTTGGTTATGAGTTTGAGTCGCAAACCGATACTGAAGTCATCGCTCACAGCATTCGCCATGAATATGACAATAACAACAAAAATTTGTACCAAGCGGTGCAGACGGCGTGTGGTCGCTTTCATGGGGCATTTGCCATTGCGGTGATGTGCCATGACAATCCTACTCAAATGGTGGTGGCTCGTATGGGTTGTCCGCTGTTGGTGGCGTTTGGCGATGATGAAACTTTTATTGCGTCTGATGTGTCGGCGGTGATTGCTTTTACTCGTCGTGTCAGTTATTTAGAAGATGGCGATGTGGCGTTGTTGTCCGCCAAAGGTATTGAAATGCTCACGGACAAAGATGGCAAAGCAAGCGAACGTGTGGTTAAAACGTCCGAGCTGTCTTTGGCTTCTTTGGAGTTGGGTGGATACAGCCACTTTATGCAAAAAGAGATTAACGAACAGCCCCGTGCGGTGGCAGATACTGCCGAGATTTTTTTGGACGGCGGATTTATTCCTGAAAACTTTGGTGATGAAGCCGTTGATATTTTTAATAACACCAAAAGCATCAAAATTCTAGCCTGTGGCACGTCTTATTATGCCGCTTTGACAGGCAAATATTGGCTAGAATCCATCGCCAAAATTCGCACCGATGTGGAGATAGCCAGCGAGTACCGTTATCGTGATGTCATTGCTGACCCTAGTGAGCTGATTATTACCATCAGTCAGTCGGGCGAGACGCTAGACACCATGGAAGCACTTAAATACGCACAACAGCAAGGACATAAGTACAGCTTATCCATTTGTAATGTCATGGAGTCTGCCCTGCCAAGAAACAGCACGCTGGCGATTTATACCCGAGCAGGGGCAGAAATTGGCGTGGCAAGCACCAAAGCGTTTAGCACACAGCTGGTGATTTTGTTTGGGCTGGCAGTTACACTGGCTAAAATGCGTGGGCTTATCAGCGATGAGACGTTGGTAAGTTATAGCGATGATTTGCGTCAATTACCAGGAAGTATTCAGCACGCCCTAAATTTAGAGCCACAGCTTGCCACATGGGCAAAGGCGTTTGCCACCAAACCATCAGCTTTGTTTTTGGGGCGGGGCATTCATTATCCGATTGCCCTAGAAGGGGCGTTAAAATTAAAAGAGCTGACCTATATCCACGCCGAAGCTTATCCAGCGGGTGAGCTAAAACATGGGCCTTTGGCGTTGGTGGACGTCAATATGCCTGTGGTGGTGATTGCTCCCAATGACAAATTGCTGGACAAAGTCAAAGCCAATATGCAAGAAGTCGGGGCAAGGGGCGGTGAGCTGTTTGTGCTGACCGACCTTGATAGCGATTTTTATGAGACGGACGGCATTCATGTCATTCGCACGCCACGCCATGTGGGCGTATTGTCGCCGATTGTCCATACCATTGCGGTGCAATTATTGTCCTACCATGTCGCTTTGGTGCGTGGCACAGATGTGGATAAGCCCAGAAATTTGGCAAAATCAGTAACGGTGGAATGATTGTTAAGGTTTGCAATCAAGTCTTTATGGCTTGATTGCATTTTGATTGTGATTACGCCCTATCTGTGGTAAACATCATCGCCTGACTGATGTCATCTAGCTTTTCACGCACCATAAACAATCTGTCAATCCCCAAGGCAATCCCGCTACACGGTGGTAAGTCATCGCAAGCATGGATTAAATTCATATCAATGGGCATGGCTGGCAAGCCTAATCTTTCTCTTTCTATATTGTCATGATTAAAACGTGCCAATAATTCATCACCATTGATAAGTTCATCATAGGCGTTGGCAATCTCTAAGCCATTGATATACAACTCAAAGCGTTTGGCGACATCAAAGCCGTCTTTGTCTTTGACCACTTTTGCCAAAGAAGCGGTCGCCACAGGATAATCACTGATAAGTGTCGGCAAATCAAAACCCAAATAAGGCTCTATCAGATGGCTAAATAACAAATCCAACCAGCCTTGTTTGTCGTTGCCCATATCCAAACTGATGTCATGTGTGAGAGCGGTTGCCCTTAATGTGGCAATATCGGCAGCAAATGGGTGTATATTTAATTTGTCCATAAAGGCTTGGGCGTAGCGATAGCGTTTAAAGGGCAAACTTTTGCCAAGTACGATACCAATCAGCTCATTTAATTCATTTGCCAAATCATCTAAATTAAAACTGGGGCGATACCATTCAAGCATGGTAAATTCGCTATTGTGCTTGTGCCCTTTTTCATTATCGCGAAACACTTGGCAGAGCTGATAAATAGGCACTTGGTAATCCGCCAATACTCGTTTCATGGCAAATTCTGGCGATGTGTGTAAATAGCCTGTTTTGGATTGACCTTGATGGCAAAATTGAGCCGACACACTTTGAATAAACACATCGGTATTACCTGCGTGCGATAAAATTGGCGTGGTGATTTCTAGCACGCCTTTTTTATTAAAAAACGCACGAATATCAGCAAGCATTTGAGCTTTTTTGATGGCAATGTCCAAACTCATGCTGGGGCGATGGTCGTTATTCATAAAGCCATTCTCTTTTTAATAAATAATCTTTTCGCAGTCGGTCAAAGTCCGCCCCAATCACACCAGTTTTGCCAACGTCTCTTAGTGCCTTATCGTCTTTAATAATATCATAATAATTATTGATAAACGATGCATTACCAGCCAATAATTCATTTTTTAAATCCTTCCAAAGATAGGGATTGGCGGGCAATAAATTATCTAGCCTTTGTAATATAGGCAGATTAAAATAATCACAAAACGCCTGATATATCATATCTGTGCCACGCAATTTACCATCTAGGGTATAACCTGCAATATGTGGGGTGGCGATGGTGAGTTTATCCAATAAAGATTTATCAATGATAGGTTCATAGGGAAAAACGTCCAAAATCACACTTAAATTTTTATCATCAATGGCATGGATTAACGCCGTTTGGTTGATAATCTCACCGCGAGCGGTGTTAATTAAGATGGCGTGATTTTTTATTTTTTCAAACAGTGTTTTATCAAACAGTTGATAGGTGGGATAATTGCCCGTTTTGGTCAGTGGCGTATGAATGGAGATAATATCGCTATTGGCTAATAAAATGTCTAGCGAGCTGTTATTAAATTTTGACGGTGGCAAATAAGGGTCAAAACCCAAAATCTGCCAAGCTAAATCATGGGCGTAGTTGGCAAGCGTGCCACCGATATTGCCCAGACCAATAATACCAAGGGTGATTTTTTGGTGGATTAACTTAGGATTTTGGGTGAGTAGGGCGGTGATGACGTACTGGGCGACCGAATGTTTGCTCGACCCTTTGGCACTGGCAAAACAAATGCCACGATTGTTTAAAAAATTTGTATCTACATGGTCAGTGCCAATCGTGGCTGTGCCGACAAAGCGGATATTTTTGTGGTCTTTGATGGTATTGGCATTGATGGGGGTAACTGAGCGAATCAGCAGTGCGTCAGGGTTGTGGCTGTCTATGGCGGTTTGGGTGATGTCTCGCCCTTTGATTTTAATCAAATTTAAATCACCAAAATAATCGTCCAAATGGGCGATGTTTTCGTCTGCCAAGATGGTCAGTGTCATTTACTGCTCCGCATTGTCTGTTGGTGCATTGGTGTCGGTTGGTGGTGTCTTGTCATCTGCCACAGGGGCAGAGCTGTTTTTGGGGGTGAAAATCTCATTTTTGTGCTGGCTAATCCACTCACGCCACACCGCCAAAGCAATTGCTAGAATAATGGGGCCAATAAATAACCCAATAAAACCAAACGCCGTCAGTCCGCCCAGCACACCAATAAAGATGATGATAAAGGGGATTTGTGTCGCTCCACTAATGACAATGGGGCGGATTAGGTTGTCCACCCAACTAATCACCAGCGTCCCCCAAAGAGCCAGCCCAATGCCTTCGGCAGTATGACCTTGCGAGAGCAGCCAAACTGCCACAGAGCCCCACGCAAAAGGCGTACCAAAGGGAATTAGGGCGATGACAAAGGTCAAAATGGTCAGCAAAATGGGGTTGGGCACGCCAGCAAAGCCATAGCCAATCCCCGCCAAAACTGCCTGTGCAAGGGCGGTCAGCCCAATGCCATAGACCACCGCTTGCGTGGTCGCTCCTACCGAGTCAATATAACCATCAATCCTATCGCCGATGATGTTGCGTAGGGCTTGGCGGATTTGGCGAACCAGACTTAGACCATCGCGATAGAAAAAAAACAACGTCATCAGTGCCATACCCAGCTTGGCAAGTCCTTGCAGTGCCACGTCAAACGCCACTTTGCCATAGTACAAATGCGACTGCACCCACATTCGCACCGCTTCCATAGACGCTTCGGGATTTTTGTTAATCTCCCAAAGCGTGTCTTTGATGATTTGCCCCACCATAGGCAAATTTTTAATTTGTTCGGGCAAATCCACATAACCTGCTTGCAGACGGCGAATCGCCATAGACACAAAACTCACCACTTCATGTTGCAAAAAAAACACACCAACCACCAACGGCACACCGATAATCAAAGTGATGGTGGCGGTCATAATCAGGGCACTAAAATTGGAGCTAAATTTGACCTTTTGGTGAAAAAATTGGTACAAAGGAAAAGTAACATACGCCAAAATCGCCCCCCACAAGGCGGGGCTGATAAAAAAATAAACCACTTTTAGGCATAAGATGATGAGTGTGGCAAGCAACGTCAAGGCAAGCAAACGTTGAATGACGAGCTCTTTGGTCCATTGTTCAAGCATGGTTGGCGACTGGCTAAGTTGGCGAGATAACAGATTATTATGCCCCAAAACAGCAAAAATAGCTTGCTAAGTTTGTTTGTGATTTTGTTGCTTAAGTTTGTATGCGGTGGTTGGTTTGACGAGATTTGACCAAGCGGTTTAGGGCATTGGCAAAGGCGATTTTGTCTTTGTTGCTGTAGGGTTTTTGTGTGCCCATGCTTTTTGGGTCAAGCACGTTGGTGCCACGCAAACTCTCCATAAAATCACGAGCGTTAAGTTTGGGCTTGATGTTGTCAAGGCTAAACTCTTCACCGTGTGGCGTTAAAACCTTTGCCCCTTTTTCTAGCACATCATTGGCAAGGGGAATGTCGCTGCTAATCACCAAATCGCCTGCCAGCACATTATCAGCAATATAGTTGTCCGCCATATCAAAGCCATCAGCAACCACCACCATGGACAAATAAAGCGATGGTGGCAGTTTTATAAAATGGTTCGCCACAAAAATGGCGGTTGTTTGGGTGCGGTTGGCGGTTTTGATCAGCAGTTCTTTGGCAATGGCGGGCAGGGCATCTGCGTCTATTAGGATTTTCACAGAAGACTTGCCACTTGCTCTGCTGCTTGGCTATCACCCATCACCGTAATATGCCCAATCTTACGCCCAGCTCGCTCATCTTTATGATAATGATGAAAATGTACGCCTTTGATGGTAAGCAGCTCATTGACATTTGGGTATTTGCCAATGATATTTAACATGACAGACGGCTTGACAATGCTCGTATCACCAAGCGGTAAGCCTGCCACTGCACGGATATGATTTTCAAATTGGCTACTATTTGCCCCTTCTATCGTCCAATGCCCCGAGTTATGTACGCGTGGGGCAATCTCGTTGGCTATCAGCCCTGTCTCGGTTACAAACAGCTCAAGGGTCAAAACGCCCACATAATCAAAGTGTTCTAGGATTTTTTGTATGGCGGTTTGGGCTTGGGCATTGAGATGCTCGCTGTTGGAAGCGGGGGCAACTGTTTTGGACAAAATGCCGTTGGCGTGGGTGTTTTCCACCAAAGGATAGTAGGCAATATCGCCTGTTTGACTGCGTACGGCGATGATGGAGACTTCTCGCTCAAAGCGGATAAAACCTTCGGCAATCAAAGGTGCTGGCATGTCCCCATCGGTGGTGGCTGTGCCAAGCTCGTCCCAAGCGGTGCTGATGTCATTGGCGGTTTTGATGATAAATTGCCCTTTGCCATCATAACCGCCACGGCTGGTTTTAAGCACCAGTGGCAAACCAAGCTCATCACAAGCACAGTGTAACTCATCTGGGCTATTGACTGCCACAAATGGCACAGTGTCAATGTCCAGCTGATTAAAGAGCGTTTTTTCTCTTAGGCGGTCTTGGGCGATGTGTAGGGCGTTGGGCGGTGGGTAAATGCCTGCCTTTTGGCTAGCCAGATGGCTGGCGGTAGCAACAGGCGTGTTTTCAAATTCTAGGGTGAAAATATCACTGTCAGCAATAAACTGCTTCAACTGGCTACTGTGATAAACTTTGCCGTAAAAACTGGCAGGCGAGTGGGGGGCGTCTTCTAAAAAGACGCAGCGTAAACCAAGTTGTAAGGCGGATTGAGCAAGCATCATGCCCAGCTGTCCGCCACCAAGAATGCCAATGGTTTTGATGGGTTGGTCAAAAACAGGTGTGTGTTGTAAATCAGACATGAGAAACCTTGGGTGCGAAACTAAACCTGCTATTTTAGCCTAAATTGACGCGTGTGCAAAAAGGTTTTTGTGGTTTGTTGGTGCGTGAGTTTTGTTGTTCAGCGCTTACTTGACGGACAGTGGTGGCTTTGGTGTGGGCAGGTGTACAGTGATAAAAACGATGGCAAAATAAAAACCCTTTATAAAAAGGGTTTTTGAATATGGCTCCCCAACCTGGGCTCGAACCAGGGACACACGGATTAACAGTCCGATGCTCTACCGACTGAGCTATTGGGGAGTGGTGGTGGGTCGTGCAGGATTCGAACCTGCGACCAATTGATTAAAAGTCAACTGCTCTACCAACTGAGCTAACGACCCATACAAGTGCGAGACTTGTTAGCAACATTGGAATAAGTGGTGGGTCGTGCAGGATTCGAACCTGCGACCAATTGATTAAAAGTCAACTGCTCTACCAACTGAGCTAACGACCCATATCACCAATGTGGTGCGTATTATACAGGATATTTTTTGTTTTGCAAGAAATTTTTAAAAAAATTTTATTTTTGGTGGATGCTGGGTGTTTTTGGGTGTCAAGGAGAGTAAATTTGTGAATGAAGCACTGCCAAGTCGCAAATGGGTGCTGGTGTTGCTATGCTGCTTTTGTGGGGGTGTTGGGACAAACTTGCGATTTGGGCTGCTGGGCGTTGTTGATATCAACGTGTTTAGATTTGCCATGTTTTGACATTTGTTGCCATAAAAATGACGTTTTTGGCTTTGACTTCAGTTGTTGACGGTGGATTTTATTGGGCAATGCCACACAAACTGATGGCAAGTCGCTGTATGGGCTGCCAAACGTCTTGTTGCCCCATGCCTTTGATGGTTTTGTCAATATGATAAATGTGCTCACTCCAAGTGTGGCTTAGGTGGCGCGTACGCTCGGCGGCTTGCTGATAGGTGTAAATTTTGCTTTGCCAAATGCCAAGACTGTGTGGGTCTTTGCCTGCTTGGATTTGGCTGATGAGTCTGGCGTCTTTGCTCATCACCCACAACACAAGGCTGGGGGCGACGTCGGTATGCCTTAGGTGGTGCAGGATTTGTAGGCTTTTGTGAATGTTGCCAGACAATAGGCTGTCTGACAAAGCAAACACATCAAACTGCGCGCCTTTGACCAAGCTGTCGGCAAGCGCGTCATCGTCTATGGTGCTGTCAGGCTGCAAAGAAAGTCGCCACAGCGTCTGAAAAGCACCCAAAAGGTTGTGTTCGGTGTGAAATAATAACAACTGCCACGCGCTGGCACTCAGATGAAGTTGCAGTTCCTTGGCTTTGGCGCGCAATATGTCGGCACGCAGCTGTTCATGATAAATGTTGGCGTCAATCACCATGCCATGTGCAGCGAACAGCTGAAAGGTTTTGCTGGCAAGCGATTTTTTGTCTTGTTTGGGCAGACACCAAAGCAAGTGGTGGTTGGCTTGTCCGCTTTTGACATCTTGGGCAAATTCATCCAGTGCCTTAAGCGCTTTTTGGTCGGGTTTGTGGTTGCCAGTTACAATCAGTGCTGTGCCTTGCTCAAACAAACCCAAGCCGCGCAGCTCGTTGATGACGGTTTGCCAAGATTTGACCGATATTAGTTCAAAGCGTTTGATGGTTTGTTCGTTGTTGCGCCAGTGGGGTTTGAGCGCGTCTATCAGCCATTGCCCCAACAAATCTTCGTCAGAATGCAGCAGCCACAGACCCTTGGTGCTGAACGAATGACTGTTAAGCTCGGCAAAAATGGACAAAAATTGTCGCTGCATGGGCGTTATGGCAATAAGATGGCGCAATACTGTTCGGCAATGCGCTTTGCCAAATCGTCATACAGCCAAGCTTGTGCTTTGTTGCCTTGTTGGTCAAGGGCGACCACGCTGGCTTCGTTGTATTGGTAATTGCGCTCCACTTGTAATGAGATATTTTGGACGCTTTTTGGCGACAAATGGTAGCCAACATCGGCCATCAACACAAGGCGCACTTCGGTCAGCGTGCCAACCAGCTCGTAACGGCGCAAACTAAGATTGCTGACCACAATTTGTTTGTCCGCCGCGTCATCAGGCTGTGCCCCCACAAGGCGCAAGTGTTGGTCAAGGGCGTGTTTTAGTGCCAATGAACCGACATCATCGGGCAGTGTGAGCTTGACGCTTGTGGGCGTGGCAAATAAGGCGTGATTGCTGCCACGCAGTGCAAATCCACACGCTGTTATGCTCAGTGTGCCACCAATCAATGCCGCAACCAGCGCAAGACGAAACAATGTCATCATGGCACCACCACAAAACTCACCAGTTTATTGGGAACAACGATGGCTTTTTTGATGTCGCCTGTCAAAAATTTGTCCACGCCTTTGGCTTGTTTGGCAAGCGCAATCAGCGCGTCGTTGTCCAACCCTGTTGCCACGTCCATTTTGCCGCGCACTTTGCCGTTGATTTGTACCACCATGGTGATGGTGTCGTTGATGAGTGCTTGTTTGTCCAGTGTAGGAAACATAGGCTCATCAATGCCAAACTGCTCAAGCAAATGCTCGCCAAGATGGGGCGCGTACAAGGACAACAAGGTCAGCAAAGCAAGAATGGCTTCGTGTTTGACCGTCAGTGTTTGATGGTCTTGTGCTTGAAAGGCGGCAATCTCATTGGCAAGTTCCATCAACGATGAAACGGGCGTATTAAGCGCCAAATGTTCACCAAGACTGGCATCAATCTTGGCGATGGTTTCGTGGGTCTTGCGCCGCAAATCTTTGCTGCTTTTGTCTAAGCTGCTGACATCTGTATGCTGAATGTTTAGGGTGTTTTTGTCAATTTGGTCAATGGCGTGCAAATGCTCTGTGCTCATGCGCCACACCTTTTTGACAAAATTGTGTGGACCCTTTAGGGCGCTGTCTGACCATTCAAGCGTCTGGTCGGCAGGAGCGGTAAATAATGTGTACAAACGCACCGTGTCTGCGCCGTACTCTTGGATAATCTCTTGGGGGTCAACGCCGTTGTTTTTGGATTTGCTCATTTTTTCAATTTTGCCAATCACCACAGGCTTGCCATCAGCGATTAAGGTGGCTGAGCCATTTTCTACTTTGACTTCGTGGGGGAAGTAGTAGCTTTTGCTGCCATCGGGGTTTTGGCGATAATATGTGCCAGCCAGCACCATGCCTTGTGCCAGCAGATTGGCAAAGGGCTCATCTCCAGAGACCAAGCCTTCATCGCGCATGACCTTGTGAAAAAAGCGCGCATAAAGCAGGTGCATGACCGCGTGTTCAATGCCGCCAATGTATTGGTCAACTGCCAGCCATTTGTCGGCAGCGGCTTTGTCAATCATTTGGGTGTTGTCATCGGCGCTGGTGAAACGCTGAGCATACCAACTAGATTCCACAAAGGTGTCAAAGGTGTCGGTTTCGCGTTCGGCGGCTTGTCCGCATTTTGGGCAAGTGCAGCGCACAAATTCGGGCATGTTTTTTAGGGGATTGCCGCGCCCATCAGGAACGACTTCGGTGGGTAATACCACAGGCAAATCGGCTTCGTCCACAGGCACCGTGCCGCAGTATTCGCAGTTTATCATGGGAATGGGGCAGCCCCAATAACGCTGACGCGATACGCCCCAGTCGCGCAAACGATACTGGATGGTGGTTTTGCCAAGCCCTTTTTGGCTGACGATGTCGGCAACTTTGGCACAAGCGTCTTGATGAGCCAAGCCATCCAAAACCCCAGAGTTGACACAATGGCCGTTGTCTTTGTCGCTGTACCAATCTTGCCAATGGCTGGGGTCATATGTGCCTTGTTTGTCTTTACAATCAATCACTTGTTTGATGGGCAAGTTGTATTTTGTGGCAAACTCAAAATCGCGCTCATCGTGAGCAGGCACTGCCATCACCGCACCTGAACCATAACTCATCAGCACATAGTTGGCAACCCAAATGGGTACTTGCTCGCCTGTGATGGGGTGGGTGGCAAACAGCCCTGTGTCCATGCCGACTTTTTCGGCTTTGGCAAGGTCGGCTTCGGCAACTGAGCCTTGTTTGCACTCATGACAAAACTTGGCAATGGCTGCGTTGTGGCGCGCCGCGTATTGGGCAACAGGGTGCTCGCTGGCAACGGCAAGATAGCTGACGCCCATGATGGTGTCAGGACGTGTGGTAAACACGCGCAGCGCGTCCGCTTGTCCGTCAAGCTCGTAGGTAAAGTCCAGCTCCATGCCGTGGCTTTTGCCAATCCAATTTTGTTGCATGGACAGCACTTGTTTGGGCCAATGTCCTTCTAGCTCTTTGAGACCTTCTAGCAACTCATCGGCATAATCGGTGATTTTGAAGTAATACATGGGAACGTCGCGCTTTTCTACGATGGCGCCACTGCGCCAACCACGACCGTCTATCACTTGTTCGTTGGCAAGCACGGTATTGTCCACAGGGTCCCAATTGACGCTGGAGAGTTTTTTATAAATCAAGCCTTTTTTGTACAGTTGCAAAAACAGCCATTGTTCCCAGCGATAATATTCAGGCTCACAAGTGGCAAACTCGCGCGACCAGTCAATGGACAAGCCCAAAGATTTGAGCTGAGCTCTCATGTTGTCAATGTTGGCAAAAGTCCATTTGGCAGGAGCCACACCGTTGGCGATGGCGGCATTTTCAGCAGGCAGACCAAACGCGTCCCAGCCCATCGGTTGCATGACTTCGTAGCCCTTTTGGCGATAATAGCGGCTAAGCACGTCGGTGATGGCGTAGTTGCGTACATGTCCCATATGCAGTTTGCCGCTGGGATAGGGAAACATAGACAACATATAGCGCGTGGGCTTGTTTGTGGTTTCGTTGTTGGTTTGGTAACGTTTATCGGCTTCCCATTTGGCTTGTTGTTTGGCTTCTAGGGCATGAAAATCATAATTATCTACAGTGGCTTGCTCGGTCATGATTGGCTCTTTTTATAAAATATAAACGCTCTATTATACCAAAATTTGTTATAATTGCTGAGTTTTTTGCTTTGGAGCGTATGATGATTGGCGTGTATGGCATCAAAAACTGCAATACCATGAAAAAATGCTTTGATTATTTGGCAGAACGCGGTGTGAGCCATGAGTTTTTTGATTACAAAAAACAAGTGCTGACGCAGGCGGATTTTGTCAGTTTTGTGGGGTATTTTGGTTTGGACAAACTGATTAACAAACAAGGCACAACCTATCGCAAGCTGAACGACAACGCCAAAGCACTGATAGCGTCTGGCGATGTGGCAGCGATTTATGAGCTGGTCAAAACCCATCAAAGCCTGTTGAAGCGCCCTGTGGTGGTGGGTGAATTTTCTCAGCAGCCTGTCAGGTTGATTGGTTTTTGTCAGGCAGACTATGAGCAAATTTTTGGTGCATCCAAATCTTAGGCGTCTCGTAAGATTTGTGTGCCCACCCCTTCATCGGTAAAGATTTCAAGCAAGCAGGCGTGTGGCACGCGCCCATCAACGATGGTGGCACTGCGCAATCCTGCCTTGACCGCGTCCAGCGCGCCTGAGATTTTGGGTATCATGCCACCGCTGATGGTGCCGTCGGCGATTAGGTTGTCCACATCAACGGGCGACAAGCTGGTCAAGATGTTGCCTTGTTTGTCCAGCACGCCTTTGATGTTGGTCAGCAAAAGCAGACGCTCAGCTTGCAAAAATTCAGCCACCTTGCTGGCGACAAGGTCGGCATTGATGTTGTAGGTTTCGCCTTGTTCGTCCACTCCAAGCGGTGCAATCACGGGGATAAAGTCTGTATGAATCAGCAGGTCAATGACGTCGCGGTTGATGCTTTTGACTTCGCCCACATAGCCCAAATCCACGTCATTGCCTTGGCTGTCGGTCATGGCAAGTTTTTGGGCACTGATTAAATTGGCGTCTTTGCCTGTCAGACCAATGGCCTTGCCACCGTGTTTGTTGATTAAATTGACGATGGATTTATTGACCGAACCGCCCAACACCATTTCAACCACATTCATGGTGGCTTTGTCGGTAACGCGCATGCCATCAATGCGGTCGGATTCTTTGCCCAGCTCTTTTAATAGGCTGTCCACTTGTGGCCCACCGCCATGCACCACCACAGGGTGAATGCCCACCGTTTTGAGCAACACAATATCTTTGGCAAAGGAGCTTTCTAATTTGGGGTCGGTCATGGCATTGCCACCATATTTGACCACAATGAGTTTGTCCTTGTAACGCTGAATGTAGGGCAGGGCGGTGGTGATGACTTCGGCGGTGAGCTTGGCGTCTTGTAAACTTAATGACATGGTGTTTCCTTGTTGGTTGTGTGGGTTATTGCATTCCAGAATGCCCAAAGCCGCCCGTGCCACGCTCGCTGACGTCGCCAAACTCTGACACCAGCTCAAAACTGGGGCGTGCCACAGGCACAACAATGTATTGTGCCATGCGCTCAGCAGGGTTTAGGGTAAAATCGCTGTCGCTTCTGTTCCACACTGACACCATCAGCTCGCCTTGATAATCGGGGTCAATGAGTCCCACCAAATTGCCCAGCACAATGCCGTGTTTGTGTCCCAAGCCTGAACGGGGCAAAATCAGCCCTGCAAAGTTGGGGTCAGCGATGTAGACGGCGATGCCAGTGCCAACAAGCACGGTTTGTCCTGCTTTGATGGTGAGTGGCTTATCAATGCAGGCGCGCAAATCAATGCCTGCACTGCCATCGGTAGCGCGTGTGGGCAAAGGAAAACTGGGGTCGTTGCCAATTTTGGGGTTAAGGATTTTTACTTGTACACAATGGGTCATGATAAGCTATCAACTCTAATGAACAAAAACCCAAAAATCGGCCGACTTTTGGGTCTGTCAAACCAGACAATTTAGGCGTTGCCTTCTGCTTGCGCTTGTAAAAAGGCTTGGTCAAAATTGACAGGCGCAAGAAGCAGCTGCGGGAAACTGCCACGGGTAATCACATCGCTAATCACTTCGCGCGCATAAGGGAACAAAATGTTTGGGCAGTAAGCACTCAACAGGTGTGGCATGTCGGCTTCAGGAATGTTTTTTAATAAAAAAATTCCTGCTTGTTGTACTTCGGCAACAAAGGCAGTGCCACCTGCGTTTTTGGCGCTGACACTGACGCTAAGCACGATTTCTTTGTGGTCTTCGTCAAGGTCGTTAGCAACGGTGCTGATGTTGATGTCAAGCTCTGGTTGCCATTCTTTGGTGAACACTTCAGCGCTGGGCACTTCAAATGACAGGTCTTTGACATAAATGCGCTCAAGACCCAGTTGGGGGGTGTTTTCTTCTGCCATGATAGGCTCCTTAATAAAGTACAAGGTTGTACAATGGTGTGTTAATTATTTAGCATTTGGTCAAGTTTGCCCGCTTGGTCTAAGGCGTTTAGTTGGTCAAAACCACCGATGAAAGTTTCACCAATAAAAATCTTTGGCACGGTGCGGTAGTTGTTGGTTTTGACTGCCAGTGCATCGCGTTCACTGTCGGTCAGGTCATAAACATTGATGTCGGTATAACTGATGCCTTTGCTGTCTAGCAGACGCTTGGCATTGATGCAATAAGGGCAGGTTTCTTTGATGTATAAAGTAACGCTTGTCATGGCTTTGCTCATTTGTTGTTAATGATGGTGCTAATGATATCGCTAATGTATTGGGATGTTTGTAAAAAATACAACGGTCGGCAGGGCATTTTTGATAAAAATTTTAGCCAGTTTTATTTTTTGTCTTTGTTGCTGCTGACCAACGGCAAGCCTGACGCTTGGTAGTTGTTAATACCCCCTTCAAGGCGCATGGCATTGGGTTTGCCAATCAGTTGCACCGCCATGCCCGCTTGCATGCCCACATCACAAACAAAGACCAAAGGCGTGGTGATGGCTTGCAGTTCTGACAGGTGGTTTTTTAGGTCGCTAAAAGGAATGTTGCGACTGCCTGAGATGTGCCCTGTGGCAAATTTGTTGGTGGGGCGAATGTCAATGATTTGGGCGTGGTCGTTGTTTACCAAGAGCCCAAGAGCGTTGGGAGCGACTTTTTTGCCACTGCGTTTGCTCTCTAGGCTAAAATACATCACCACCAAAACCAACAAAAGACCAAACAAAAATGGGTGATTGCCCATAAATTCAAACCAACGTTCCATGACTGCTCCAAACGTCTAAAGATTACAAGACAGAACCCAATATTCTATCAAGAATTTGGGTAAATTGCACTTATTTTGTTTGGTTGGCGCTGAGCGGTTTGACCGATTTGGCTTCTTGGATAAGTTCATTAAAGTTCTTGACGCGCCACGCTTTGACCAAACCGTCCGCCACTGCTTGCCAAAAAGCACAACCCTTGACGTTTTTTTGGTGGCTACAATCACGAAACTGACAGTGTCCAGCCAGCGCGTGCAGTTCATCAAACCCCGCCAAAATCTCATCGTGCGTCAGATGCCACACGCCGTATTCGCGAATGCCGGGGGTATCAATGATGCCGCCAGCACTCAAGTCTTGTGGGTTATAAGCAAGCAAACGACTGGTGGTGGTGGTGTGCTGCCCCAGCTGTGAGCCTGCCGAGATGGGACTTGTGGCTTGGTTGGCGTGGGGCAGTAGCTGATTGATGAGACTGGATTTGCCCACGCCTGATTGTCCTGCAAAGATGGTGAGCTTGCCGCTGATGTGTGCTTGCAATCGCTCTAGGTTGTGCAGATTGCTAACAGATGTTTGTAACAACTTAAAGTTGTATTTTTGACCAAGTTCTTGATATTCTTCAAAAATTTGTATGACTTCTGGATAATTTTCCAACAAATCTGCCTTATTGAGCACCAACAAAGGCGTCAGTCCACTAAGTTTGGCAATGAGCAAATAACGGTCAATCAAACTGGTGGCGGGTTTGGGCAACGGCGCAAAGACGATAGCAAGAATGTCGGCATTGGCAGCGACGGGCTTGAGTTTGTGATAACGGTCAGGGCGGGTGATGAGTGTGTGGCGCGTGTGCAAATACTGTATCAGCCCAAGTTTGGCGACGGTGTCTAGGCTTAGTTTGACCTTGTCGCCAGCGGTCAGCATGGGCAAGTTGGTGCGGGCATGACAGCGCCAAACATCGCCAATGTTGATGGCAGGGTTGTTTGTTGTGGCAGGCAAGCAGGTGAGTTGTACGTCCAGTTGTTTGCCAAAATGCGCCACAATCACCCCTGTGGCAAGCGTGTCATCGTCCACGACGGCTTCGTTGTTTTTTTGGATTTGGCGACTTTGGTTTTTGCTGAGTTTGCGTTTACGGATAAAAGACATAGATATGACACATAAAAACGATGGTTCTATTGTAAACCCAAACACAACAATTCAACAGCATTATTTGACAAAGAATGTGTTGTTAATCAAATTTATGGCAATTACCCACATAATCAGCCCAATCAGTATGTCCAATATGCGCCAAGTGATGGGTTTGGCAAATAAACCAACCAGTAACCGAGCGCCAAAACCCAGCCCAAAAAACCACAAAAACGAAGCGCTCAGTGCTCCCAACAAAAAAGCATATTTTTGGGACATATCAAGAGCGCTGGTGATGCCACCAATCAAAACAACGGTGTCTATATAAACGTGCGGATTGAGCAGGGTCAAAGCAAGGGTAGTGGCGATGGTTTTGCCAAGGTTGGCGCGTTTGGTATCGTCCACGCTGAGCCCTTGGTTGCCCCGATAGGCACCGACAAAGGCGCGCCCACCATAAAAAAACAAAAACAGCGCACCAAACAATGACAAAGCGATTGTGGCGGTTGGGCTTTGGGCGATGACGCTGCCAGCACCCAAAACGCCAATGCCAAGCAAAATAAAATCGCACAAAAAACACAGCAAACACACCCAAAAAACGTGCTGTTTGAGCAGTCCTTGTTTTAGCACAAAAGCGTTTTGAGCACCGATGGCGACAATCAAACTGCCTGATACCAAAAAGCCATGAATGATGGTTGGGAGCATAAGATTTAAAAGTCAAAACCATATCATAACAGCAGACGGACACAAATAAAACCCTGTTAAAATTATGGTAATGGTTTGGTGATTTTTTAAAGTATTTTTTATGTGTTCTATAAAGTTGTTTACACACAATGTCAAATCAGTTAATATAATCGGTACAAAAACTATACAATAAAACCAATAATTATAAAGGAGATGATGTTATGTGGACTTGGTTGGCAACCATTGTGATATCATTGATAGAAGTGATTTTTGGCGACCACATTAAAGCGGCGTTTTTTGCTGCGGTGGCACTTATTGCTGGTGCGGTTGGGGTGGCTGCGTCAAATGCTAATGATGGCGACACACAAGATGACACACAGATGGTATACAGTAAACGCCTGAAAAATTATCTTAAGGCAATGGACACCCCTGATGTAACCACTTGGTATCACGCAAAAGAAAAATACAACGAATCAGGCGTGCGTCTTGACCACAATTATGATGGCAAGACGGACTGGTTTTTGGGCAAATCTTGTGATGTGCGCTCTGCCAAGACTGGTGTTCTGGGTGAGTGGGCGGTTGGCAAAAATGTCTGGGTCGTTGTGTTTGGTAAAGACAAAGTGGCTTTTGCCAAGGACAGTTTGCCCGAAGGTCTTGATGAAACAATCGTCAAACGTTGCTCTGTTACCAGTTAGATGTATCAAAAAGACGTGATAAGGTCATCACGTCTTTTTTGTTGGCTTATTTATTGTCAAGCTGCGGT
The DNA here is from genome assembly GCA_030528385.1 of Moraxella sp. GTDB lineage: Bacteria > Pseudomonadota > Gammaproteobacteria > Pseudomonadales > Moraxellaceae > Moraxella. The sequence goes on from JAUMYZ010000001.1 coordinate 17,838, forward strand.
ACAGCATTACCACCGCTCACACCCAAAAGTCCCGTCCCTGTATAAATACCCAGTTTGGCACGGGTGTCTTTGATGTCAAGATTACGCATGGTCAGCTGTCCGATACGGTCGGTGGCGGTGAAACTGGCGTCTTCTACCTTTTCCATAGACAAGCGTTCTGGCTCATAGGTGAGATTGGGTGAGACAGTGTCCAAAATGCTATAATCATTGCCACGGCGAAGCTCCAAGGTAACGGTGCCTGTGATGGCTTTGGCAACCCAGCGTTGGGCGGTTTCTCGCAGCATGAGTGCTTGGCTGTCAAACCAGCGACCTTGGTAAAGCAGGCGACCCAAACGCAAGCCGTTGATACGATACTGCTCAATGGTGTCTTCGTTATGAATGCCAGTAACCAGCCGCTCATAACAGATGTGCAAAAGTGCCATACCAGGAGCTTCATAAATGCCACGCGATTTGGCTTCAATGATGCGGTTTTCAATTTGGTCGGTCATACCCAGTCCATGTCGCCCGCCAATTTCGTTTGCTTTTAAGATTAAATCCACCGCATTGTCAAAGTTCTCACCATTGATGGCAACGGGCATACCTTCTACAAACTCAACGGTAACCGTTTCGGGCTGGATTTGTATCGTTTCGTCCCAGTAACGCACGCCCATAATCGGCTCAACGATTTTGTGGCTGACGTTTAAAAATTCCAAGTCTTTGGCTTCGTGTGTCGCCCCTAGCATATTGCTGTCAGTAGAATACGCTTTTTCTTTGCTCATTTTGTAATCAAAGCCATTGTCAATCAAAAACTGGCTCATCTCCGCTCGCCCGCCCAGCTCGTCAATAAAGGTCTCGTCCAGCCACGGTTTGTAGATTTTTAGCTCGGGGTTGGTGAGCAGTCCATAGCGATAAAAACGCTCAATGTCGTTGCCTTTGTAGGTTGAGCCATCGCCCCAGATGTCCACGCCGTCTTCACGCATGGCACTGACCAGCATGGTGCCTGTTACCGCACGTCCAAGCGGGGTGGTATTAAAATAGGGCATACCGCCTGTGGTAATGTGAAACGCCCCGCATTGAATGGCGGCAATACCTTCACTGGCAAGTTGGCTGCGACAATCCACAAGGCGTGCCTTTTCTGCCCCGTATTGCATGGCTTTGGCAGGGATAGCGTCATAATCAGACTCGTCAGGCTGCCCCAGATTGGCGGTATAGGCATAGGGCAGTGCCCCTTTTTGCTTAATCCACAAAATGGCGGCAGACGTGTCCAAACCGCCAGAGAAAGCGATACCGACTTTTTGACCAACAGGCAAAGATTGTAAAATGGTGCTAGACATGAGTTTTCCAAAATATGATGATAAATAAGCCCAAGATTATAGCATTTTTTGTGTAAATTTAGGCAAAAAAATTAAGAAGTTACCCAAAATTTGCCAAAAAATAGGCGAAAAATATTAAAAAATTTGTTAAACTAATCAAATTTAAAATAGTGAACATTTTTAAATTTGATACCTTATGAGCATTCATCTTATCATAGACACCACCACGCAAAATTTGTGTGTTCTAGATAATGACACAGTCATTACAAATTTGCCCATTTCCACCGCCAAAAATGGCACAGGACAGCTGATAAATACAGGCTGTACACCGCTTGGTAAACATATCATCGGCGATAAAATCGGTGGCGAATGTCCTGTGGGGGCGGTGTTTGTGGGGCGTAAATTCACCGGTGAGATTTATGATGATGAGCTGGGCAAATTACACCCCGAGCGTGATTGGATTTTGAGCAGGATTTTATGGCTTAAAGGCACAGAAAATGGCTATAATTTGGGCAAAACCGCCGATGGCACGGTGTGTGATACGCACGCACGTTATATTTACATTCACGGCACGCCTGACAGTGAGCCGATGGGTGTGCCACTGTCGCATGGCTGTGTGCGTATGCGTAACGATGATGTGGTGTGGCTCTATGAGCAGGTGGCGGTTGGTACAAGTGTGCTGATTGTTTAAAAAGTGCCATTGATTAAAGAAGTGTCTTATGAATTTACAAAAAGTAGATTTAAATTTATTGGTGTATTTGGACGTATTGTTGCGTGAAAAAAACGTAACCCGTGCCGCCGAACAGCTAGACATCACCCAGCCTGCGATGAGCAATATTTTGCGGCGGCTGCGGGCGTTATTTAATGACCCGCTGCTGGTACGCTCATCAGAAGGCATGACCCCCACCGAGCGGGCAGGCGAGTTACAGCCACGCATTCGTGAGATTTTGTCCGATGTGGTAACCATCTTAGAGCCACGCACTGAGTTTCGTCCGTACAGCACTTCACGCATTTTTCGGATTATGACCAGCGATTATGCCGAAGCGACCTTAGTGCCACGTTTGGTTAAAGCCTTGCGTAGCGAAGCCCCCAATGTGGTGCTGGATTTTTTAACGCCGTCTGATGTGTCCTATCGTGATATGGAGCAAGGGCGGGTGGATTTGGCGATTAACCGCTTTAATGAGATTCCCCAAAGTTTTCATCAGGTGCTGGTGTGGCGGGATACGTTCAGTTGCTTGTTGTCCGCCCAAAGTCCTTATTTGCACCGTTTTAACCTAAAAAACTACCTAAAAGCCCAGCACGTTTGGGTGTCCAAAACAGGCATGGGCGTAGGCTTTGGCGTCAATCCTGAAAAGTCAGGCGGTCTGGGCTCTATTGACCAAGCCTTACAAAGATTGGGACAAAAACGCCAAATCAGCGTCTTTACCCGCCATTATCAAATGCCCGCCATGCTCATTGCTAATAAAGATTTGATTGCCACATTGCCGACGCGTGTTGCCAAACTGCAAGCCCAAAATAACCCTGCAATCATGGTAAAAGACCCGCCGTTTTTTATTCCCGAGTTTGAGCTGACGATGGCATGGTCGCCCCTATTACAACACCACCCCGCCCACAAATGGCTGCGTCAGCTCATTATCCATGTGGCAAGACAAATCATGGCAGAAGAACATTCATCAACTTTTCATGGATTGTAACCAACAGGAATGTTTATGCAAACAAAAATGATGACCGTGTGTATGTGGGCGATGGCGCTGATGGCTTGTAACCAGCCAGTTGCAGTGCCAACTTCAACCGACCAACATGCCCAACACACAAGGCACGATGCCACCCCCAACATCAACACCAAAGTGGATTTACCCATCTATCTAGACGGCGTACCAAGTTTGCTACACCCTGTGGCGGTGTCGGCGGTGGACAGATATGTGGAGAAGTCGTTTTCTGGCGACAAAGTGTCTGCCCATGTTGATGTCAATGGGCATACGTTGTTTGGGCAGATGTTTAATATCGTCTTTGAAAATATTCACACCAATCAAACCAAGCCCTTGTTTAAAGACAATACCCAGATGATTTACAGGGCGGAATATTTGGTGCGAACCTTGTCAGAAAAGACGGACACCGAGCCAGCGAAGTACAAATTTTATGGGCATTTTATTTATCAAGTCAAAGAGACACTCGCCAAAGACAATGATGATTTGGCGGTGGTTAATCAGCGTGCACTATACCTAAGCGACGATAAAGGCGATGGGCTAAAAAAGTTGCACCCAGACGATGAATATGTGCTAGAAACACGCTGGTTGCCTGATGTGGAACGCTATTATTTTAGCACCAAATCCGACAGCAATGGCGATGGTAAAATTACCCTAGCGGACAAATCACACAATTATTATGTGGATTTGGCGGACGCTAGCAACCCTGTGGTCAAACCCTACGATTTTATGCCTAAATGATGATGGCAACTTATGCTAAAATAGGCGATTTTAGATTTTTGAGCAAATTATGAAATTTACCAACACTTACGGCGTGATTGTCATCGGTGGCGGACACGCTGGCACAGAAGCCGCCCTTGCGTCCGCTCGTATGGGCGTGCCAACACTGCTGATTACCCACAACATTGAAACGCTTGGACAGATGAGCTGTAACCCCGCCATCGGTGGTATTGGCAAATCGCATTTGGTGCGTGAAGTGGACGCTCTGGGCGGAGCGATGGCACTGGCAACCGACAAGGCGGGTATCCAATTTCGCGTGCTAAACAGCCGTAAGGGGGCGGCGGTGCGTGCCACTCGGGCTCAGGCTGACCGAGTGTTGTACAAATCGGCTATTCGGCAAGTGCTAGAAAACCAGCCCAATTTACATCTGTTCGCCCAGCCTGTGGACGATGTTATCGTAGAAAACGGACGAGCGGTTGCCGTCATCACTGCCACAGGCGTGCGTTTTAACGCTCGTGCTGTGGTGCTGACATCGGGGACATTTTTGGGCGGGGTGATTCATGTGGGGCTAGACAGCCAAAGCGGTGGGCGAGCAGGCGATATGCCGTCTATTCGTTTGGCACACAGATTGCGTGAGTTGAATTTGCCTGTCGGTCGGCTAAAAACGGGTACGCCAGCACGTATAGACGCCCGCAGTGTGGATTTCTCCGTCATGCAAGTACAGCACGGCGATACGCCATTGCCTGTGATGAGCTATATGGGCAGTGCTGATATGCACCCACGCCAAATCCCTTGTTACATCACTCACACCAACGAACGTACCCATGACATCATCCGTGCCAATCTTGACCGCTCACCGATGTTTAGCGGTAAGATTGAAGGCGTAGGCCCTAGATATTGCCCGTCCATTGAAGATAAGATTTATCGCTTTGCTGATAAAACCAGCCATCAGATTTTTATAGAGCCAGAAGGCTTGACCACCCATGAGCTGTATCCTAATGGCATTTCTACCAGTTTGCCTTTTGAGGTGCAGGTGGATTTTATTCACAGTATGAAAGGGCTAGAAAATGCCCACATCACTCGCCCAGGTTACGCCATTGAGTACGATTATTTTGACCCGCAAAACCTAAAACCCACCCTAGAAACCAAGTCCATTGACGGCTTGTATTTTGCTGGACAAATCAACGGCACCACAGGCTACGAAGAAGCGGCGGCACAGGGCTTGCTGGCGGGCTTAAATGCCGCTTTGTCCGTGCAATGCAAAGACGGCTGGACACCCAAACGCCATCAGGCTTATCTGGGCGTGTTGGTGGATGACCTTATCACCCACGGCACCAATGAGCCGTATCGTATGTTTACCAGCCGTGCCGAACATCGCTTGCTGTTGCGTGAAGACAATGCCGATGAAAGGCTGACCGCCATTGGGCGAGAATTGGGCTTGGTGGACGATGAACGCTGGGCGAAGTTTTGCCAAAAGCAAGAAGCCATTGAGCGTGAAACATCTCGCCTAAAAGAGTTGTGGGCGACACCATACAACACACTGGGTCAAGCCTTTATGACGCAGACGGGCGAAGTGCTAAGCAAAGAAAACACCTTGCTGGATTTGTTAAAACGCCCCAATATTACTTTCAATGACATTGCCAAAGTCGCTGACAGCACTGTCTCTTTTGAAGTGGGCGAGCAGATTGAGATTGCTGTCAAATACGCAGGCTATATAGAGCGTCAAAATGACGAGATTGAGCAGATGAAACGCCTAGAAAATACCGCTTTGCCACTGGATTTTGATTATGGGGCGGTGTCGGGACTGTCCAACGAAATCGTGCAAAAACTGACCCACATTCGCCCAGCCACGCTTGGGCAAGCCAGCCGTATCAGTGGCGTAACCCCTGCGGCGGTGAGTTTGCTGGCGATGACGGTGAAAAAGTTAGAAAAGGCAAAAAAAATAAACAGTTGAGTGTGGCTTATGGGACAAATTTCTTTTGATTTTGAACCAAACGATGATAAACATCAATTAAGAGCGATTGATCTGTTTGCAGGTGTGGGCGGTATTCGTTTGGGATTTGAGCAAGTTTTTGGCAAAGATATCGCATTTGTTTTTTCATCAGAAATTGATAAATTTGCCTGCCAAACTTATATGGCAAATTTTAATGAAAAACCACATGGAGACATTACAAAAATAGACGAAAAAAATATACCATATCATGACATTATTTTGGCAGGATTTCCTTGTCAAGCATTTAGTGTTGCAGGACACAGAAAAGGTTTTAATGATACTCGTGGCACATTGTTTTTTGATGTGGCAAGAATTGCTAAATATCATCAACCAAAACTCATTTTTTTAGAAAATGTTAAAGGGTTTAAAAATCACGATAAGGGAAATACCTTTAAAGTGGTAAAGCAAACTTTAGAAGATATGGGTTATCGTGTCTATGCTGATGTATTAAATGCTAAAAATTTTGGTGTGCCACAAAATCGTGAAAGAATTTATATTATTGCCATTTTAAATGAATTTAACCAATCAGCTGTTTTTGATTTTGAAAAATTAAAAAAAATATCAGTTACATCAAAGGTTGGTGATATTTTACAAAATGGTGTTGCTGATAAATATACAATTTCTGATAGACTATGGGCGGGTCATCAACGTAGAAAGTTGGAGCATAAGCAAAAAGGCAATGGTTTTGGCTATTGTCTATTTAATAAAAATTCTGATTATACCAGCACAATCAGTGCAAGGTATTATAAAGATGGTTCTGAAATCTTAATTGAGCAATCGGATAAAAATCCTAGAAAATTAACACCAAGAGAAGCGGGGAGACTACAAGGTTTTCCAGATGATTATGTTATTCCTGTGAGCGATGTTCAAGCTTATAAGCAGTTTGGTAATAGTGTCGCTGTACCTGTCATTAAAGCGTTGGCACAAGAAATTTATCAGGGGATTTTTAATGAAACTGCCTAAAATAGATGTCAGTCAAGAGAAAATGACGGTTAATGTGAAATTTTATTTTTTCTTAAAATATTTAGTAAAATCAAAAATAAAAGATAAGAAAATTTTAAAAATTATTGAGTATTATTATCTATTTCCGTCAGAAAAAACTTTAAATGAATTTAAAAATTCCGTTTTTTCTGAATTTTCCACAGCGACAAAATCTGGTCAAGAGCAAATTGCTTTATTTACAGATATTTTCGTAGAAATGCAAGATAAAAATAGTTTGGATATTTTTATATTTAGTGTAAAACTTCTGCTCATAAAAGACTTATTATTACAAGAAGCTAAGATTAAGCAAGCCCATAATTTGGAAAAATTACATAATATCAATCCACTTTCTTTGGAATATGATAAAATCACGGTTTTAACTCCTTATTCAACTCGGGTAAATGGTGCTTTATTGTCCTTGTTGTTTTTTGAAGGATTAAAATCTGGATTTTCTACGCGAACTGATGATTTTATTTTGAGCTTATCAAGGCAGGCAAAGGATTTGATGAAAATAGGCATTGAGCCCAATCAAATATTTATGTTGTTATTCAATGAAAGTATCAATCAATCCATCACTAGTGATAGTGGTTCTGATTATGAAAATCGTATTAAATCGGTATTGATAAATTTGGGAATATCAGAAAATGATATTAAAAAAGTGCATGATAATTTGGATAAATCTACCGAGTTTGATTTATTTTTTCAAATAAATGATAAGACTTATGGGATTGGTGCAAAGCGTACATTAAGGGAACGATATAAACAATTTATTAAAACTGCTCAGATGACCCCAATTGACGTGATGATTGAAATTACTTTGGGTACAGATTTAACTTTTGAAAAAGCCAAGTCTATTGTTGCTCATGGCGTATATTTGTTTGTTGCCGATGAGATTTATCAACAGGTCAAATATTTACAAGATATTGATGGGGTGTATTCGTGTAATGAATTAAGCCTTGAATTACTGGTTGATTTGGCAAAATAAATCATGATGTGTAACAACCATAAGATAAAAAGGCATTAAGCAATGAACAATCAACCAATGAATGATTTAAAGGATTTAGCACAAAAGACTTTGCAGATTAGCCAAACGGGCAAACTGCCCACCAAAAATGGCGTGGTGGATTTTGTGGCACAGCAAACATTTGCCCAAAACAACACTGTTTTGTTTGCTCCTGACACTTTGCAAACCTTGCTTGATGAGTGTTTGGCAACTCCTGCCACTGGTATGCCCAGCCAAATTACGGTGCAGGCGTGTCGCACCCAAAAAGCGGCGTTTGAGATGAACAAGCAAGGCGATGTGGTGCTACTGAATTTTGCGTCTGCCAGAAATGTCGGTGGCGGATTTTTAAGCGGTGCCAAAGCCCAAGAAGAAGACCTGTGCCGAGCGTCGGGGCTTTATCTGTGCCAACAGACTTGTCCAGGCTATTATCAACAAAATAAAGCGGAAAAATCAGCAATTTACACAGATGGTATGATGTATTCGCCCCGTGTGCCGTTTTTTCGGGTGGACAATGGGTCGCTGCTTGATGGGATGTTTTTGTCATCGGTCATCACCGCCCCTGCCCCGAACATGGGGGCGTATCTTGCCAAGCACCCAGACGGCAAGGATAAAGTGGAGCATGCTTTTAGCCAGCGTATTGGGCTGCTGCTTGCTCTTATTAAACACCTAGGCTACAAACGGCTGATACTAGGAGCGTGGGGCTGTGGTGTATTTAAAAACGACCCAGTCTTTGTTGCTCATGCCTTTTATCAGTGGCTACATCACCCTGCCTTTGTGGCAAGTTTTGAGCAGGTGGTGTTTGCCATTTATGATGGCAGTCGCAATCAACATGCCTTAAATGCCTTTGCTCGGCAGTTTGCTTGATGGACAGCACGGCTTTGTTTGACGCACTTGCCTTTGCCATTGCCATCGTCTTTCCCAACCTTGCTTTGATGGGGTTGGGCTTTTTTATGCACAAAAGGGCGATGATTGATGGTCATTTTATTGATGTGGCGTCCAAGTTGGTGTTTAATGTCGGTTTGCCGTGTTTGTTGTTTTTAAGCGTGGTCAAAAGCGATGTCAATTTTAGTGAGCAAATCACGCTGATTGGGGCAGGCGTGGCGACCACCTTTGGGCTGTTTTTTGGGGCAGAAATTTACGCCAAATTTTTTGTGCCAAATCTGCCCGATAAAGGCGTGTTTGTGCAAGGGGTGTTTCGCTCCAACATGGCAATCATCTCGCTGTCGGTGGTTGCCAACGCTTATGGGGCGGTGGGGACGAGCGTGGGGGCGGTGTATATGGGGCTTTTGACCATTTTGTACAATGTCTTGTCAGTCATCACGCTTTCACGCACCCAAGCGGGCAATTTGTCCGCCCAAAGCCGTGCCATCGTTATCAAGATTTTTACAAATCCGCTGATTGTGGCTTTGCTCTTGGCATTTGTGTATCAAGGCTTGGGACTGCCTTTGCCACCAGCACCCATCATCAAAACAGGTGAGCTGCTCGCCAGCATTGCCCTGCCATTGGCACTGATTTGTGCAGGGGCGACCCTTGATGTCAAATCCATGTTGGGATTGACTGGGGTATCCATGCAGGCAAGTCTTGGGCGAGCAGTGGTCGCCCCTGTGTGTGCGGTATTGGTGGGCGTGGTGTTTGATTTGTCAGCGGTGCAGTTTGGTGTGCTGTTTATTATGGTCAGTAGCCCTGCGGCAGCCGCCAGCTATGTGATGGCAAAAGCGATGGGTGGTAATGATGTGCTGGCGGCGAATATTTTGGCATTTACCACGCTGGCAAGTATGTTTAGTTTGGCTTTTGGTATGACGCTACTTAGAATGCTCGCTTGGGTCTAGCTCATAATGCGCCAGATAATAAATATAAAAACTGATAAAAATCATCGCCAGCGCCACCAACATCAGATACAAAGCGGGCGCCAATCGCAGTGAAAAAGTTACATAACCCAACACAAAGGGCAACACGCTGCTGACAAGGGCATAAACAACGTTGTAGGTTGTGGCGATGTTGGTCAAGCGGTTTTTGATGGGAAATAGGCGCACCAACACCACAGGAATGCTGGTCATGACACCACCGGCAAACCCGAGCATGGCAAAAAAGATAAGAATGAGTTCGCCGCCAGTTTTAAGATGTCCAAAAAACAACACCAACTGCAGCACCAGCAATATGCCCCCAAACAACATCACTTTGCCGATATTGACATAATCTACCAAAAAACCATAAAAAATACAGCCAATAAGCATAAAAAACAGGCTGATTGCTCTGCCAAAGGACAAAAAACCGTCTGTCAGCACAAAACCTGCACCAATCAAATCGGGCAACAAAACGGCCAGCACCACAAACAGACTTGAGAGTATCCACGACAGCACCAAGGCTGGCACAAATAAAATCAACTGTTGTTTGATGGGGGGGTGGTGCTTGCGGTGCAGGTTGTCTTGTGGCAAGGTGTGCATGTTGATTGCTTTGTTGTTGGCGCTGGGGCATGCATTGTGTTGGATGCGCGTAAATTCGGGCGTTTCATCAAGTTTATAAACCGCAAATAACAAAAAAAAGCTGATGCTGCCACTGAGCAAAAAGGGAATGCGCCAACCAAAATCCAGCATTTGTGTGTGTGTCAGGTTGTTTTCTAGAGTGTTAATAAGTATGGACAAAAACAATAACGACCCCAAGCAACCCGCCAAAATAAGCGCACAACTGATGCCAAAGTAGCGTTTGGGCAAGTGCTCAGCCACAAATACCCACATGGTGGGCAGCTGTCCACCAAATGCCATGTTTTGTCCAAATCTGGCCAGCAGCAGTAGCAAAGGGGCAATCATAATCAGTGAGCCACCAAAAGGAATAAAGCCCATCGCCAGTGTGCAGATTGCCAAAATGCACAAACTGATAAACAGCGCAGGTTTGCGTCCATAAGTGTCGCCATAGCGACCAATCAAAAACCCCCCCAAGGGACTGGCAATGCAACCAACCATAAACAAGCCAATCAGTTGTGAATAATACAGCCAACCTGTGTTGGGCAACAAAAACACCTGTTTGATGGTGTCTGCCATATATAGCAAGACCATAAAATCAAAAAATCCTACCCCTGCAATCAAACTCATCAGCAACATGATATGGGTATGTGTTCTTGACAATGATACTGCTGGCATAAGATTTCTCAAAAAAGTATAAAAATTGTGTCATTTTATTATAAGTAAGCGTAATGTACTAAAAAAGTGCACCATTGGCAATGTCTTTTTGGATTTGTTTGTCTTTAAAAAATGTGCCAAAGATTTATCGCGCGTTTCATCAACGTCAATATCCATCGCTCAAATTGACAAAGAGCGCCAATTTTATGGCTTGCTGCTTGAATTCATTATTGGTTTTAGCGATAATGCCAAGTTGGTTAGTCAATGAAAAACTGTCATGAGTGCAAAAACCCCCAAACGTCGGTCGGCGCGCCGTTCTCAAGAAGACATTATGGCAAGCGCTTTTTTAAGGGCAACATTTAAGCCAGTCAAAAAGTCCATGATATTGGCATGGTTTTTGGATGTTGTGAGTGTGATTGTGTTGGTGGGGCAGGCGTGCGTATTGGTGTGGATATTTGAAGCGTGGCTGGGTCAGTTTGTTGGTAAAAGTGCGCCCATGCCAGCGAGTGCTTTTTGGCAAAATCTGCTGTTATTATTTGCTTGTATGTTGGTGCGTGCGCTGGTGGGCGTGGGCAGAGACCACGTATTGACCAACGCAGGTTTGTTGGTTGCCACAAGTGTGCGTCAAAAATTGTTACTAAAAATTGGTGAGCTGGGGTTGGCGCGGCGCTATTTTGGCTCTGATGGTGTGCTGGCAAGCAAGGTGGTTGATGAGCCTGACCATTTGGTGGGCTTTGCCCGTTTTGAAGTACAAAAGATGACCGCTGTTACCACGCCTGTTATTTTGGCGAGTTGTATCAGTTTTTATAGTCTTACAGCGGCGGTGATTTTGTTGTTGACCGCGCCATTGGTGCCGATTTTTATGGCGTTGATTGGCATTGCCACCACGCGCAAGAGTCGCGAGCAGATGGACGCTTTGGCACAACTTGGCGGTCGCTTTTTGGATTGGATTCGCGGAGTAAACACTTTGGCGCGACTGGGAGCGGTCAAGATTGCGGTTGCTGACATTGACAAAAGCAGCGAGCACTATCGCAAACGCACCATGGAAGTGTTAAAAATTGCCTTTTTAAACAGCGCGGTTTTGGAGTTTATTGCGGCGATTTCTGTCGCTTTGGTGGCGGTGTATTTGGGTTTTGGGTTGATGGGGATTTTGCCTTGGGCAGATGGGCAGGTTTTGACCGAGTACGGCACGGCGTTATTTATTTTGCTGCTTGTGCCAGAGTTTTATGCGCCCTTGCGGCGGTTGGGTGCTGAATATCATGTCAAAGGTCAAGCCACCGCCTGCGCCAAAGCCGTTGCGCCCATACTTGGCTTTAAAAGCAAAAATCAAGGCCGCGATACTTATAGGTTGCGCAATGCCCCTGCATTTTTGCTAAAAAACATCACCGCCTTTGGTGATGATGGGCGTGTGCGTTTGTCGCCAACCACGCTCAACTTTGGTGCAGGACAAAAAACCGCTTTGATGGGCGAAAGTGGCATTGGTAAATCTACCGTGCTGCAGATTTTGTTGGGCTTTGGTGATTATGAAGGCGATGTGCTGCTGCAAGACGGTGAACGCTGCATTGCCTATCGCGACATTGATGTGGGACATCTAAGACAACAGTTTGGGTATTTGTCGCAGACGGTGGCGCTGCTGCCGATGACCATTGGCGACAACTTGCGCTTGGCTAAGGCAGACGCCAGTGATGATGAGTTGGTGCAAGCACTAAAAGCGGTGCAGCTGTGGCAAATGATTGCTCAGCTGCCTGATGGCTTGGATACGGAGCTTGGCGAGCGCGGCGCGGGACTCTCTGGTGGGCAAGCCCAGCGTCTGGCGATTGCGCAGCTTGTTTTGCAAGACGCCAAAGTTTGGCTGCTTGATGAGCCAACCGAGCATTTAGATTGCCAAACCGCCCAGCAAATCAAACAGCTGCTGCACACATTGGCAAAAAACAAAACGGTGATTTGGGTAACCCATGACGAAACGGGCGATGATGAATTTGATGTGAGACATCGTTTGGGGGCAACTGCATGAAAAACACACAAAATCAATTTAAATTGCGTCAGCTGCTGACCCTACAAAAAACGCTTTGGGGGCTTGCTTGGCTTTTGGGCATTGTTACTGTGTTGTCTGTGCTTGGTTTGGTGATGGTGGCTGGCTGGTTTATCAGCATGGCGGCGGTGGCAGGTGTGGTGGCGGTTGGTTTACACACCTTTAATTATCTGATGCCATCGGCGATTATTCGCTTGTTTGCCATCACCCGTACAGCGGCTCGTTATGGCGATTTGATGGTCTCACATCATGCGGTTTTTGGGCTGCTCAAACAGCTGCGGGTGGCATTTTTTTCTAGGTGGGCGACATTGCCTTTTTTGGCGCGCAGCAATGCCAAGAGCAGCAGCCAAACCATGCAGCGATTGGTCAAAGACATCGATACGTTGGATGAGTTTGTGCTGCGCATTGTGTCGCCTTGGATGGTGGCAACGACAGCGGTGTTGGCGCTGGTGGCGGTGCTGTTTTGGCTGTTGCCCCATGGCTGGGTGGCGCTGTTTTTGTTATTGACTTTGCTGGTGGCTTATGTGGTGCTGCGTTTGGGCGTGGCGCTTGCCAAACAAGAAAGTAAGTTGGTGCACCAGCGTAAGAGCAAATTGCTTGACGCTTTGCCTGCCATCACTCAGCTTTTGATTTGGCAGCAATGGCTCCCCCAAACAAACCAGATGACTCAGTTGGACGCTGCCCATCATCAGCTCATGCAAAAAACACATAACTTGCGTCGCTGGGGCGGTTTTGTGATGCAGCTGGTGATTGCTCTTGTGGTGGTTGCGGTGCTGGCTTTGGCAAATGAGCTGTTTGTTGCCAACAGGTTGCCCATTTTTACTGCCGACACCATCAATGAATACGCCGCGCTCAATCCTGCCATGGTGTTGGCATTGGTGCTGGGACTTTTTGGGGTGATTGAAATTGTTGTGGCTTTGGTGGGTGAGCCCTTGGCGCTGGGACATAGCATTCATGCCAAAAATCGTCTCAATGAGCTGGTTTGTTATGACGACAAAACACCGCCCAAGACGCCGCTGCCAGACAGTGCGCAGCCATTAACTTTGCGTTTGTGCGATGTGTGTGTTAAGTTGCCCAGTGCCATCGTGAGCACCACTCAAATCAGCGCCACGCTGGACAGTCAGCGACCAACTTTGATTGTTGGGGCTTCAGGAGCGGGCAAATCCACGCTGCTGATGACTTTGGCGGGCGAGATTGAGCCTGTGAGTGGTCAAATCACCCTAAACGGCATGGATTATACCAAGATGGCGCATGGGCAGTCGTTGGGTTTTTTGGGGCAGACGGTGGACATTTTTGACCAGACGTTAGCAGACAATTTGCGTTTGGGCAAACCCAGCGCCAGCGATGATGAGCTGCTTGTGGTGCTTGACAAAGTGGGTCTGTTGTCATGGCTAAACACTCAGCCCAAAGGATTGGCGACACCGCTTGGTGAATATGGTATGGCAATCTCTGGCGGTCAGGCGCGGCGCATAGCGTTGGCGCGATTATTGCTTACGCCTAAAGCGATTTTGTTGCTTGATGAGCCGTTTGCAGGGCTTGATGGCAACACTCGCCAAAAGGTGTGGGACAGTCTGCTTGCCATGCAACAACAAGGAGATATTGGCATTTTGGCGATTGCCACCCATCAGGTTTGGGAACAGATGTGTGAAGCAGATAGGATTGTCATCACTTAGTGGCAGTTTTGGTTCTGGGCAGTTTTAGAGTGGTTTGTTTGTTCAGTTATTGGAGTGAATAAAAATTGTTTGCGCCACCATCGTCCACGCGATTTGTGCACCATGTGTTAAAACAACAAAATGCTTTTTATCGTCGGCATTGACAAATGCCATTTTGGAAAACATGACCTGCGCCAATACGATGGTCTGTGTGCTCAGATGTTTGTTCGTAAGCGGTCTTAATCGTGGCTGTGCCCTAAATCCATCAAGAAACGATTTGTTCATCAAATTGATTGCTTGACCAACAGTTTGTGAATAAGTTGCGCTGCGGCGATGATGCTGTTTTATAAATAAGTGGTCATCGTCATTTCTTTGTGCGTTAAACGTTGGTATTTGGTCGTGCGCTTTGTCATGTTCAAACACAGGTTTGATGATTTTATCAAAATGGCGATGTTGTATACAACACATTTGGCAGCAAATCATCATCAGCCAAGCAAATGAGAATGATTTTTATATCAATTCTCAAATTTATGGCTCTTTACTCAGGTATTTTGTAAATAAATGTTGAGTATCTGCCAAGAGCTTTTGTATTTATGTTCATTTTCCGTTATCATTACAACTGGGAGCGCACATTTGCGAAATTGGCGAACCAACTTTTATAGCTTGCAAAGAGCGTCTCTAGGCACTTGTCAGCTTGGCTGTCAAGCACCGATTGGGATTGTTTTCTTGATAAAGAGGATTTTTTATGTTAGAACAATACAGAGCCCACGTTGCCGAACGTGAAGCCTTGGGCGTGCCCCCACAGGCACTTAGTGATGTCCAAACTGCCGATTTGGTTGAGCTACTCAAAAACCCACCAGCAGGCGAAGAAGACTATTTGGTGGATTTATTAGAAAACCGTGTGCCAGCAGGGGTAGACCAAGCCGCTTATGTCAAAGCCGCCTTTTTAAACGCCATCGTCAAAGGCGAAGCGACATCACCACTGGTGAGCAAAGAGCGTGCCGTTTATTTGCTTGGCACCATGCTGGGCGGTTATAACGTTGCTCCGTTGATTGATTTGCTTGATGATGCTGAGCTTGGTGGTTTGGCAGCAGACGCACTTAAAAAGACACTTTTGGTATTTGACGCGTTTCATGACGTGGAAGAAAAAGCCAAAGCGGGCAACGCCAACGCCAAAGCGGTGCTACAGTCTTGGGCGGACGCCGAGTGGTTCACCAGTCGCCCTGACGTGCCCAGCGAGATGACCATCACCGTCTTTAAGGTAACGGGCGAGACCAACACAGACGATTTGTCGCCCGCTCAGGACGCATGGAGTCGCCCCGACATTCCACTGCACGCCAATGCGATGTTAAAGAATACCCGTGATGGTATTAACCCTGAAAAACCAGGCGAAGTTGGGCCACTTAGCCAAATCAAAGAACTTATCGCCAAGGGCAATCAAGTTGCTTATGTCGGCGATGTGGTCGGTACAGGGTCTAGCCGTAAATCTGCCACCAATTCGGTGCTATGGTTCTTTGGTGATGACATTCCCCACATTCCTAACAAGCGTGATGGCGGCGTGTGCTTGGGTGGTAAAATTGCTCCGATTTTCTTTAACACCATGGAAGACGCTGGGGCGTTGCCTGTTGAGATTGATGTTACCGACATGCACATGGGCGATGAAGTTACCCTAAAGATTGACCATGCCACTGCCACCGTAACCGCCTTTAAAGACGGCAAACAAATTGCCCAAAGCCAGCTAAAAACCCCTGTGCTTTTGGACGAAGTGCGTGCTGGCGGTCGTATCAACCTTATCATCGGTCGCAACCTAACTGGCAAGGCTCGTGAAGCCTTGGGACTTGCCCCATCTACTTTGTTCCGTACCCCAGAGCAACCTGCCGATACAGGCAAAGGCTTTACCTTGGCCCAAAAAATGGTCGGTCGTGCCTGCGGTCTGCCCGAAGGTCAAGGCATTCGCCCTGGTACTTACTGCGAGCCGAAGATGACCACCGTCGGTTCACAAGACACCACAGGCCCGATGACCCGTGATGAGCTAAAAGACTTGGCGTGCTTGGGCTTTTCATCTGACCTAGTCATGCAGTCCTTCTGTCATACCGCCGCTTATCCTAAGCCCATTGATGTGGTAACGCACCACACCTTGCCTGACTTTATCATGAACCGTGGCGGTGTTTCACTTCGCCCAGGCGACGGCGTGATTCACTCATGGCTAAACCGTATGCTACTGCCTGACACTGTGGGTACGGGCGGCGACAGCCATACGCGTTTCCCGATTGGTATCTCTTTCCCAGCAGGTTCTGGCTTGGTGGCGTTTGCGGCGGCTACGGGCGTTATGCCACTGGACATGCCTGAGTCGGTACTGGTCAAGTTCAAAGGCAAAATGCAAGCTGGTATCACTTTGCGTGATTTGGTACACGCCATTCCTTATTATGCCATCAAAGAAGGCGATTTGACCGTTGAGAAAAAGGGCAAGAAAAACATCTTCTCAGGGCGTATCTTGGAGATTGACCTAACCGAGATGGAAGATGATTTGACCGTTGAGCAAGCCTTTGAGCTCTCAGACGCGTCCGCAGAGCGTTCGGCAGCAGGCTGTGCCATCACCGTGTCCCAAGACAAGGTGGCAGAATATTTGCGCTCCAACATCGTCATGCTCAAATGGATGATTAGCGAAGGTTATGGCGACGCTCGCACGCTGGCTCGCCGTGCTGAAAATATGCAAAAATGGCTGGATAACCCAAGCCTGTTGCAGGCTGACGCTGACGCTGAATACACCAAAGTCTATGAGATTGATTTGTCCCAAATCAAAGAGCCAATCCTATGCTGTCCAAATGACCCAGATGACGCCAAATTGCTCTCCGAAGTCGCTGGCGATAAGATTGACGAAGTGTTTATCGGTTCGTGTATGACCAACATCGGTCATTTCCGTGCGGCAGGCAAACTGCTCTCTGAAGTGCCAGCAGGCAGTTTATCTACTCGCTTGTGGATTGCTCCGCCCACCAAGATGGACGAGCGTCAGCTGATGGACGAAGGCTACTACAACACTTACGCCCAAGCAGGAGCAAGAACCGAAATGCCCGGCTGTTCACTGTGCATGGGTAACCAAGCTCGTATCGCTCCTAACAGCACGGCGGTTTCTACGTCCACGCGTAACTTCCCCAACCGCTTAGGTCAAGGGGCAAACGTGTATCTGGCGTCTGCTGAGCTTGCTTCTGTGGCGTCTGTGCTGGGTAAACTGCCCACCGTAGAAGAGTATATGCAATACGCTGGTAAGCTGGACTCCATGAAAGCCGAAGTTTACAACTACCTAAACTTTGACCAAATGAGCGATTATACCGACAAATCCAACAAGATTGACGTAGCACAACTTGCCTAATCGCTGATGACCAAACACCGTCCCTTGGGCGGTGTTTTTTTATGGGGGATAAAATGTGTGCTTATTGTTGGAAAAATTACAAATATCAAATGTGATTGATAAAATCAAACCATCAAAAGAGCAAAACAAATTTTGTTAAAATGGCAATTAAAATAAGATTAAAAGACAGATAAATAAACCATTTAGACTGATATTAAAAAACCGCCCGAAAGCGGTCTTGTGAGTTGAAAAGATACCCAACAGGGGTAATGAATAAGGATTGTTTTGGTGTGTGCTGCTGGCTTTAAGGGGGGTGTATTTTTGACAGTATGGGTATAATTTGGGATAATGATAAAAAACAATAGGAAAATACCATGATTGGCCTAGATTTGCCCCAAGAAACTGAATACGCCCTTATCCAAAAAGCCCAAAACGCAGGGCAGACGGTGGAGCGATATTTGATTGAGCATATCACACAGTTGGCTCATTCAAAGCGTGAGCTTGGTGGCGGGGAGTATTTGCTCATCGCTATGGCTGATGATTTTGATGAGCCATTAGATGAGTTTGGGGAATATATGTGATGGCTTATCTGTTGGGCACACATGTCTTAATTTGGCTTTTGTCTAGTCCTAACCAATTAAGTCACAAGGCAAAGCAGATTATCCAAAATCCTAGCAATCACTTGTATTATAGTCCGCTTAGTTTTAGTGAGATGGCGATTAAAGTTGGTAACGGCAAACTTACAATGGCGGATAATTGGCAAATGATTTATGCCAAACTGTTGGTTGATAAAGACATCCAAGCGATACACCAATCATGGTAAGATAGCATGATTTTGCAGTCTTTGCCATTTTATCACAAAGACCCCTTTGACAGAATGCTGATTAGTCTTGCCATGCAAAATAAGCTGGCGTTTATCAGTCGTGATGAGCATTGTGCCAAATATGATTTACCTGTGATTTGGTAGAAAAACAACACATTAACCGCCCGAAAGCGGTCTTGTGAGTTGAAAAGATACCCAATAGGGAAAATGAATAAGGATTGTTTTGGTGTATGCTGCTGGCTTTAAGAGTTAAGCACATGATAAGCAAGATACACCAAGGCAAGTATGATAAAGATTGCCACAATCAAAATCCACGCAGGCAAACCTTGGGGCGAGCTGTATTCTGTGTATTCATAATGGATATGATAACCTACCGTGTTGGTTTTGGCGGATTTGTTCACATCTGCATAAATACCAGACTTTGCCAGCTCTTTTTGTAAGAGTGCCAGACTAGAAGCCGTCCACACTTTATTAAAAGCGACTTTTTGTCCATTGCCCAACGTCAGCCATTCCCCAGCTTTGGTAAAACAAGCATTGCCATTGGTAAACCACGCACCCTTATTGCCTGATTGTTCTTGTTCAATCTCGCTGGCTGTATAAAACAGTTTGTCAATGCCCGTATCGGGGCATACTTTTGCTTTGGAAAAGCGAGTGTTGAGCTCTGACAGCGTGGTCTGTGGATACATATGAAGGTAGGCAGCCATCATGCCCAGTGCTGTGCGGTTTTGGCTTTTGCCGATGACATTGGCTTGAATGATTTCTCTCATGACTTATCTCACAAATTTAGCTGAGTGCATCAATGAGTTTTGAGCCAAACTGACGCGTTGTCCATTTATCGTCATAGTCAAATTTGATTTGCTTGGCAATTTCTCTTAATGCCCCTTTGGTGTTGGCATATACTTTAAAGCTGACAATACTGCCACTGCTTGACACCAATATGCCATATTCACCAATTTGTGCAACGCCATTATGCCCATGTTCTTTGACAAGTTTTGAGCCAAACTGACGCGTTGTCCATTTGTCATCATAGTCAAAACCAACTTTGTCGGCGATGGCTCGTAGGCTGGCTTTGACGTTGTCAAATTTACGCAACACGCTGATACTGCCACTTTTGTCTTGGGAGATAAGATATTCCCCGCATACGGCTGATTTTTTGCTCATAAGATACTCCATAAAGATATTAAAAATAATGATATGTCAAATCACCATAGCTCAAATACAATGATGATTAAAAGTTTTATAACTTGTCGTGCATTCTGTATTTTTTTTTGCTTTGTCAACAAATAATCAATTTTTGTATATAAAACGACCATTTTGCACGATAAACGGTCATTGCGATGTGTTTAAGCTGTATGGCAAGATTTAAGCGACAAAAAGCATGGACAAATTTTGCTAACGTGGTATAATTGCCCACTTTTTAAATTTCAAATAGTTTACACTTGTTTGGAAATTTGCTTTAAAAAGTTTGCCGTACAAGCGGTTGGCATTGCTTAAAATTTGCCTACTCTTGTTAAACTTGGTGTGCAATCTGTTTTGCCGATTGACCCACACGCCGAACGTCCTTGCCTTAAAACTCAAATTTAGTGCTTAAATTGGGTTTGGGTTTGTAGGTTTTTCTTTTAACCCTATCAGGAGATGGTAATCCGATATGAGCGTTCATACCCCCGTAACCCCCACCCACAATTCCAACGAATATTATCTTGCCCGTCAAGACCAGATGGAATCCAATGTCCGTAGTTATCCTAGAAAACTGCCCCTAGCCATTGCCAAAGCCCAAGGTCTTTGGGTAACCGATGTAGAAGGCAACGAATACCTTGACTGCTTGGCAGGTGCTGGCACCTTGGCACTAGGACACAACCACCCTGCGACCATTAACGCCATCAAAGACGTGTTGGATAGTGGCATTCCTTTGCATACGCTGGACATCACCACGCCGATTAAGGACGCGTTTACCGAAAAACTGTTGTCCTTTTTCCCCAAGGATTTTGTCTTGCAGTTTTGTGGGCCCACAGGGGCGGACGGCACCGAAGCGGCTATAAAGCTCGCCAAAACCTACACAGGACGTGATAATGTCATCGCATTTAGCGGCGGTTATCATGGCATGACACATGGTTCACTGGCGATGACGGGCAATTTGTCCGCCAAAGAAAAAGTGGGAAATTTGATGGCGGGCGTGCAGTTTATGCCCTATCCGCATGAGTACCGTTGTCCTTTGGGCTTGGGCGGTGAAGCGGGCGTGGACGCTTTGACTTATTATTTTGAAAACTTTATAGAAGACGTAGAAAGTGGCGTGGTCAAGCCAGCGGCTGTTATCTTGGAAGCCATTCAAGGCGAAGGTGGTGTCGTGCCAGCTCCCAAAAAGTGGCTACAAAAAATCCGCGAAGTTACTGCCAAACATGACATCGTACTTATCCTAGACGAAGTGCAAGCAGGCTTTGCCCGCTCTGGTAAGATGTTCGCTTTTGAACACGCTGACATTATCCCTGATGTGGTGGTGATGAGCAAAGCGGTGGGCGGTGGTTTGCCCCTGTGCGTGCTGGCAATCAACAAAAAGTTTGACGCATGGTCGCCTGCTGGGCATACAGGTACGTTTCGTGGCAATCAGCTGGCGATGGCGGCAGGCTATAATGTCCTAGAAGAAATCACCAAAAATAACTTGGCAGAAAACGCTCGTGTCAAAGGCGAATTTTTAAGAGATGAACTCAAAAAAATCGCCCAAGAATATCCCTGTATCGGTCATGTGCGTGGACGTGGTTTGATGACGGGTATTGAGATTGTGGACGAGCGTCAAAGTGCCGACCACATGGGCTCGTACCCTGCTGACAGTGAGCTGGCGGTGGCTATCCAAAAAGCGTGTTTTGATAACAAACTGCTTTTGGAGCGTGGCGGTCGTGGTGGCACGGTGGTGCGTCTTTTATGCCCCATCACCATCAGCCAAGACGAATGCGAGCAGGTGATTGCCCGCTTTAAAAAGGCGGTTGGTGAAGCCCTGAAAAAGGTGCGTGGCTAATCTTGTTGGCTAAATAAAACCAAATCAGATTGGGCGATTGCTTGATTTGGTTTGGTTTTTTCGCTACTAAAGTATTCATAAAAACAAACATTAAGGAAAAAATAATGTCAAACCTACCCAAACACCGCCAAACCCTATTTTGCAGCGACCCTGCGTCCATCGCCGATTATGAACGTGCGATGACAAACGCCGTTCAAGCAGTCAAAGCATGGCTACAAAATGAACAAATGTACACAGGCGGCAGTATTCGCCAACTCAGAAGCCAAATCGCCTTTGAACCCAGCCAAGACGGCTTGGGACTGGACGGGGCGTTAGAGCGTGCCATTGAACTGTTTTTAAACAATAGCTTAAAAGTTCATCACCCGCATTCTTTGGCTCATCTGCATTGCCCAACGATGGTAACATCACAAATCGCCGAAGTGCTGATTAACGCCACCAACCAATCCATGGACTCATGGGACCAGTCGCCAGCGGGCTCGTTGATGGAAGTGCAGCTTATTGACTGGCTGCGTCAAAAGGTCGGTTATGGGGCAGGTACTGCTGGCGTGTTCACATCTGGGGGAACGCAGTCCAATTTGATGGGCGTGCTTTTGGCTCGCGATTGGTGCATTGCCAAAAATTATACAGACGAAGACGGCAAACCATGGTCGGTACAGCGTAACGGCATTCCTAGCGATGCCATACAAAAGGTCAAGGTGATTTGCTCAGAAAATGCCCATTTTAGCGTGCAAAAAAACATGGCGATGATGGGCATGGGCTTTCAATCCGTAGTTACTGTGCCTGTCAATGACCGTGCCCAAATGGACACCAAAGCACTTGAAAACATCATGAGCGATTTGCAGGACAAGGGCAATCTTGTGGCGTGCGTGGTGGCAACCGCAGGCACGACAGATGCGGGGGCGATTGATGACATCAAAGCCATTGCCAAGCTGTGTGATAGATTTGGGGCGTGGCTACATGTGGACGCTGCGTGGGGCGGGGCTTTGCTGCTGTCTAACGACCATCGTGATATGCTTGATGGCATTGAGCTAACCGACTCGGTAACGCTTGATTTTCATAAGCATTATTTTCAAAGTATTTCGTGTGGGGCGTTTTTGCTAAAAGACGAGACCAATTACCGCTTTATGCACTATGAAGCCGAATACTTAAATTCTGCTTATGACGAAGAACATGGCGTGCCAAATTTGGTGTCTAAATCCCTACAAACCACGCGCCGTTTTGACGCGTTGAAGTTGTGGCTGACCATTGAAGCCTTGGGTGAGACGCTGTACGGCTCAATGATTGACCATGGTGTCAAACTCACCCGTGAAGTGGCGGACTATATTCGTGCGACCGATGGCTTGGAGCTGCTGGTAGAGCCACAGTTTGCGTCCGTGTTATTCCGTGTGGTGCCAGCGGGCTATCCTGCCGAATTTATAGACAGTCTCAACCAAAATGTCGCCGATGAGCTGTTTGCTCGTGGGGAAGCCAATATCGGCGTTACTCGGGTGATTGACAGTAAGCAAAATGTTCAGTCATTAAAAATGACCACATTAAGCCCAATTGCCACTTTGGAGAATGTCAAAGCCTTGCTCGCTCAGGTGCTCACCGAAGCCGACCGTATTGGCGATGACATCAAAAACGGCACATACACACCGCCGATTGATTGATGAATAAATAAAAGCTCCTTTGTGGGGCTTTTTTTGGAGCGCGACAAACAAATGCCCATTGTCCAAATTTGGACAAGCACTCAATCTGCCAATGGACAACTGGGGATTTGTTTTATGGTGAATGTTTGGTGGCAGATGGGTTTGCTTTGGTTGTTGCCCATTTGTCAAACCAAACAAACCCATGCAACACATAAACTAAGACAATCGTTGGACATTAAAGCCAAGCGCTTGTAGTTGGGCTTCTTGTTCTAGCGGGGCAAGACTGGCTTTGCTGTGAGCTTTGTCTTTAAGATAAGTTTTGGCAACACGTTTTAGGTCGTCAATACTCACGTCAAGCAGTTTGGCTCGCAGAGCTTCTTGGGCGGCTTTGCTGCGTCCATGTAGCTCGCTAAAACAAGATTTGACCGCTTCACCCGCTGGCGAGCTGGGTTTGTCCATACCGCCAATGATACCCAATACCGCTTCTTCTAACTGCTCGGGGTCATGCTCGTTATCCAACAGCCAATCAATGCTCTTTTTAAAATGCTCAAAAGTCGCTTGACAATGCGGGTCGCGGTAGCTATAAAAGCGAAAACTGCTTGTGTTGCCATCAAAACTGGCTCCGCCCCCATATGCCCCGCCTTTTTCACGGATTGCTGAGTGCAGATAGCCGTTGCGTAAAAATGGGGCTAAAATCATCAATGCAGGTGCGTCATCATGCCCTGAGCTAACCACAGGGTAGGCAGCGGCGTTATGATAGACATTGGTGGCAATCAGCCAAGCGATGTCTTTGCCTGTGTCGTCATTGGTGCTTAGCGTGTCAAAGGGCAAAGGCGTGTTTGATGGTGATGATTGGGCTGATTTTTGGGGTATGGGGGCGTTTAGCACGGCTGTGATGGTTGATTTTAGTTCATTGGCTTTGTCCGCTTCGCACACCAAAATCATCTCTTTTGGCAGTCGCTGGGTGCGGGCATGCAGGTCGGCAAGCCGTGATGATAGCACGTCCCAAATGTCTTTATCGGCGTCGCTTGCCTTTAAAAATGATTTTAACGCACCCAAAGCAGGCAGTCCTGAATGAGCGTATTCTAGTGCTGACAGACGACTCATGGTGCGACTGGCAGTTTGCATGGCGTAGCTGTGTCCGTTTGCTGATAGGCGTGATTGCCAAGACGCTTGTTTTTGTTGCAACAACTCGCTGATACGGTCAGTTTCGCTAAATATGGTGTGATATAAGACATCATTGACAAGCTGTATGGCTTGTGGTTTGCGGTTTAGGGCTCGTGTGGCAAGCACAAGATAGCTGGTCATTTTGTCTTTGTCAAAACGGTCGGTACGCTGACTGATACGTGCGGTTACCCCTGATGAGAGAGACGCTTGCACCGCTTGAAAACTGCGTGCGTCATGTGTGTCTGTGCCAAGTTCGGACAACAGACCCAAATAAATCGGCAGCAGTGGATTGTCCAAAATGTCCAAATCGTCATTTAAATCCAACACAAGTTGATAATAATACAGTCCATTGGTGCCAGCGTGGTACTCATATAAAGTGCGTTTATCGCCACAAATATCAATGGTTTGTTTGATGGGGTGGCTAAATTTGATGGCACTGGGTATGTCATCACGCCCCACTTTGGGCAACATGTTTATGTCATCAATGCTGGCTTGGCGGGTGGCAAGTTCGGCAGACTGCTTGCGAATGTGTGCTTTGTCTGCGTCCGTGAGCGTGCTGTCAAGATGGGCAAGGCTTGCCTTTTCGTCATCAATCAGGCGTTGGGCTTTGTCCTTGTCGGGACTTAGGGTGAGCCGTACTCGGTGCGGGTTGTCAAGCAGATGGGTTTTGATTAACTCTTGTAGCCAATTTGGCTGTTTGACCTGCTCTCTTAGCCACGCCAAATGCTCATCAATGTGCCAAACGTCCATTGGATTGCCCCCGTGCAAAGCGGTGTTAAACCCTTCTAGTAGCAACGTCAAGCCATAGGGCATACCATCGCCACCGATATGGCGTTGGTCAAGCTCTATTTGGTGCAAGATGGTTTGAATGGTCTCATCAGTGATGGGGTTGTCCGCCACCGATTTTAACAAGGCCAAAATGCCTTGCTCCACGTCATCGGCAAGCGATGGCTCTGAGCCACGCACCCCAGCATAAAACACCATTTCATAATGACTGTCGTCCAAGCCTAGTAGCGGGCTGGCGGACGTGCCAAATGTGGCACTGTCCAGATATGCCCGTAGGGGCGAGCCTGCGTGCTCTGTTAGCACCCCTTCAACCAAGCGTAAAGCAAGACGCCCCCGTGGGTCGGTAATCGCTGGCAGTAGCCACGCCAACACATGATGGGTCATTTTTTCGCCATTGTCATCGGCGGTATAAGTGTCATAGACTTGTATGGGCTGGCTAAGGCGTTTTTCGGTCATGGAGACAAATTTTTTGCCACGAGCGGGCTTATTGTTATCATCAAAACAGGCTAGGGCGTCATCGTGGATTTTGGCTTGAATGTCCGATACGGCAATGTCGCCAAAGCTCATGATGATGGCGTTGGATGGGTGATAGTGGGCTTGGTGAAACTCAACCAAATCGGCGTGTGTCAATTTGACAATCTCTTTTGGGTCGCCCCCAGAGTTGTAATGATAGGTGGTGGTTGGATATAAGTGTGGTACCAAGGCATAATACAGCTGGTCAATCTCACCGCTCATTGCCCCTTTCATTTCGTTAAAGACAATGCCATGATATTCAGGCTTGCCATCTTTATCCAGCTCAATGCGAATGCCTTCTTGGGCAAAATCCAGCTCATGGATATTGGGAAAAAACACCGCGTCCAAATAAACCGATAATAAATTAAAAAAATCCTTTTTGTTTTGGCTGGCAAAGGGGTAAACTGTCCAATCACTGGCGGTCATGGCATTCATAAAGGTTTGTAAAGACCGCTTAATCATACTAAAAAAAGGGTCTCTGACGGGGTATTTTTGTGAGCCACACAGCACCACATGTTCTAGGATATGAGCTTCGCCCCGTGATGTCATGGGCTGGGTGGCAAAGCCTATCATCAAGGCGTTTTCGTCATTGTTGCACGCCAAATGATAATGCGTTGCACCAGTGGCGGTGTGTTCACTGACGATTACGGTGATGTCTAGGGCGTCTATGTGGTGGGTGTGTTTTAGGCTAAAGGCGGGGTGTAATTGTGTGTTCATAAATCTGTCCAAAAATCAAAGTGTCTATTTTGGCAAGATTTTAGTTTTTATACAACTACTATTTCGTGGTTTGGCAGATTTGGTGGGTGATATAAGCGTACTAAATACACCCAACATCAAAAAATATTGGGTGTGGGGTTTTTGCTGTTTTAAATGATTGCTTGGTTGTTTTCAATGAGTTTTAGCACATCTTGATAATGCAGCACTTGATTGTCAATATGAATGTTTTCAATGGTGTTGGTGCCTGCCATCTTACCGATATTATTGGCAATGCCTTGCAGCGTTTTAGAGCCAGCAATAAAACCATCTATAAAACCATTGCCCGTTTTGCCAAAATTAAAGTAATTGTCAATGCTGATACTATCATTGGTGCCTTTGATAACAATGTTTAGGTTGTCATGATTTTTGGTAAAGCCCAAATCCGTCAAAGTCAATCCCTGTAGTTTTAGGGTGTCGTTACCACCAATGTCGCTAATCTTGTCTGTGCCATCGCCTTTATGGTAGATATAAGTATCATCACCAAAACCGCCAATCAGATGGTCGTTGTCTTTGCCACCTTGTAATAAATCCCGAGCTTGACCGCCATAAATGGTGTCTTTACCGCTACCGCCCAATACCCAGTTGCCTTTTTCGGACTATTTTATGACTGTCTTTATCATCGGCATAGATGGTGTCTTCTCCCACACCGCCATTTAATAAATCACTGCCTTGTCCGCCCACAATCGTATCATGGTCATTGGCAGGGGCATTGGTGGGATTGCTGTCAAACATAGGACTGGTGCCAAAAATAATATCATTGCCCGCCCCGCCATACAGCTCATCGCCTTGTAGACCGCCATAGATGGTATCATTGCCTGCGTTGGCATAAAGGGTAATTTTTTGAGCAAAGCCATGACCAAAGTACAAATCTCCCCTGTGGTCATCACTGCCTGTAATATGTAGTTTGGTTTTGGGGTTGCCGACATAAACAACAGCTGACGTTTTTGAGTCAATGTCTAAAAAAGTAGTGGCGTTTTTCTGGGCGTGTTCTTTGTTGTCTTCAGTGGCAAGATTGACAGACAAGGCGGTGATGACCCCTTGGTCATTGCTGGCAATATCAAAGAAGTTTTTGATGGTGGCAGTGTGTTGATTATTTTCGCTGGCGATGATTAAATCTTTACCTGATTTTATGGCAGAATGAGTGATATTGTCTTTATCATCTTTGGCAAGCCATAGACCTGTGGATTGCTCAATAAAAACACTCGGTAGGTTTTTGCCACCAAAAATAAGTCTGCCATCACCATCACTGTCATAAATGGTGTCGTGGTCGGTAATGTGGTAGGTGTCAAAATCAATACCGCCTTCTAAATAATCATCACCTGACATACCATTTAGCACATCATTACCCATACCACCAAACAATTTATCTGACAATATGCCACCAATGGCTTTATCATCGCCACTACCACCAAAGACATAACGATGGCTACCAAAATCTGTTGGATTAACGCCATCAATGTCTAATTTTAATTGATTGTCTAAATCTTGATAAATATGGTCGCCTTTAACAACAGGTAAAGGTAAAATGCCAGATACCTGTAAACGCTCATCATAATCAATGTCCATCTTGGCGTATTGTAGCTTATATCCTAGCATTTGAGTTCTGACTTCAAGATATTCTTGTGTTATGCCATTAGGATTGTCTTTTGAGTAGAGATTTAACTCGCCATTTTGATTGTACTGGCTATAATCTGCATCCAATATGACCATTGGCAGTAAATGTTTGAGTGCAAAACGATAAGCCGTGGCATTTTTATCATCAGACAACGCAATGTCATAATACTCCTTAACACTCTTAAAATCTTGTGCGATAATCATGGTTTTACCACGAAGTTCTTTAAAGATAGGATAGCTTTCTTGCATATGTTTAATCATTGCTTCGGCGTCTGTTATATCATCTGCACTATCTGAACCTGTGATGGCTTTGTATAAAGTCTTATAATTATCCAAGGCTTTTTCAAAGCTCATCTCTTGGTATTCTTTACTACTAAATAACACAGCGGTATCATCATAAACAACCGATTTGCCTGATTGATTGATGAAATTGCCTAAAATCATGGTGTTAAAGGCGATGACGGCGTTTAGGTTGTCGCCTGTAAGGTGTTGGAATATGGTGGAATAGACACTATCACTAAACTTAACAAACCAGTCCATTTCGTAAAGTTCTTTGCCAAACAACCTGTCAAAACCTGTGCTAAACACCCATTCAGCTCCAGCATAACTCACTTTATAAGTCATATCAGTAGCGATGCCCAAAATAACACCACGAGCAGCAACAGCTGCCAAGTTTTTTCCACTAAGAGCAGGTATTTTATCAAACCAGCTTTTGGCGTTGCCATCAATCACATCTGCAATACCATTTGCCAATCTTGGATAAGTTTCTGTAATACTTTTGTGCACAGGTAGTTGAGAAAAATAGGTTATCCAGTTCATTGTATAATTACTTATGCTTTCTGTATCACTTGTATCTACTTTCTGCACCGCCATTCTAACAGCTTCAGATAAATTAAATACTTTACCCAAAATATCAAAAACTTCGTTAGAGAAGTTAGTATTACCAACTATTTTATTGAGAATATCTTCTGGGCTTGTATGGGCTGATAAACCAAAACTTTGAATTTTTTGATTGGTTTGATTGATTTGGTTGTTAAGCATATCATTTAGTTGTGATATGAATTTTTTCCCATCTTCTCTAATAGGGTTTAATTCACTTAGCACTTTTAATGCACTGGTTTGTGAATGTTTATCCATTGCTAAATAGGTCAATTCCGCATAGTTGCTTGGTAATTGTTTGGCGAAATTTTCAAGACCAATGCCATTTTTAAGAGCATTTTTTAGCATTGCTTCGCCAACAACTGTGGTTGTGATTTTAGAAAGATTGCTGGCAAATATGGCGGCAACTTCATCAGCGGTTGTTTGACCATCATTCATTCCTGTGCCAACCGTTCTTGAAGCCACAGAAGCTACCATATTATTCCAAAGATAGCTAAAAAAGCCACCTTGTTGCTCAATAGTATTAGACATCATCATCTCCTCGTTTAGTGTAAAAATAAATTTCTAAAAAATAAAAACCAACCATAAATAAATTTTATGGCTAAAATCATAAAAATAAGTATAAAATTTAAGGAAAAACTGTTTGACCAAAAATGCTTACCAATTAACATCAATGCACTTTCTTCTAATGCTGTATAATAAAGAGCAAAGAATAGAAAAAATACCATCGCCAATGTCGCAAGACCAGAAAAAACAAAAGAACCCACAGAATCAATATTTCTAGGGTCAATGCGAGCAAAACCCAACCAATCCAAAGGTCGCCACATAATGATTGCCAATGCATTCAGTATCAAAGGAAAACCAAAACTTCTAAATGCCTGAAAGAGAGCGGTTGCTCCGCCAAAGTCAGAAGCAAGAAACTCTCTTTCACTTGTATAAAGTTGATATAACACCGCATCTTTGGGTTTGATACGAACTGAAAATAACTGATGATTAACCCCTTCATCAGACACAAAATCGGTATTGGCTCTGACCCACTCAATTAGCCATGTCGCCCACTCAGGCTCCCACACCAACGCCAATTCTTTCACCCAAGAGCTGATAAAAAACACTTCAAATAAAAAATAACTGCCCAAAAATACCAATGCCCATCTTTGCACAGACTGCATGGGCAATCCACCTGTTTGATAAAGCTCTTGTTTGAGTTGCCAATAATCTTCATCGTCTAAATCATCTAGTATGCCATATAATTCTAACTCTCTTTGGGCGGTATTGGTATTTTTAAAAATCAGCCAAAACCATACAGGAGATAATGCCATACACACACAAATCACCAAATAAAAGACAAAGTTTAAAAGCAGATTGACTTTCTGGCTAAATCTTGCTATCTCAAAGCCCATCAAGGCAAAGCCCACAAAAAACCAAAAGAGTATAATCACTGTATAAAAGAACAAACTGTTCTCATACAAACGGTCAGAAAATAACCAATCGGGGAGTTGTTTAAAGTGGTGGGACATGAGATGGTTTGGATAGATTGAATGGGTGTGATTGGATTATACGTTTGTTCACAGGGAGCATCAACAGATGTTTACAATGTTGCCATAAAGCGTGCAAGCGGCAATAACCAAATATGGTCTTTGCCACCACTTTAATCATTGCTGGAAAACCAAACCTATCTTTGTCAAATCACCCCTTAATGACAATAAAAGACTTGTTTTGAGTGGGGATTTGGTGGTATGCTTTTTAAGGTTTGATAAACAAGAGAGTACAATAATGAGCTACTTTGGTACAGATGGCATTCGTGGGGCGTTTGGCACTTTTCCGATTACCCCCGATTTTTTGCTTCGCTTGGGTTATGCGGCAGGGCAGGTGTTGGTCGCCCAAAACAAGCAACACGGCAACGCCCAAAAACGCCCCAGTGTGGTCATTGGCAAAGACACACGTCTGTCAGGCTATGTGGTAGAAGCGTCATTACAAGCAGGTTTTAACTCGGCAGGTGTGGACGTGCATTTATTGGGGCCCCTGCCCACGCCTGCCATTGCCCATTTGGCTCGCTCATTTCATGCCGATATGGGGGTGGTGATTTCAGCCAGCCACAACCCCTATGGCGACAACGGCGTCAAATTTTTTTCAGGTGAAGGCAAAAAAATCTCTGACGAACTACAAAACGCCATCAATGCCAAGCTAGATGAGCTGGTGGGGCAAGACGGCTATACGCGTTTGAGAAACTTACCCAGTGAGCTTGGCAAAAGCTACCGCATAGATGACGCCAAAGGACGCTATATTGAGTATTGTAAAGGCACATTTGCCTATCAATATGATTTGCGTGGGCTAAAAATCGTTGTGGACTGTGCCAATGGGGCAGGGTACAGCGTTGCCCCGCGTGTGTTAAGAGAGCTGGGGGCAAGCGTCATTGCCCATGCCAACACCCCAGACGGCAGAAACATCAATGACCATTGTGGCTCAACCCACCCCCAGACCCTGCAAAAATTGGTGCTAGAGCATGGGGCGGACGTGGGGCTTGCCCTAGATGGCGATGGCGACCGCATTGTCATGGTGGACGAGCAGGGCAATATTTTAGATGGTGATGCGATTTTGTACATTTTATCACAAGGGGCAGACGTTAGACCTGCTGGCGTGGTGGGAACGCTGATGACGAATATGGCACTGCAAACCCACCTAACATCACAAGGCATAGACTTTGTGCGTGCCAAAGTGGGCGACCGCTACGTCATGCAGGAGTTAGAAAAACATGGCTACACCATCGGTGGTGAGTCGTCTGGACATATTTTATGTCTTGACAAATCGCGCACGGGCGACGCCATTGTGGCGGGGCTACAAGTGCTAGAAATTTTGGTCAAACGTGGGGGCAGGCTCTCCGAGCTGACACAAGGGTACATCCCATATCCGCAGACACTCATCAATGTCCGCCTAAGCCAGATGAGCGACCCTTATGATAATGATGAGCTGGCGACAGAGTTTGCCAAAGCCGAAGCTCTGCTGGGCGAAACAGGGCGACTGCTTATTCGCAAATCAGGCACCGAACCTGTTATCAGAGTGATGGTAGAAGCCCAAGACGGCGAGCTGGCAGAGCGACTGGCAGGCGAGCTGGCGGATAAAGTTCGAACAGCTTTGGGATAAATCTAACCAAAATAAGGGGCGACTTTGATTGCGATTGTTTGGTGTGATTAGATGGTTTAAACTCATATCAGTTGGTCAGCCTTATCTGTTTTGTGTTTGCAAATGACCAAAGTTTCACACTTTGCCAAAATGGCGTTTATCAAATTTTGGCAGGCAGTTTCATCTTACGAGACCCATTGTGATTGTGGGTGTTTTTAAATGAAGTCTGTCAGCAAACTTTGTGGTTGTTATCATTTCATTCTTAAAAAGGTGGTCTTATGTCCATAGATTTTAGCGCCCAACGCTTGTCTTATGAAAAGGACGAGCTGATTGAACAAAACATCGCCGATACGCCTTATCCTTTGCTGCAACAATGGGTGCAAGACGCGGTCGCTGAGCAAATTGGCGAAGTTTATGCGTTTAGTTTGGCGACCTGTGGAGCGGACATGCGTCCAAGTGTGCGCACGCTTTTGATGCGTCAGATTGTGTCTGGCGATGATGGTGGCATTGAGATGGTGTTTTATAGCAATTATGACAGCCAAAAAGGACAGGATTTGACACAAAATCCTTATGCCGAAGCGCTGTTTTTTTGGGGGAGTCTTGAGCGTCAGCTGCGTGCGTCGGGACGCATAGAGCGCTTAAGTCGTGAGCACTCCGCCAAGTATTTTGGCTCGCGCCCTTTGGACAGTCAGTTGGCGGCTTGGGTGAGCAGTCCCCAAAGCGGCGTGGTAGATGGTCGCAAGACGATGGAGCAAAGATTTGTTGCTCTAAGTGAGCAGTACCAAGGCGCTGTGCCGCTGCCTGCATTCTGGGGTGGGTATCGTTTATTGGTGGATAAGATTGAGTTTTGGCAGGGGCGAGCCAATCGCATGCACGACCGCATTGTTTATCACAAAGCAGATAAAGGCTGGACGCGCCAAAGATTGTTGCCGTAGCGGAATTTGGGCGTTTTATGAAAGAGCGTTGCCACAAGTTTTTGTTGACATACAAAAATGCCATTATCAAACGCGTGCTGGCTTTGCTGGTCGTGCTGCTTGTGATTGCTTATAGTTATGTGCTAAAAGTGGTGGAATATCGCTTTGTGGATATGGACAATTTGCAGCTGGGCAACAGCTATCTTCAGCAGTCGTCCAAACGCCTAAGTATGGCGCTCATCACCGATTTGCATTCTTGTTATTATGGCAACAATCAACAAATACTGGTTGAAAAACTGCAAACCAAACAACCCGATGTGATATTGTTAGGCGGTGATATTTATGACGACCAACTGCCCTTTGACAATGCCGACAAACTGCTGGCGCAGCTGGCTGACATTGCGCCCACGTTTTATGTGGATGGCAATCATGAAAATTGGTTGTCTCGGGCAGATTATGACGACGTCATGCGACGCATAAGACAACATCGCGTCCATATTTTGCATGGCAAACAAGCACACATTCCTGACAGTAATGTGTATGTTTATGGGGTGTCTGACCCTGATGGCGGTGCGTTTGAGCGCGACTTACAAAACGTTGCCAAACAACTAAACCCAAACAACGTCAATATCTTGCTGACGCACCGCCCTGAGCGCATTGATGAGTATCGTCGGTATGCTTTTGATGTGGTTTTGGCAGGTCATGCCCACGGTGGGCAGTGGCGCGTGCCGTTTTTGCTCAATGGTGTGTATGCTCCCAATCAGGGTTTTTTGCCCAAATATGCAGGTGGTTTGTATGAATTTGACCGCCAAAAACTCATCGTCAGTCGTGGGCTGGCAAGAGAAAGCACCCAAGTGCCACGCCTTTTTAATCGCCCAGAGCTGGTGTTTATTGAGCTGATTGCGCGGCACTAAATTGAGCTAGGGGTTGTTTGTCTGTGGCGCAGGTTTGATTTATTTTAACCCCACTTTAAAAAGGAGAGAGAGATGAAAAAATCATTATTGGCACTGAGCGTGTTGCTGCTGCTGACGAGTTGTTCAAAAAACGTACAAAAAGAAAGCAGCGCCCAACCCATGCCCGAACCGCTGATAGAGACCGCCAAAGAAGCGATGGTGGTGGACATGGCGGTTGGTCAAAGTGTCCAGCCTGCGCCAGCCATGCGCTATGCCGCGCAAAGTGAATACATCAGACCCACTCAAAATACCGAAAAATATCAGCACCTTGAGCAAAACCCTGTACAAAGCGTTGTCCAAGCGCCTGTCTCCACATTCAGTGTGGACGTGGACACTGGCAGTTATGCCAATGTGCGCCGTTTTTTAAACGATGGTCGCTTGCCGCCAGCAGCTGCGGTGCGCCACGAAGAATTCATCAATTATTTTGATTATCAGTATCAACAGCCCAAAGACGGTCAGCCTTTTGCGGTGCACAGCGCGGTGTTTGACTCGCCATGGCAAGCAAACGCCAAAATCATTCGTATTGGCATCAAAGGCAAAGAAAGCACCGTACAGGCATTGCCCCCTGCCAATTTGGTATTTTTGGTGGACGTGTCAGGCAGCATGAGCGATGACAATAAATTGGCGCTTGCCAAACAAACGTTGCGTCTGTTGACCGAGCAAATGCGTCCTGTGGATACCATCACGCTGATTACTTATGCCAATGGCGAAAAGCTGGTGTTAGAGCCCACCAAGGGCAGCCAAGCAAACAAAGCGACCATTTTGCGTGCCATCAATGGCTTGTCTGCAGGTGGCGCAACGGCAGGCGAGCGGGCGATACACATGGCATACGAGCAAGCCCAAAAATCCTACATCAAAGATGGCATTAACCGTATTTTACTCTTGACCGATGGCGATTTTAATGTGGGCATTACCGATTTTGAGACCCTAAAAGGCATGGTTGCCCAAAAGCGCAAGGCGGGAATTTCGCTGTCCACTTTTGGTTTTGGGGTGGGAAATTATAATGAACAGCTGATGGAGCAACTGGCGGACGCAGGCGATGGCAATTACAGCTATATTGACAACAAA
Source organism: Moraxella sp. (assembly GCA_030528385.1). Classification (GTDB taxonomy): domain Bacteria; phylum Pseudomonadota; class Gammaproteobacteria; order Pseudomonadales; family Moraxellaceae; genus Moraxella. Next base: position 52,913 of record JAUMYZ010000001.1, read on the forward strand.
AACGAAGCTAAAAAAGTGTTGCAGCGCCAACTGTCTAGCACCCTTGCCACCATCGCCCAAGACGTCAAGGTACAAGTGGAGTTTAATCCTGCCACCGTCAAAGAATACCGTTTGGTGGGCTACGAAAATCGTATGCTCAGTCAAGAAGATTTTAATAATGACAAGGTGGACGCAGGTGATATTGGTGCAGGGCACAGCGTTACGGCGCTGTATGAAATTATCCCAGCAGGCGTGCAAGGTTGGTTAAATGACAGCCGTTATCAAAGTGTTCCCAGTGTCAAAGGCAATGACAATGAGTACGCGCACCTTGCTATTCGCTACAAACTGCCCAATCAAGACAAAAGTATGTTGCTAAGCCGACCCATCAAGGTGGGTAGCGTGCCTTTTGCTCAAGCCGATAATGACAGCAAATGGGCGCTGGCAACCGCCAGTTTTGCTGAGCTGTTAAGGGGTGGCAAATACGCTGGTAACATGACTTATCAAAAGGTCATAGAGCTTGCCAAGAGCACCAAAGGCAGCGACCCTTATGGTCTTAAAGAAGAGTTTGTGGAATTGGTAAAAATCGCTGACAGCCTAAGCAACCAAAAGCCCAACTGACGGTGTTGATTGTTGATATGCCCAGCAACTCGCTGGGCATTTTTGTAATGTTATATCATAAAATTTATATAAAAAACAATGACTTAGTTTGATTTTATGCTTTACAAGAGACCAAAGAAGGCGTATAATTATTCCAACTTCACTGTTATATAAAGAGAGCATTTTATGAGCTGTCAAATTCACAAAGATCACGACCACGTTCATCAAGCAGGTTGCGGGCATACCGCCATTCGTCATGGCGACCATATTGATTATTTGCATGATGGTCATCTGCATCATCCCCACGATGGACATTATGATGAACACCGTTTAGAAGTCAACGACACCAATCCTGATGGCTGTCGTCCTGTGCATATTTGCGGCGAGCACGTGCATGGCGAAGGTTGTGGGCACGAAGCCGTTCCGCACGGCGACCATATTGATTATTTGGTGGATGGACGACTGCACCACCAGCACGGCGACCACTGCGACGACCATGGTCCTGTAGAGATTGTGCGCCCTTAGTCGTGGTTTTTATAAGCCCAACCCAGTGGTTGGGCTTTTTTGTGGGTTATTGTTGGCTGCGTTTGTGGCGCTGGTCTGGCAATGTTTGGTTGGTTTGTCCAAAGGCAGAAAGCGGGTGAAAGACGACATTTTTGGCGGGCAGTTTCTGGCTGTGTACCAAGCGCCATTTTTGTTCGTCGCTGCTGATGTGTAGATAATATTTGGCTGGCAGCTCATCAATCGTGGTTGTGCCGTGATACAAGTTGTCCAAGCCGCGCGTCAGTACAAAATCTCGGTCTTTGTGTTTGTCGGTGGCGTGCGAGATGGTTACCGTCAAAGTGGTCGGTTGTGGCAAGTGGTGGGTGGTGCTGTCTTGGCGAAGCTCAAACATAACATCATCACCATCAAAGCGCATTATCCCATGCAGCCCCAAATCATAAGCCAGCTGGTCTTTAGAAGCGTCTTGATAGAGCGTTTTGCCATCCATATACCAGTCGTCGCGCACGGTGCTGTCTTTGATTTTGACCGCAAAAACAATAAAAAACAAGCACGCCACCACCACAAAGGCGGGCAGCCCGATGACAAATATCACCAGCAGGTAGTTTTTGTACCATGGTTTTTTGGTGGGGTTTGGCAAGTTGGTTGTTGTCATGTCAAAAACGATTCTTTTAAATAGATGATGGCAGCAAAGCAAATCATTGTAACACAGATTGAGTGCTGTTTAGGGGCTTTTCTTTTTTTTGAGCAAAACCAGCAGTGCGCCATTGCCGCCATCATTGGCGGGGGCAGAAACAAACGCCATCACGCTGGGAATTTGGCGCAACCAACCATTGACGCAAGTTTTGATGATGGCATCTGTGCCTTTGCCATGGACGATTTTGACCACCGTTTCGCCGTTATTTAGGGCGTTGTTGATGAGTGTGGTTACGCCTGCTCGGGCATCATCTATGCTTGAGCCGTGCAAATCCACCGCATCATACCAGCGCAGTTTGCCTTGTTTGAGTTGTTCAAAGATTTTGTTTTGTAGGGTGGGTTGTTTGTAACTTAAGAACGCTTCACCAGCAACAGGGTTGAGCAAAGCCTGCATGTCGGACAAGGCGTGTGTTTGCTCATTATCCATGCCTTGGGCGCTGGCGCGGCGAAATAGGGCGTTGTCGTTAGCTTTGGCTTTGTTTGTTTGGTGTCCGACGGTTTTGTCGTGCTTTAGGGGGCGCACGCCTTGCATGGCTTGCATAAACAGCACTTTGTCTTCGTCCACGTATTGTTCGCCCAAGCGCTTAACTTGCCCTTTGATGTGCTTTTGGCTCGGTAGCGGTGTGCTGCTGGGTTTGTTATCGTCGCTTGGCGTGGCAGGAGCGCTCAAGGTTTTGAGTTGGCGTTGGGTTTCTTTGGACAACAAATCTTTAAAGGTGGTCATAAAAATAGCAAACTGTAAAAAGTATCAATTATAGCATAATTTGCCATCAATGTTGGCGACTGCTTAAGATGCCACTGACGATAATGACACCAATGCCAATCAGCACCTGCAAACTAAGCATTTCATCAAACAACACAATATCAAACAGCACCGCAAAGACAATGACCAAATAGCTCAATGTTGCCACCACAAACTTGCGTCCCACTTGATAAGCATAAGTCATGAGCAGTTGTCCTGCCAACGCCATCACACCGATGCCCACGATATGGGGCAGATTTTCCCATGTTATGGGGCTAAAGCCAGCATACCACGCCAGTGCTCCTGCAATGATGGTGGACAATAGCGAAAAATAAAACACAATCCGCCATGCAGGCTCACCAAGCAAACTAAGTTCGCGCACTTGCAAATAGGCATAACCACTGATGGCGCCGCTGGCAAGCCCAATCACCATGGCAAAAGTGTCGCCACTTGCGCTGGGATTGAGCAGTGTTATCACCCCAACAAAGCCCAGTACCAAGGCGACCCATGTGCTTTTGGACGGTGTTTGTTTTAAGATGATGATGGAAAATAAACCCAAAAATAACGCAGACGTGTTTTGCAGGGTGCTGGCGGTGGCAAGGGGCAAATGCAGCACCACATAAAAATTCATCAGCAGAGCGACCGACCCCGCCAGCGACCGCCAAAAATGCGCTTTTGGGTAACGGGTACGAAAATCTCTGCCCTTGATAAAGGAAAATCCACCCAACAGCACCAGCGAAAACGCCACGCGCCAAAAGGTGATTTCGTAGCTGTTCATGGCAAACTTTTGTCCTGCCAACTTGATAAAGACAAGCATTAGCGCAAAGCACAAAGCCGCCAGCACCATATAGAGTGAGCCTAGTATTGAGCCTGTGTCGGTACCTTGGTTGTTCATAGGGCTTAAAAACCGCCTACATGGATAGACGGTTGTTGTAGGGGCTTAGAGTATTATAGGCTAGATAGTAGTTTGTCGGCGGCGTTATTTAGTGTGCTGGCTGTCTCATCGTCAAAGCGCCCATCGTTAAAACGCTCAAAAAATGAGCCGATTGCCACTTGCTCAACCAGTTTGCCATTGTGGTAGCCAAGCATATTTGCCAGCCAGTTGTTGGCATTGATTGCCCCTTGCTTACCAGGGGAAGTGCTAAGCAGTAGCACAGGTCTGCCAGCGAAAATCTTGTGTTCGCCACGGTCAAAGCGAGTTGCCCAGTCAAAGAGATTTTTAAATTGAGCAGGTACGTTGCTGTTGTGTTCAGGGGTGGCAATGATGATGGCGTCGCTGTCGTCAATGAGTTTGAAGAATTGAGCCAGTTTATCAGGAAAACCTAGCTTTTCTTTGTCATTGCTATAAAAAGGCAGATCAAACTCACCAGCGTGGTGACTGATGACGCTGTGTGTGTCTGTCAGGTATGCTTTGATGTGGGTCAGCAGTTGGGCATTGATGGAAGTTGAGCTGTTGCTTGCGTTGAAGCTTAAAATGGTTGCCACGATAAGTTCTCCAAATAAAGTATTAGGATGAAGTGGGTTTAACGGTCGACCAGATGGGTTTTGACCGTTTTAGCAAATTCACGCAGCACATCGGCGGTGGTCTGCCAATCCAAACAGCCGTCCGTTACCGATTTGCCATATTCTAACTGCGATAAATCGGCAGGGATATTTTGGCGACCGCCCTTTAGGTGGCTTTCAATCATCAGACCCATGATGGATTTGTTGCCATTTTGGATTTGGTTGGCGATGTTTTGGATGACCATGGGCTGCAAATAGGGGTCTTTGCCAGAATTGGCGTGGCTGGCGTCTACCATGATTTTGCCCGAAGTTTTGCCTTTGGCAAGTTCGTTTTCGGCAGCAGCGATGGCGGTTTGGTCATAGTTGGGTTGGTCGTTGCCGCCGCGCAGCACCACATGGGCGTAGCGGTTGCCTTTGGATTTGATGACGCACACTTGACCGTCTGATGACAATCCCAAAAAGCTGTGCCCTGATTGTACCGCTTGCATGGCGTTGACCGCCACCGTCATGCTGCCGTCTGTGCCGTTTTTAAAGCCCACAGGGCAGGACAGTCCAGAGCTCATCTCACGGTGGGTTTGGCTCTCGGTGGTACGTGCGCCGATGGCTGACCAGCTGATTAAATCTTGCATGTATTGGGGAGTGTTGGGGTCAAGCGCTTCGGTGGCGCAAGGCAAGCCCTTTTCGTTGAGCTCAAGCAAGAGTTTGCGCGCCATGCCCAATCCCTTTTCTATGTCAAAGCTGTCGTCCATGTTGGGGTCATTGATAAGTCCTTTCCAGCCTGTGGTGGTGCGGGGTTTTTCAAAATAGACGCGCATGACGATGAATAATTCGCCCGACAACTCTTGAGCCAGCGCTTTGAGTTTGTCTGCGTATTCGTGTGCGGCATTGACGTCATGAATGGAGCAAGGGCCTACCACCACCAAAATGCGTTTGTCAATGCCGTCTAGAATGTTCTGAATGGTTGTGCGTCCGTTTAAGACGGTGTCAAAGGCTTGGCTAGAGAGTGGATACTGGCGTTTGAGCATGCTGGGGGTGATGAGCGGAATGAACTGTTCAATATTGACGTCATCAATCTCTATGTGATGGGTTAAAAATGACATAAGGCTTGCCTATCTGGGTTGCTCTAAAGATAAAAATGGCGACTATTATGCCATGCTGTCTGCCTGTTTTACAAGCAAAAATTTACCAAGAAAGTAAGCAAAGATGAACAAAAAGACCACCCAACAACGTCGGATGGTCTTAGTGGTTTTTGGGTTAATGGTGAGCACAATCACAAGGCGCTTTCATGTCAATCACCATGCGTCCTTGGATTTTGCCGTCTTTCATTTCTTGGAAAATGTCATTGGTTTCGGCAAGGCTGCGTTTTTGTACCACGGGCACAACCAAGCCTTCTGCACCAAATTGGAAGGCTTCTGCCAAATCTTGGCGTGTGCCCACCAGTGAGCCCACCACTTCAATGCCATCAAGAACGATGCGCGGAATGGACAAATCCATGCTTTCGGGGGGCAAACCAACAGCCACAACGCGACCGCCTGCACGTACGCAGTCCACGCCAGAGTTAAAGGCGGCTTTTGAGACGGCGGTTACAACCGCAGCATGAGCACCACCCACTTTTTCTTGGATAAATTTGCCAGCGTCTTCTTTATTGGGATTGACCACCAAATCTGCCCCCACTTCTTTGGCGAGTGCCAATTTGTCGTCATTGACATCAACGGCCACCACGTGAGCACCAAAGACTTTTTTGGCGTATTGTACGCCTAGGTTGCCCAATCCGCCAGCGCCATAAATGGCAATCCACTGACCAGGTCGCACGCCAGAGACTTTGATGGCTTTGTAGGTGGTAACGCCTGCACAAGTGATGGAGCTGGCTTGGGCGGGGTCTAAGCCTTCGGGAACTTTGACGGCATAATCGGCGTCCACAATGCAATGGGTTGCCATGCCACCATCGGCGGTATAACCAGCATTGAGCACGGTGCGACACAGCGTTTCACGCCCGCTGTTACAGTATTCGCAGCAGCCACAGCTTTTAAACAGCCAAGCGATACTGACGCGGTCGCCCACTTTTAGGGCGCTGACATCGTCAGCAACTTGAGTAACGACACCAATCCCTTCGTGACCCAAAACGCGCCCTGGTTTTTTGCCATAATCGCCCGCTGCCACATGCAAATCGGTATGGCAAACACCACAATACTCCACTTCTACCAAGGCTTCATTGCTCTGTAGGGGGCGAATGTCTTTTTCAATGATGTCAACATTGCCATCACAGTTGGCGCTTACAACAGCGGCTTTCATTTTTGCCATGATGCACTCCTATCAAGTATTAAGGCTTATCACAAGTATGCGCTTATCTGTCGAGAAAGTCAATGTTTTTGTCTATAAAAAGCAAATAAAAATCAATTAGTTATGTTATAAAATAACATATTTACTGAGCGACTAAGATGGACGGATTTTGGTTGCTGGTGGACGGTAAATTTGCTTGAATTGTGTGGGTTGATGGGAAAATTTGGCGACTTTGTCGGCATGTTTTTGAGTAAAATGGTGGACTGTGATATGATAAGCAGATTTTTGATAAATAATCACCAAAATTTTTAAAAAATTCTTTTTATTCAACAAGATAATTTATGAACACCCTTACTTATGCGGATATTTTATCCATCGTGGCTGACGATTTTGCGATTATGGATAAGCAAGTGTTTGGCAGTTTAAACTCCAAAGTGCGCCTGATTATGCAAGTCTCCAAGCACGTCATTGACGCTGGTGGCAAGCGTATGCGACCGCTGATTACCCTTTTGACGGCACGCATGCTTGCTGACCAACAAAGCCAACAGGCGATGGAGCTGGCGGCGATTACCGAAATGCTCCACACCGCCACGCTGGTGCACGACGACGTGATAGACAGCTCTGGCATGAGACGGGGGCGACCGACCGCCAACACCACTTGGAACAATGCCACGGCGGTTCTGGTGGGCGATTATCTGATTGCCCGTTCTTTTAATTTGCTGGTGGGGTTTCATCATTTGCCGCTGCTTAAGCTGTTTTCTGATGGCACCTGCGACATTGCCGAAGGCGAAGTGTTGCAACTGCAGCACCAGCACAATCCAGAGACCAGCGAAAGCGACTACCTACAAATCATTGATGGCAAAACATCAAGGCTGTTTATGATGGCAACCAAAGGCGCGGCAATGCTGCAAGGGCGAGATGAGCTGTTGGATGAGTTGGGGGCGTTTGCTTATCATTTTGGCAATGCCTTTCAGATGATAGATGATGTGCTTGACTTTGTCGGCGACAGTCAGCTGATGGGTAAAAATTTGGGTGATGACTTGGCAGAAGGCAAACCCACCTTGCCAATTATTAAGACGCTTGAATTGCTCAAAGACAGCGACCCAAACAATTATGACAAACTGCGTATCGCTGTACAGACAGGCAAAACAGACAATGCTGGCGAGCTGATTACACTGGTGCAGTCATCGGGGGCGTTGGCGTATTGTAAAGACAGGGCTTTGGCACAGACTGCTCTTGCCCAACAGGCTTTGCAAAAACTGCCCGATAACCGCTACCGCACAGGACTGTATCAGCTAACCGAGCTTGCCAGTGCTCGGCTGGTGTAACTTTGGGGCGGTGGATAAATGATGACAGGTGTGCTTGTTTGGGCGTGTCAGAGTTGTCCAATGCAGCAATGCCTTTGGTGTAAGGATATCTGCGCGCTTGGTGATAACAAATTTGTTGCCTTGTAAAATCACCTGATAAATTCATCAAACAAAGTGATACGTTGCAAAATACATCGCAAAATGACCAATGCAACAACTCTGCTGTAAGCCAATAGGGAGCAGCCAAGCATAAGTGTCGGTTTTTTGATGGGTGGGTAAAGGGACGACTTATGGGCGACATTTGTGCGTTATGACGGTTTGTTGCGCCATCAATGAATTAAAATAATAACCAACAACAAAGAATTTTGGTAAAAAATCCCTTATAATAAGCCCTTTTATTTTCTGTATCATTATGAGTAAACTCAACCCCAGACAACAACAAGCCCTAGAGCACATCACAGGCCCACTTTTAGTTTTGGCAGGGGCAGGCTCTGGCAAAACGTCTGTCATCACCCAAAAAATCGCCCACCTTATCCAAAATTGCAACATTCCTGCCCAGCGTATCACGGCGATGACCTTTACCAACAAAGCAGCGCGTGAGATGAAAGAGCGCGTCAAAAAACTGTTGCCCAGCGAAAAGGTGCGTGGGCTGACCGTTTCTACTTTTCATCAGTTTGGTTTGCAGTTTTTGCGTTATGAGCTGCTGCACACGCCGCTTAAGGGCAATTTTAGTATCATGGACAGCGATGACAGTAAACGCCTGCTCGCTGAATTGATGGTTAAAGACAACCTAAGCGGGGCAGAGCGGGGCGACATGCTCGCCAAAGCCGTCAAGATGATTTCTGATTGGAAAAATGATTTGGTCGCCCCCGAAGATGCTCCCCAGACGCTAAGCAGTCCTGATGAGCTGATTTTTGCCCATTTGTATGGGCTCTATGAGCGGCATTTGCGGGCTTATAATGCGGTGGATTTTGATGATTTGATTGTGTTGCCTGTCAAGATTTTACAAAACAATCCCACCGTCAAAGACAAATGGCAAAATCGCATTCGCTATTTGTTGGTGGATGAGTATCAAGACACCAACACTGCCCAATATGAGCTGATTAAACTGCTGGTTGGTGTATCGGCACGTTTTACGGTGGTCGGCGATGATGACCAGTCCATCTATGCGTGGCGGGGGGCAAAGCCTGAAAATATGGCACTGCTCAAACAAGACTTTCCCCATTTGACGGTGGTCAAACTTGAACAAAATTACCGCTCCACCAATCGCATTTTGGCAACCGCCAATGCGGTGATTACCAATAATGAGCATATTTTTAAGAAGGCTTTGTGGTCGGATAAGGGGCATGGCGAAAAGGTGCGTGTGCTTAGCTGTGCTGATGATGGTGATGAAGCCCAGCGCGTGGCTCGTGAGATTGTAACGCATCGCATTCGCCACCAAAACACATGGGAGCAGTATGCAGTACTTTATCGCAGTAATTTTCAGGCACGTCTGCTAGAAGCGGAGCTAAGAGCCTTGCAAGTGCCCTATAAGCTCTCTGGCGGTACGTCGTTTTTTTCGCGCACTGAGATTAAAGACGTGATGAGTTATTTGCGTATCATTTTAAACCCTGATGACGATACGGCGTTTTTGCGAGTGATTAACACGCCCAAGCGTGGCATAGGCTCGGCAACCTTAGAAAAACTGGGACTGCTTGCCCAAGAATATGGCATTTCTTTGTTGGTGGCGTGTGGGCATTCTGGCTTAAGGGCAGCACTTGGCACCAAAGCGGCAAACACTTTGCAAGATTTTGCCCAGTTTATTGAGCATTATACCCGTGAGCTGTATGACAATCTTGACCCCATGCCACTGGTGCGACAGATGGTGGTAGAAACAGGTTATATTGATTATGTCAAAGCCGACAGCAAAACCCCCCAACAAGAAAAAAACCGCCTAGATAACATTGAAGCACTATACAGCTCCATCAGTTCACTCATTGACCGAGCCGAAGATGATGATGAGCGTGGTATTGAGGCGGTCATTCGCAAAATGATGCTGCTTGATATGCTAGAGCAACAGCAAGAAGAAGAAAATACCAACAAAGTCAATCTGATGACTTTGCACGCCGCCAAAGGGCTAGAATTTGATTATGTGTATATCATCGGTGTAGAGGAGGACATTTTGCCCCATCGCAATTCTATCGCAGGCGAGAGCATTGAAGAGGAACGCCGTTTGATGTATGTGGGTATTACCCGAGCACGCCTTGAGCTGACCCTATTGATGGCAAAAAAACGCCGAGCGGGCAAGGAGTTTAGACAAAGCACACCATCGCGTTTTTTGGACGAATTGCCGCTTGAGCACGTTGACTATCCTGCCAAGCAACGACGCAGCAGCCAAGACCCCAAACAAGTTGCCAACGATTATCTTAAAAACATTCAAGCCATGCTGGCTGCCAAACGTGGCAGTTGATGGTGCTTGTAACCAAAAATAAATCAACCTTGTCAATCAAACCGCAACACGCTTTGGGCTAGCCAAGCGTGTTGTGATTTATTTGTTTAAGATTGGTTTAAACCAGCCCCAACACTTCTACCAGCTCTTTGTTGGGCTTGACGGCATTCATGCTATAAAAATGCAAACTGGGCACGCCTTCGGCAATCAGTTTTTGGCATAAGTTATACACCACTTCAAAACCAAACTGACGAATGGCTTTATTGTCATCGCCAAAGTCGGCAAGCTGTTTTCTGATATAGCGGGGAATGTCTGCTCCAGCACTGTCAGCAAAACGAATCAGATTACTTGCCTTGGTGATGGGCATAATCCCTGCGATGATGGGGAATTTGTCTTGGTGAATGCCCCGTTTGCCAAGCTCATCACGCAAAAACAGATAGCTGTCCACATTATAAAAAAACTGGGTGATGGCTTCGTTTGCTCCTGCATGATATTTATCCGCTAGCACGTCAATGTCTGCCTTAAAAGAGCGGGCTTGGGGGTGCATTTCTGGATAGGCGGCGACTTTGATGGCAAAATGCTCGCCGCTGTGCTCACGGATATACTTGACCAAATCCAAGGCATAAGGCAACTCGCCATAGCCCACCATGCCAGACGGCAAATCGCCACGCAGTGCCACCACGCGATTGACCCCCAACGACTTATAATAGTCCAGCAGCTCGCCAATTTCACGTTTGCCATCGCCGATACAGGACATATGCGGGGCAATCGGCGTGTCGGATTTTTCGCTTAGGGCTTTGACAATGCCGAGTGTGCGTTCACGGGTTGAGCCACCTGCCCCATAGGTTACGCTAAAATAAGTGGGATTTAGGGCGTTTAGGGTGTCAAAGGTGTCCAGCAGTTTGTGCTGGGCGTCATCGCTTTTGACGGGAAAAAACTCAAAAGAAAACGGCACTTTGGCGGTCTTTGCTGGGCTGTTTGTGTGGCTTGTGGTTTGTAAGTCGTTTTTTAGCTCACCGAGTAGGCTCTCAATGGCGTGGAGTTTTTGTAGGGTGTGTGTCATATGGCAACTCTTGGGTGGTTGATGGTGGTAATCAATAGAAAAATTGACAGGAGAAAACTGTTGATTATAACAAAGTTTGCTGGTGGCGTTCATGAAAAATTGGCAACTTATGTTTAGTGATTGACATAACAGGCTTGGCGTGTTTTGTTGTTTGGGTGATTTACAAGGGGTAAAAATACCCTTTATAATGGTAGGGAATTTATCATAAAGGTAGGGCACGATGAACAAACACAGATGGCGATATTTTGGTGGGTTTGTGCTTTTGGTATTGGCACAGCAGGCGTGGGCAAATTATGTGGACAGCGACAGCACTTTTCGCAAACAAACACAAGGCTATCTTATCGCTGGGGTGATAAAGCAGTGGGGCGAGCCAAACAGGGTCAATGGTAACTGGTACATATGGCGTGATTGTGCTCAAACGGGGGTGATTATCACCGCCAAAGACCCTGCCAGTGGCACATATCGCAGTTATCCTGAAACGGCGTGCTGCACACAGTCGTTTAAGGTGGTTGATGGCGTGATTGAAGGCTACAAAAGCTCGGGTCGCGGTAGGTGTTTTAATGCCCTAAATTACCAAACGGTGCAAAGCTATGGCAAAGCGGCGGTTTATGGCGCGGTGGGTTTGCATATTGATAAGGCAGGACAGCTGACAATCCCTTGGAGCGTGCAGGCAGATAAGCAGACAGTTCATGGGCATTTGCGTGAAGATTGTGCTGGACGTTGTGATAAGGTGGTAGAATTTCATAAAACTTGTCTGGCGATGGCACACCCACAGGGCAAAGACAAAGAGCTGGGCAGTTATGTGTCAGTTACGCACAAAGACGCCAATACCGCCACCAGCCAAGCCAAAGCCCGCTGCGAAAAGGGCGGACAGGCGTGCAAGATGGTGGTTTGGGACAGTAAGGTGGGCAATACCGCTTTATGTGCTTTGCCTTGATGTGGCACTTTAAAAGTGTGCCAATCAGATTTTGTGTTCGGACTTAAGTCTGCCCAGTCTGGGCAAATCGTACCATTGACGAGCTCATGGCAAACGTTTGCTTTTTGGCATATTTTTTGAACCAGAACCCCTTGATGTTTTTATCATTGTGCCAAAATCATTTTGTATTAAAAACCATTGTATCAAAAATTATCATGTCAAATAAAAACACCTTACAAGCAGGCAAGGTGTTTTTTGGCATGGTTAAATTTGGGGTGCTTTTAAGTTTTTCAACACATGGTTGATTAACCATGCTTTTTGTTTAGGGCGTGGCAGGCTTAATCAGCGGCAACAACGCCCCATAGCCGTGTTTTTCCATGTCCGCTTTGGGAATGAATTTTAACGCGTCGCCATTGATACAGTAACGCAGCCCGCCCCGTGCCTTTGGACCATCAGGGAAAACGTGTCCTAAGTGTGAGTTCGCCACTCGTGAACGCACTTCGGTGCGTATCATGTTATAACTTAGGTCTTTGTGCTCGCTGATGACTTGTGGGGCGATGGGCTTGGTAAAACTTGGCCAGCCACAGCCTGAGTTGTATTTGTCGGTGGATAAAAACAGTGGCTCACCGCTGACCACGTCCACATACAGCCCATCATCAAACAGATGGTCATAAGCATGACTAAACGCCCGCTCGGTGCCTGCTTGTTGGGTAATGCGGTATTGCTCGGCGGTTAGGGTGTTTTTTAAGTTGGTCTTGTCAAAATTTTGATAGCGTTTGGGGTCAAGAGTTGTCTCTATGCTGTCAGCGGGGGTAAGGGTGTTTTTGACGATTTTATCGTTGGCAAGGCTTAAATCCACATGGCAATAGCCATTAGGATTTTTAGCCAGATAGTCTTGGTGGTATTCTTCGGCATCGCTAAAATCGGCTAGGGGCAAGTTTTCAACAGCGATAGGCTTGGTGTGTTTGCTTTGTAAGTCCGCCAATGCCTTGTCAATCACCGCCTTGTCTGCCACATCGGTATAATACACACCGGTGCGGTATTGCATGCCACGGTCATTGCCTTGTTTATTGACGCTGGTTGGGTCAATGATTCTAAAATAATATTGTAGCAAGGTGTCCAAGTCCACCTTATCAGCGTCATAAGTAACTTTGACCGTCTCGGCGTGTCCAGAGCCTGCGATGACTTGCTCATAGGTGGGGTTTGTGCCTGTGCCGTTGGCATAACCGCTGACCGCGTCAATCACGCCATCAATGCGTTCCATGTAGGCTTCCACGCCCCAAAAACAGCCCCCCGCCAAATAAATGGTTTTGGTATTCATCTGACCCTTGGCATTGTAGCGTGTGTCATCGTTTTTTTGTGGCATGGTGGTTTGACTGCTGTGGGCTTTTAGCTCGTTTAGGGCGTTGGGGTTGTTTGCTAAGTAATCCACTTGGGCTTGGCTAAAATTGCCTTTGTTAAGATAAACAAGTTCGCCATGCTTGTCCAGTACCACCCAGCTAGGATACACTTGTATGCCCAACTGTTTAATCAGCTGACCGCTGTCATCAATGAGCACAGGCAACTTGGGATAGTCGCCCTGCACGCCTTGATACCACTGGCGAAATTCGGCGGTGGATTTTTCGTTTAAATGCGTGGGGCTGGCAACAGTGATGACATTAAAGCCAGAGAGCTTGGGGTTGTTGTGCCAGTGGTGCGTCTCTTCTAGCGTGGCAAGGCATAGTGGACACCAGCTTGCCCAAAATTTAATCAATGTGGGTTTATTAGGGTCAATGACCGCTTTGCCTGTGTCGCCCAATTTTTCGGTGAGTTGGGGCAGGGCGAACAGTTGTGATAAGGTGTGATTGGGTAGCATATCTTGGCTCTTGATGGGTTGGGGGTGAACTTCGCTGGGTTTGCCACAGGCGGATAACATGCCAAGGCTGGCAAGTGTACCAAAACCGATGGCACAGACATGAGCAAGTAAGCGTGGTGTTGCCATAAAAGCTCCTTATTGTTGACTTATCTTTAAGACGCTTTTGATGGGGTAAATCTTACAAAATGATGAAATTGCGTGTTAGTTGGCCAATATGATTACCGTATCATCGGGGTTGTCGTGATTGGCAAAGGCAAATGGCAAAGATAAAGGGTGCTGCATTAGTTGTGCCAGCGTGGTGTTGAGCAGTACGCTGTACACATAGTCGCAGGCAACGGTGCGTGTTTGGTTGGACATTTGCCAATCGGGGTCAAAGTCAAAATAAGGGGCAATGCACATGCCTTCAAGCACAACATCAAAATCACTTGCCCAATCGCTGTTTGGGTCTTGGTCAAATCGTATGCATAAAAATAAATTGCCCGTACTGGCATCAGAGCCATCATAATAATATTCATAATAAAAGGCTTTGATGGTGTCGTCTGTTTTGGCAATGTCAGTGGCTTGGGTGAGCAGTTTGTTGATGTCGCTGGCAAAGGCACCCATATCGGTAACGGCTGATAAGGTGCGTTGGTATTGTTCGGGGCTGGCGTAGTGCTTTAATAATTCTTGCCAAAAATTCACCAAACCTTTGCTGTCATGGTTGGCGACAAACTGCTGGGTGAGTGCTTTTTTGTGTGCGTCATAGGCTAGCCAGTCTTGACTGTCTAGGGCATTAATCAATGTTTGCATAAAACGTCCTTATTCAAATGGGCTACAAAAAGCGGTAACGAATTTACCGCTTTTGTTTGATGGCTTAGTATTTATACTCGTCCGATTTAAAGGGGCCATCAATAGGTACGCCGATATAGTTGGCTTGCTCGGCGGTGAGTTTGGTTATCACGCCATTAAAGCCTGCGACCATGGCGGCGGCGACTTCTTCGTCCAGTTTTTTGGGCAGGACTTTGACATACACGCTGTCGGCTTTTTTGTCGGCAGGCAAATCGGCAAATTTTTCCTTATAAAGGTGCATTTGAGCCAGCACCTGATTGGCAAATGAGCCGTCCATGATGCGTGATGGGTGTCCTGTGGCGTTGCCTAAGTTTACTAGGCGACCTTCAGATAGGATAATTAGATAATCATCATCGCTATCAGAGCGATAGACTTGGTGGACTTGGGGTTTGACTTCCACCCAACGCCAAGTTTTACGCATAAAGTCGGTGTCAATCTCGGTATCAAAATGACCGATGTTACACACCACAGCGGTGGATTTGAGTGCTGTTAGCATTTCAGCGTTGCAGACGTGATAATTGCCTGTGGTGGTAACGATTAAATCGGTGTCTTGTAGTAGGGCGGTGTTTACGCCTTGGGCTTGCTCGCCACCCACAAAGGGCGACACCACTTCGTAGCCGTCCATACACGCTTGCATGGCACAAATGGGGTCAATCTCCGACACACGCACAATCATGCCTTCTTGGCGTAGCGACTGGGCAGAGCCTTTGCCGACATCACCATAGCCAATCACCAAGGCACGCCGACCAGACAAGAGCATGTCCGTGCCACGTTTGATGGCGTCATTGAGACTGTGGCGACAGCCGTATTTGTTGTCATTTTTGGATTTGGTAACGGCGTCATTGACGTTGATGGCAGGGACTTTAAGCGCACCTTTGGCAAGCATATCTAGTAAACGGTGTACGCCTGTGGTGGTCTCTTCGCTCACGCCATGAATGCTGTCTAGCATTTGTGGGTATTTGTCATGGATAAGTGCAGTCAAATCACCGCCATCGTCCAAAATCAAATTGGCGTCCCACAGTTTGCCGTCTTTGTGGATTTGTTGCTCTAAGCACCACTGATATTCTTCTTCGGTCTCGCCTTTCCACGCAAACACAGGTATGCCCGCCGCCGCAATCGCCGCCGCCGCATGGTCTTGGGTGGAGAAAATATTGCACGATGTCCAGCGAACGTCTGCCCCCAGTGCGACCAAAGTTTCAATCAACACGGCGGTTTGAATGGTCATATGGATACAGCCGACGATTTTTGCCCCTTTTAGGGGTTGCTCACTGGCATAGCGTTTACGCAAGCCCATCAAGGCGGGCATTTCAGTTTCGGCAAGTTTAATCTCTTTGCGACCAAACTCGGCAAGTGTGATGTCGGCGACTTTATAATCAACAGTTGTCATCTTAAAAACCTTTTGAACCTAAAAAATATGTGATTAGATGTCGTTGATTATTTTTAAATTTGGTCATTTAAAAAAGCAAGCCTGACCGCTGTGCAATCATCATCAATCATGATGACACAGGGTTGCAACATCTCTTGCGTGCGTCATTATAACAAATTTTAAACATCAAACAAAAACGGCAAGCCAAGCCTGCCGTTTTGGGTGGCTTAGTAGCTGACGGTAACCGAGCCAAAGAAGTTGCGACCGTCTTCGCCATAAGTTGTGCCATAACCTTTGGCGGTGCTGTATTTTTTGTCAAATACATTGTTAATGCGACCTGTCAGGCGAACATTGGGACTGATTTGGTAGTTGCCCACCACGTTCACCAAACCATAGCTGTCCACAGGGTGCTGTTCGCTGGTGTCATAATAGTATTTGCCAACGTATTGATATTCACCGCGTACATCAAAGTTGCCTTGCCCATAGCCTGCATAGACCAGCCCTTTGTGTTTGGGGCGAATGGCGAGCGATTTGCCGTGAGAGAAGCCGCCACTGTCATCAACTGACCTTTGGTAATCATAGCTAAAGCCCAGCAGGTAGTTGTCTAAATACCAATCGCTGGTCAGGGTTGCACCTTGGGTTTTGGCTTTGTTGATGTTGCGGTTTTTACCAGCAAAGGTGGTGGGGTCGGTCATAAACCAAGCAATCAAATCATTGACCCTGTTGCGATAAAGCGTCAGACGTGTTCTTTGTTGGTTGTCTTTGTATTCGCCAAACAGCTCGTAATTGTGGCTTTTTTCGGGGTTTAGGTTGGGATTGCCAGAGCTGGGGTTGTAGGCTTCGTTAAAACTTGGAGCTCTAAACCCTTTGGCGTAGCTGGCACCAGCACGCAGATTGGGCATGATATGATAGGCAATGCCAGCGTTGTAGGTGGTGTTTTTGCCGTATTGGGAGCTGTCGTCATAACGCACAAACACTTGACCGTCTAGTTGATTGGTGCTCGTTTGATAGCCTGCAAAGACGCTGTTGGTGTTTCTTTTGTTTTGACGATAAGTGTTGGTAGAGCCTAAGTTTTGCTGTTGTCTTTCTAGTCCGCCAATGAGCGTACCAACGGGCAGAGCGTGGCTGGCGGTCAAGCCCCATTGCTGTTGTTTGCTGTCAAAATGACCTGTGTTTGTGCCACCAGCAAAGTTGTCGCTTTTATCCCAAGATTGCCCATAGTGCAGTTTTAGCCAGTTGTTGTCTTGGTAGTGCCAAGTGGCAAACACTTGAGATGCCCCGTTTTTTTGTTTGGCGTACAAGTCGCTTTGGCTGGTGTAGATGTTGTCATAATCGCTGGTGGATTTGGCGTATAGGACACTGGCTCCAACGTCTAGTTGCTCGTTGATTTTGTGTCCTGCCGATAGACTCACACTGCTGCTTTTAAAGCCGTCTTTGTCGCTTTGGCTGAGAGCAGCAGGCTCGGTAATGGCGTTAATGCCGTCAGTTTTGTTGTGTCCTGCCGAGATGGTAAGGTGTGAGCTTTCGTTTTTGATACTGCCAACAGCTCCAGCGTTGATGTGTTTGTGTGAGCCAACGCCAAGCGTGGCAGACGCATGAATACCGTCTTTGTTGGCCTTTTTGGTGAAAATCTGTATCACGCCACCCACAGCGTCCGCCCCATAAATGCTAGAGCCTGACGCACCATGAACAATCTCAATGCGTTCAATTTGCTCGCTAGGCAGTAAAGACAAGGCAGGCGAGCCTGTGGACAAAGACGCATAACGTGTGCCATCAATCAGCACCAAGATGGATTTGCCATCAAAACCACGCAAATAAAAGTTACTTGCTTTGCCTGTACCGCCATTGGTATAGTGGCTAATGCCTGCTTGACTTTTTAGCACATCAAGCACGCTTTGACCTTGATGGCGTGCTAGGTCGCTGGCGGTGATGACGGTGGTTTGGGCGATGACGTTGCCTACCTTAGTGGGTGTGCGTGTGGCGGTAATGACCATTTCATCAAGCACCACATGGGGCGCGTCTTTGGCCATCGCAGGCAATGTGGGGGTCAGTAGAGCAACAATGCAGGTGTATAAATAACGATTTGGCATAGGGCTAACCTTAAATTAAAAATAAAACTGCTTATTATACCCAAAAATTGACCGAATTTATTTGGTTTTGCTTGAAATTTTTTACAATCTGCGTGAATGCTTGTCATGATGTCAGCAATATAAAATATTATGTTATAACATATATAAAAAATATTTTGCTTTTTGCTTTACTTTGTAGGCGAATAATTGTATGCTGGAAAGACAAATTGCAACAATCAACCAGTCAATAGGAGTTCTCATGAAAACCATGCAAGCAATGACTTATTATGGCAAAGACGACATTCGTTTTGAGCAGCGTCCTGTGCCTGAGATTTTGGAGCCAACCGACGCCATCATTCGTATGACCAAAACCACCATCTGTGGTACCGATTTGGGCATTTGGAAAGGCAAAAACCCAGAGATTGAAGCGGTTGCTCGCGAAAAAACAGGCGAGTGGACGGGTCGGATTCTAGGACACGAAGGCATTGGTGTGATTGAAGAAGTGGGTTCTGCGGTCAAAAACTTCAAAAAAGGCGACAAAGTGATTATCTCGTGCGTGTCGCGCTGTGGCTCGTGTGAAAATTGCCAAAAGCAACTTTATGCCCATTGTCGCCAAAATGGCGGTTGGATTATGGGGTATATGATTGACGGCACGCAAGCTGAATATGTACGCACCCCTTTTGCTGACACTTCGCTGTATCATTTGCCCGACAATCTCAATACCGATGTGGCGGTGTTTTTATCAGATGCATTACCCACAGGTCATGAGATAGGCGTACAGTACGGCAATGTCAAACCTGGGGACACCATTGTGATTGTTGGTGCAGGTCCTGTGGGCATGGGCTGTTTGCTGACCGCACAATTTTATTCGCCAGCAACCATCGTTGTGGTGGATTTGGACGACAACCGCCTTGAGATGGCAAAACAAATGGGAGCCACTCACGTCATCAACTCTGGTAAAGAAGACGCCGTCGCCAAAATCATGCAGCTTACCGATGGTCGTGGTGTGGACTGCGCCATGGAAGCGGTGGGCGTGCCAGCAACTTGGGACATTTGTCAAAAGATAGTCAAAGAAGGTGGGCACGTTGCCAACGTGGGTGTTCATGGACAGTCAGTGAATTTTGAGATTGAGCGCCTATGGATTAAGAACATCACCATCACCACGGGCTTGGTCAATACCAACACCACTGGCATGTTGCTAAAATCTTGTGAGTGCAGCAAATTGCCGATGGACAAGTTGGCAACGCATCATTTTAAATTTGCTGAGCTAGAAAAGGCGTACGATGTGTTTAAGCACGCTGCCGAAACCAAAGCCATGAAAGTGATTATTGAGTATGATTGATGTTACTTTTGATGGTTTGATTGAGCACCCCAAAATGATTTGGGGTGTTTTTGGTTATTTGTAATAGGCGTTGGCGGTATAAGTGTGGTCGGTTTCGTCAATCACTTGGGTGAGCTCTGGAATTTGTTGTTTGAGTTGAACTTCCACGCCTTGACGCAAGGTTACATCAACCGCTGAGCAGCCTTGACAGCCGCCACCAAACTTGAGTACGGCGATTTTGCCTGCGTCGTCTGCAATCACTTCTAATAAATCCACATGCCCGCCATGGCTGGCAAGTTGGGGGTTGATTTCAGCTTGCAAGACATAGTTGATACGCTCTTCAATGCTGGCATTTTTGCCCACTTGGGGGACTTTTGAGTTGGGTGCTCTAAAGGTCAATTGTCCGCCAAAACGGTCTTTGTTGTAGTCAATCACTGCGTCGTGCAGGTACGGAATGCTGGGGACATCAAGATGCGCCACAAAGGCGGGATAGTGGATTTGTAGGTCGTCTTCGTTCACTTCGTCAGGCTGGCAATAACTCATGCAGCATTCGGCTCTGGGTGTGCCAGCGTGCTCTACAAAGATGCGTACGCCAATGCCTTCTACGTCTTGTTTGGCAAGCAAATCGGCAAGATAAGTTTGGGCAGATTCGGTGATGATGATGTTGCTTGATGGTGCTTGGGTGGCTTGCTCGCTCATGATGTACTCTAAAATGCTCAAAATGTTTTGCCTATTATGGTAACATAGGTCAATTTTATCAAGCCAATTTTATTAACTTTTGTGTTTTTGTGGGGGAAGGTCGTGGCTAAAGGATACGATTTTTTGGTGTTTATTGGGCGTTTTGAGCCATTTCATCAAGGGCATTATTATGTGGTGGAGCAGGCGCTAAAAAAAGCGAGCAAGGTCATCATTTTGATTGGCTCGGCAAACGCGCCCCGCACCATCAAAAACCCCTTTAATTTTGATGAGCGCGCATTGATGATAAAACAAAGTTTTGACCACGATGAGCGCTTGATTTGTGTGCCGATTGACGATGACGTTTATAATGACGAGAAATGGCTAAAAAATATACAAGTTGCGGTCGGTGCTGTTGTGGGCGACACGCCAAATCACAAAATCGCTTTGATTGGACACAACAAAGACACCAGTTCTTATTATTTGTCCTTATTTCCCCAGTGGCAATTTGAACGCTTGCCCAATTTTGAAGGACTGTCAGCCACGCCCATGCGTCGGCGTTATTTTTTAGAAGGGGTGATTGATGACCATTTGCCCAAGCCATCGGCAGAGTTGTTGCAGCGATTTTTGGGTACAGACACCTATGCGCGCCTAAAAAACGATTATCAGCACATCATTGCCTATGGGCAAGCGTGGCAACAAGCGCCTTATGCCCCTGTGTTTGTAACGGCTGACGCTTTGGTGGTGCAGGCAGGTCATGTGTTGTTGGTGGAGCGTGGCGGTGCGTATGGGCAAGGATTGCTGGCGCTGGCGGGTGGTTTTTTGAACCAAGATGAGACTTTGTTTGACTGTGCTGTGCGTGAGTTGTTTGAAGAAACAGGGCTGGTGGTCAATAAAACCGCCCTAAAAGCTAGCCAAACTTTTGATGCGCCAGAGCGTTCACTGCGCGGACGCACCATCACAACGGTGTTTTATTTTGAGTTGTGTGGGACAACCTTGCCGCCTGTCATGGGCAAAGACGACGCCAAAAGGGCGTTTTGGTTGCCATTGTCCAAATTAGATGGCAAACAAATGTTTGAAGACCACGAAAGCATCATCAAAAAAATGCTTGGCTTATAATCAAGCTAAAAAACCATCTCTATGCGTCCAAAACCAGCTAGGTGGTGGTTTTTATGGTGCTTTTTGTCGTTATAATAACTGATGTCTGTTTGGACAAATAGCCACTCTCGCCAAAGCGGCTGACGATAGCTTAAATAAGGACCATAAGTGGTCAGCGTAGGTTTGTTGTCATCAAACTTACCGCTCATATACACGCCATAACTGAATGAGCGCTCACCATGTTTGCCTTGCCAAGTATGTTGTTGGTAGCTGCTGTTGCTCCAGCTTAGTTGTTCGTCATCGTGTTTGTGGGTGTAGGCGATGTGCGAGCGGTTGTACAGTGTGCGCTGTTTGGACTGCTGGCGATGAAATTCTAGCGTGCTTAGGGCAAAATGTTCACTCTTTGTGCCATAGCGATAGCTTTGTTCGGCGCGCCCATGAATGCTGCCCGTTTGCCACATTTTTTGGGCTTGGACGCGCAAAAATATATCATTAGAGCGCAGCCCAATATCGGCATCGCTGTTGATGCCAAGATTTTTTTCAACCTTTGACCAACGCAAAGCAAGGGAAGCATTGTCTTTGGAGCTTTGTGCGCGGTCAAATACACGTTCACCAGCTGGCAGCGGTCGTCCATCGTTATGTATGCCGCCACCATGTTCATCATCAAGGTCATCATCACCAACCATCACACTTAGGCGCTGTTCTAAGGTGGGCAGCCTAAGTTTGCCGCGAACGCGTGGCTGAATGCTGCTGCCATATTTGTCGTGATGTATGTCCAACATGACGCGCACCGACGCCCGCGCGGGCTTTTGTGGGTCGGTCTTGCCAAACCAGTCGTCAATACGGTGGGCGGTGCGAGCCAGCCAACTTGTTGTGCTTTTGTGGGTGTTGTCCAGCCAAGTGTTGTGCGTATCATCGGCAAAGACACAAACGCTGCATAACAGCCCACAACCCATAATCCAGATACGACGGTCAAACATGAGTGTTCACTTAGCAATGCGTGTGGATATATTGTAACAAAAAACCAAAACCCCAGAGCGTTTTTCTGGGGTGATTGGGTGGTTTTTGTGTTATTTTTTGTCTTTTTCTTCCAAGATAAAAATGTCTTGGGCGCTGGCGCTGTATTTGCCATCAACACTGTACAAAGTGATGGTGATGGGGGTGTGCCCTGCTTTGACAATACTTGGGTCGCCAAAGACGCTCACAGGCAGATTGTAGGCTTCGTTGGCTTGAAGGGGCAGCTGCTTAAAGCGTGATTTGAGCTCTAGCCCGTCAATGGGCTCTAGTTTGACTTTGTAGATTTGTTTTTCGTCGGTTTTATTGACGATTTTTAGCACATAGCTGTTTTCTACTTTGCCATCGCGTCCCACTTTGCTTAGTTGTTTGCGGTCGTGGCGAATCTCCATTGCCAAGGGCGTGCGACTGATGGCGACCCATGTGGCGACGGCAAAACAGATGGACAACACAAAGATGTAAGCAAA
Source organism: Moraxella sp. (assembly GCA_030528385.1). GTDB lineage: Bacteria > Pseudomonadota > Gammaproteobacteria > Pseudomonadales > Moraxellaceae > Moraxella. The sequence continues at coordinate 75,618 of JAUMYZ010000001.1, forward strand.
GATACGAAAGCTGACGATTTTGGTTTTTTCTTTGTGGACGAGTTGACGTTCGGTGGTGTAGCGCACCAAGCCGCGCGCGTAGCCAACTTTGTCCATGATTTCGTTACAAGCGTCCACACAGGCAGCGCATTGGATACATTGCACTTGCAGACCGTTGCGAATGTCAATGCCAGTGGGGCATACTTGCACGCACATATTGCAGTCAATGCAATCACCCATGCCCGTGTGTTCGGCGTTTTTCTTGCGAGCACCGCGCGGTTCGCCACGGTGATAATCATAAGAGACGATAAGGGTGTCTTTATCAAACATGACGCTTTGGAAGCGGCCATAAGGGCAAATATGTACGCACATGTGTTCACGCATATAGCCTGCGTTGATGTGGGTTACAAAGGTGATGATGCCAAAAAATATCCAAGTGAGCTTGCCCCAGCCCATAAAAAACGGCGTGTGTCCATTAAAAAACAAATAGTCTGTGCCCACCACCAAAGAAATGAAGGTCAAGGCGGTAATGGCGCTAAAAATGCCCCAAATGGCGTGAATGAGTAGGATTTTGCCAAACTTTTTGGCGCTCATGGGCTCTTTGTCAAACTTAATGCGTTTGTTGCGCTCGCCAAGTATCCATTTTTCAACGTGTTGGTACAGATGTACATAGATGGTTTGTGGGCAGGCGTAGCCACACCAAATCCGTCCTGCATAAACCGTTACCATAAATAAAGTCATGGCAGCGATGATAAAAATAAAAGCAAAAAAGTAGAAGTCTTGGGGCATAAAGGTCGCCCCAAAAATATAAAAACGCGGCTCTATCACGTTGAACAAGATGGCTTGATGACCGTTCCAGCGCAGCCAAGGCACAATCAAAAAGCCCGCCAAAATCGCATACATGCTAAATAGGCGAATTTTTTGGTATTTTCCTGTTACAAAACGTGGGTGGATGCGTTTTTTTGTGGCGTCCAATATCGGTGCTGTGGGAATGCGTTTTTCGGGAAGTGGTTTGATTTTTTTGGGTTTGGGCGTGGCAGTGGCTGGCTCTGCGGGCTTGGGGTGTTGTTGATTGTCTTGTTCTGACATAGCGGTAACCTTAGCTGATAAGAGCACGTTTTGGCGGTTGTCCAAAATGGGTGCTGTTGGCTGGGCACAAAATAAGTTTGATTTGGAATATGCTTATTCTACCCCTTTTATTTCAAAACTTCTAGGACAAAAATAAAAACCTACCAAGCTGGCAGGTCAAAACGCCAGTTTTATCAAAGACTTTTAGTCAAATTGGGTCATTGCTTTGATTTGCTTATAGAGCGCTTTTTGTTCTTGGCTGGGCTTGGCAGACTGTAGTGTCATCACTTGTGCCATGTCGCCGTCAATGCGGACTTTGCCTGTCATAAAGGCTTCAACGGCGGCATCGGTATCATTATCCAAGATGACTTTGCTTAAGGTTTCTTTATCAATGGTGATGGTGCTGATGGCGTCTTTGCTATGATGTCTGGACAATTTGCCTGCTTTTAGGTGCAACATAACGGGCGTGTCTGTGCTGATGGTGATGTTGATGACCAAGTTGGCAAGTGTCGGTGGTAAGTTAAGTTCGCCAGCGTTGGCGTTGAGCTCTTCAAGGGTGTCAAACCAAGTTTGACTCAAAAATGCTGCCATATCAAGTGCCTTGCTATAAAATTTAGACCCATTATAAAGCAAATTTTTAAAAAGTGTATGGGCATTGTTCAAAATATCACAATGTGGCTGGGCAAAAACCAAAAAATTTACTAAAAAATTGCATTATTTTTACAAAAGGTAGCAGAATAATTACAATTTATTGTATAATAGCGAGTGAAAACCCGCTGATAATACCTTATTATTAGTGTGGATTTGGGTTTTGTGGTGCACAAAGACGCGTTGTTTTTGCCATAGGCAAATTTGTGGGTCGCTGCACCAAAATCATCACACAACGCAAGCCAAGCGACACTTGATAAGTGAGCAAGCCAGTACAGAGTGGGTGTTTAGCCATATTCCTTATTTTTATCAAGGATTTTTTACTTTTGCTGGTTTGATTTGATGCTATTTGGTTGGCTTTGCGTTACAATAGACAAGTAAAACTAAGGCGTAAATTTTTAGTGATAATCATTTGTATTGAAATGCACTTCTAAAATAACGCAACATAAATCGGGCTGCACAGGAAACTATCCAATGAGTCTATCTAAATCAGCAGTAGCCCCGTCCGTTGACCATGAGTATGAGATTACTATTGTACGTCTTTTTACTCTTATGGCGGTGTTTTGGGGCATAATCGGCATGACTGTGGGTGTGTTTATCGCATCACAGCTTGCTTGGCCAGTATTAAACTTTGACACTTCTTGGCTATCTTTTGGGCGTTTAAGACCACTGCACACGAACGCAGTTATTTTTGCGTTTGGGGGCTCGGCACTTTTTGCCACTTCTTATTACATCGTACAACGTACCTGTAAGACAAGGTTGTTTGCACCATATTTGGCGTGGTTTACTTTTTGGGGTTGGCAGGCAATCATTGTCGCTGCGGTAATCACCTTGCCTTTGGGGATTACGTCCGCCAAAGAATACGCCGAACTTGAATGGCCCATTGACATTGCCATCGCGTTGGTGTGGGTGTCTTATGCCATCGTCTTTTTTGGCACGCTCATCAAGCGTCAAACATCGCATATCTATGTGGCAAACTGGTTCTTTGCTGCCTTTATCATCACCATCGCTTTGTTACATTTGGTAAACAACCTTGCCATTCCTGTTTCTGCTTGGAAGTCTTATTCGCTGTTTGGTGGTGCAACCGATGCGATGGTGCAATGGTGGTATGGGCATAACGCTGTTGGTTTTTATTTGACTGCTGCCTTTTTGGGCATGATGTACTATTTTATCCCTGTACAGATTGGTCGCCCAGTGTATTCATACCGCTTGTCCATCGTACACTTTTGGGCGCTGATTGCCGCTTATATGTGGGCGGGCGGGCACCACTTGCATTATTCGGCATTGCCTGACTGGACGCAGTCTTTGGGCATGGTGTTTTCGTTGATTTTGTTTGCGCCTTCTTGGGGTGGTATGATTAACGGGGTGATGACACTGTCTGGCAGCTGGGATAAGTTGCGTACCGACCCAATCATTCGCTTCTTGATTGTGGCACTGTCGTTCTATGCCATGAGTACCTTTGAAGGTCCTATGCTCTCTATCAAAGAAGTAAACGCCATCAGCCACAATACTGACTGGACTGTCGGACATGTGCATTCTGGCGCGCTGGGTTGGGTAGGCATGGTTACCATCGGTTCTATTTATGTGTTGTTGCCACGCATTTACCAAAAAGCAAAAATGTATTCCACCAACCTAATCACAGTGCATTTTTGGCTAGCAACCACAGGTACGGTGCTTTATATTGTGGCGTTGTGGATTTCGGGCATTGCCCAAGGCATGATGTGGCGTTCAACCAACCCAGATGGCACTTTGGCTTATGACTTTATCCAAACGGTGGTTGCGTCTCACATTCCCTATGTGGTGCGTGCGCTCGGTGGTGGCTTGTATGTGGCGGGCATGTTGGTGATGGCTTATAACTGCTATAAAACCATCAAAATGCCAAGCCTACCAAAAGAACTTGCCAACTCAGAACTTGATACCAGTGCTGATAATGCTGTTGCGGTTAAGGTATAAGGGGAACTCATGTCAAATATTACGCACGAACTCATTGAGAAAAATACAGGGTTGCTCGTTATCTTTATTGTCATTGCCATCAGCTTTGCAACGTTGGTTGAGATTGTGCCACTGATTTTTGATGGTAACAATCCTGAAAAAGGTGGTGTCAATAAACCCTTGCCCAATATGCGTCCTTGGACAGCGCTGGAGCTAGAAGGGCGTGATATCTATATCCGCGAAGGCTGTCATGTGTGTCATACACAAATGATTCGTCCTTTGCGTGCAGAAGTGGAGCGTTATGGGCCTTATAGTCGCGCCGCTGAGTCTGCTTGGGATCACCCATTTTTGTGGGGTTCAAAGCGCACAGGTCCTGACCTTGCTCGTGTGGGTGGTCGTTATTCTGACCAGTGGCATATTGACCATTTGATTGACCCACGTTCTGTGGTGCCAGATTCGGTCATGCCATCTTACCCTTGGCTTGCCAAAACTGAAGTCAATGGTCAACGGGTTCAAGCCAAAATGCGTATTTTTAAAGACCGTTTTGGTTTGCCTTATACCGAGTCTGACATTGAAGCCGCACCAGACCAAGTACAAGGAGCGACAGAGCTTGACGCGCTGGTTGCTTACTTGCAACAACTGGGTATTGCGATGCAAGGTCAACGCTAATGAACTGGGGCGTTTTACATAGTATTGCAACAGTGGCGGCATTCATTGCTTTTATCGCTGTTGCATGGTGGGCGTATTCACCTAAAAATAAAAAACGCTTTGAAGAAGATGCACAACTTGCGTTGGATGATAATCAGTTACAAGATTTGTCAGCAAAACAACGCATTAAGGATATACAATGAGCTTTTTTTGGAGTTCTTGGGTTACTGTCCTATCACTAGCCTGTTGGTGTTTTATCTTAGGGGTTTTAGTGTGGACATTAAAATCAAAACCCGCCCTAGAAGAAGATGGCACAACGGGGCATTCTTATGACGGAATCAAAGAATACGACCAACCATTGCCAAAGTGGTGGTTGTGGGTGTTCTTTGCCACACTGTTTTGGGGTTTGGGCTATTTTGTCTTTTATCCAGCCATTCAACCAAATATGTGGAAGGGCATGGCAACGGTGAATGTGGACGGTGAAGAAGTGGCTTGGACGTCTGAAAACGAGCTAAACAGCCAGTTGCAAGCCAACAATAAAGTATTTACCGAAAACTTTGAACAAGGCATTTTGGTCAATGCCGACGCTACAGGCGCCATGCCGATTTTGGCAAAACTTAGCCAGCTGCAAGCCGAGCAAAACAAAAACACTGAGCCAAGTGCTGAGCTCAAAACGCAAATTGAAGAGCAAATCAAACAGCTGGCGCCTTATGTGGATAAACTGGCTAACGACCCAGAAGCACAAAAAGTGGGCAACCGCCTATTTTTGCAGAACTGTGCTTTGTGTCATGGTTCAAATGCCAAAGGCGCTTTGGGTTATCCCGATTTGACCGACAACGATTGGTTGTACGGTGGCAAAGCTGAAGAAGTTTTATTGACCATTCATCATGGCCGTACAGGCGCGATGGCAGCGTGGCAAAAACAGTTGGGTGAGTCTGGTGTAAGAGCCGCCACCGAATATGTGCTAAACATTTCTGGCAATCAGCCAGGTTATCAGCTGGACCAAGCCAAAGTTACCCAAGGCAAAGCCATTTTTGAAGCCAACTGCGTGCTTTGTCATGGCAATGATGCCAAGGGTTTGACGGCGATGGGCGCACCCAACCTAACCGATGACATTTGGTTGTTTGGTGGCGACCGTGCTGCCATTGAGGAGACCATTCGTCATGGTCGTGCAGGTGTGATGCCCGAATGGCAAACGAAGTTGGGTAATGAGCGCGTGATGCTGCTTGCTGCTTATGTGCGTTCACTCTCACAAAGTGCCCAATAAATCAAAGCCTTTTAAAACCCCATCTTGTATGGGGTTTTTGGTTTTTGGATGATTGGGTGTGTTTTATATTTGTCATGCTTTTAAAAACACAAGTTGTAAGTTTTTGATGCTAAAAATAGCCTTGTATGTTGTCATGATAAAATAAAAACCCGCCATAAGACGGGTTTTTGATGGCTAAGAGCGATTACTCATAGTTATCCATACTCGGACAGCCACAAATCAAATTTTTATCGCCATAAACATCGTCCACACGTCCCACGCTTGGCCAGAACTTATGTTTACGCACATAGTCTAATGGGAAGGCGGCATAATCACGGCTATAAGCACGCTCCCAAGTGTCAGCCGTTACCACACTGGCGGTATGTGGGGCATTGACCAAGGGATTGTTGTTAAGCGTCCAGCCGTCTGTGCCGTTTTTGACCTTTAAGGCTTCTTGTTTGATTTGCTTTAAGGCGGCGATAAAGCGGTCTAGCTCGTCTTTGCTTTCGCTTTCGGTGGGTTCAATCATCAGCGTGCCTGCCACAGGGAACGACATGGTCGGTGCGTGAAAGCCATAGTCCATCAAGCGTTTGGCGATGTCGGTTTCTGTGATGCCTGTCTCTTCTTTGAGTGGGCGAATGTCAATGATACACTCATGAGCCACAAAGCCATTTTTGCCAGTATAAAGCACAGGATAATCGTCCGACAGCGATTTGGCGATGTAGTTGGCGTTGAGTAGGGCTTGTTTGGTGGCGGATAATAGTCCATCACGCCCCATCATGGTGATGTACATCCACGAAATCGGCAAAATGCTTGCCGAGCCGTAGGGGGCTGCCGAGACTGCACCTTGACCATCGCTAGCATTATGTACAGGTGTTACGCTGTGGCTGGCGATAAAGGGGGCAAGGTGTGATTTTAGCCCAATGGGACCCATACCTGGCCCGCCACCGCCGTGGGGAATGCAAAAAGTCTTGTGCAGGTTCATGTGTAGCACGTCCGCCCCCACGTCAGCAGGTTGCATGAGTCCCACTTGGGCGTTCATGTTCGCCCCGTCCATGTACACTTGTCCACCGTGTTTGTGGATTAACGCACAAATATCACGAATGCCTTCTTCAAACACCCCGTGCGTGGACGGATAAGTAATCATCAACGCCCCAAGATTGGCAGAATGGGCTTCACATTTGGCGGTCAAATCATCAATATCCACATTGCCGTTGTCATCGGTGGCAACCACCACCACTTTCATGCCCATCATCTGAGCGGTGGCGGGGTTGGTGCCGTGTGCCGAGCGGGGGATTAGGCAAACGTTGCGGTCAGTTTGTCCCAAGCTTTCATGATAACGGCGAATGGCAAGCAGTCCTGCGTACTCGCCGCTTGCCCCTGAGTTGGGCTGCATAGAAATTTCATCAAAGCCCGTAATCGCCTTTAACTGCTCTTGTAAACTGTCAATCATTTCAATGTAGCCGACCACATCTTCTTTGGGGGCAAAGGGGTGAACGTTGGCAAATTCATGCCAAGTAATCGGCAGCATTTCACTGGTGGCATTTAATTTCATGGTGCAAGAGCCCAGCGAAATCATGCTACGGTTCATTGCCAAATCTTTGTCTTCTAGGGATTTAAGATAGCGGAGCATTTGGTGCTCGCTGTGGTGGCTATTAAAGACAGGGTGGCTTAAAATATCGTCTGTGCGGTTTAAATCGCCAAGCACATTTTCTGCGTTGTCCAAATTGCCTGTAACCCCAAAAATGGCACACAGCTCATCAAAATCTGCCTTTTCGGTCAGCTCATGAAACGCCACCGACACGCCAGTTTCACCGTGTTTCCATAGGTTGTAGCCTTGTTCTTTGGCGGTGTCAAAGACTTTTTTGGCGGTTTCTTTATTGTCAAAATCAACCAGCACGGTGTCAAAAAATACGTCATGACGCAGCTTTAAGCCTGCTGATTTAACCGCTTTGGCAAAGGCAACCGCCAAGGCGTGAATGCGTGTGGCAATGCGTTTTAGTCCTGTTGCTCCATGATAGACGGCGTACATACCTGCCAGATTGGCAAGCAAAACTTGGCTGGTGCAGATGTTGGACGTGGCTTTTTCACGGCGAATGTGCTGTTCACGGGTTTGTAGTGCCATGCGTAGGGCGGTGTTGCCTTGGGCGTCTTTGGACACACCGATAATGCGACCGGGGCTTAAGCGTTTGTCCTTGTCTTTAAAGGCAAAGTAAGCCGCGTGCGGGCCACCAAAGCCCATCGGCACGCCAAAACGTTGGCTGCTGCCTAGAGCGATGTCCGCTCCCATATCGGCAGGGGATTTGAGCAGTACAAGGCTCATAATATCCGCCCCCACAATGGCGTACGCCCCTTTTGCTTTGACGGCGGTGATGACGTCAGTTAAATCTGCCACGTCACCATCTTTGCCAACGTATTGAAAATACGCCCCAAAAAATTCGCCTGTTTTGGCGGTCTCAACATCGCCCACCACCACATCAAAGCCAAAATATTTGGCACGGGTTTTGATGACGTCTAGGGTTTGGGGGTAGGTGCGTTCGTCCACAAAAAAGGCGTTGGATTTGGATTTGCCAGAGCGTTTTGCCATCGCCATCGCTTCGGCGGCGGCAGTCGCTTCATCAAGCAAACTTGCCCCTGCCAAATCCATGCCTGTCAAGTCAATGCACACTTGTTGAAAGTTGAGCAAGGCTTCTAGGCGACCTTGGGCGATTTCGGCTTGGTAGGGTGTATAGGCGGTGTACCAACCGGGGTTTTCTAGGACGTTACGCTGGATAACGGCAGGCAGGCGAGTGGGGCTGTAGCCTTGACCGATATAGCTTTTGGCAACGGTGATGTTGTCCGCCATCACTCGCAGTTTGGCAAGGGCGTTATGCTCGCTCATCGCTTTTGGTAAGTTTAGCTCTTTGTTTAGGCGTATGGACTCTGGCACAACGCTGTCCACAAAGCTGTCTAAGTCGGTCGCCCCAACTTTGGCAAGCATTTTGTCTTGGGCGGATTGGTCATTGCCTAGGTGGCGATGGACAAAGGCGTTTTCGTAAAATAGGTCGGAGAAGGTTTGGGTCATGGGATTTCCTTAGGGTTGTTTAAAATAAGATATTCAATAGCAGTAATGATTTTGACAAATTTTTGTTTATCCATAATACCACTGGGCATTAACTTTTGTAAAAAAAGTACTAAAAGAAATAATTGTTCTTCATTGAATAATGAAAGATTTTCTAGGAATTTATCTCCCAAAATTTCTTTATCTAATTCATAAAGCCACCATACAACAGAAGCACAATGATTACGTTCATCAAAATCTGCCAAAACTTGATATATGATAGCAGGGGTATAAAATAAAAATCCTTGTGGGTTTAATTGGCTAATACCTGTAAAATACCGATTTAGGTACTCAAAAGGTACATCTTGCCAATTTTGATAAGGATTAACATCTTTTTTAGGAATTTGGCTAATATTATCAGCGTCGTTCAACTCTTTTATAGCAATAAAACCATGATTGTAAATATCAGTAAAGTGTTTTTTAATAAAATGCTGTAAAATATTTGGGTTCATTGAGATTTTTAATTTGATGGTTATTGTAAAAAATAAACGCCTATCCAATGTACCACGCCTACCATTAAGCAAATTGCTGATGAAACCAGCCAAAAGTTTAGGCTATTTTTAGGAAACATGGGGCGGATGAGTGGAAAAGCAACGGCTCTTAATATAAAAATTGCACCAACACCAATTAAAATCAGTTTGGTATGTGGTAGTGGGCGAACCACACCAATGACACTTAATGCATATATACCAAAACCTGCCAACATAAGTGCGATGACAATGGCGATAAATGGCGGATACCAATGACCTTTATCGGCAAGGGTGGCAATATATTCTCCCGCTCCCAATAAGCGAAACATTCTGCCACCAAATACCACACAAGATAAATGCAATAGGCTTGCGATAAAATGAAAAACAGCAACACTCAATAGCCAATAGTTCATCTTAATTGCCTTATTTTATTTTAAGTCAAACAATTACTTTTTGATTACCAATATAATTGCACTGGATAATCAGAAAGTTTACTGTCTTTGCTAATCAATGTTAATTTTTCACAGATGGCTTGGGCGATGAGCAAACGGTCAAAAGGGTCTCTATGAAAAAAATCCAGCGTATTGGTTTTAGCAATGTGTTCAAAATGAATTGGTAAAATTTCAAACATATTTTTGTGAATATGATAGGGGATAAAATGACTAAAATCACTGGGTAAAACTATTTTTCCCAATTTATATTTAATGGCAATTTCCCAAATACTTGCCATGCTGACATAAACGATTTTTGATGTGGCAATGGCATGACAAGCTGAATGACTAAGCTGGCTGTCGTTATTGACAAACCACAAAAAACTATGCGTATCCAATAGATAACTCATTTACATATATTCCTTAAAGTCATCTAATGGCTCATCAAAATCATCGCGAAATTTAATTAACCCTTCGGCAGAACCTGCTTTTCTATAAATGGTTGGCGTTTGCATTGTGCCATCAATTAAATGATAATTTTTAATTAAATGATTGAATAGTTCAACCAAAGACGATTTGTCATTGTCGTCCAATGCTTGAAATATTTGATAATTTTCTGGCTGTAATTCTAAGGTGATTTTCATCATAACACCAATTATCTTTGCAATGAGTGAAAATTAGGTTTGAGTTAATTAAATTAAAACCAAGACAAGCGTAAGTTACTAAAAACCTACGCTTGTTTTTAATTACAGACTGTTTTGATACTCGTCTGCACTCATCAAGCCATCATAATCACTTGGGTTGGCAGGTTTGATTTTAAAGAACCATGCTGCACCGTAAGGGTCTTCGTTGGCAAGCTCGGGGCTGTCCACCAGCTCTTCGTTAATCTCAACAATCGTGCCAGAGATGGGGGCGTAGACATCACTGGCGGCTTTGACGCTCTCCACCACGGCGATTTCTTGGTCGGCGGTAACGTCGGTGTCAACTTCGGGCAACTCTACAAACACCACATCGCCAAGGGCTTCTTGGGCGTGGTCGGTAATGCCAACAGTGATGGTGCCGTCCGCTTCTAGGCGCAGCCATTCGTGGCTGGCAACGTATTTTAAATCGGCGGGGATATGACTCATGGGGTTTCTCCTAGTGAGTTTGATTAAAAAACAAATAATGCACCCTTTAAACCCAAGTCTAAAACGTGCATTTGTGGGGGCGTTAAATATTGGTCTCTAAATACACCATCTGTGTTTGTAGGTATTCTTCTAGACCGTGTTTGCCGTCGGCACCGCCAATGCCTGACTTTTTCCAGCCAGCGTGAAAGCCTTGCATGGCTTCAAAGTTTTCACGGTTGATGTAAGTTTCGCCAAATTGTAGACGGCGTGTTACATAAAAGGCTTCGTTGAGATTGTTGGTGTACACCGAACTGGTTAAGCCGTATTCGCAGTCGTTGGCAAGGGCGATGGCTTCGTCCAAAGTCTCAAAGGTGGCAATCGGCAACACAGGCCCAAAGGTCTCAGCACGCATGATGTCCATGCTGTTATCCACATCGGTCAAAATGGTGGGTTCAAAAAAGTAGCCCTTAGTTTTGGCACGTTTGCCACCCATCAGCAAGGTTGCTCCTTGTTCAACTGCACGAGCCACTTTGGCGGCGACCGTTTGGGCGGCTTGTTCATTGATAAGTGGACCCATGTCAAGTTCGCCGTCGTTGGCTTCACTGGGGTTGCCGTAGCGAACGGCTTGCATGGCTTGGCTCATTTTGGCGATAAATTCATCTTTGATGCTAGAATGTACATAGACGCGTTCGGCACAGTTGCAGATTTGTCCTGTGTTGCCCACACGAGAAGCCAGAATGGATTTGACTGCCAAATCTAAGTCGGCGTCTTTTAGCACGATGGCAGGGGCTTTGCCACCCAATTCTAGCGACACTTTGGTGACGTTAGGGGCGGCGGTCGCCATTACTTCTTGACCTGCACGCACCGAGCCTGTTAGGCTGACCATGGCAATTTTGGGGTGTCCAGCGAGCAAGCTGCCCGTTTCGTTGCCACCATTGACCACGTTGAAGACCCCAGCAGGCAAGCCCACGCTGTCCACGATTTCACTAAAAATTTGGCAGTTGATGGGCGTAACCGAGCTTGGTTTAATGACAATGGTGTTGCCCGTAACCAACGCAGGTGCCATTTTGCGAGCAATTAAGAAAAACGGAAAATTCCAAGGCAAAATGCCCGCAATTACGCCCAAAGGACGTTTAAACATAAAGATGTTTTCGCGTGGGCGGTCGCTTTGGAGAATTTCGCCTTCGTAACGTCTTGCCCAACCTGCTTGATAGTCCAAATAATCGGCGGTGAACATCACTTCAATGCGTGCTAGGTCTTTGGTTTTGCCGCCTTCGGCGACGATGACATCGGTCAGCTCGTCGGCTCTGGCACGAATGCCGTCAGCGATTTTGTGCAGATACGCCCCACGTTCTACCGCAGGCAGACGCTCCCACGCAGGTTGGGCGGCATAAGCGGCTTCTACGGCACGATTGACATCATCGGCAGTGCCAAGCGGTTCTTTGGCAATCACATCTTCGGTGGCGGGGTTTAGCACATCGGTGTAGGTGCCAGCAAAGTTTTGTTCAAAACCGCCGTTAATGTACATGGATAGGGTTTTCATCACATTACTCCTTGTTGGGGTTGATTGGGGTTAGTGTTTATGGTTTTTACAATATTTTGGCAAAACATCATCAAAATAGGGCAAAAGCTCGCTATTTAACTCTTTTTGAATATAAAAACCATCAAATGGCTTTTTCCAATAAATGGGTTGCCAATGTTGGGCTATTTGTATTATACAATCATCAAATAAACCTTTGCTGTGTTCAATTGCCAATTTAACAGTTTCTTGTTTTTTGGCATAAAAGAATGTGTATTCTTTATCGCCCATAAATTGACTGCCGTATTCAAAATAAAATTGCCAATCAATCAAAAATAAACTTTCCCAAAACGCACCACCTTGCTGGGTTAAGCCCATATAGCCATTATCGTCAATATGGACATAAGCCTGATTTTGTAACATGGTTAAAGCATTTATTTTGTCATGAAAATCAGGCTCTACTATGGCTAAATTTAAACGCTCTGCACTATTATCCGATAAAATGACGGATTTATTCACTTTGATATTGTGCAACAGATGAATGATGGTTAGATTTAAGTCATTCATCTGTGGGTATTTTGCCTAATGGTGATTTTCTTTTTCAAAAGCATCAAGTTTTTGATATATTTCATCGTTATCAATAATCTTAGCCAATGCTTTTGCGGTCAAATGATGGTCATTTTCTATTAAGACATCAGCACCTTGAGCTAATAAAAATTCCACCACATCAATAAACCCTTGCTCCACAGCATTATGTAAAGGCGTATAGCCGTGCTCGCCCACAGCGTTAATGTCTGCCCCGTTTACTAATAATAATTTAAGCTCATCAATACTGCCACGAACACTGGCAACATGAATGGGATAATCGCCAAATTCACTTTTTTGATGAACGTCAGACAATTTAATGCCGATATATTCGGGCAGTTCATTATAGGCTTTTAATAAATTTAACATTTTTTGTGATTTGCCAATCATGTTTATTTGTATCAAAACTTATAAATGGCTAAGCACCAACCATTGTCCATCTTGTTTTAGCATTTCTGTATGAGCAGATTTATTTTCACCCGACTCGGCAGACTCATAAATGATATTAAAATTTAGGGCATTTTTGGCGGGCATAGACCAATTACCAATACGCACCACATTGAGACATTTGTCCTTTGCAAGATATTGCATGCCGTTGGTTGGGCTCCATAAGTTTACTTGGGCTTGCACATTGGGCGAGCGAATGGCAGCAATGCCTTGAACATAATAACCCATAGAGCAAGACGCATTGATTGCCAGTGTTTCAATGTTGGCTTTGGCTTCATTGACCGCCGTGCGAATTTGGGCATTGTCGGCTGATATAAAGGCGGATTTGACCGCTTGGCGTTGGTTGGCACTGGGTTTTAATAAAATTTCAGACTTGGCAAAAGACGCCTGACAAATGACAAGGCAACCAAGTGTTACCATAAATTTCAAGGTGGGCATAATCACTCCTTAGGGTGTTTTACCAAGTCTGCTAAAATCAATTAAAATCAATCAAACTGCTTTTTGCCATTTCTGACAAAGGGCAGTTTTAGCACTCGCACGTCCACTTCTTTGCCACGCATGATGACTTTGGCAGTATCGCCATTAAAGTCCACAGGCACACAGGCGATGGCGATGGCTTGGTTGAGACTTGGCGAGAATACACCACTGGTGGTCATGCCGTTGCCTTTGTCGGTAACAACTTCCATGCCCGCACGCAGCACGCCACCTTTGCCAGTTTGCAAAAGCCCCACTTGTTTGACCGCCACCCCCTTTTCTTTGAGTGCCAACAAAGATGCTTTGCCAACAAAATCACGGTTGTCGTCTTTTAAATCCACCGTCCATGCCATGCCCGCTTCTAGGGGGCTGGTGTCATCGTCCATGTCGTTGCCGTATAGGTTCATGCCCGCTTCCATACGCAAGGTGTCTCTTGCCCCAAGACCACAAGGCTGCACGCCAGCTTGTGCCAGTTGTCTAAAAAATTCATCTGCCTTGTCGCTTGGCAAAATCACTTCCACGCCATCTTCGCCAGTATAGCCTGTACGAGCCACAAACCAATCATCGCCAAGGTCAGCACCAACAAAGGGTTTTAAGCCATTGACCATGTCTGCCCAGTCAGGCTTGACGCTCAGCAGTTTACTAATGGCATTCTGTCCTTGTACAGCCAACATGGCTAAGTCGTAGCGCGGAGTGAGTGTTACGCCAAATTCTGCACCGACTTTGGCAAACTGTGCCAAGTCTTTTTCACGCGTTGCCCCATTGGAGACAATGCGATAAGCGGTTTCACCATCGTTCATGCGATAGACGATTAAATCATCAATCACCCCGCCGTTGTCGTTGAGCATGGCAGAATATAACGCCTTACCAACAAAGCCAAGTTTGGCAATGTCATTGGCGAGTAGTGTTTGAAAAAAGGCTTTGGCATTATCGCCTGTAACATCGGTAACAAGCATATGGCTGACATCAAACATACCTGCATCGGTGCGTACCGCTTCGTGTTCGTTAATTTGTGAGCCATAATTGACGGGCAGCTCCCAACCACCAAAGTCAATGAGCTTGCCACCAAAGGCAAGATGGGCGTCATAAAGGGGGGTGCGTTTGGGGGTGTTTTGTGGGGTGGTCATGGGTGCTTGTCCTTAAATTTGTGTCAAATCTAACTTGCCTGCACAGCCATTGTCATAAGCCGACAAGCAAAAGCACCCCATCTGTCCTGTAACCTGAGATTTTCAACGGACAACTGCCGTTTTCTTCCCTTCGGTGAACTTTTGTTCTCTCCAGATTGTGTTGGCTGGGATTGGTTTAGTCAAGAAAAAGCCAGCCGAAATTTTTCAGTCCGTTTACCTGAGCGATTATAGGGTCGGTTTACGCCTTCGGTGGTTTGTGCTTGGCAAATAAGCAAACAAACGCTCTCCTGAAAAATTAAACCACTCTATTATGAAAAATAATGCTACAATTTACAAGCGAAATTTTGCACTTTGTTGCAATAAATGACCATTTTGACTGTTTTTGTAAGGAAAATCATGCACTGTGATGTTTATAAGTTTGCCAAAAGTCCTGATTGGTATGTTTATATCGCCCGACCCAACTATCCTGACGATGTCAATGAGCTCACCGATTGGCTAGGGGTGTTGCCGAGCGAGTTGCGTGGCAAATTGGGGCTGGGCAGTTTTGTCATGCACTTAGATTTGTCAGCACGAGACAAATTAGCTCAAGCCGACATTGAGACAGTCAAAGCCAAACTTGCCGAGCAAGGCTACTATGTACAAGCCCCACCTGCCGACGTGCTTGCCGCTCAAGCACTTGCCAAAGTCCAAGCCTTGCAAGACAACCAATACAACCAAGGTTTCTGATTGATTTTTGTAAAGCAACATTAGGCATAACTCAAAGTTGTGGTAGAATGTGCAATTATTTATAAGTTGAAATTTTATGGATTGGTTAAAAGGTCTTATAAACAATCTGCCCCTTGATGACATCAGTGAGTGGCTGGCGTCCGTTGTCTTTTGGTGGAGTCAGCTGGTGGCGGACATACCAGCCGATGACTTGCCGTTTTTTGCTTATATTGGTGCAGCAACATTGGCTTTATTGTTGTTTATTTTGGTGGTGCGTGTCTTGCCACGTCCCTTTGGCAGCATGTTGTGGGTTTTTGCTGTGGCGGTGCTCTTGACCCCTGGTGATGTGCTGACTGGTACAGGACAAATAGCGCCTGCAATTGCTGGTGTGGCGCATGGTGTGTTGATGGGTGATTATGCAACAGCGCTGAGTGCTTTTTTGCCAATTTTGATGGTCTTTGTGGTGCTGTTGTTTGTGGGAGCGATTTGGCAGGTGCTGCGTGGCGTGATAGAAGTCAGCATTGCCAAAGCTCAAGAGACCGCGCGCATCAAGGAACAAAAACGCCTTGCCCAAACACAAAATTTGGAGTGATGTACTTTTTTTTGTTAAAAAAGTAGTGTATAATTAGGCTTTTGTTAAACATAAAGTTAGCAATCTCCTTGCCATCGCAGATGGTGGCTGTTTTAATCCGTAGGGAGTCCTTATGAGACATTATGAAGTGGTGCTGCTGGTGCACCCAGACCAAAGCAACCAAGTTGCTGATATGGTAACCAAGTACAGAAACTTGGTTGAAGAACATGGTGGCACCAACCATCGCCTAGAAGATTGGGGTCGTCGTCAGTTGGCTTATCCCATCAACAAAATCCACAAAGCGCATTATGTGTTATTAAACATTGAATGTGGTGAGACTGCATTGGCTCAGTTAGAAGAGTTGTTTAGATATAATGACGCCATTATCCGTAGCTTGATTATTCGTCGTGAGCATGCCATTACTGAGCAATCCCCACTGGCGAAAGAAGCCGAAGAGAAACGCACTCGTAAAGCCAACCGCCGTAACGATGTTCGCACTGTTGAAAGTGAGAACGAAGTTGCTGACAGCGAATAATTAAGGAGACACATCATGGCACGTTTTTATCGTCGTCGTAAATTCTGCCGTTTTACCGCCGAAGGTATCACGCACATTGATTACAAAGATGTGGAGCTACTAAAGCAGTACATCAGCGAAAATGGCAAAATCGTTCCTAGCCGTATCACGGGCACTTCCAATAAATATCAGCGTCAGTTGGCGGTTGCCATTAAACAAGCGCGTTATTTGGCGTTGTTGCCATACACCGACAACCACAAGTAAGCATTAACGGAGAAAAATCATGCAAGTTATTCTATTACAGCGTGTCGTTAATCTTGGCAAACTTGGCGAAACGGTTGATGTTAAAGCTGGCTACGGTCGTAACTACTTAATTCCACAAGGTAAGGCATTGCCTGCCAATGCGGCAAACATTGCCAAGTTTGAAGCGCGTCGTGCCGAACTTGAAGCACAAGAAGCCGCTGAATTGGCAACCGCTCAAAAACGCGCTGACGCATTGGCAGACGTCAATGTCATTATGCGCGCCAAAGCAGGCGACGAAGGCAAGCTGTTTGGTTCCATCGGTACCCGTGATATTGCTGACGCACTTACTAAATCTGGTTTGGAAGTAGACCGTGCCGAAGTGAAATTGCCAGAAGGCTCATTCCGTCAGGTGGGTGAGTACAAGGTAACCATTCAACTACATCACGATGTCAGTGCAGATATTTTGGTAACCATTTTGTCAGAAGATGGCACACCAGTTAGCGAAGATGACGAATAATTATTGACTAATAATTATTAGGCAATCATTGAGCGACAAAACCCCCGATTTGGGGGTTTTTCTTGTGGTGGACAATGGTCTAATAAAACCCGCACAGGCAAGTTGGGGCGGGTTTTTCTAAAATGACAATTTTGATATGATGCTAGGATATTATGCCAGTACCGAGCCTGCCACCATAGTATCAGGCAACAATACCACTGTTAATTGTCCGTCTTTTTCAGCCGATAAAATCATGCCTTCTGACACGCCAAATTTCATCTTACGCGGGGCAAGGTTGGTTACACAAATCACTGTTTTACCTTGTAGTTCTTCGGGCTGATAAAACTTGGCAATACCACTAAACACATTGCAAGTTTTAGGCGCGCCGTTGTCATCAACATCACCAACATCAAGGGTGAATTGCAGTAGTTTGTCCGCCCCTGCTACTTTGTTGCATTCTAGCACTTTGGCGACTTTCATTTGTACTTTGGCAAAATCATCAATGCCGATAAATTCGTCATTTGTGTTGCTGTTTTCCACTTTTTTACTCGCTTTTTTGCTTTTGGTTTCGGTAGGTTGCAGATTTTCCTTGGAATCATCAATCATTGCTTGCACCTTTTTAGGGTCAATGCGTTGCATGAGTGGCGTAAATTCGTTGATGGAATGTGTCAAAATATCAAATCTGGCATTAAAATCAAAATTCTCCACATTTAAAAACTGCTGTGATTTTTGTGCCAAAGTTGGCAACACGGGCGACAGATACACCATGATTTTATGAAATAGGTTAAGCCCCACTGAACACACCGCTTGCACCTGCTCGGCATTGGCGGGGTCTTTGGCGAGAGCCCACGGCTTTTTTTCATCAATGTACTGGTTGGCAAGGTCAGCCAGTGCCATAATCTCACGAATGGCAGTGCTGAATTCTCGGTTTTCGTAGTGGGTGATAATGCTGTCGCCTGCTTTAATAAACTGCTCTACAAGTTTTGGCTCAGCACACTCAGCGGATAATTGATGGTTAAACTGGGTGTTGATAAATTTGGCACAGCGACTGGCGATATTGACCACTTTGCCCACCAAATCTGAGTTTACTTTGGCAATAAAATCGTCCAAATTTAGGTCGGAGTCTTCTACTTTGTCAGAGAGTTTGGACGCAAAATAGTAGCGTAAATATTCAGGATTTAGGTGTTTTAGGTAGGTTTCGGCTTTGATGAAGGTGCCCCGAGACTTGCTCATTTTTTCACCATTGACGGTCAAAAAGCCATTGACAAACAGTGATGTCGGCGTGCGGTAGTTCGCTCCTGTGAGCATGGCAGGCCAAAACAAGGCGTGAAAATAGACAATGTCTTTGCCAATAAAATGATACACTTCGGCTTGACTGTCTTTTTTCCAATAATCATCAAACTGAAGCTCGGGGCGTTTGGCAGTCAGATAATTTTTAAAACTTGCCATATAGCCAATGGGAGCGTCCACCCACACATAAAAATATTTGTCATCGGTATTGGGGATTTTAAAGCCAAAATAGGGGGCGTCTCGGCTAATATCCCAATCAGTCAGACCAGCTTCAAACCATTCGTCTAATTTATTGGCAATGGAAATGGGCAAGCGACCTTTATCTCGTGTCCAGTTTTGCAAAAATTGGCTAAAATTTGGCAGATTAAAAAAGTAATGGTCGGATGATTTTTCCACAGGCGTTGCCCCACTTAGGGTGGAGCGAGAGTTGATGAGCTCGGTGGCGTTGTAGGTGGTGCCACACACTTCGCAGCTGTCGCCGTATTGGTCGTCCGCTTGACATTTGGGGCAAGTGCCTTTGATAAAACGGTCGGACAAAAACATTTGCTTTTCGGGGTCAAACAGCTGGGTAACAGGACGAACGCTGATGTTGCCTGCCTTGTGGTTTGCCAGATAAATGGCTTCTGATAGCTGGCGGTTGGTGTCTGAATGCGTGCTGTCATAGTGGTCAAAGGACACATCAAAACCAGCAAAATCACGCTCATGCTCTGTTTGTACATTTTTGATTTGTTCTTCGGGGCTAATGCCATTGGCTTGGGCGCGCAGCATAATCGCCGTGCCGTGTGCGTCGTCAGCACAGATATAAATCACGTCATGACCCATCGCTCGCATGGCTCTTACCCACACATCGGCTTGAATATAGCCGAGCAAATGCCCCAAATGGATTGAGCCGTTGGCATAAGGCAGGGCGTTGGTTACAAGAATTTGGCGTTTGGTTGTCATAAGTTACCTATTTTATTATGAGTATCATAAAGTGTCATAAATTGGGGGATAAATGGCGGATATTATAGCCTAAAACCGCATTTAATGCCATGATGGCTGTGCTATGATAATTATTTTGGAAAAATAACAATGACGTTCTTTGATGAGATGTTGGTCAAAATTGATGACATTAGCCCTGCTTGGTTTTTCTGGATTTATATGGGTGTGTGGGCATTTTTATTGTTGCTGGGCTATTTTTTGGCAGGGGGATTGTATGTATTGATGACCGCTTTGATGTTGATTGCCAGCGTGATTGTTATATATAAATATAAAAATCCCCCAATCACCAAAAACAACAGCGTCTTTTTAATCCCATTGATTGGGCTTTTGTATGCAGGAATGGTTGGTTCGGGGCTATTATTTTTGCCTGAGCTGATTAGCGATAAATCCCAAGCCCAAGTACTGACAGGCATTGTCCCAAACGAACATGAATATGTGCACGGCAGTGGCAAACACTCAAAAAGCCATTATTATCTGACCATCAATGGCACGCGTCTGCACTGCGATGATGACAATTATGACGATTGCGAGCTGGTATATGCCCATAAAGGTCAAACTGCCACCATTTATCATTATGGGGGTTTGGCTTATGAAATTGATGTTGGCGGTCAAAAGATTTATGAATTTAATCGCCAAGCTGATAAATTTAAAGCCACCCAACATAAAAAAATGTGGCAATTTATCTGGGCGATGCTTTTATTTGGCATACCGTCTGTGGTGTTTTTCTTTATCAATAAAAGAATCATTCGTGATATGGCATTTATCAGCGATGAAGAGCTAGCACTTATCCAGCAAGAGCAGGAACATGCCAAAAAGTTAATATCCAAACAAATACAATCTCGCATTGGCGTAGGTGGTTGGGCATGGCGGATTTTGTTTGGTTTATTGGGGTGTTTTGTGTGTTTGGTGCCTTGATGTCCTTTGTGTCTGATAGGAATTCTTTGCTGGTTTTGTGCCTTGTCATGAGTGTGGGGGCTTTTTATGTGGCAGGTATGCCATCTCGCCACGCCAAACAAGAAGTGGCAGAATATCACACCTTGGCAGAAGAGCATGACATGGCGGACTTGGGCGACTATGTGCTGTCGGGTTTTTATCATTATATTGGCTTGCTGTCTTGGCTGATTTTGTATGTGCTTTGTCCTTTGGTAATGATGACTTTGGTGGCAATCATTGGCACTTTGGCAAATGGCATGGACATAGGGTTTTATTTGATGGTGGTAATGGTCGTGCTGTTTGTTGCCATCATCGCATGGGTAATCAAAAGGGCGATGGCGTTTAGGGATTTGGCACTAGAATAAAAATGGACATAAAACAAAAGGCTTGTAAAAAGCCTTTTGGTATCAAGTGCTAAAAATCAGACAAATTTTAAATGCCCACCGCTGGGTTTGGGTGGCTCTGGCTCATCATCGTTAGGCTGGTAGTCAGCGTATTCGCTGGGGTCAAAGAAAAAGCCTTCGGTATGGTCTTCTTTGGCATAAATGCCCAGCACCGCCTGCATGGGAATATAGACATCTTGTGCCACCCCGCCAAAACGTGCATTAAAGCTAATGCCTTGATTATCAATGAACAAATCTTTGGTGGCTTGATAAGAGATGGCGAGCACAAGGCGGTTTTCTTGGGCGTATTGTAATGGGGCAATGATGTTGGGGCTGGTGCTGTCCACCATCAAATAAGGCGTAAAGCCGTTGTCGCTGAGCCATTCGTGCATGGCGCGGACAAGGTAGGGGCGTTTGGGGCTAGTCATAGATAACTCCTGTGTTGAGTGTTTTTTGAAAACTGGGACGAGAAAAAAGCCGCCTTTGATAGTCAATGAGTGCTGGACACAATGGCTTGGGCAAAACAATGCCCATCATGGGCAGACGATACAACAAGGGCAATAATAACACATCGCACCAACCAAAGTTGTGGCTCATAAAAAATTCATAACGCGCAAACAAAGGGTCAAGGGTCAGCAAAGAATCGGTCAGGGTCTTTTTGGCGTGTTTGGCAGATGTGTCGTCAAAACTGTCTGGATGGGTGAGCAAAATTTGTCCAAGCGAGAGCCAATCTTTTTGTAATCGCCAAGCAAGCAAGCGCATGGCAGCGCGTTGGGCGGGCGTCTCGGGCAAGAGTTTGTTGGTGGCATAGCGCTCTTCTAGATACTCAAAAATCACATTGCTTTCGTACAACACAATGTCGCGACCAACCAAAATGGGCAGTGTGGCATAAGGGTTGAGTTCAGCGATTTCTGTTTCGTCTGCCACCAAGTATCGTTGATGGGGCAGATTTTTTTCTGTTAATAAAAAATGTACCACATGGCTATGGTAATTGTCATTGGCGTATAAGATGAATGATGTTGATGGGGAGTGGACAAAACTCACGTTAAATACCGAGCAACCAGTTGGGCTTAGTTTAGCAAATTTTGTCTCAACTAGATATGGTCATCGTGATAAATCACAAAAAGCCAACTAAAAAGTTGGCTTTTGGATTGTGGGTACTTACTTAACGTCTTTCCAAAACTCTTTGTTAAGTAGGTAAACAGGAATGAGCAGCACCAGCAAGAACAGCAGCACAAAAGCTCCATAAACTTTGCGTTCATGGCGCACAGGTTCTGCCATCCATGCCATAAAATTGACAAGGTCGCCAACGCGCGCTTCATACTCATCTTTGCCCAGTTCTTTTTGCAGGTTGTGCAACACGTGCGGCATGGCAGCATTGGCAAGCACTAGGTTGTTTGCGCCCCAAGGACGGCTGGGGTCTTCGTAAAAGGTCAAAAGATAAGTATATACCCAATCATCACCACGCAAACGCGTTTCTAAAGACAGGTCGGGTGGAGCCGCACCAAACCAAGCGCCTTGTAGCTCGGGGTCAATTTGGGCGGTGATGTGGTCGCCAATTTGGTCGGAAGTTACCATCAGGTATTTTTCAACCAACTCTGGTGGTATGTCTAAGTCTTGGGCAATGCGCGAATAGCGCACATATTGGGCAGAGTGGCAGCCCACACAGTAGTTCATAAACATTGCCGCACCGCGCTGCAATGAGCCCTTGTTGGTTAGGTCAATCGGGGCTTTGCTGCATTCTAAGGTGGTGGTTTTGCCGTCTTCACCAGTGAGTGTGCCACAGCCATCGCCCCCTGCCGCCATGGCATTGGGCACAAAGAACGTGCCAGCAGTTGCAAGCGTGATAGCAGCACCAATTTTAGTTAATGTTTTCATCAGTGACCCCCTGTAACACGCTCTGGTGGTTGTTTGCATTTTTCCATTGATGTGTAAAATGGCATCAAAATAAAGTATAAAAAGTAAAGAATGGTACAAACGCGTGCCACGATGGTTGCGGTGGTTGATGAAGCGATACCGCCTAAATAGCCTAAGATTAAGAAGCTGACCACGAAGATGGCTAGGGCAATCTTGGACAATGTGCCTTTGTAGCGAATGGAACGCACAGGCGAGCGGTCAAGCCAAGGCAACACAAACAAGATGGCAATTGCTGCACCCATCACCAACACCCCAGGTAAGGCAGAACCAAACATAGACGGCGTGGCGCGCAACATGGCGTAGTAGGGCATGTAGTACCAAACAGGAGCGATATGAGCGGGTGTTTTTAGGGCGTTTGCCGCTTCAAAATTGGGTTTTTCTAGGAAGTAGCCACCGCCTTCGGGGACAAAGAACACCACAGCAAAGAAGCAGATAAAGAACACCACAATTCCCACCATGTCATGTACGGTGTAATAGGGGTGAAAAGGCACGCCGTCCAGTGGTACGCCATTTTTGTCTTTGAGTTTTTTGATGTCAATGCCGTCTGGGTTGTTTGAGCCAACGTGGTGTAGTGCCACCAAGTGCATAAACACCAAGCCAACCAACACCAAAGGAATGGCAACAACGTGCAAAGCAAAGAAGCGGTTTAGGGTAATGCCAGAGATGATGTAGTCGCCTTTGACCCATTCGGCCAAACCATCACCAATAAAGGGAATGGCAGCAGGTAAGTTTAAAATCACCTGAGCGCCCCAAAATGACATATTGCCCCAAGGTAGTAGATAACCAAAGAAACCTTCTGCCATCAAGCACAGATAAATTGCCATGCCGATGAGCCAAACCAGCTCGCGGGGTTTTTGGTATGAGCCATAAAGCAATCCGCGGAACATATGCAGATACACCACCACAAAGAACGCCGACGCCCCCGTGGAGTGCATGTAGCGAATGAGCCAACCGCCTTTGACATCGCGCATGATGTATTCCAAAGACGCAAACGCTCCTTCGGCACTGGGGTTAAACATCATGGTCAGCCAAATGCCTGTAACCAGCTGGTTTACCAAAACCACCATGGACAACACACCAAAAAAATACCAAAAGTTGAAATTCTTTGGTGCGTAGTATTTGGACATATGGTATTCGTAGGTTTCTGTCGCTGGATAGCGTGCGTCTACCCAACTCATCAACTTTTTAGCAATACTCATGATTATGCCTCCCCAACCGTTAAGATGGTGTCTTCAAGTTTGTATTCTGGAATGGGCAGATTGGTGGGAGCGGGGACGCCACTGTATACACGACCAGACAAATCATACAAAGAACCGTGGCAAGGGCAGAAGAAGCCCCCAAACCAATCGGCACCGCCCAAGTCGGCTGCACCCACCTCTGGACGAAACGCAGGCGCGCAACCCAAATGCGTACAAACGCCCTCAACCACCAAAATGTCTGGTTTGATGGAGCGCGTTTCGTTTTTGCAGTATTCAGGTTGGATTGAGCTGTTGGACTCAGGGTCGCTCAGTTTTGGGGTAACTTTGCTTAGGTTTGCCACCATTTCTTCGGTGCGTTTGACGACAAAGATGGGCTTGCCACGATATTTGACTGTAATCATTTGACCGTTTTCAATGCCACTAATATCAGTAACAACGGCTGCACCTGCAGCTTCCGCTTTGGCACTTGGATACCAAGAACGCACAAATGGGGTGGCTATTGCACCAACGCCAACCGCACCAATGGCAGCTGTGGACGCAATCAGGACTCTACGGCGTTTAATATTCACGCCTTCGGCATGGCTCATTAAAACTTCCTCCAGAATAAAGATGGGAAAATCCCATACTGGGTGTGTGGCTATGATAAAACAGTTCTATCATAAAATCCACATTTGCTGTGCCTATATTTCTAAAACATGACTATTTTAAGCTATTTTTATCATAAAATAAATTATTATCATACAAACTTCTGTAAAAAAGTTATAAAAAGTTCACAAAGTGATAAAAAAGTGCTATTTTATAAGGGTTCATGTGTTTTGGGTGGCAATTTTTGCTTATTTAGTAAACGTTCATAGTCTGTCAACGCTTGGCAGAGCAGTCTTCCTAAGCTGTCAATGTTTGGCAAAGCCGTGCCACAGGCGGTGATGCCAAAGTCTATTTTATCTTGGTGATTGGCAAGAGTGATGTTTAGGGCTTGCCCATCAAAGAGTACAGAAGCAGGATAAATGCCCGTCAGCTTGGCGCCATTAAGATAAAGTGGCTGCTGGCTGCCTGGCACATTGGAGATAATCAAATTAAAGGCTTGATGGCTGGGCAACAACCCTGTGGCAAGGTTGATGCCTGCCCACGCGTAGGTAATGGCGCTGTAGTTGATGATTTGGGCTTGATTCATGCGCAAAAAACGCCGTTTGCCATCGTCAATGCTGTTTTTGATGGTGGACAAGCGCGCAGCAGCGTCTGCCAAATGCGTGCCTAAGTTTGTCAAAATAAAAGAAATTTGGTTGCCCACCGCGCTGTCATCGCGGCGCAGCGACACAGGCACAAAAGCAATCAAAGGCTTGTTTGGCAGTGCGTTTTGATTGCTTAGATACTGACGCAGTGCCCCAGCGCACACCGCCAAAATCACATCGTTGGTGGTGGCATCAAAGGCTTTGGCGATGTTGGCAAAGCGCTGTTTGTCAAAGGTGTGGGCTGACAAATGGCGAGTGTTGCCAATGCGCTGGTTTAAAATGGATTTTGGCGCATCAAAGGTGCTTACAAAATAAGATTGGCTGCTTAGACGCTGTCTTAGTCCACACAGCAATTCTTTGCCAACAGGACAGATGGTTTGGCATTGTTCTTTGACGATGTGCAAAAAAGGCTTGCCAATGGGCAAAAGTGCGTCAAGTTGGTTGCGATGTTTGGCAAACAGCGACCAAAAAGGAATGGTGGTGTGCTGCTCGCTGCACGTGGACAAAGACATCTGCAGCAGACGCATGGCGGCGATGCCATCGGTCATGGCGTGGTGGATTTTGAGCCAAATGGCAAAGCGCATGGGTGCGCTGGCGTGCTCAGGCTCTAGTTTGTCAATAAAATGAAATTCCCATAGGGGTTGTTGGCGACCAAGTTTGCGCCCATGTTCTTGTGAAATGTAAGCAAGCAGTGCGTCAGTGCTTGGTGTGGGCAAAGAAACGTGACGAAAATGACGATGTATGTCAAAATTGTCATCAGTTTGCCAAAAAAAACGTCGGTGCAGTTTTTGATTGAAAGGAAAGGTTGGTTTGCCGCCACTGTCTTTGATTTGGCGCACAAGATTTTTAACAAAGTCTTTGCTGGCATGATTGGGAATTTCAAAAATACACAAACCAGCAACGTGCATGGGCTGCTTTGGCGCTTCTAAGAACAAAAATAAATAATCAATCACAGACAGTGCGCGCACAATTTTTCCTTTGCTTTACTGGAAAAAGTAACCTGTTTGGGGGGAACTGGCGGTGGCGGTTTTTTGCATGGGCATACGACCCGCCAAAAACGCTTGTCTGCCTGCGATGATGGCGTTTTTCATGGCGCTTGCCATCAGCACAGGGTCTTTGGCATAGGCGATGGCAGAGTTCATCAAGACGCCATCGCAGCCAAGTTCCATGGCAATGGTGGCATCAGATGCTGTGCCGACACCTGCATCAACAAGCACTGGCACTTTGGCGTTTTCAATGATAAGGCTTAGTGTGTGGCGGTTGAGCAGTCCCAAGCCTGAGCCAATCAGACTGCCCAATGGCATAATCGCCACGCAGCCCATGCTTTCTAGCTCTTTGGCAACAATGGGGTCGTCAGAAGTATAAACCATCACCTCAAACCCGTCATCAATGAGCGTTTGAGCGGCTTTTAGGGTTTGGGTAACGTTGGGATAAAGGGTTTTTTCATCGCCCAGTACTTCAAGTTTGACCAAATTATGACCACCCAACAGCTCGCGTGCCAACATACAAGTGCGAACAGCACTGTCGGCATCAAAACAGCCAGCCGTGTTGGGTAATATGGTGTATTTGTCAGGTGAAATCACGTCCAAAAGATTGGGTTGGTCTTTGTGCTGACCGATGTTGGTGCGACGAATGGCAACGGTGATGATTTGGCTGCCGCTGGCGCAAATGGCGTCTTTGGTTTGGGTCAAATCTTGGTATTTGCCAGTGCCGACCAGCAGGCGTGAATCAAAGGTGCGTTGACCAATGGTGAATGTGTCTTGTGAGCAAAGTGTCATGATAACTGTCTAAATGATACAAATTTGCCATAGTATAACAAAACTGGGCAAATTTTTGATGAAAATTTATCGTATGATGACCTTTATGGACAGACGCTTGCACACAAAAACGCTATGCCACATGGAGCGCTGAATTTTGTTGTTTGGTCGGGGCTGTTTGGTTGGCAAGTTTGCTCAAAGTTTCTTTAATCATTTCGGCGGTAATGCGCACTTCTTGACCGTTGGTCAAAATGGACATCTCAAATGGCGGGGGTGTTTTGACTGGACTGTTCATGGCTATTACCTTGGTTGGGTAGGTGGCTTTGCTGATAAATTTAGTTTAGTCAAAATTACAGATGTGCACAAGCAATTTTCAAGATTTTGTCAGATAAAATGTAAACAGATGTTTCGGCGATGTGGGTGCTGTGCATTGAGCATTAATAGCAAAAATCCCCAGCGTCAGCAAACGCTAGGGATTGTTGTATGGTGCCTAGAGCCGGACTTGAACCGGCACGCTCAAAAGAGCGAGGGATTTTAAATCCCTTGTGTCTACCAATTTCACCACCCAGGCATATTGAAATAATAAAAGAGTGCATAAAAGGAGGACAAAACTACACACTTTTAAATTATTTCAATATAAATGGAGGCTGGGGTCGGAATCGAACCGGCGTACACGGAGTTGCAGTCCGCTGCATGACCACTCTGCCACCCAGCCATTAAGTGCTGCTATGATAACAAAAAAAAATAAAATTGCAAGCGATATTTTGTCTTTTTTTAAAAAAGTGCCAAGTTTCTTTGTGCACAGTTATCAACAAAAATCAAGTGTTTTTTGTGTACTTTAATTAAAGTAAATGTGAAAAAACGACTAAAATTTCAGGTATAATAAATGCCTTTGTATTGTCTTGATTTTATAGACAATTCGCCATGTGTGTTTGAGTTATTTTCCAAAATTCCCAAAATGGTGGGTTTGGGGTTTGGCAAAAATCAAAATGATAAAACGGCGTTTGGTTTTTGAGTGCTTATAAGGTTGTTTATGAAAATTGATATAAAAACAGCAAGTATTGCCATCGTGGTGGTGATGACGGGCATTTTGGGTGCTTGCAACAAACAAGCGGCGCAGCCTGATGGCGTAAAAGCAGAACAAAAAATGCCACCGATGGCGGTTGATGTGCAGATTGTGCAGCTGCAGCCCATTCCTGTCATACAAACTTTGTCGGGGCGTGTGTCCGCTGTTGAGGTGTCAGAAGTGCGTCCGCAAGTTGGTGGCATTATTGATGAGGTGCTGTTCAAAGAAGGCAGTTATGTCAAAAAGGGTCAAGAATTATACCGTCTTAACAAGGACAATTATGTCAGTGCTGCCAATACCAGTTTGGCAGCAATCCAAACCGCCGAAGCCAGCTTGGTCAGTGCCAAAGCCAGCTTGGTTGCCCAAGAAGCGGTCTTGGCTCAGGCGCGTGCTGATTTGGCGCGTGTAGAAGGTTTGATTAAGATTGACGCCATCTCAAAACAGCTGTACGACCAATACCAAACCGCCGTCAAAACCGCCCAAGCCAATGTAGAATCTGCCAGAGCGACCGTCCATCAAGCCCAAGCGTCCATCAACAGCGCCAAAGCCAGTCATGATGAAAGCCTGTTGCAAATGAGTCGCACGGTCGTTAGGGCGCCCATTTCAGGCAAGATTGGCATTTCGTCAGTAACCACAGGGGCGCTGGTGTCAGCAGCACAAGCGACACCTTTGGCGACCATTTCGCGCACCGATGTGGTGTATGTGGACATCAGCCAGTCGTCATCAGAGATGTTGCGTCTAAGGCAGCAGCTGGCTTCGGGCAAGGCGCAGCAAGGCACCGCCCAAGTACAAATTGTCCTAGAAGATGGCGAGCCCTATCCTTTGATTGGTCAGCTGGCTTTGGCAGACGCCAAGGTGGACAAAGCCACAGGTTCGGTGATTGTGCGAGCGGTGTTTGCCAACCCTGATGGCGTGCTAATTCCTGGCATGTATGTCAATGCCAACCTTGCCCAAGTGGCGGTCAATAACGCGGTGCTGCTGCCCCAAAGCGCAATTCAGCGCACGCCCAAAGGCGAAGTCCAAGTGTACGTCGTCAATCAAGACAAAAAAATTGAAGTGCGCACTGTCAAGACTGCGGGCACCTTTCAGGGGCAATGGGTGGTCAATGAAGGTTTGGTTGATGGCGACGCTGTGGTGGTGATGGGCGGCGCCAAAGTAAAACCTGAGCAAGTGGTTGAACCAAGGGTCTTAATGCCAACAGAGCACGCCCAAGAAGCAGAGCAAGCACCGCCAGAGCCAGCAGGGCAGCACAGCGTGATGGCACCAAATCGGCAATCAGCCGCCCAAGCTGATACGGACAGTGGTGCAGAGCAAGCCCAAGCAATGGCAGATGATACCGAACAAACATCATCAGCCAGAGCAAATTAAGGGGGCACTATGTCTAAGTATTTTATTGAGCGTCCAATTTTTGCGTGGGTCATTGCCATTTTGATGATGCTTGTTGGGGTGCTGGCAATTCGTGTTTTGCCCATTGAGCAGTATCCACGCATCGCACCGCCCACCGTTTCTGTCAATGCAGTGTATCCTGGAGCAGACGCCGAAACCGTAGAAAATTCTGTAACCCAAGTCATTGAACAAAAGATGAAAGGCTTGGACGGTTTGTCTTATATGTCATCAAGCTCATCGTCAACAGGTTCGGCAACCATCACCTTGACCTTTGACAATGCCATTGACCCCGACACTGCCCAAGTGCAAGTACAAAACAAGCTACAATCGGCGACCAGTTCATTGCCCGAAGTGGTGCAACGACAAGGAATTACAGTTTCTAAGTCGTCAAGTGGCTTTTTGATGGTGGCGGCTTTTGTGTCTGAAGATGGCAGCATGGATAAGACCGACATTGGCGATTATCTAAACTCTAACGTGGTAGACGTCATCAGCCGAGTCAATGGCGTAGGTTCGGTCAATGTGTTTGGTTCTTCCTATGCCATGCGTATTTGGCTAAGCCCAGAAAAGTTGCGCGCTTATGGGCTTGTGCCATCAGACGTTGCTGCTGCCATCAAATCCCAAAATGCCCAAGTTTCGGCGGGGCAACTGGCGTCTTTGCCGTCGGACGAGCAGCGCCAAGTCATCAATGCCACCGTCAGTGTGCAAAGCTACCTAACAACTCCCCAAGAGTTTGGCAACATTTTTATCAAAACCAATTCATCAGGCGCAAGGGTGTACCTAAAAGACGTGGCAGATGTGGAATTGGGCAGCGAAAATTATGCCACCACCACCAAATTTGATGGCAAAGTGGCGGCGGGCATGGCGATTACTTTGGCGTCGGGCGCCAATGCCATGCAGGTGCGCCAAGCAGTCCAAGAACGCTTAGATGAGCTGTCTGTTACTTTTCCTGCAGGGCTTAAGGTGGAAGTGCCTTATGACACCACGCCCTTTGTTAAACTTTCTATTGAACAAGTGGTCAAGACTTTGGCAGAAGCCATTGTGCTGGTGTTTTTGGTGATGTTTTTGTTTTTGCAAAGCTGGCGCGCGACCATCATTCCAACTTTGGCTGTGCCTGTGGTGATTTTGGGCACCTTTGCGGTGTTGTCGTTTTTTGGCTTTACCATCAATATCTTGACCATGTTTGCGATGGTGCTGGCGATTGGTTTGCTGGTGGACGATGCCATCGTGGTGGTAGAGAATGTGGAGCGTATTTTAGAAGAAGACCCCAACATCAGTGTTAAAGACGCCACCGTTCAATCCATGGGTGAGATTAGCAAGGTGGTGATTGGCATTGCGCTGATTTTGTCGGTGGTGTTTGTGCCGATGATTTTCTTTGGCGGCGGCGCTGGTGTGATTTATCGTCAGTTTGCTGTAACGCTCATTACCAGCATGGTTTTGTCGGCGGTGGTGGCGCTGATTTTTACCCCTGCTTTGTGTGCAACCATCTTAAAGCGAACCGCACACAAAGACATTCACACACAAAAAGGCTTTTTTGGTTGGTTTAATCGCCTGTTTTACAAAGCCAGTCGTGGTTATGAACGCTTTGTGGGCAAAACTTATAAGGCAAAATTGCTGTTTTTGCTGATGTATGCAGGCGTTGTGGCGGTGCTAGGTTACAGCTTTAGCAAAATTCCTACATCGTTTGTGCCAGAAGAAGACCAAGGCATACTCATGACCTTGGTGCAATTGCCCGCTGGCTCAACGATGGACAAAACCGATGCGGTGATGGACAAGGTGGCGGCGTATTACCAAACCCAAGAAAAAGCCAATGTGGACAAGGTATTCACCATCTCAGGTTTTAGCTTTATGGGCAGTGGTCAAAATACGGGCATGGCATTTATCAAACTCAAAGACTGGAGCGAGCGCAAAGGCAAAGACAACAGCGCCCAAGCCATTGCCAGCCGAGCAATGATGATGAATGGCAGCATCAAAGAAGCGACTTTGGTGTATCCTGTGGCGCCTGCGCCAATCCAAGGTTTTGATGCTGGCGGCTTTAGTTTGCAGTTGCAAGACCGCGGTGGTGTGGGACACGAAAAACTGCTAGAAGCGCGCAACATGTTGATGGGCATGGCAATGCAAGACCCAGAAAATATTGGCAGCATTCGTCCTGGTGGTCAAGCAGACGCCCCCAAGCTAAAAATTGACATCAACCAAGAACAAGCCGCCGCTTATCAGTTGTCCTTGGCTGATATCAACAATACCATTGCTCAGGCATGGGGTGGCAGTTATGTCAATGATTTTATTGACCGTGGACGCATCAAAAAAGTCTATATGCAAGGCGAGCCAAGCAGTCGCACCGTGCCCGAAGACATCAATAAATGGTATGTGCGCAACAGCCAAGGGCAGATGATTGCCTTTAATGCCTTTGCCAGCAGCGATTGGGCTTATGGTTCGCCAATGCTCACTCGTTATAATGGTTTTTCGTCCATGGCACTCACAGGCGAAGCCGCCGATGGCAAAAGCACAGGCGATGCCATTGTTGCGATAGAAACGATGATGAAAAACTTGCCAGCGGGCATTGGTTATGAGTGGACAGGTCTGTCGCTTGAAGAACAAAAGTCGGCGGGACGAGCACCGCTTTTATATGCCATTTCTATGCTGGCGGTGTTTTTGTGTTTGGCAGCGCTGTACGAAAGCTGGTCAATTCCATTTGCGGTGATGTTGGTGGTGCCGTTGGGAGTTGTCGGTGCGGTGCTGTTTACCGTCATGCGTGATTTTGCCAACGATGTGTACTTACAAGTGGGGCTGCTGACGGTGGTGGGTTTGTCTGCCAAAAATGCCATTTTGATTATTGAGTTTGCCAAAGAAATCCAAGAATCGGGCAAATCGCTCAAAGAATCGGTCATGACAGCGGCGCGCATGCGACTGCGTCCAATCATCATGACGTCGCTGGCGTTTGGTATTGGCGTTGTACCGCTGTATCTGGCAACGGGCGCTGGCTCGGGCAGCCAAAATGCGGTGGGCACAAGTGTGCTTGGTGGGGTGATGACGGCAACATTTTTAGGAATATTTTTTATTCCCATGTTTTATGTGTGGGTGCGAACCTTATTTCCTTATCAATCCAAAGCGGTCGTTACCCATCAATAGGAGAATTTATGAAAATCATTGCTGTACGTGCGTTCGCTTTGGGTGCTCTGGGGCTGGTTACGGCTGCTTGTCAAAGCATTCCTAAGCCAGCCGATACCGTCGTTGCCATGCCTAATGTGCCTGTTGAACAACCTTATGAAGTGTTAGACCAAGAAACCGTCAGCGTTCCCCAAAATCCCAGCGTGGCAGGACTGCGTTGGCAAGAGTTTTATGCCGACTCAAAGCTCAAAGCGCTGATTGAGCTTGGACTAAACAACAACAAAGACCTAGAGCGTGCTCTTTTGGCAATCCAAAGCGCCAAAGCTCAATACCAAATCCAAGACACAACCGATGTGCCAAAGCTGGGGGTGTCAGCTGGGGCAACGCGCTCGGCAAACGGTCAAGACAGTAACCCACGAGCAAGCTACAATGTCGGCTTGGCGATGTCAAGCTATGAGCTGGATTTGTGGGGCAGGGTGGACAGCGCCAAAGATGCGGCGCTGCATGAGTATTTGGCGACCAATGCCGCCAAAGACGCGGTGCAAATTGCCTTGATTGCCAACATCGCCCAAAGCTACGTGGGGCTAAGTTATGCACTGGCTCAGCGCCAGTTGGCACTGGCAACACTCAAAACCCGTGAACACTCTTTGATGATTGCCAAAGCGCGTTTTAAGGCGGGCGTTGATGCCAAGTCTGCCAGTTTGCAAGCCGAAGCGTCATTAGAAGGGGCAAAGCTGGCAATTTATGGCGCTGATACAGAGATTTTAAAGGCACGCAACGCCTTGCAACTGCTTTTGGGCGTGAGTGTCCCCGATGAGTTGCTGCCTGAGATGGCGGTCAGCGACATCACATCGCAGACGCTGTTTAGTACAGGTTTGCCCAGTGAGCTGCTGTATTATCGTCCTGACATTGTCCAAGCCGAGCACGCTCTAAAAAGCGCGGGCGCCAACATCAATGTGGCACGTGCGGCTTATTTTCCGTCCATCAGTTTGTCGGGCAACTTAGGTTTTGGTTCGTCAAGCCTAAAAGAGCTGCTGCAGTCGGGCGCTTTTGGTTGGTCGTTTGGGCCTGCGCTCAATCTGCCAATTTTTGATGCAGGCGTGCGCCGCGCCAATTATGAAGTGGCACAAATCGCCCAAAAGAGCGCTTTGGTGGCTTATGAAAAAGCCATTCAAACCGCCTTTAAAGAAGTCAATGACGTGCTGGCAATGCGCGCAACGTTGGGTCAACAGTTACAGACGCAATACCGCCTACAAAAAAATTATCAAGAGACGTACAACATCGCTCATGCGCGCTTTCGTGCGGGTTTGGACAATTATTTGGGGGTGTTGGACGCTGAACGTTCATTGTTTGCCAATCAACAAAGCATTTTATCGCTAGAGCACCAAAAGGTGCTAAGTCAAATCCAGCTGTATCAAGCGCTTGGTGGTGGGGCAACCTTAAGTGCTGAGCAGGTTGCAGAGTTTGACACGCAGCGCGAAGCCATGCGCACCGCCAGCATTGCCACCCAAGAACAGCAGCGCCTTGCCATTGACAATCATAAAATTGTCGGCGCTATGAATGTGGTTCAACCCAAACCAGAAGCCATGGCAGCAGCGCCGAGCAGTGCGCCCCAATCATTATCCACGCATGACTAAACTGGGGGCGCATGCTCTGTGGTTGTGTCGTTGAGCAGTTTTAGGTGTTCGTCCAGAACCATGGCGATTTTGTCTGCCAGTTCGGCGCGCAGGTTTTGTTTGTCGCCATAACTGCTGTCTAAGCTAGAATAATGCGGATAGGCGCGCGCTTTTTTGAGCGTTGCTGGCAGTTTATTGCCTTGCCATGGCAGAGTGATGTTTTGTCCCAAATTAATGGCGTCAAGACTGGCATGACCACGATGGCGCAAGGTGTGATGCAGATATTGCGCTTGGGTGGCAAGCACGGTCAGCGTCTCATCATTGATGGTTAGGGTCTGTATGCCCATGGCTCTGTCTTTGATGGTGCTGCTGTTGGGCAAAAGTCCACCAAGAACGCCACCCAACGCCGTACCAAGCCCAAGACTTGCCCCAAAAGTCGCCACGTCAATGCCTGCGCCAATCACCATGCCAGCAAAACTGCCGCCAGCGGTGCGAATGCCGTAGCGCGTCAGTAACTCAGCGTCAAAGATGTCTTGTTGTTTGCCTGTGATGACGATGCTGTCATTGTCAATGGGGGTGTTATAAAATTTGTATAGATTGAGCAAGGTGTCTGTTAGGGTGTCAAATGCTTGTCGCACCGAATTTTGCATCAGCTTAAGCATGGAATTGGCATCAACGCTGTCGTCAATTTTTTTGCTAAAGCTGGCAACATTCACCAAAAAGTCAGCAATCAACAAACTGCCATATTCGCCCATGTCGTGCCACAGTTCGGTGCGTTCGCTCTTTAGGGTTTTAAAGGAATTGGCGTGCGTCAGTGCTGCTAAGTTCTCCCAGAGCGACATTTCAGCATCAAAATCAAACGCCACCGTATCAAAAGCGTTGACAATGTGCAAAGCGCGCCGTGAGAGCATTTCTTGCCATGCTTGGGTGTTGAGTCTGTTGGCTTTGACAAAGTTAAACACAGGCAGCACAGGCGTGCCAGCACTTGCCAAAATCGCCAGCTCGTCTTTGTATTTGGACAAAATGGGTTCGCGCGCGTCTATCACATAGATGGCGATGTCGGCGTTGAGCAGGGCATTGACGACTTTGGCTTCTTGGGTGAAGTTGCCTTTGAGCTTTGGGTCGCCTTGTTTGACCGCTTGCAAAAATACATTGAGTCGCTCCACGCCGTCCAAACGCGTGTTGGTGTGTTCTTGCAGATAATCCATCACCCCTGTGGCGTCTTCAAGTCCGGGGGTGTCATAGAGTGTAACCAGTGAAGTGTCGTCTTTGGAAAACAAAGTAACCGCTTCAACATGACGGGTGGTGGCAGACGTATTTTTGACTTCGCCAAAATCACAATCGCGCAGCAAGGTGCGCATCAGTGATGTTTTGCCAGTATTGGTATGACCAATGATGATAAGGTGAACGGTATGACTGCGGGTGTCTTTCATAACTTTAGCCACTAGATAAGTTGATGATACTGGCATAAACTTGCCCCACCTTTGTGGCGTTAAGTACAGTGGCACAAAAGGGGGTCAGTATGTCATCAAGGGGTTGGTTGCTTTCTATATAAATCAAAGTGTGGTCATGACAAAGCCGATGGTCAATCAGCAGCTTTAGAAGCTCTTGCCAAAGATTGAGCGCGTATGGCGGGTCAATAAAAATCACATCAAAAGGTTTGTCAAAGGTGCTTAGGGTGCGTTGAGCGGTGTCGCCAATCAACTGTATTTGGGCGCTGTTGATGTTGAGCGCTTGGGCGCTGCGCTCAAGCTGGGCAAATTGTTTGGGATTGGGCTCAATCAGTGCCACAAAACTGGCGCCGCGCGACAATGCTTCAAAACCCAGCACGCCAGAGCCTGCACACACATCAAGCACGCGCGCGTCTAAAATGTCTGCCATGAGCCAGTTAAATATCGTTTCGCGCAAGCGGTCAGGCGTGGGACGCAGCCCATCAATGTCCAAAAAGCTGACTTGGCGGCGTTTGAATTTGCCGCCGATGATGCGTACTTGGCTGATGGGGCTTGGAGCTTTTGCTTTGCTTGCCATGATTAGTTTCCGTGCCTTGGCTTGCTGGGGGTGCTTTCTTTGGGTTTGTTGGTTTCTTGTTTGTCTAGGGCGTCTATTTTGGCTTGCATGATGGCGTGTTTTTCGGCACGTTGTTTGGCAAGCTCTTCTTCGCTGGGGGGTAAGATGGGGTTTTTTTCGCGTTGAAGCACCCAATAATCAAACAAAGCGCGTCCAATCGGGGCAGCGACTTTACTGCCACCACCGCCATTTTCTACGATGATGGCTAGAGCGATTTGTGGGTCTTCTACGGGCGCAAAGCCTGTAAACCACGCATGATCCCAGTGGCGCGCGTTAAGGGCGGCTTTATTGTAGCTTTTGCCTTGGGCGATGGATTTGACTTGGGCGGTGCCTGTTTTGCCAGCAATGCGATAGGCGTTGGTATAAATGCCTTTGGCGGTGCCGCGTTTGACGGTGTCTTCCATGGCGGTGTGCATTTTTAGCCAGTCTTCTTCTGTGCCATTAAAGGCAATGATGCCGTCGGGCTTGTCAATGACGTCAACACTCATTGCCCCTTCGGAGCGCTTTAGAATATGTGGCGTTAGGTGCTTGCCTTTGATGGCGGTCATGGCGGTGGCATTGGCAACTTGCAAAGGAGACGCCAAAAACGCCCCTTGCCCAATAGACACCGAGATGGTCTCACCAGGCAGCCAGTCTTTTTTGTAGGTTTCTTGTTTCCATTTGGGTGATGGCATGATGCCTGCTTTTTCGTTGGGCAAGTCAATGCCAGTTTTTTTGCCAAAGCCAAAACTGCTCATCCAACTGTGCAGCTTATCAATGCCTAAGCGGTGGGCGTTTTTGTAGTAATAGGTGTCCACGCTCATGATGATGGATTTGGACATGTCTACAGTGCCGTGCCCGCCCTTTTTCCAGTCGCGAAACCTGTGGCTGTCTCCTGGCAAGCTAAAATAACCAGGGTCAAAGATGGTATCGTGCCAACCCATGATGCCATGGTGTAAAAAACCCATGGATTCAAAGGGTTTGATGGTGGAAGCAGGTGGATACAGCCCTTGTAGGGCGCGGTTGTACAGTGGCTGGTCGATGTCATCGCGCAAGACTTTGTAGGCTTTTGATGAAATGCCCGACACAAAAGGGTTGGGGTCATAGCTTGGGTTGGACACAAAAGCAAGCACATCGCCGTTTTTGGGGTCAAGTGCCACCACCGCACCGCGTCTGCCAGCCAGTTGGTCTTGGGCGACTTTTTGCAGACCATAATCAAGGCTTAGGTACAGGTCGTTGCCTGCGGTGGGCGCTTTGGTGTCAAGGCGGCGCAAAATTTCGCCATGGGCGTTGGCTTCTACCGATTGATATCCTGGTTTGCCCAGCAGTACTTCTTCGTACTGTTGTTCAATGCCCAGCTTGCCAATCAAATCTGTGCCAGCGTAGAGTTCTTTTTTGGCGGGGTCGGCGTTGATTTTTTTGGCTTCTTTGTCGTTGATACGACCCACATAGCCGATGACATGGGCAAAAAGCTCATCGTGCGGATAGACGCGAGTGAGTTTGGTTTGAATGCTGACGCCACGAAAAAACGGCTTGCGCTCGCTAAATTTGGCAATTTGTTCTTCGGTCAGGTCAATTTTGATGGTTACAGGGTCGTTTTTGGATTTGTCAATGCGCGCCAAAATGTCCACAATGTCTTCTTCGCTGAGCGCAAAAATCGGCGCCAACAACTGCAAAGTGTGAATGGGATTGTCAATCTCGTCGGGACTGATGACGGCAGTAAAAACAGGCGTGTTGTCTGCCAGCAAAATGCCGTTTCTGTCATAAATATAGCCGCGCGATGGGGGGTCGGAGATGAGTTTGATGCGGTTGTTTTCGGCGTTGGTGCGGTATTTTTCGTACTGAACGATTTGTAAATAGCCATAACGCACCGCCAAACCTGCCATGCCCAATAAGATGAGCAAACAAGCCAATATCACCCGCCGTTGAAAGGTGAGCGTGTTTTGGTCTGAATCCGATGACAAAGGCTGGTTTACTGGCATAAACAAACTATTAACAAACAAGACAATTTGCTAAATTCTACCACAAATTTGTATATAACGGTGTATTTTTGCCAGACATATCAGCAAAATACCTGACAATTTTTAATAAATAAAAGTCAATAAAAACAGTAAAATAATTGGTTTTTTTAATCAAAATACATACTATTTTACACAAAA
Source organism: Moraxella sp. (assembly GCA_030528385.1). GTDB lineage: Bacteria > Pseudomonadota > Gammaproteobacteria > Pseudomonadales > Moraxellaceae > Moraxella. The sequence goes on from JAUMYZ010000001.1 coordinate 113,994, forward strand.
GCAAGCCACAAGCAATCAATTTGGGTCAAATTATGGTAGAATGACATCAATTTTGTCTTTATTTTATCAGCCTGTTGGTTTGGCCTATCAAGAACTTGTTCCATGTTTTTAGCGCTTTGGCACACTCTTAGCACGCACCCTGAATTTATCGCCATGCTGACCATTCCACCCGTTACCGCCTTTGTAACTTGGGCGCATGTGTGGATGGCGCTTGAGATGCTTTTTTACCCCATCAAGTTTTGGGGTATTCGTGTCGCCAAAATGCCCTTTGGGCTGGCAGGTTTGGGCTGGCAAGGCATTGTCCCTGCCAAAGCGGGCAAAATTTCTGGGGTGATTGTTGACCAAACTTTATCCAAACTTGGTTCGCTGGATGAGTTTTTTCGGGCGATGGAGCCCGAAGAGATGGCGGACTTCATCACCGATACGGTGGATAAAAACTTGGAGAGTTTGATTGATGAGATTATGCTGGAACGTTATTATGGGCTGTGGAGCCATCTGCCTTATGCCATCAAACGGCGCATTTATGCCCATGCACACAGCCAGTTGCCAAGCATCATGAAAGCGCTGGTGTTGGATTTGACCTATCATGTTGAAGAACTGGTGGACATGCGTCAAATGATAGTGCGCAAGATGGAATCTGACCGCAAATTGATGGTGGACATGTTTTTGCGCGTGGGCAAAAAAGAAATCAACTTTATTTGGAAAATCTCAGCATTGATTGGTTTTGGGTTTGGGATTATTCAGATGGGGGTTTTTTATTTTGTGCCGCAGCATTGGACAGTGCCATTTTTTGCGGCGATTTGGGGGGCGCTGACCAACTGGATTGCCATTTGGATGGTGTTTAATCCTGTTGAACCACGCTATATTTGGTTTGTGCGTCTGTTTCGCCGTGAAGGACTAAAAATTCACCCGATGATACCACACCTGCATCGTTATGCTTGGCAAGGCGGTTTTATGAAGCGTCAAGACGAAGTTTCTAGTGTTTTTGCCCAAATTGTGGTCAATGAGTTGGTAACCCTTGAAAACGTCATGCACGAGATGATGTATGGGGTGCGTGCCGATAAGACGCGTGAGTTGATGAAGGCGCATTTGTACGAAATGCTGGAGTCGCCGATGGTGGCAACCACCCTAAAGATGGGCATGGGTAACAAAGAGCTGGACGAATTTAAAGACACCATCATTGACAAGTCCATTGACGCAACGATGGTGCCAATTCGCGACCCCAAACTTAACACATCGCGCGCGTCCAAGATTGTTGGCTTGTTTGAAAGTCGCATTCGCGCGCTTACCCCCCATGAATTTCAAAACCTGCTGCGCCCCGCCTTTAAAGAAGATGAGATGACCCTTGTGGTGCTTGGGGGCATTACTGGATTGCTCGCAGGCTGGCTGCATTTGGTGGTGGTGTTTTTTTGATTGGTGGTTGTTTGATAACCCAAACTTGGCTGTCGTTGTGAGATGAATGTATGCTGATTACAGAACTTGGCTATTTTGCGCTGCTGTTGGCGCTGGTGCTGGCGGTGTTGCAAGCAAGCCTACCCACATTGGGCATTATCAAAAACCAAGTACAATGGCAGCGCCTTGCTCCAAGTTTGGCAATCGCTTTGTTTTTGGCGATGATGGTGTCTTTTTTGGGCTTGATGGCGGGCTTTTTGTACAATGATTTTAGTTTGGTTTATGTGGCAAGCCATTCTAACAGTTTGCTCCCTTGGTATTATAAATTGTCGGCCACTTGGGGTGGGCATGAAGGCTCGCTGCTTTTGTGGCTGACGATTTTGGCAACATGGTGCATGCTGGTGGCGGTGTTTAGTCGTGCTTTGCCACTGGATATGCAAGCTCGTGTGTTGGCGGTGCTTGGCATGGTGCAAGTGATGATGTTGGCAATGCTTATTTTTACGTCCAGCCCTTTTAATCGCACGCTGCCCAACTTGCCTGTTGATGGGGCGGATTTAAATCCACTGCTCCAAGACCCTGGATTGATTTTTCACCCACCCATGCTTTATATGGGTTATGTGGGGCTGGCAGTGCCCTTTGCCTTTTGTATGGCGGCGCTTTGGGCGGGTAGGTTGGACGCGGTGTGGACGCGCTGGAGCAGACCTTGGACAGTGGCGGCGTGGGGCTTTTTGACTTTGGGCATTGCCATTGGTTCTTGGTGGGCGTATTATGAGCTGGGCTGGGGCGGCTGGTGGTTTTGGGACCCTGTAGAAAACGCTTCATTGATGCCTTGGCTGGCAGCAACGGCGCTGTTGCACTCGCTGGCAGTTACCGAAAAGCGCGGCGTCTTTAAGGCGTGGACAATCATGTTGGCAATTTTTGCCTTTGCTTTGAGTGTGCTTGGCACATTTTTGGTGCGTTCAGGCGTCATCACTTCGGTGCACTCATTTGCAGCCGACCCCACGCGTGGCATGGCGATTTTGCTGATTTTGGCGTTGGTTATCGGTGGTGGCTTGTTGTTGTTTGCTTTGCGTGGTTGGCGCTTGACGGTGGAGAGTTCTTATCGGTTCAAGTCGCGCGAAACGGTGTTGGTGATTAACAACATTATCCTGTTGGTGGCGACTTTGGTGGTGCTGCTTGGGACGCTTTACCCCATCATCGCTGACGCTTTTAAACTTGGGCAAGTGTCGGTGGGCGCACCGTATTTTAATGCGTTGTTTGTGCCTTTGACGTGGTTGCTTCTTGCCTTTATGGGGATTGGCGCCAACATTCGTTACAAATACGACAGCCGCCCGTTTTTGACCATGCTTATCACTTGTGCCGTCAGCAGTTTGCTGTTGGGGGTGGCTGTTTGGTATGTGCTTGGTGGGTTGGGCAAGACGCGCCATTTTGAGTGGGGAATTTATATGACCGCCGCTTTGTCGGTGTGGGTGCTTGTTTTGATGGTGTTAGACGTCAAGGACAAAACGCGCCATGCCAAGGGGCTGTTGATTGGTTTAAAAAAGCTCAGCCCCAGTTATTATGGCATGCAAATTGCCCATATTGGTGTGCTGATGGTGGCGCTGGGTGTGGCGGTGGTCAGCAGCCTAAGCGTAGAAAAAGACGTGGCAATGACGGTGGGCGACAGCGCACATGTGCAAGGCTATGATTTTTATTTGCAAGAGTTTGCGCACATTCAAGGCAGCAATTATGACGCCACCCAAGCGACCATTCAGGTCAAACAAGACGGCAAACTCATCACCACGCTCTATCCCCAAAAGCGCCATTATGTGGTGTCTATGATGCCCATGACCGAAGTGGGTTTGTATCCAAGTTTGTTTAATGAACTCTATGTGGCGCTGGGCGAACCGATTGTGGCTGCCAATGGTAAAATGAGTGATGACACTTGGGCGGTGCGCGTGCATGTCAAGCCGATGGTGCGTTGGCTGTGGCTTGGGGCGATAGTGATGGCGCTGGGTGGCTTGCTGGCGATGATGGACAAGCGTTATCGCCTAAAACGTCTTGGTAATAAACAAGGAGAATTGGCATGAATGCAAACCAAAAACGCATGGCGATTTTTTTGCTTCCTTTGGTGATTTTTCTTTTGTTGATTGCCATGTTTTTCTTTCGTCTGGGCAGACCAACCGATGTGGTGGTTACCACGTCCATTAACAAGCCTTTGCCTGAATTTAGCTTGCCTTTGTTGTCGGACACCACACGCACCATGACCAATGCCGATTTGCCAACGACACCGTTTTTGCTCAATGTTTGGGGTTCTTGGTGTCCAACGTGTTTTGTGGAGCACCCATTTTTGATGCAGTTGTCTCAGCAAGGCGTGCCAATGATTGGTATCAACTATAAAGACGAGCTGTCTGACGCGCTGGCATATCTGAGCAAGCACCAAGACCCGTTTATGTATTCGCTTCAAGACAAACAAGGCGGCTATGCCATTGATTTGGGGCTGACGGGCGCGCCTGAAACCTTTGTGGTGGACGCCAAGGGCGTGGTGTATCAACACATTTTGGGCGAAATCAACCAAGAAAACTGGACACAAACCATCAAACCTTGTCTGGACATACTCGCCCAAGCGGTCAGTGCCGAACAAAAATTGCAGGTGTGCCAATGAAAAAACAACTCATTGCTTTGGTGCTGGGTTTGGGCATAAGTGTCAATGGTTTGGCTGCCATTGACGTGTACCAATTTGACAATCCAGAAGACGAAACACGCTACAAGGCGTTGATTGAAGAGTTGCGCTGCCCTAAATGCCAAAACCAAAATTTGGCAGGCTCAGACGCGCCCATTGCCCAAGACCTAAAACAAAAAACCTACGACATGATAAAGGATGGACGCAGCGACAGTGAGATACGTAACTATATGTTTGAGCGTTATGGCGACTTTATCAGTTATAAGCCACCAGTGCGCCCGTCCACTTGGATTTTGTGGATTTTTCCGCCGATATTGCTGCTGGTGTTGCTGGTAGGTTGGTTGTATAAAGCCAAAAAGGGACGTCGTCAATTAACAAGCGACCCAACCAAGCAACTCAGTGCCAGCGAAGAAGCCAAATTGCAAACAATTTTGACGCAGCACAGCACCAAAGAGAACAAGGACAAGCCATGAACCCAAGTATGCTATTGTTTATCAGTTTGTGTCTGCTGCTTTGTGTGCTGTTGTCCTTTGTGGTGATTTTGCCTTGGCTGCGTGGCAAAAAGGCAGACAGCAACCAGCTGATGGCGGTCAATGTGGCGGTGTTTGGTGAGCGTATTGCCGAGCTAAATGCCGACAAACAAGCAGGCGTGATAGATGAAGCCAGCTTTATCGCCCAAGAGACCGAACTAAAGCGCCAACTGTTAAGCGCGCAAACCCAAGTAGAGACCTATGCCCCAGCGTCCAAAAAAAGTCGCCTTATCGTCATGGTGTGGATACCGATTTTGGCGATATTGGTGTATTTGCTTGTTGGCGACCGCACGCCTGTTTATAAGCTCTGGACAGCCCAAGACAGCGTAGGTCAGGTGGCAGAAGATTTGTTGACAGCCAAGATTGATGCGCCACCACAATGGGCGACCAAAGACAGCACGGCGCTGATTAGTGCCATGCAAACCAATGTGTATCGCCATGCTCATGACCCCAACCGTTGGATGCGTTTGTCGGAGCTGTTTTTGGCGCTGCAAGCCAACCCACAAGCCCTAGAAGCTCTGGCAAGGGCGTATCGTCTTGAGCCCACCAACACCCAAGTGGCGCTCACCTACGCCCAGACCAGTTTTTTTGCCAATAATGGCACGCTTGATGCGACCGCGCGCGATGTGTTGTTGGGAGTCTTAAAGCACGAACCAGACCACGAAGGCGCACAAATGCTGATGGCAATGGGCGAAGCCCGAGCGGGCAATTTTACCGTTGCTAAGGCATGGATTGCCAAATTGCGCGCCAACATCGCTGGCAAATCGGGCGACAGAAGCGGCGCGCTTGCCAGTCTTGATGAGTTGGTTGCCAACATTGACGCCCAAGAAGCCAAAGTGCGTATGGGTGTCCATATCGCCATCAGTGTTGCTCCCAAGATTTTGCCACAAATCCAAGAAACGGACGCGTTGTTTGTTTCTGTCAGTGATGGCAGGGGCGGCGCGCCTTATGCTGTCAAGCGTCTGAGTGTGATGGACATCAAAGATGGGCAAGTCAACGTTACTTTAAGTGATTTGGACGCCATGATGCCAGAGCGCACACTGTCCAACGCGCGCAGCAGCCAAGTGCCTTTGTCCGTAACGGCGCGTATCAGTCGTGATGGCACGGCCACCGCTCAATCGGGAGATTTTTTTGCCAATCCTGTGTTGTTGCAAGAGCAGCAAAACAGCGTCAATTTGAGCATTTCCCAAATCGTGCCATAGACCAAAAAGCGCTTGAACATTGGCAGATTGTGGTTTATAGTGTAGGTTTAGCAAGGCATTTTGCCAAGCAACATCGGAGAAAAACAATGCGCATTATTTTACTTGGCCCGCCAGGTGCAGGCAAGGGCACACAAGCACAACTCATCGCCAAAGAATTTGCCATTCCGCAGATTTCCACAGGGGACATGCTGCGCGCTGCCATTAAGGCGGGCACAGAGCTTGGCAAACAAGCCAAAGTGGTGATGGACAAAGGTCAGCTGGTGTCTGATGAATTGATTATCAATTTGGTCAAAGAGCGTCTGGAGCAGCCTGATTGCGCCAATGGCTGTATTTTTGATGGTTTTCCGCGCACCATTGCCCAAGCTCAAGCGCTGGCAAACGCAGGCGTGGACATTGATTATGTGGTTGAAATCAGCGTGCCAGACGATGAAATTGTTCAACGCCTGTCAGGTCGCCGTAGCCACCCAGCGTCAGGACGCGTGTATCATGTGGTCTATAACCCACCCAAAGTGGCAGGGCTAGACGACGAAACGGGCGAGCCATTGGTGCAGCGCGACGACGACAAAGAAGCCGTGATTCGCGACCGTTTGGCGGTGTATCATGGTCAAACTGCCATGCTTGTTGGGCATTATCAAGGCATCGCTCAAGCGGGCGAAAATGCCCCAACTTATTGTCAGTTTGATGGCACCAAAGCCATTGACGTGCTAAAAGATGAAATTTTTGCAGCACTAAAAGGTTGATTTGATAAGACCAGATGGTCGTTCCTTTGGTTTTGTGGCGTGCCTTGTGGTGTTTTGTTCCTTGGTGGTTTGCTTTTAATAGCACATCGTCCGTCAATTTTAGGTTGTTGTCCAAAAAATGCTTGTCATTATCGTTGAAATTGGGATATAATGTTTCCTTATTTTTGTCCTTGTCGTGCGCGTTATCAAGCATCACCAAAGGGGTGGTCACGGCACACAGGTTATTTGGGAGAGCATTATGTACGCAGTCATCAAAAGTGGTGGTAAACAACATCGTGTTAGCGTTGGCGAAACTCTAAAAGTTGAATTATTAAAAGCAGACGTTGGCACATCATTAAAAGTTGAAGATGTGCTGATGGTGGTCAATGGCACAGACGTTAAAATTGGTCAGCCTGTGGTTGCTGGCGCCAGTGTAGAAGCTGAAGTGGTCAGTCATGGTCGTGGCAAAAAGGTGCGTATCGTCAAACATCGTCGTCGTAAGCACTACCACAAAGAGCAAGGTCATCGCCAGTGGTTTACCGAGCTTAAAATCACCGCCATCAACGCTTAATATTACTTAATGTCTTAGACATTTTTACAAGGAGATTTTCTCATGGCACATAAAAAAGCCGCAGGTTCTACTCGTAACGGTCGTGATTCCAACCCAAAAATGCTAGGCGTTAAGGTGTTTGGCGGTCAAGACGTGGTTGCAGGCAACATCATCGTACGTCAGCGTGGCACGGAGTTTCATGCTGGTGAAGGTGTGGGCATGGGTCGCGACCATACGCTGTTTGCCTTGACCGAAGGTGTGGTAAAATTTGAGACCAAAGGTCAATTTAACCGCCGTTATGTATCGGTGCTCGCCAAATAATCTTTGCGAGCAATCAAGCCCGTCATTTGGCGGGTTTTTTGTGTTTGGTTTTCTTATCAGCCTTGCTTAATCCCATTTAAAACACACAAAGCAGCCATATTGGTGCTATTTTGTGTCATCGCTCTAAAAAACCTTCTTGGATGCCCTATTTGCTTGTCTTTTACCAATAAGCCGCCCCAAAAGACAGGTGCATGTGCGTTTTGCTTGCAATTGGGCGTTGGTAAAGCGGCAAAAATACAAACAAGACAAACCCGACTGTGATGATTGTCTATAAATTACCCAGCAGAAATGAAGTGGTGAATTTATGTTGATGTAGGTTGGTGTGAGTTTTGGGGCATAACATGGTTTTAAATTGTCGTGAACTTGACAGACAAAAATGCGCCTTTGGTGTCGGCGCCCGATGTGTTGCTTGCCAATCCATCAACGTACCTGCCGCTGATACATTTTTAAATTTAAAATTAACTGACGCTTTTGCTCGTTGATACTTGGCTTGTGCTAGGGATTATTTTCACCAGTCATAAATTGTGCTACAATGCTCGGATTTGATAATAAAGAGTTGGCAGATACATGCGTTTTATTGATGAAGCTCTAATCAGCGTAAAGGCAGGCGATGGCGGTAATGGCATTGTCAGTTTTCGCCGTGAAAAATTTGTGCCAAAAGGCGGCCCTGATGGTGGCGATGGTGGCAAGGGCGGTGATGTGTATGTCATCGCTGACGATAACACTAACACATTGGTGGATTATCGCTATACGCGCAAATTTGAAGCCAAACGTGGCGAAAACGGCAAATCCAAAAACTGCTCAGGCAAAGGGGCGGACGATGTGTATTTGTCCGTACCTGTGGGAACGACCATCATTGATACCGACCTTGATGTGGTGATTGGCGATTTGACCAAAAAAGGACAGACCTTATTGGTGGCAAAAGGCGGTGATGGTGGTTTTGGCAACACGCGTTTTAAATCGTCTACCAACCAAGCCCCCAGAAAGGCAACCTTAGGCTTTGCTGGCGAAGCCAAAAACTTAAAATTAGAGCTTAAAGTGGTTGCCGATGTGGGCTTGATTGGACTGCCCAACGCAGGCAAATCCACCTTTATCCGTCAGGTGTCGGCAGCTCGCCCAAAGGTGGGGGATTATCCATTTACCACCCTTGTGCCAAACCTTGGCGTGGTGGATGTTGGCACCCATCAGTCCTTTGTGATGGCAGACATTCCAGGGCTGATACAAGGGGCGTCAGACGGGGCAGGGCTTGGCATTCGTTTTTTAAAGCATGTGGCGCGCACTCGTCGTCTGTTGCACATTGTTGATGTCAAGCCCATTGATGGCTCTGACCCTGTGGACAATGTACGCATTATTTTAAATGAGCTGGCGAAGTTTTCCACAGAATTGTCCAAATTGCCACAGATTTTGGTACTCAATAAAATTGACCAACTGGGCGATGATGTCCATGAAGTGTGTCAGCACATTGTCAAGGCGTTGGATTGGCAAGGCGAAGTGTTTTATACGTCCACCATCAGTGGTCAGGGTGTTGATGAGATTAAATACCATCTGATGAATGAGATTGAGTTAGAACGTGAGCGTGAGCGTGATGATGAAGATTTTGCCAAGGCCCAAGCCGAGCGTTTTGCCCGCCTAGAACAAGAAGTCCGTCATAACACCGAAATCCAAAAAGAAGCCTATCGTGCCAAACGTAAAGCCCAGCGTGAAGGCGTGTCAGATGACGATGAGTGGAATGAAGACGATTATGATGTGGCGGTGGAGTATGCTCCGTATTAGGGGTGAGTTATGAGTATTCAACCCAAGCGCATCGTCATCAAAATCGGCTCATCGCTTTTGACCAACAATGGGCGTGGGCTTGACCGCACCGCCATCTATGAATGGGCAAGACAAATCGCCACCTTACACGCCCAAGGTATTGAAGTTGTCTTGGTGTCAAGTGGGGCAGTTGCCGAAGGCGTGGTGCGTATGAATTTATCAGAACGCCCCAAAAAACTTGCCGCACTGCAGGCGTGTGCGTCCATTGGACAGATGGGACTGATTGAAACGTGGTGGCAAGCCTTGATTCAAAAAGGCGTGCAGTCATCGCAGATTCTGCTGACCCATGATGATTTGGCTCATCGCTCTCGTTATTTGAACATCAGCCAAACGGTCAATCAGCTTGTGGATTGGCGTGTCGTGCCTGTGATTAACGAAAATGATACGGTTTCTTATGGCGAGATTAAGTTTGGCGATAATGACACGCTGGGGGCGATGAGTGCCACCATGGTGGGAGCGGATTTGTACATCATTTTGACCGACCAAGAAGGCATCTTTACAGACAACCCACGCACCAACCCTGACGCTAGGCTCATTCGTAATGAGCGAGCCATGGCGGATTATTTGTTTGATGTGGCAGGTGATGGCGGCAAATGGGGCAGTGGTGGCATGCTCACCAAAGTGCGAGCGGCACGACTGGCGGCGATGGCAAACTGCCCAACCATCATTGCCAGTGGCAAAGTAGAAAACGTCATCACTCGCCTGATGGATGGCGAAGCGATTGGCACACGCTTGACCACCGACCTTGCTGATCGCCTTATCGCCAAAAAACAATGGCTTGCCACCCATGTGCGAGTGGCAGGTACGCTCGTCATTGATGATGGGGCGGTACTTGCCATCACCGAGCGGGGCAAATCTCTGCTGCCTGTGGGCGTATTAGACGTGCAGGGCGATTTTGACATGGGCGATGTCGTGGAGATTGTCAGCGCTGCAAAAGTGCGTGTGGCGGTGGGACAAGTGGGCTTTGGCAGTCATCACGCCAAACAAATCACCCAAAAGCACACCGATGAAGTGTTAAAGATTTTACAATTAAAAGACAATGACAAGACCATCATGGTACATCGTGATGACATGGCGATACTGTGAGCGTGTTGTGATAAAGGATAAGTTATGAGCACTCAAAATTTCCCCACCCTAAAAAATGACCGCCTGTTGCGAGCACTTCGTTTTGAGCCTGTGGACAGCACACCTGTGTGGATGATGCGACAAGCGGGGCGGTATTTGCCAGAGTACAAGGCTACCCGTGCCCAAGCGGGGGATTTTTTGAGCTTGTGCAAAAACACTGAGCTTGCCACCGAAGTTACCTTGCAACCCTTGCGTCGTTTTGAGCTTGACGCGGCGATTTTATTTAGTGATATTTTAACCGTACCAGACGCTTTGGGTTTGGGGCTGTATTTTGAGACAGGCGAAGGGCCAAGATTTCAAAAAACCGTCCGCAGCGAAGTGGACATTGCTAGTCTGCCAAAGCTTAATATGGCAGATTTGTCCTATGTAACGGACGCCGTTACAAGTATTCGTCATGCTTTGGCTGGGCAAGTGCCACTCTTTGGCTTTTCGGGCAGTCCTTGGACGCTGGCGACTTATATGATTGAAGGTGGCGGCAGTCGTGATTATCGCCATGCCAAACAGATGATGTATGCCACACCTGAGCTTTTGCACGCGCTGCTTGCCAAAATCACTGAGGCGGTTACTGAGTATCTGGACGCTCAAATTGTGGCAGGGGCGCAGCTGGTGCAGATTTTTGACAGTTGGGGTGGGGCATTGGGTCATCGTCAGTTTGCCGAGTTTAGCCACGCTTATAACTGCCAAATCATTGCCAATCTTAAAGCCAAGCACCCAACCGTACCTGTGGTGATGTTTACCAAAGGTGGGGGGCTGTGGCTAGATGTGCAAGCCGACAGTCAGGCGGACGCATTGGGACTGGATTGGACAATGCCTTTGGATAAAGCCAGAGCCATCTTGGGTACTAGCAAAGCCATTCAAGGCAATCTTGACCCTGCCACCCTTTATGGTTCACCACAGCGTATCAAACAGGCTGTCCATGCCATGCTTGGCGATGTTTATGCAAGCGGTATCCATACGGGCTATGTGGCAAACTTTGGGCATGGCATTACCCAATGGGCAAATCCTGACCATGCCAAAGCCTTTATTGATGCGGTGCATGAGTATCGGATTGGTGCGTGAGCAGATTTTGGTGTTGTTGCTTGTATTTGCTGACAATAATGGCAATCACAAACACCAACGCCTGCAACAAAACAATGGTTGCCCCCGTTGCCGAATCCAAATGATAGCTGATAATCACCCCAAAAATGCTGGTAAAACATGAGCTGAATGTCGCCACCAAAAGCATGGTGTGAAAACGGCGGGTGAGCACAAAGGCGGTAATCCCTGGAGAAATCAGCATGGCGACCACCAAAATCACCCCCACCGCCTGCATGGCGACCACGATGGTTGCCGACAGCAGTATCAACAAACCATAATGCAGCAGCCCAAGCGATAAGCCAGCGACACGCGCATGACTGGCGTCAAAGCAGTATAGCAGCAAGTCGCGGTGTTTGGCGATGATGACGGTCAAAATAAGCCCACAAATGACCAGTGTTTGCCACAGCAGTTGATTGCTGATGCCCAGTAAGTTGCCGAACAGAATGTGTTTTAGGTGTTGGTCGGTGTCAATCTTGGTAAATATCACCAGCCCCAGTGCAAACATGCCCGCAAACACCACGCCCATCAAGGTGTCTTCTTTGATGCGTGTGTTGTTTTTTAGGTAGCCCACACAAGTGGCACAAAACAGCCCAGCAACAAACGCCCCTAAGGCAATTGGCAGCCCCAATAAAAACGCCACAATCACCCCAGGAAAGACCGCATGCGAGATGGCATCGCCCATCAGCGACCAGCCCTTTAACACCACATAGCACGATAAAATGGCGCACACCACCCCAATCACCACAGCAGCAATCAAGGCGTGTTGCATAAAAGTGTGAGACAGGGGCTCAATAAACCAGTGGATGAGTGTATTCATAGTTGTTCTGTCAAGGTGGGTGATTTGGGGCGACGCAGGCGATTGGGCAGCAAGCCGTATTTGGGCGAAAACAAAAACGCCAATACAAACAGCGCTGTTTGTAAGGACACAATTACCCCGCCTGTTGCGCCGTCAAGATAGTAACTAAGGTACACCCCAAGTGCGCTGGTGATGACGCCCATTGCGCCTGCAATTAAAATCAGCGTGCGAAATTTATCGGTCAGCTGATAGGCAGTCGCCCCTGGGGTGATGACCATGGCAATGACCAAAATTGCCCCAACGGTTTGGAGCGCTGCCACCACGCAGGCGCTGAGCAGACTAAAAAACAGCACTTGGTAGACTTTGGGCGACAGTCCCACCGATTTGGCTTGCGTTTCATCAAAAAAAACCAACAATAAATCTTTCCAAAACACCAATAAAAAGAGCAAGGAGACGCCCATCACGATGGCAACTTGTACCACGTCTTCGTCGGCAATGCCCAAAATATTGCCAAAGATAATTTCTTGGACGTTGATGGCGGTGGGATTGAGCGAAATGATGAACAGACCCAGCGCAAAAAAGGTGGTGAAAATAAAGCCAATCACCGCGTCTTCTTGCAGTTTGGTGATGGATTTTATCCACAAAATGGACAGTGCTGCCAAAATGCCCGAAAAAAACGCCCCAAGCGCATAAGGCAGTCCTAAGGCGTAAGCAATCGCCACCCCTGGTACCACCGCATGGGACAGGGCATCACCAATCAGCGACCAGCCCTTGAGCATAAGATAGGCGGACAAAAACGCGCACACCCCACCGACCAAAGCACTTAGGACAATGGCTTTTATCATGTATTCATAAGCAAAAGGTTCAAGTAACAACTCAAGCATCGTCCTTTTCCTGTTTGGTTTTGCGTTGGTTCATGTTGCGTTGGGTGAATTTGCTGTCTTGGCAGTCGTCGCTTGGTTCATCGGTGCAGACGCAGCCATCGGGGGCGTCGCAGTCTTGTACCCCATAAAACACCGCAGGCACTTCATCGTCCGCCAAGATGGTAACCGCGCGCGTGTCATCATCTTCGTGCAGGTCTTTGCCTGCCAAGTGAATTTGGCGCAGCACGCCACCAAAGACTTTTTCAAGATTGGCTTGGGTGAAGGTGCTTTTGGTGTCGCCCATCGCCAGCACGGTGCGATTAATCATCACCACGTGGTCGCAAAACTCTGGCACCGTGCCCAAGTTATGTGTAGAGATTAAAATCAAATGTCCTTCACTTCTGAGCTTATCAAGCAAATCCATGATGGCTTTTTCGGTTTGTACATCCACCCCCGTAAAGGGCTCATCAAGTAAAATAATTTTGCTTTCTTGGGCAAGCGCGCGCGCTAAAAATACGCGTTTTTTTTGACCGCCTGACAATTCACTGATTTGGCGGTCTTTTAGATGACTGATGGCAACTTTTTGCATGGCATCAGTAACTTTTTGTTTGTCGTTGGCGCTGGGCACGCGCAAAAAATTCATATAGCCATAGCGCCCCATCATCACCACATCATACACCGAAATGGGAAACTGCCAGTCCACTTCTTCGCTTTGGGGGACATAGGCGACCAGGTTTTGTTTTAGGGCTTGCTTGATAGGCAGTCCGCAAAGCTGGATGCGCCCTGTTTGTGGTTTGACCAGCCCCATAATCGCCTTAAACAACGTGGATTTGCCACTGCCATTGACACCCACGAGCGCGCAAGTTGTGCCGCCTGTTAGGCTAAAATGAACATCATAAAGGGCGGTATGACCATTATTATAACGCACGCTGACATCTTGTACGTCTATTTTGGCGCTTAGGTGAGCAATTGAGTGTTGAGTGTGTTCCATAAAATCATTGTGATTAATTTAAAAAAGATAAAAATTTTGCTCATTTGTATGTTTTTTAAATCAAACGCTGGCAAACACCATACCCACAAAAACATCAATCTCATATCAAGTCAATTTATCAAACCAAGCAGCCATGTGTGATACCGCCATTTTTAGTGCCAATCAGGCAGTCCCAATCATCCAAGCCAGCCCCAAAAGATTTGTGGGAACTAAAAAAAGCAAAATGCCCTTGCCCCAACAAACCTATCAGCAAACACAAAGCCATCAAGCGATAAAACCACACATCACTTCTTGGGTGTGGTCATGGTGGTGGTTTTATCGCCCAAATCAAGGGGTTGATTATTTTTGAGCAGCGTCTTCAAAACCCTTGGCAACGGTAGAAACCGTAACGTTTAACAAATCTAGGTAGGTTGGCACGGCGCCGTCTTTTTCGCTGAGACTGTCCACATACAGCACCCCGCCATAGCTTGCGCCTGTCTCTTTGGCGACTTGTTTGGCAGGCTTGTCCGAGATGGTGCTTTCGCTAAAGACCACGGGGATTTTGTTGGCACGCACCGTGTCAATGAGCGATTTGACTTGCTGGGGTGAGCCTTGCTGTTCGGCATTGATGGGCCACAGATAGGCTTCTTGTAGGTTGTAATCGTGCGCCAGATAGCTAAATGCCCCTTCACTGGTAACCAGCCAGCGTTTTTCTGCAGGGATTTTGTCCAGTTTGGCACGTAAGGGTGCGTCAATGGCTTTGATTTTGTCGCTGTATTCTTGGGCGTTTTTGATGTAGACGTCTTTGTTGGCGGGGTCGTATTGTACCAGCGCGTTTTTGATGTTTTCTACATAAATGAGCGCGTTGCTGGGCGACATCCATGCGTGGGGGTTGGGCAAGTCTTTGTACGAGCCTTCTTTGATGTTCATGGGCGTAATGCCGTCTGTAACCACCACCGCAGGCACGTCTTTGGCGTCTTGATAAAATTTTTCAAACCAGCGTTCAAGGTTGAGCCCATTATACAAGATTAAATTCGCCTTTTGTACTTTGGCGATGTCTTGGGGAGTGGGTTCGTAGTCGTGAATCTCCGCTCCTGCTTTGGTGATGGACTCAACCACCGCCGCATCACCAGCGACATTTTGGGCGATGTCGGCGATGACGGTAAAGGTGGTAACGACGGTGAATTTTTCTTGTTGGGTTGGGGTTTCTTGGACTTGGGTGTCTGCTTTGTTACAACCCATCAGTGCCAAACATAAGCCAAAGCACGCCGCCAATGACTTAAAAGATGTTGATTTTAGGGAAAATTTCATACGCTTCTCCATAAAACTATCAATATCAGAGCACCAGTTGTTTATGATATGATAAAATTATCATAAAATTTGGATAAATAAAAACTTTTGCTTATTTATCTTGTTGATTTTTATCATTGATAAAACAAAACAGCGCCCACCAAATCATGCCATATTACAAATCATAAGACAAGGTTGCATTGTAATCATGGTTTCCAAAAATGATAATGATAACTATTCTTATTTATAAAGTCAAGCCAAAATTAGTGTGTTGGATTTTGTTGGCGGGCAAACAAACTGTGTCCTATCCAATGACGGCTAAATTGATAGGCAATTCGCCCCGAGCGACCGCCCCGAGTGCTTGCCCATTTGAGCGCTTCGGCTTTGGCGGTGTCATCAAAGGCGATGTTTGCTTTGTGTAAGTAGTGGCTGACAATGTCCAAATAGGTGTCTTGATTCATCGGATAAAACGACAGCCACAGCCCAAAGCGGTCAGACAGCGAAACGGTTTCGTCAATGCTTTCAAAGGGATTGACTTCATCGGTTTGCCCGTTGTAGATATTGACGTTGTCTTTCATCAGTTGGGGCAGCAGATGACGGCGGTTACTGGTGGCGTACACCAAAAGACGTTCTTGTTCACTGTCTAGTGCGCCATCAAGCACGCTTTTTAGGGTACGATAGTTTTCATCTTGGCTATTAAACGCCAAATCATCACAATAGACGATATAGCGACAGGCATTGCCGCTTTGTGTGATGGCGTGGCGGATTTTGTCCAAAAACATCAAATCATCACGAGCCACTTCAATGACGCGCAAGCCTTGTGAGTGATAGGCGTTTAACAAGGCTCTAATCAACGATGATTTGCCTGCCCCACGCGTGCCTGTCATCAGCACATGGTTGGCAGGCAGTTTGTTTAAAAACTGGCGAGTGTTTTGGATAAGTTTGTGTTTTTGGTTGTCAATGCCCAGCAAATCATCAAGACTGACCGAAAAATGAACGTCAATCGGTACAAGTGTGCCTGTATGCCCACCAACCCAACGATACGCCAAAACATCAGGGTTAAGGGTGATGGGCTTTTGGGTGCGTTCGGCAAAAAACTGCGTGGCAAGGGTGATAAACTCGTCAGAAAGTTTAATATCAACCATAAACCACTCCTTTGTGGTGGATATTGTCAATGATGTTTAGTTCGCTTGCCACAAAAGGTTCGGTAAAATCGCTGATGTTTTTGATGTGTCTGATGGCGCTTAGCCCTTCGCCGATAAAATCATACAAGGGCTGATAGCCGTGATGATAGGCAGTGGATTTTGCCAGCACAAAGGCTTTTTGTAATAAAAATGCGTTAAATTGTTTGTATGACTGCTCGCACACGCTTTTGATGTCGTGGATTTGGGCGGTGCGCGCTGTTTTGGCGTCGGTGATTTGATAGCTTTGTATCATCAATGCGTCAGTGATGTCATGTTGGTCAAATTTGGTGGACAAATCGGCATGCGCCATGATGGTGTGCGCCAATGCCAAATCCAGTTTGATGGCGTTAACGGCAGATTGTACGCCCAACACGCCTGTGGCAAGCACGTTGCTGGGAATGAGTTTTTCTAGGCGACCCGAGCCATTTAGGGCGTTGTTGCCTGCGGTCAGAAGCTGCCCAGCAAGCACATCAAAGCTGTCATTGCCATAAATGCGCTCAATCAAATAACGCGCCAGTGGTGCGGTTTGTGGGTTGTCAAAAAGTGCTTTGCTGCTTTGTTTGATGCGCTGTTTTTGCCAAGTTTGTACTTTGCCAAACACGTCGGCCAACTGCGTATCTTGATGGTGGGGCAAGGCTTGATAACTGTTTAGGGTATTTACCAGCTGTTGGATGTGCGACATAACAAAAAGACCAAATAAAAACAGTTAATGGAGCCAAAAACACAAAAATCAAGACGGTATCAGTGGTATCATCTGCCAGCTTAAGCAACAATAAAGTAAAACAATGTAAGCCAACCGCGCCAAAAGTTGTACAATTTGTACAATATGTTAAAATTGTCATCAACTTGTCATAATTGGCAGATATACTAACAACTGACCCAAAAGGGTTATTTTATGATTGTTAATTGACGGCGGATTTATGGTGAATTCATCAGCAAAACAAACCACCCCAATGATGGCAAATGTATTTTTTGCCTTATTGATGGCGGGCATGAGTATTTATTTTATTTGGTGGGGGCTTGATTATACTTTGCATCAGCAGGTGGGACTGTTTATTGTTGCAAGTTTTTTTGGTGTCTTTATGGCGTTTAATATTGGTGGCAATGATGTCGCCAATTCTTTTGGGACGTCGGTTGGGGCAGGCACGCTCACCGTCGCCCAAGCCTTGGCGGTGGCGGCGATTTTTGAAGTGTCGGGGGCGGTGCTGGCGGGCGCGGCAGTTACCGACACCATTCGTAGCGGCATCGTTGATATTTCTGATTTGGGGGTGTCGCCCAATCAGTTTATTTATTTGATGTTGTCAGCGCTCATTGCGGCGGCGTTTTGGCTGTTATTTGCCACCAAAAAGGGCTTACCTGTGTCCACCACCCATGCCATCATTGGGGGCATTGTCGGTTCGTCCATTGTGTTGGGGGTTAATATTGGCGGTGCCGAGCTGGCTTTTTCTACCGTCAAATGGTCAAAAATCGGTGAAATCGCCGCGTCTTGGGTGCTCTCACCAATCTTGGGCGGTGTGTTTTCTTATTTGTTGTATGGGCTGATTAAAAGACATATTTTGGCTTATAATGAAAAGGTAGAAAAAGAAGTTAAAGACTTAAAACAAGAAAAAAAGGACTTAAAGCGCGCCGAAAGAGACTATTATGAAGGCTTGGACGACAAACAAAAATTGGCTCATAACAACGCCATGTTGCACGACCAAGAAATTTATAAAGATGACATTGACGCCACTTACGACGATTTGCAAACCAGTTACTTTAAAGAACTGTATATTTTGGAGCACAAGCGTGGCAAGATAGACACCTTAAAGGCACTACAAACATGGGTGCCGCTGATTGCTGCATTGGGGGCAGTCATCATGACGGCAATGGTGGTGTTTAAGGGACTAAAAAACACGGGGCTGAATTTGTCGCACCTGCATGCAGGCTTGGTGATGGGCATGATTGGGGCAATGGTGTGGCTGACGGCGTTTGTTTATACCAAAACCATTCGCGGCAAACACAAAAAAGAAGATTTGGGCAAAGCCACTTTTATCATGTTTAGTTGGATGCAGGTGTTTACTGCTTGTGCTTTTGCGTTCAGTCATGGTTCAAACGACATCGCCAATGCGGTGGGGCCTTTTGTGGCGATTATGGACGTGATTAAAGAAAATGCCATTGCCGCCAAAGCCACCGTGCCTGCCCCTGTGATGGTAACTTTTGGGGTGTCGCTGATTGTGGGTTTGTGGTTTATTGGCAAAGAAGTCATTCAAACGGTCGGCACAAATTTAACACAAATGCACCCAGCGTCAGGCTTTGCGGCAGAACTTGCGGCAGCTACGGTGGTGATGGGGGCATCAAGCATTGGCATTCCTGTCTCTAGCACGCATATTTTGGTGGGGGCGGTGCTGGGCATTGGTGTGGTCAACAAAAACACCAACTGGAAGCTGATGAAGCCGATTGGCATGGCGTGGGTGATTACTCTGCCAGCGGCGGCGATGATTAGTGCGGTGTCGTTCACAATTTTGATGGCGGTTTTTCACTGATTGCCAGATGACAAACGGCTTGGGTGCGCAAGTCGTTTGTGTTGTGAGCTGATGAGAATAAGTTTAAATTCAGAGTTTGTTTGAGAGCAGTTTTGTGGCAAATTTGGCATTATTTGACCTTGACATGACCATGCTGAACGTGGACAGCGACCACAGCTGGGGGCAATTTTTGGTGGAAAATGGCTTGGTGGACAGCCGGTTTTACAAGTCCATGAATGATAAATTTTATCATGATTATCTATCTGGTACGCTAGACGCGGTAGAATACAATGAGTTTGTGGCAAGTTTTTTAAAAACCAAGCCTATGAGCGAGCTTATCGCTTATCGTGATGAGTATCTACGCACTTGGATAAAACCTGCCATGCGAGCCAAAGCCATAGAGCAGATAAACCATCATAAAAATCAAGGCGATACAGTGGTGGTGATTAGTGCCACCAATGACTTTGTGGTCGTGCCGATAGCGTCTTTATTTGGCATAGACAGTGAGCATACGCTCGCCACCCGCCTAGAAGTGCTGGACAACGCCTATACGGGCAAGGTGGCGGACAGACCCAATTTTAAAGATGGTAAAATTTTTCATTTAGAAAACTTCATCGCCCAAAAAAACGCCCAAGGCAGTTATTTTGATAAACTCATTGCTTATTCGGACTCCAAAAACGACCTACCGCTTTTGGTGTATGCTGATGTGGCGGTGTGTGTTAATCCTGATGAGATTTTAAAAGCCCATGCCCAAGAAAAGGGGTGGGAAGTAGTGGATTGGGTGGGATGATTCAGTCATCTTGGACTAAGTCAATGATTTGTCGCCGATAACTGACATTGTCCCCAAGCCTACGTACGCCATAGCCTGCCAGCACCCCAGCAAACACCGCACTGGGTGCATAGACGCCGATTAATAGCAATAAAACCAACACCACCACAAGGGGTTCGTCCATCAGTGATGTTAATCGTCATCGGCGAATTTAAATGCCCACCCCACAATGGCACTCATAAATTTGGAACTGCTTTTTTGGGGTGAAGAATGACAACAGCACCATCACCCCACCAAACACAAAACGCCAAGCTATCAAAAGCTTGGCGGTCAGCGTTGTAGCAAAGGCAAACAAGCCACCCACGATGACAAAATGCCAGCCAATCACTCATATTTTCATCTCATTTTTATAAAAGCCATTCAATGGGTAATAAAGCACATATCATCACCAACAGGCGTTCAATCAAACCGCTGTTTGGCTCGCTGTCATAACTGACCGTCGTGCCGTTTTCTTGGGTTTGCCACATCAAATCGCCATCGTGTAGGCTGACTTGGTAGGCGGTATTATCACGGTTGGCTTTTAAACCGTCTGTCATCAACTTGGCAAGTTCGCCACTGTCAATCACCAGTCCCATTTCGGTGTTGATTTTGGCAGAGCGTGGGTCCATGTTAAATGAGCCGATAAATATTGTTTTGTTGTCCACCACAAAACTTTTGGCGTGCAAGCTGGCACCACTGCTTTTGATGGCACCGCCGTGGTCTTTGGTGTGTACGGTGGCGTTGGGCTTAAGTTCGTACAACTGCACACCAGCGTTGAGCAGCTCTTTGCGGTACTTGGCATAGCCTGCGTGTACGGGGGCGACGTCTGTGGCAGATAGGGCATTGGTCAAGATGGTAACGCTTTTGCCTGAAGTGGCGATGTCCGAAAACAGCCGCGTGCCTTGTTTGCTTGGGACAAAGTACGGCGAGACAATCACCAGCTCGCTTTGGGTGTGCTGCATGATGGGGGCGATTTTGTGCATGACCGTTTGCTTAAAACTGGCTTTGCCAAGCCCTTTGATGGGGTCGTCGCTGACCAAAGTCGCTTTTGTCCAAAAAACTGGCAATGCCCCCGATTTTAGCTGTGTGAGTAGCTGGCTGTGTTGCAAGGCGGACAGATAGTCTTGGGTGGCATTATCGCTGCTGGGCGTGCTGTCAAAGGCAGCAATGTCTGTGTTGATGATGTCGGTTAGGGCATAGGCGGACGCACTTTGCCAGTAGGCTTGAAAGTCGGCATTTACCGCAGGCACAACTTCACCAACCGCCAACACGTCCAAATCGGCAAACATCACCCCTTCGCCCGCGTCAAAATACTCATCGCCGATATTTCGTCCGCCGACAATGGTTGCCATGCCATCGGCGGTCAAAGATTTGTTGTGCATGCGGCGATTTAGACGAAAAAAGTCGCTCAGATAACCCAAAAACCGCTTGTCTCGCTGCATAAAGGGATTAAACAGGCGTATGTGAATGTTGGGGTGGGCGTTGATAGAAGACAGCAGTTTGTCCATGCCTTTGGTGTTGTTGTCATCAAGCAAAAGGCGTACCACCACACCGCGTTCGGCGGCTTTGTATAGGTACTGCAGCAGCAAACGCCCCGTAACGTCATCATGCAAGATATAATACTGCACATCTAGCGTGTGTTTAGCCCCTTCAATGAGTGCAATGCGTGCCACAAAAGCATCTTTGCCATCGGCCAGTGGATAGATGCCCGTTTGGTTTTCGTGTCCTGCCAAGAGCTCTGGTGCAAAAATACCGTCTGTCGCCACGGCGCTCATCGGCAGACCATCAGTGCGGTGCGTGGGCAGGCTTTGGTGGGTAATCAGTGCTGTCAGTGTCAATAACACAGTAACGACCCCCAAGACTTGCAGACATTTTTTTAGAACCTTTGGCATGGCCATCGCTACTCCAATCTCAAAAAACATCATCAGTTATTTGAAGCATTATACGCCGTTGTTATTTGCAAAGTAAATACCGCCAAAATTGAACGACGCCTTGTGTTATTTTACAACCCCCCGTTTTTGCCAAAATTTTATCCCATCAGGGTGATAAAGGCTCAATGCCTTGCCTGAAGTGTGCTATAATGAAGCTTTTTATTTTTAAGGGCTTATCATGGAAATTGCAATCTATAACCAACAAATCAAAGACTTACGCACCCGTGGCGATGAGCTTTGGGGGTATCTTTGACGTTGAAGCCAAAAAAGAGCGTCTAGAAGAAGTGAATTTGGAGCTTGAAAACCCCGAGCTTTGGAACAATCCTGAACAAGCCACCCAAATCAGCAAAGAAAAAGCCGTGCTAGATGGCATCATTGGCGTGGTGGACGGCTTGTCGGCTCGCCTTGATGACGCTGCTGCCATGCTGGATTTGGCAGTAGAAGCCGATGACGAAAGTTTGCTAAGCGATGTGCAAGCCGAGCTGGACGAAGCCCTAAAAAGCGTGGAAGCCTTAGAATTTAAACGCATGTTTAGTGGTGAGATGGACGCCAACAATTGCTATCTGGACATACAAGCAGGGTCGGGCGGTACCGAAGCCCAAGACTGGGCACAAATGCTCCTGCGTATGTATTTGCGTTGGTGTGAGAGCCACGGATTTAAGGCGGAAGTCTTAGAAGTGTCCGAAGGCGGGGTGGCAGGCATTAAATCCGCCACGATTGCCGTGAAGGGCGATTATGCCTTTGGTTGGTTACGCACCGAAATTGGCGTACATCGTTTGGTGCGTAAGTCGCCTTTTGACAGCAATAATGGTCGGCATACGTCTTTTGCTGCCGTGTTTGTCTCGCCTGAGATTGATGACAATGTTGAGATTGACATCAACCCTGCCGATTTGCGGATTGACACTTATCGCTCAAGCGGAGCGGGCGGTCAGCATGTCAATACCACTGACTCTGCGGTGCGTATCACCCACCAGCCCACAGGCGTGGTGGTGGCGTGCCAAAATGAGCGTTCTCAGCATGCTAACAAAGACACGGCGATGAAAATGCTGCGTGCCAAACTCTATGAACTAGAAATGCAAAAACGCCTAGAAAAACAGCAAGCCCTAGAAGACAGCAAGTCCGACATCGGTTGGGGTAGTCAGATCCGCTCTTATGTCTTAGATGATGCACGCATTAAGGATTTACGCACAGGCGTGGAAACTTCCAACACGGCAGCGGTGCTAGATGGCGATTTGGATAAGTTTATTGTGGCAAGTTTGAAGGCGGGTTTGTAATCGTCTGTCAAATTGACACCAATTTTGGGCAAAAACAAAGTGCTGTTGGTTGATTATGCCAATGACGATTTTTGTCATTGGACTGTTTTTTTTGTAACAATTTATGGTACAATCAAACCAGTTTTTGGTTGATTTTTTAAAATCATCGTCTTTTATTTTATGTTCTTATAAGGAGACAGTTATGTCTATTGACCGTATTCGCCACGCAGGTTTGCGTGATAAAGTCATGAGTGCCGAACAAGCAGCAGAATTTGTACAAAACGGCATGATGCTTGCCATTACAGGCTTTACAGGGGCGGGCTACCCTAAGGCACTGCCCACCGCCATTGCCAATAAAGCCAAAGACTTGCACGCCAAAGGTGAAAAGTTTAGCATTGGCATGGTAACAGGTGCGTCCACCGCTCCTGAGTGTGATGGCGTACTGGCAGAAGCCAAAGCCTTGCATTTTCGTTCGCCATTTCAATCTGACCCAACGCTCCGTAACGGCATTAACGCAGGCGAGATTGCTTATCAGGATATGCACCTATCGCACGTTGAACAGCAAATGCGACAAGGCTTTTATGGCAAGTTTGACATTGCCATCGTAGAAGCGACCGCCATCACTGAAAGTGGCGAGCTGATTTTTGCCATGGGTATCGGTCATGGCGTGGAAGCACTCAAAAATGCCGACAAGGTCATCGTTGAGATTAATGCCGCCCTAAGTGCAGGCTTAGAAGGTATGCACGACATCTATGGCGATGTGGGTCTGCCACCACACCGCAAGCCCATTCCTATCACAGGGGCGTTTGACCGCATTGGTACAGCAGGTCTAGCGATTGATGTGGATAAAGTGATTGCAGTGGTACTGACCGATTCGGGCGACCGCAACTCCAAATTTGCCGAGCCTGATGACGTCTCCAAGCGTATCGCTGCCCAAGTGATTGATTTTCTTGACCATGAAGTCAAAGCAGGTCGCCTGCCCAAGAGCCTATTGCCACTTCAATCAGGCGTGGGTAACGTTGCCAATGCGGTGATGGCAGGTCTTTTGGACGCGCCATTTGAAGATTTGGTGGGTTATACCGAAGTACTCCAAGACGGTATGCTGGATTTGATTCTTGCCAAAAAGATGAAAACCGCGTCTGCCACCGCACTGTCATTTAGCCCCGATGCTTTGGCTCGCTTCAACGAAAACATTGAGTTTTTAAAAGACAAAATCATCTTGCGTCCGATGGAAATCAGCAACAACCCTGAGATTATTCGCCGTTTGGGTGTGATTGGCATGAACTCCATGATTGAAGCGGACATCTACGGCAACGTAAACTCTACGCACGTCATGGGCACACGCATGATGAACGGCATTGGTGGTTCTGGCGATTTTACGCGTAATGGCTTTTTCTCATTTTATGTCAGTCCATCAACCGCTAAGGGCGGGGCAATCTCTGCCATCGTGCCAATGGTCAGCCACCACGACCACACCGAGCATGATGTGATGTTTATCGTAACCGAGCAGGGCATGGCAGATTTGCGTGGCAAAGCCCCAAGAGAGCGTGCCAAACTTATCATTGACAACTGCTCGCATCCCGATTATCGCGATATGCTCAAAGATTATTATGAGCGTGCCTTGGTGGCAAGCCAAAAAGCAGGCGGTATCCACACACCGCATATCTTGCTAGAAGCGCTGTCATGGCACCAACGCTTTGTTGAAACAGGCGATATGCGTATCAAATAATCACCCAGTGATGGTTATTTTAAACACCCAAACATGTTTTGGGTGTTTTTGTTTGGGCTTTAGTTTTATAAAATTGCCCCCATTGATGGCTTAAATGTTTGATAAGGAATGATGATGTCAATTCTAACGCAAGATTATCGCCAGCGTTTTTTTATCCAAAACACCCCTGTGCGCGGAGATGTGGTCAAGCTCACTGGCAGTTTTAGCACCGTCATTGCTCAAAAGGTCTATCCCAAGGCGTTAGAAGCGCTGCTAGGAGAGATGTTGGTGGCGGCAAGTTTGTTGATTGGCACTCTAAAAATAGAAGGCAAATTGTCCATACAACTGCAATCTTCTGACCAAGCGTCGCTGCTGCGTTTTGCGATGGCAGAATGCGACCACACAGGCGCGGTGCGGGCGTTGGCAGGATTTAATGCCCAAGATGACGAGCAAAGACAACGCTGGCAAAGTTTGTCTGCCAGCGATGAAGCCTTTGCCTTATTGGAAAAGGGTGTATTGTTTATCAGTATTCACCCAAAATTTGGCGAAAGCTATCAAGGCATTGTTGAAAGGGTCAGCGACAGTTTGAGCGATTGTTTGGCGCATTATCAAAAACAATCGGCGCAAATCCCCACCTTGATTAAATTGGCCACCAAAGACGACGTGGTGGGCGGGATTTTGTTGCAACTGTTGCCACAGTCGGCGGACGAACAAGAAAATGACCCCGATTTGTGGGACAGGCTGACGGCGCTGACCGACACCATCAAAGACAGCGAGCTGACCGAACTGTCTGCCAATGAGATTTTGTATCGTTTGTATCACGAAGAAGAAGTGGTTTTGCCCGATGTAACGCCTTTGCATTTTGCTTGCACGTGCTCTGAGCAAAAAAGCCAAGCGGCGATTATGCAGCTGGGCTTAGAAGAAGCACTCAATGTGCTAGAAGCCCATCGGGGCACGCTGGTGCTGGATTGCGGCTTTTGTGGCAAAGAGTATCGCTTTGACAAATCTGCAGTTGAGCAATTGTTTGTAACATCATAAAAAACCTTGCCAAAAAGCAAGGTCTTTGTTGGCTTATCAAACAAAAAACTCATCATCAAGTGCCATGATACTGTCTGCGCCAGCGCTTGCCATGTCAGCGTGCGCATAAAGGCGTGGCAGGATACGCGCGATAAAATACTCAGCAAGTTTTATGCGGTCGGTATAAAATTTGTTGCTTTTGTTTAGGCAGGCGGACACCACCAAAGCGTACATATAAGCATAGCATAGATAGCCCATGCTGTGCAGATAATCCACCGCGCAGGCGTTGATGGTGTGGGGGTTGTTTTTGCTCTGGCTTAGCAGGTGCTCGGTGAGCTTTTGTAGGCGTTCACAAGCGCCGAGTGTGGCGTCTTTGATGGGGTGATTGATGGGTTGGACGGCGTGTTTGATTTCATCAAGCAGGGCAAACAGCGCCTTGCCACCATCTTTGACGACTTTGCGACCGAGCAAATCCAGCGATTGAATGCCGTTGGTGCCTTCGTAGATTTGACTAATGCGGGTGTCTCTTACGATTTGTTCCATGCCCCATTCTTTGATATAACCATGCCCACCAAACACTTGTTGGCAGTCAATGGTGGCTTCAAAGGCCTTGTCGGTCAAAAAGGCTTTGGCAATGGGGGTAAGTAGGGCAACTTTGGCGTTGGCTTGGGCTCGGGCAACGTCATTGTCGCTAAATTTGGCAATGTCTAGATTTTTGGCAACGTACATGGCAAAAGTGCGCGATGCGACGCTGTTGGCTTTGCTGTTGAGCAACATACGGCGTACATCACCAAACCCAAGAATGGGGTCGGCGGCTTTGTCGGGATTTTTGATGCCGTCGTCGGCGCGTCCTTGTAGGCGTTCTTTGGCATAATTGACGGCGTTTTGATAGGCCAGCACGCTTGCTCCTAGCCCTTGTAAACCCATGGTAACCCGCTCATAATTCATCATCACAAACATCGCCGACAGCCCCGCGTTTTCGGCGCCCACCAAATAACCGACGGCATTGTCAAAATTCATCACACAGGTGGCAGACGCTTTGATGCCCATTTTGTGCTCAATAGAGCCTGCATATACGCTGTTGCGTGCACCCAACGAGCCGTCATCATTGACCAAGAACTTAGGCACAATAAACAGCGAAATGCCGCGCGAGCCAGCAGGAGCGTTGGGTGTTTTGGCAAGCACCAGATGGATAATGTTGTCTGCCAAATCGTGCTCACCGCCTGTGATAAAAATCTTGGTGCCCGTCAAGCGATAACTGCCGTCATCTTGGGGGGTGGCACGCGTTTTGATAATGCCCAAGTCTGTGCCTGCATGTGCTTCGGTTAAGCACATGGTGCCTGCCCATTCACCGCTATAAAGACGTGGCAGGTAGGTGGCTTTTTGTTCATCACTGGCGGTGGCAAGCAAGCACAAACTTGCCCCAACGGTCAAATTGGGATAGAGCGCAAAGGATTGGTTGGTGGCAAAGAGCATTTCTTCGGTGAGCATGGTTACCATCTTGGGCATGCCTTGTCCACCAAACTCAGGGTCGCCACCCAAGCCTATCCAGCCAGCTTGGCTATAAGCGTCGTAGGCTTCTTTAAATCCTTTGGGGGTGGCAACCTTACCATCGCCCAGATAGCTTGCCCCTTCGTCATCGCCTGATTGATTAAGCGGTAACAATACTTGGCTGCTGAATTTTGCCATCTCATCTAAAATCATGTCCACTGTATCTTCATCAACATGATTGAGCTGGGCGGTTTGTTGCCATAGCGTTGGCGCGTCAAACACATCTTTTAGGGTAAAGCGCATTTCATCAAGCGGCGCGTTGTAATGTAGGGTCATGCTATGTCCTTATGCTGGTTAAAACTCATCACAAAATATACCATATTTTGGTCGCTAAGCAAAAGACTGATTGGTCATTTAACTGACACGACTGTTTTGTAGGGTATATAGCATTTGTAAACTTGCCATCGCCACAATGCCTGCCGTTTCGGTGCGCAGCACGCGCTCACCAAGCGTCCAAGCAACAAAGCCCTGCCGACACGCCATCGCGATTTCATCGTCAGCAAACCCGCCTTCTGCGCCCACCAAAATGCTGATACGTGCTGGCAGCGGGCGACAACTGTCAAAACTGTCTGACAAAGGATTGACCGCCATCACCAGTTTGAGTGGGTCTTGACAAGCTGACAAATACTCACTGAGCGCCAAAGGGGGCAAAAGCTGCGGCACGACATTTAGTCCACATTGCTCGCAGGCGCTGATGGCGATGCGCTGCCAATGGATGAGTTTTTTGTGGTCGCGTTCGTAGCGCAGGCGCTCAGAGCGCTCACTGATGATGGGTTGTATGACAGACACGCCCATTTCGCACGCTTTTTGAATGGTATAATCCATGCGCTCGCCTTTGCTGATGGCTTGGGCAAGGGTAATTTGGTATGGCGGCGTGCGATTGATGGGGTTAAAAGCGCCCAACTTGGCTGTGGCGCTTTTTTTGTCAATGTGGGTCAGCGTTGCCAAGTATTCGCCACCTTGCCCATCAAAAAGTGTGGCGCTGTCGCCGATTTTGGCACGCAGTACCCGACACCAATGATGATAAATGGCGTCAGGCAAAGTAATTATTTTTTGACCAGATAACGGCAATTCAACAAAAAAACGCATCATTCACCTGTTTGGGTTTGAGCATAAGAAAGTACAGAAGTTAAGTCGGGTTTGTCTTTGCCAATGGTAATAATGATAAATTCATCGGGGCGAATAAAGGTTCTTAGCGCCTGATTGACGTCATTTAGTGTGGCGTGTTGTAGGCGTTTGGGATAATCGCTGATATGACTGTCGGGCAAATTTTTGATGTTTAGGTGGGTGGCAGTGGCATGAATGGCGCTGTTGGTGGCAAGGCTCATGGGGTAGGCAGACAAGCGAGCGCTGCGCTCAAGTTCAAGTTCGTCTTGGCTGATGCCTGTGCTTAGTGTGTGGTTGATGGTGTGGAGTGTCTTTTTGATGGCGTCGCTGGCTTTGTCATTTTGGGTGGCAAAGCTGATTAAATAATAGCCGCGCTCTTCTAGGGTGGTCATGTTGCCACCAATCCCATAAGTGTAGCCGTGTTTGTCGCGAATCTCTTTCATCAGATGGGCGTTAAAATCCCCGCCTGCCAAGACGCTGTTGCCCAAACTAAAATTGGTCAGCTCTTGGAGTTTATTGGGGTCAGTGGTTGATTTTTCGCCCAGATGTCCAATAAACACATGGGTTTGCTTGCTATCGTAGGGGATATGTAGGTGGCTGGGGCTGGGCTTGCTGGGGCTAGGCAGTGCAGAGACTTTTTGACCTTTGGGCAAGTTGGCGCTGAGCCGATTGGCGATGTCTTGGGCTTGCTTGGCGCTCAAATCCCCTGTAATGCTGATGTAGGCGTTGTCCGCCACCAAAAAGGTGTTTTTGTAGGCAAGCAAATCTTCGCGCGTGATACCGACAACGCTTTGGGCTGTGCCTTCTGTGGCGATGGCATAAGGGTGCGTGCCGTACAGCGTTTTGAAAAATTGCTTGCGACCTAGCTGATTTGGGCGTTCTTGTTGGGCACTAAAAGACAGCAAAATTTGGTCTTGGTTGCGTTTTAGAATGGCGGGGTCAAAACTGGGACTGCTTATCATTTGACCAAACAGCGTCAGCGCGGGCGTTAGTTGTTCTTTGTCGCTTAGACTGCGCAGACGATAAACAAAGGTGTCTTTAAAGGCGACAGCGCCAAAAGCTGCACCAAGCAGTTCACTGGCTTTGGCAAAGGCGTGTTCGTCCATCTCGGTTGTGCCTTGGGTCATCATGGTGGCAGTCAGGGCAGCAATGCCGTGGCCATTTGCTTTGATTTGGTTGTCTTGGGCGCTGCCAGCACCAAAGGTGATGCTGATGTCCACGATGGGCAGCTCGCGCAGTTGCGTAAAAATGACAGGCACGCCGTTTTTGCTGTCAAAGCGCTGCATGTTGGGAAGGTTGAAAGTTAGGGGTTTGTCGTTCTTTAGGCTCTCAAGCGCTGGCAGTGGTGTGGTCGTTTGGCTGGGCGTTTGTATGACGCTCGCTTGGGCGTTGCCGATGGTCAACAGTAAGCCAAGCGCCAGTATTTTTAGGGTGGTTTTCATGTGCTGCTCTGATAAGTTAGGGTGTTGGTGTGTTGGTAGATGGTGGCGATGTGTCAGAAATAATATAGGCGCTGTACATACGCTGGGGTGTTAGGTAGGTTTTGCCTGTCTGCTTGATTTCATCGCTGCCAATGCTTTTTAGCAGTTCAAACTCTTGTTTTAGATGTTCAAAGGGCAGTCCTTGATTGTGGACAGAGCCGAGCAGCTGAGCTTGACCCGAGACGCTTTCAGCGCCAAAAATCAAACTGCTTTTTAGGGCAACTTGTGAGCGTTTAAGCTCATCTGGGCTGATGTCGCCATCTAAGGTGCGCGCCAGCTCATCCAATATCAGTTGTTTGGTGGCATCAAGACTGACCCCTTGTTTGGGAGTGGCATTGATGATAAATAATGTGTCGCCGTACCCTGTGGTGCTGTAGTGGCTATTTAGCGAATTGACCAGCTCTTTTTGTACCAAACGACTCATAAAACGCGATGAGCGCCCGCCGCTTAGAACGTCATCAAGCAAGCCAAGCGCCATCAGCTGTCGCAAATTTTTGTCATCAAAACGGTTGGTGATTTTTAGGCTGCTGATAGTGGGCACTTGCCACGCTAAGATAAGGCTGGGCACTTGTACGGCTGCTTTGATGGTGGTGTGGCGATGTGGGGTGGTGTTTTTGGGCAGGCTCAAATCATCAGGGTGGACAAATGCCAAAGCAGGCGGGCGCTCTGGTTGGGCATTGTTTGGCAGTTTGCCAAAGTATTGTTTGATGTGTGTGAGCGCTTCGTCTTTGTCCACGTCGCCAACCAAAACCAAAGTGGCGTTTTGTGGGCTGTACCACGTTTGGTACCACTGTTTTAGGTCGTCAATGGTGATATTGTTGATGTCTGCTGTGCTGCCAATAATGGGGCGACTTCGGGGGGTGTTGCCATACACAAAAGCAAAAAACTGCTCATAGGCCTTGGCGTTGGGGTTGTCATCGGTACGAACTCGGCGTTCTTCTAGCACCACTTGGCGTTCGCTGGCGATTTGTTCTGGTTTAAAGACGATGTTTTGCATGCGATTGGCTTCAAGCTCCAGCGCCAAAGCATAGCGATTGGCAGGCAGTAGATTGTGATAGACCGTAACTTCTCGGTTGGTGTAGGCATTGTTTGTGCCACCATAATGGCTGATAAGGCGGCTAAATTCGTCGCCTGAGACTTTGGGCGTGTCTTTGAACATCAAATGTTCCAAAAAATGCGAAATGCCGCCTTTGCCCACAGGCTCGTCGTTGGCACCGACCTTGTACCAAATCTGGGTCATCACCACAGGCGCGCGTTTGTCTTCTTTGATGATGACGTTCATTTTGTTGTCCAAGATGTGGTGATGGATGTTGTCCAAAAGAGCAAAAGTGCGGTCTTGGGTGGGTGGTTGGGCTGGGGCAGTGGGCGCGCTTTGACAAGCCCCAAGCAAAAGACCGATGCTTAGAACCATCGGCAAGTGGCAATATTTCATTATTTTCCTTATATGCTTGCAAAACACACTTATTATAAAGCAAAAGTGTCATAAGCGTGCTAAAATATCTTAGCTAATTGTTTTTAATTGATTTTAGGATAAGAAGATGAGTGAAAATAGCTGGTTTAGTCGCATGAAAGCAGGACTGTCCAAGTCCAGCAAAAATCTTACCGAAGGCTTGATGAATGTCTTGGTCGGTGGCAAAGAGATTGACGATGAGCTCTTAGAAGAAGTAGAAGACCAACTGTTGGTTGCCGACATTGGCGTGTCTGCCACCAATCGCATTATCAAGAGCTTAACCGAGCAGACCGCCCGTGGCGATTTGATTTATTCGCATTCGCTTTATAAGGCACTCAAAAAAGAACTCACCGACATTTTGACCCCCAGCGTTGCCCCGCTGGTGATTGATGAGAAAAAAAAGCCCTATGTGATTTTGATGGTGGGGGTCAATGGCGTGGGCAAAACCACCACCATCGGCAAACTTGCCAAACGTCTACAAAAAGAAGGCAAGTCGGTCATGCTGGCAGCGGGCGATACCTTTCGGGCGGCTGCCACCGAGCAATTACAAGTATGGGGTGAACGCAACAATATCCCTGTGGTGGCGCAGGGCAATGGGGCTGACAGTGCATCGGTGATTTTTGATGCCATGCAGTCTGCCAAGGCAAAAGGCATTGATGTGCTGATTGCCGACACCGCAGGTCGCCTGCAAAACAAAACTTATCTGATGAATGAGCTAGAAAAAGTGGTGCGGGTGATGAAAAAGGGCGATGACACTGCCCCGCACGAAACGATGATTGTGCTGGACGCTGGCACTGGTCAAAACGCCATCAATCAGGTGGAGATTTTTAATGAAGCGGTCAAACTCACAGGCATTAGCGTAACCAAGCTGGACGGCACTGCCAAAGGTGGGGTGGTGTTTAACATCGCCCAAAACACCAACATTCCCATTCGCTTTATTGGCGTGGGTGAAGGCATTGACGATTTGCAGCCCTTTGTGCCTAAGGAATTTGTGGATGCTTTATTAGAAAAGGACGAATAGGGCGTTTATTGTTGGGATTTGATACGGTGCGATTTTGCCTTTGGCTCGCCCTTGTTCGCTGTAGGCAAGGGTTTGTCCGCTTGTTTTTCTATGCTTTAAGATGGTTTGCTTCAGATGGGTAGGCAACTTCTTGACCTGCTCAAGCCCACCATAAATCATTGTTTTGCCATCATAAATAAAAATAAACATAAACAAATGAGTATGCCCAAGAACGAATACCAGACACAAATAAAAGTGGCGGTTGGTGATTGACATAGGTACATTTGTTTTGTATAGTTGGGTTTATCCATTTAATCAGTGTGGATTTTGTATCGGCCCACAAGCAGGGAAGTACCTAAACTTTAAGGATAGATTGATTTGGCTTGACTGATAAGTTTGAAGTGTCTTTGCCTAACTTGTGCTTTTGGTTATCAAGGAATGTGTTATGCCAATGATTCGTGAGCATGGGCAAGAACAGCCGTATTGGTCGGCAGGCCCCTTTAAAATTCGTTTACCTTTTATCCATTACCGCTGGGAAATTCCTGAGATGATTCAGGGATTGTTTATGTTTGTGGTCAGTTTGGGCATGATTCCGCTGCTACAACAATATTTGGCAATGCCCTATGAAGCGGCGTTGGCGTTTTGTGTGATTGCAGGGCTGATGTATTTGTTGCCATCTTTGCTTGGTGTGCCTTTGGTGCCTGGCTGGATTACGCCCGCCATTCCTGTGGTTTTGTTGTATCTGCAAGGCTTTGAAGCAGGCGAGCAGTCGGTTAGGGCGATGATTGCTCTGCAATTGGAAGTGTTTTTGATTTTTATTGTGCTGGGCTTGACGGGCATGGGCAATAAGCTGGTCAGTTTTATTCCCAATTCGCTCAAAGCAGGGATTATTATGGGGGCGGGGATTGCCGCTTTGATGGGGGAGCTGAAAGTCGGCGGTCGCATTGAAGCCACGCCGATTTCTTTGTTGATTGGCTCCATTGTTTCGGCGTATGTGCTGTTTTCGTTGTCGTTTAAGCACACTATTGAAAACAATCGTTTCGCCAAAATGCTTGCCAATTTGGGCATGATTTCTGGTATGTTTATTGCGATGATTGTGGGCTGGGTGGTCGGTGAGTATCCACTGCCCAAGATTGAATGGGGGATTACCCAGCCTGATTTTGGCTTGATGGCGGATTATTTGCTGTTTAATGTGGGCATGCCAGACAGCAGTATGTTTATCAAGGCAATCCCCACCGCCCTGATTGCTTATGTGATTGCTTTTGGTGATATTTTGGTGGGCAAGGCACTGTGCGAGCGGGTGGACGACATTCGCCCTGATGAAAAAATTGAAACCAACATCACTCGGGTGCATTTGGTTACGGGTATTCGTAATGGCGTACACGCCTTGCTTGCCCCTTGGCCAGGTTTGGCAGGGCCGATTTGGACAGCTGCTCATGCCACCGTCGCCGAGCGTTATGCCCTAGGTCGCAAATCCATGGATTCCATTTACAGCGGTGGTGGTACCTTTTGGTGGACGGGGTTGATTGCGGTGTTTATTTTGCCGCTGGTAACGCTGTTTAAGCCTGTGTTGCCGATTGCCCTGTCTTTGACTTTGGTGCTGACCGCTTATATTTGTATCATGGTTGGTATGGAAGAGCTTAAAAACTCAACCGAGCGGGGCGTGGCGGGGATTGTGGCAGTAACTCTTGCCATGCCCAATCCTGAATCTACCATTTATGCCATCGTCATCGGTGTGGTGTTGTATATTTTGATTGAGCGACCCAATGCTTCACAGCGTAAAGCCGTGCAGGATAAGAGTTTGATTGCTGACAATACCAAGGCGTATGTAGAGCACGGTCAGTCAAAGAATTCTGAGCGTTAGGGCAGTGCAATGCAAGTGCTGAGCACCAATTACAAACCACCTTGTGGCTTGCCTGTGATGAGTTTGAGTATCAAAGATGGCAAGCTGCAGGCGTTGGATTGGTTTCAGGACAAAACCGCCAACATCTTTGCCAAATTTAATCAGCACGCCAGTTTTGTGCCTGCCGAAAAACTTGGCAACACAGCCAATGAGCGGCTCGCCAAACGAGTGATGGGGCAGCTTGATGAGTATTTTGCAGGTACGCGCCAAGTCTTTGAGCTGCCACTGGAGTTGTCGGTGGGTACGCCCTTTGAGCAACAGGTCTGGCAAGCCCTGCTGCAAATCCCCTATGGGCAAACCATCAGTTATGCCCAGCTGGCTGGTCGTATTGGCAAGCCCACCGCCTATCGTGCTTGTGCCAACGCCAACGGCAAAAATCCCATCTCGCTGATTATTCCCTGCCATCGGGTGATAGCGTCTGATGGGACGCTGGGTGGTTATACAGGCGGGGTGGCGATTAAAAAGACACTGCTTAAGATAGAAGGTGTATCGCCCAAACCATAAAACCCAAACTACAAACCCAAAAAATCCACCACAAATTCACTATTGGGGCGAGCAAACAACT
Source organism: Moraxella sp. (assembly GCA_030528385.1). GTDB lineage: Bacteria > Pseudomonadota > Gammaproteobacteria > Pseudomonadales > Moraxellaceae > Moraxella. The sequence goes on from JAUMYZ010000001.1 coordinate 148,762, forward strand.
CATCGGACGTGCCGATTTGTTCAACTTTACCATGCCCCATCACCACGATGGTATCACTGATGGCAGCCGCTTCGTCTTGGTCGTGCGTTACCATAATGCTGGTAATACCAATTTCACGCTGAATGTCTTTTAAAGACGTGCGTAGCTCTTTACGTACCTTGGCGTCCAATGCCCCAAACGGCTCATCTAGCAGTAGCAGTTTGGGGCGGGTTGCTAGTGCTCGTGCTAGGGCGATACGCTGACGTTGCCCGCCTGACAGTTCATGGGGATAGCGGTCTTTGGTGTGGGGCAGTTGGATAAGTTCCAACAGCTCTGCCACTCGCTTGGCGGTTTGCTCTTTTGTGGGGCGTTGGGCTTTGGGGAGCATTTGTAATCCAAAGGCGATGTTTTGAGCAACGGTTTTGTGGCGAAATAGGGCGTAGTTTTGAAAAACAAAACCAATGCCGCGTTTTTGTACTGGCGTGTCGGTTACGTCCATGCCGTCAAACAAAATGCGTCCTGTGTCAGCAGTTTCAAGTCCTGCAATAATCCGCAGCAGGGTGGTTTTGCCGCAGCCAGAAGGGCCAAGCAAGGTGGCAAGCTCGCCTGTATTGACGGTGAAGTTGATGTTATTTAGGGCGGTAAAATTGCCAAAATATTTATAAATGTTGTGAATGTCAATGCTCATGCGTTTTCCAATGTAAATCAGTATCAGCGTTGATGGGTTTTATGGCTCATCAGTTGTTGCACAGCTAGGGTAACCAGTGCCAATAATGCCAAAATGCTAGACAAGGCAAAGGCGGTGGTAAAGGCGTATTCATTATAAGCAATCTCAATCATCAGTGGCATGGTGTTGGTTTGCCCGCGAATGTGCCCTGACACCACACTCACCGCCCCAAACTCGCCCATCGCCCGAGCATTGGTGAGAATAATGCCATAAAGCAGTGCCCATTTGATGTTGGGCAAGGTAATGTGCCAAAACATTTGCCAGCCGTTTGCTCCCAGCGTGAGACCTGCTTCTTCTTCGCTGTCGCCGAGTGTTTGCATAAGCGGTATCAGCTCACGGGCGATAAAGGGAAAAGTAACAAACAAGGTGGCAAGCACAATGCCTGTGGTGGCAAAGATAATCTTTATCCCTAAGTTTTCAAAAAACCCACCAATCAGTGTATTTGCCCCAAACAGCAACACAAACATCAAGCCTGCCACCACAGGCGATACCGCAAAGGGTAAGTCCAGTAAGGTGGTGATGATAAATTTGCCCCTAAATTTATGACGGGTAATCAGATACGCCAGTGCCACGCCAATGATGATGTTGATGGGCAAGACAATGGCGGTGGTGATGAGTGTCAGCTTAATGGCGTGGCGTGCATCGGGGTCGGTCAGAGCGGACAAATAGGCGTGCCAGCCGTCTTTTAGCCCTTCATAAAACACCGCCACCAGTGGCACAACCAGCATGATGACCATAAACGCCACCGCCACACCAATCAATGTGCATTTGACCCAAGTTTTATCGGACGTGGCAGGGTGGGCTTGGTAGTTGTAAGTGGAGTGTGTTGCCATGTTTTTTCCAAAAAGATAAATTTAGGGATTGATGCTAAATGATGATTTAATTGGTCTTTGCCCCAAGTCGTGCCGACAGCTTCCATTGGGCAACATTGATGGCAAACAACACCACCAGCGACAACAGCAACATAAATAACGCCACACAAGACGCCCCTGCCACATCAAATTGTTCTAGCTTTGAGACGATGATAAGTGGCAAGATTTCTGACTGCATGGGAATGTTGCCCGCAATAAAAATCACCGAGCCATACTCACCTGTGGCACGAGCAAACATCATGCCAGCACCGATAAGCATGGCGGGAGCAATCTCAGGCAAAATCACTTTGATAAATGTGGTCAGCCGAGTTGCCCCCATCACCGCTGCCGCTTCTTCAAATTCTACCGACAGCTCCGACAACACAGGTTGCACTGCCCGCACAATAAAGGGGAAGCTGACCACCACCAGTGCCAGCCAAATACCAATCGGCGTAAAGGCGATTTTGATGGGTTCACCTGTCAAAGCCACACTCAATTTAGCAAAAATCTGCCCAAACGCCCCATTGGGTGCGTATAGCGTGGCAAGGGCAATGCCAGTAACGGCGGTCGGTAGGGCAAAGGGCAAATCCACCAAAGCGTTGATAAAGGATTTGCCCCAAAACTCATAACGCACCAGCACCCAAGCGATGAGCGTGCCAAAGATAAGGTTGGTTAAGGTTGCCAAAATTGCCATAGACAGCGACAGTTTGATGGCAAAAAATACCTGTGGCTCTGATATGGTGCTTATAATATCTTTAAAACTCATGTTCAAGGTAACCACAATCATCATCGCAAAGGGCAACACCACCAGTAGCGACAGCGAAAACACACTAATACCAAGACTTAGCCCAAAAAAGGGCATGACTCGGCGATTGCGATTGCGTTTTTGGTGTGTGGTATCTGGGGTATTCATGGGATTGTCCTGTAAGTTTGGGTGTACTTTACTAAAAATAACCATAAAAAACTAAGGACAAAATAGGATATGGTTTTTCTGTTTTGGAATTTTTGAGCGCACAGTTTTTGGGGTGGTGATGGTTTGGATGATAATCTTTTTGTTTGGTTTTTTGTGGTGGCGATTGTTGTTTGTGTGTGCTGGAATTACTCTTAATTTGCCTAAAACGCACGATGGTTTTTGTTCAATTTGTGTATGTTTTTAATTATTTTTTTGAGTTTATACTTGTTTTGATACCTTTGGGGAAGTTTTTGTTGTTTTTGTGTAAATTATCATTACAATGACAGTATCACCAAATTGTCTTGTTAGGGGCTGTTATGAAAACAATGATTATTAAGGCGCACCAACATCACACCACCACCGCTCAAAGCATTGTTTTGGGGCGAACACACAAGATGGTCGCTCAGCCCAAGACCAATTATGAGCTTGTCGATGCGCAAACCAATTATGCTCCCAAGCATATTACAGTAAAGCGTGTTGGCAAGGATTTGCAAATATATGCCGATAAAGATGCCCAAATGCCTGATTTGATTATTGAAGGTTATTATCAGAGCAAAAACGATGGCTTGCTTGGTTTGGCAGAAGACAATTTGTATTATTATTACATTCCAGACACGGGCGAGATTGCCGATTATGTTACCCAGTTGCCTGAGTCGGTCAGCCAAGGACATGTGCTTGGGGGCAAGGGTCAGACCAGCCCTTGGTGGGTGGATGGTGCCGATGTTGGGTCTTCTTTGATGGCATGGTTGGGCGTGTTGCCTGTGGCGGGGTTGGCGGGCACTGCTTATCACCAATTAAAAAGAGAAGCTGCCCAAAAACATGACGATGAGAGTGGGCATGACGATGAGAATGTTAACCACGCGCCAACGGACATTTTGCTGAGCAATTTGCTGGTTGAAGCAGGGCAGGCAGGTGCAGTCATTGGCAGATTGAGCAGTGTTGATGTTGACAAGCACGACCATCATCAGTATCGCGTCAGCGATGCGCGCTTTGAGATTACGTCTGATGGTGTGCTTAAGCTCAAAGCAGGGCAATCGCTAAACCATGACACGGAGCAGAGTTTGGCGCTGCAAATTACCAGCACAGATGTTGGTGGACAGTCTTATAGCAAGGATTTTATCTTGCAGATACAGGAAAATCCAGCCCATCCATCAATTCCGCCGTCCACCAACCATGCGCCCACAGACATTATTTTGGACAATGATACGGTACAAGAGAGGAAAGCAGGCGCGATTGTGGGCGGGTTAAGTGCCATTGACCCTGATTTGGGTGATGTGCATAGCTATGTGTTAAGTGATGGTCGTTTTGAGATTGTAAATCAACAACTTAAACTGAAAGATGGTTATGTGCTAAATCATCGCACCGAGCCGGTGATAAACTTATCGGTGATGGTCAGTGATGGCAAGGAAGGGGTGTATCAAAAATCTTTTGTCTTATACGTGCAAGATGACCCAAGCTACCCACCAAATATAAATCTTGCACCACAACCGAATGCTGTTATTGCGATTGATGGCGAAGCCAAGGTTGGGCAGACGCTTACCGCCCAGCTCACCGACCCCGACGGCGTTTCAGGCAGCCCGCAGTACCAATGGCTGGCCGACGGTCAGCCTATTCAAGGCGCCACCCAATCCACCCACATGCTGACCGCCGCCGACCAAGGCAAAGTCATCAGCGTACAGGCCACTTACACCGACGGCAAAAACACCGCCGAAGCCCCGCAAAGCCGCGCCACCGCACCTGTGGCCGCCGACACCCCCGCACCACCGCCGCCCGCGCCCGACGACACCCCGCCGACGCTCACCATCAGCGCCGCCCAGTCCGACCTTGCGTCCGGCGCCAGCACCTTGATCACCTTCAAAACCAGCGAGCCGGTGCAAGGCTTTACCGCCGACGATGTGCTGGTGCGGGGTGGCACGCTCTCCAACTTTCGCCAAGTGGACGCCACCACCTTCACCGCCACCTTCACTGCAGGCGCGACGGGTCATGCTAGTGTGCAGGTCGCCGACGACGCCTTTGTCGATCTTGCCGACAACCCCAACGAATCGGCCAGCCTCGAACTCGCCATCAGCGCCGCGCCCACCCCGCTCGGCAACGAAGCCGGCGCGGTGAGCATTCACGGCAGGGCGCAAGTGGGCGAAACCCTGTCCGCCACGCTGGTGGACAGCGACGGCCTTCCCGCCGACGACAAAGTGCAATACCAATGGTTTGCCGACGGCCAGCCCATCCAGGGCGCGACGCAAGCCACTTACACCCTGACCCCCGCCGACAAGGGCAAGCAAATCCGCGTGCAGGCCAGCTACACCGACGACAAAGGCCATGCCGAATCGCCGCAGAGCGAAGCCACCGCCGCCGTTACCGACCCCATGCCGCCTGCCCCCAACGGCGCGGTCATGATTAGCGGCAATCCGCAGGTGGGCGAAATCCTCCATGCCGCCATTTTTGACGACAACAATCTTGACCACAGCACCGTGCAATACCAATGGTTTGCCGACGGCCAACCCATCCAAGGCGCAACGCAAAGCGCTTACACCCTCACCGCCGCCGACAAAGGCAAGCAAATCAGCGTGCAGGCCAGCTACACCGACTTTGCCCAAACCCGCGAAACGCCGACCAGTGAGGCCACCGCGCCGGTCAGCGACGCCCCCACCCCGCCCAACGGCGGCAAACTCGGCGTCCACGTGCCCAAACCCGTTACCGACTTCGTCGCCAATGCCAAAGACTACGGCGCGAAGGGCGACGGCAAGACCGACGACACCGCCGCGATCCAAAAAGCCGTGGATGCGGTCGCCGAGAAGGGCGGGGGTATCGTCGATATTCCCGCCGGTACGTATCTGGTGGACGGCACCAAGAATATCGTCATGAAAAGCAACATCATCGTGCGCATGGCCGATGACACCACGCTGAAAACCATCCCCAACGACCAGCCGACCTATGCCATTTTCCGCGTGCAGAACGTGGAAAACGTGCACTTCCTCGGCGGCACGCTGGTGGGTGACCGCTACGAATCCGGCACCACCGAAGGGCAAAGCGGCTGGGGTGTGCAGATTTACTCCTCGCGCAATGTGGTGGTGGAAAACGTGGTTGCCCGCGATTTCCGGGGCGACGGCTTTATGGTCGGCCGTTATTACCTCAAAGAGCCTCAGCCGGAGGATATTGTTTTTTATAATATTACCGCCGACGGCAACCGCCGTCAGGGCTTGTTCATCTCCGACGGCGACCACATCAAAATTCTCAATTCCACCTTCAAAAACACCCAAGGGCACCCGATGGAAGCGGGCATTGATATCGAACCCAATTCCCCGCCGGATTCGCCCACCGGTGTGCCCGGCATCGTGCGCGACGTCGAAGTCTCCGGCAACACCTTTGAAAACAATGCCTATTACGGCATTGTCGTCTCGCGTTCGCGCGAACGCCCGACCACGCTGGAAGACGTGCGCATTACCAAAAATACCTTCACCGGCGACGGCCACGCCATCCACGTCATCGGCCTCAAGGGCGGAGAAATCTCCGGCAACACCATCGCCGACAGCAATATCGACATTCCCTATTTCGACATCAATCTGGAATATTCCCAAAACGTGACGGTACGCGACAACACCATGTACGGCGGGCGCGACCGCGATTTGGTCAAAGACGGCGCCATTGGCAACAACACGCTTTCCGGCAACGTGCGCCACGCCGCCGTGCACATCGAAGGCAGCGCCAAAGTCGGCGAAACCCTCACCGCCACCGTGCTCGACGGCGACGGCCAGCCCACCCCGCCGCACATCACCTACACCTGGCGCGCAGGCAGCGACATCGTCGCCAGCGGCAAAGGCCTGCCCACCTACACCGTGCGCCCCGAAGACACGGGCAAGGCCATCAGCGTGGAAATCAGCTTCCCCCACATTTACGGCAACGTCGCCGGGCAGCAGGAAAGCGCCAGAAGCGCGCCCACCCTGCCCGTAGGCAGCGCAGGCAGCCATGCGCCCACCGATTTGTTCCTGCGCGGCGGCTACACGCTACCTGAAAAAACCGACGGCGCAACCGTGGGCAAAATCACCGTGCGCGACAAAGACGTGGCCGACCACTACGCCTTCACCGTCAGCGACGAGCGCTTTGAAATCGACGCCAGCGGCATACTCAAATTGAAGCCCGGCCAGCAAATCGACTACGCCCGCGAAAAATACGTCTCGCTCGCCATCACCGCCCGCGACGACAGCGGCGCATTGAGCGAAGCCTTCACCCTGCGCGTCAAACCGCCCGTGGCCAGCCCCGATGCCAACAAACTCGCCGCCGTCATCATCCAGGGCTTTGCCAAAAACGGCGAAACCTTGACCGCCGTGGTCAAAGACGCCGACGAGGCGCCCACCAGCGGCATCCGCTACCAATGGTATGCCGACAGCCAGGCCATTGACGGCGCCACCGCCAGCACCTACCAAGTGCGCGCCGCCGACGCCGGCAAACAGATACAAGTGAAAGCCAGCTTTACCGACAACGCCGGCCACAGCGAAAGCATGATGAGCGGCGCCACCATGACCGTGCCCGGCGCATACACCCCGCCCGCGCCCACCCCGCCCAACAACGGCGGCAAACTCGGCGTCCACGTGCCCAAGCCCGTTACCGATTTCATCGCCAACGTCAAAGACGCCGCCTACGGCGCGAAGGGCGACGGCCAAGCCGATGATACGCAAGCGATTCAAAAAGCCATTGATGCGGTCGCCGAGAAAGGCGGCGGCATTGTTGAGATTCCGTCCGGCACCTATATGATCAACGGCGCGGCCACAAGCGTGCTCGGCCCCGGTTTTGTGCCGCGCAAGTCCGGTTTGCAGGTGAAAAGCAACGTCATCATCCGCATGGCGGACGACACGGTGATGCAAGTCATCCCCAATGGCGAGAAACACTACGATATTTTCAATATTTACAACGCCGAAAACGTCGCCATCATGGGCGGAACGCTGGTGGGCGACCGCCACGGCCATTTGGACAACCAAGGCGAATGGGGCATGGGCATCAAGATTGCCAGCGGTAAAAACGTGGTCATCGAGAACGTGGTCGTGCGCGAATTCTGGGGCGATGCCGTGTACATCGGCGACAGCGGCAGCCTGCCGCGCACGGCGAGCGAAAACGTCACCGTCTATAAGCTCACTGCCGACGGCAACCGCCGCCAGGGCATGTCCATTACCTTTGCCGACAAAGTGCTGGTGGAAGATTCCGTGTTCAAAAACACCGGCGGACAGGGCGGCACGCCGCCGCAGGCCGGCATCGACATCGAACCGAACAGCCACGAGCAAGTCAGCAACGTCACCATCAAAAACTCAACCTTCGACAACAACAGCGGCTACGGCATCATCTTGCTGGAAGGGCCGACCGTTGAAAATGCCGACATCCGCAACGTCGTCATCGACGGCAACACCATCAAAAACAGCTACGCGGGCATCGTGGTCAACAACACCGGCGGCCACACCATCAGCAACAACCACATCAGCGACATCGGCAACGGCCGCCAGTACTCGCTCTGGCTGAACCCCAACAGCCACGACAACACCGTTAGCGGCAACACCGTGCAAACCGGCAGCATTGTGGATCGCGGCAGCAACAACGCGCTTTCCGGCAATACCTTTGAATCCGTGGCCTTTGTGCGCGGCGAGGCAAAAGTGGGCGCGGTACTCACCGCCGAAGTGCACAACGACGACGGCGCGCCGCGCAACTTGAGCTACCAATGGCTTGCCAACGGCAAAAAAATCGACGGCGCCACCGCCGCCAGCTACACCGTGCGCCCCGAAGACGCGGGCAAGCGCATCAGCGTGGAAGCCAGCTTCGACAAAGACGGCGGCGCGCGCGAAACCGAATACGAAGTGCCGACCCCGCCCATTGAAAGCGCGCCCAACCAAGCGCCGACGGACATCACCTTGTCCGCCGACAGGCTACCTGAAAACAAAGCGGGCGCGATTGTCGGCAAACTCACCACCACCGATGAAGACCAAGGCGATACCCACAGCTACACCGTGAACGACAAGCGCTTTGAAGTCGATGCCCAGGGCAATCTCAAGCTCAAAGACGGCGTCAAAGTCGATTTTGCCGACGGGCAAACCATCCCGCTTACCATCACCACCACCGATAAAGCGGGGGCGAAATACAGCGAAACCCTCACCCTGCAAGTGCAGGATGACCCCGCCTATCCCGCCCCCACCCCGCCGAATGGCGGCAAACTCGGCGTGCACGTGCCCAAGCCGAAAACGGATTTCATCGCCAACATCAAAGACGCCGCCTACGGCGCCAAAGGCGACGGGCAAACGGACGACACCGCCGCGATTCAAAAAGCCATTAACGCCGTGGCCGCCAAAGGCGGCGGCATTGTCGAGATTCCGGCGGGCAATTATCTGGTCGATGCGATAAAAAGCGTGCATCTGAAAAGCAACGTCATCGTGCGCATGGCCGACGATGCCGTGCTCAAGGCCATCCCCAACGATGCCGACAGCTACGCCGTCTTCACCCTGCGCGAAGTGGACAACGCCCACCTCCTCGGCGGCACCCTTGTCGGCGAGCGCGACGCCCATCTCGGCAACAAGGGCGAATGGGGCATGGGCGTGTTGATCCGCTCCTCCAGCAATGTGGTGGTGGAAAACGTCACCGCCCGCGATTTCTGGGGCGACGGCTTCTACGTCGGCATCAACAGCGGCGCCGACCCGCAAAGCCAGAATATCGTCTTTTACAACATCGTTGCTGACAACAACCGTCGTCAAGGACTCTCGATTACCGACGCCAAAGGCGTGAAAGTGCTGGATTCCGTGTTCAAAAACACCAACGGCCACATGCCCGTCTCCGGCATCGACATCGAGCCCAACCCCAGCCGCAGCACCACCGACATCGAAATCCGTGGCAACCGCTTTGAAAACAACTCCGGCTTCGGCATCGTCGTTTCAGGTAGCCAGTTCAACCGCGACAACGCCTTCGGCAAAGCCTACCGCGACACCGTCACCAAAAACATCGTCATCGAAGACAACCATTTCGAAGGCAACCGCGACGGCATCGGCATCGACGGCCTTATCGGCGGCCGCGTGGCGGGCAACACCATCCGCCACGGCAACTACGTCGTCTCGCCCACCGGCGGCATCCGCAAACTGTGGCTGGACAGCATGAGCCGCGACATCACCGTGGAAAACAACACCATCTACGGCGGCGGCTACCCGCGCGGCTACCGCGAAAACGGCCAAATCATCGAAGGCGGCGGCATCGAAAACAAAGGCCAAAACAACACCATCCGCAACAACAGCTACAAAGCCGACGTCTTCGTGCGCGGCCACATGAAAGCAGGCGAAACCTTGACCGCCCACGTCTACGACGGCGACATCGTTCCAGCGGAGGTGCGCTACCAATGGCTCGCCGACGGCCAGCCCATAGCCAACGCCACCGGCCGCACCTACCGCTTGAGCGACAGCGACCACGGCAAACGCATCAGCGTGCACGTGGAATTTACCGACGGCGCAGGCCAGGAAGAAACCGCCACCAGCGCCGCCAGCAACCCCATCGGCAGCCCGCAGCCCAACCACGCGCCGCTGTGGGCCTACGTTGTCGGCAACTACATCGCCGACGAAACCCCAGGCGCCGTCATCGGCAACATCGGCGTCCACGACCCCGACCTCGGCGAAACCTACACCTACCGCATCAGCGACGAACGCTTTGAAATCGTTGCCGACACACTCAAACTCAAAGACGGCATCCAAATCGACGACGCCAGCGAAAAAACCGTCGGCCTCGCCATCGAAATCACCGACAGCGCCAACCACAGCTTCGTGCGCGAACTCGACCTCATCGTCGTTCCCGCTTATCAAGCAATTCCCAACCGCGCACCCACCGACATCGCACTTTCTGCCGACAGGCTACCTGAAAACCAAGCGGGCGCAGTCGTGGGCAAACTCAGCACCAGCGACCCCGATAAAGGCGATACCCACACCTACACCGTGAACGACCAGCGCTTTGAAGTCACAGCCGACGGCACTCTCAAACTCAAAGACGGCGTCAAAGTCGAATTCGCCGACGAACAAACCATCGCGCTGGAAATCACCACCACCGACAAAGGCGGAGAAAAATACAGCGAAACCCTCACCCTGCAAGTACAGGACGACCCCGCCTACCCCGCGCCCAACCAACGCCCCAGCGGCGAAGTGCGCATCAACGGCGAAACCAAAGTCGGCTACACCCTAAGCGCCGCCCACACCCTGCAAGACCCCGACGGCCTCGGCGACATCACCTACATCTGGAAAATCGGCGGCCGGGAAGTCGGGCGCGGCGCCACCTACACCCCCAAAGAAAGCGACCTCGGCAAAACCCTCACCGTCACCGCCAGCTACACCGACGGCCACGGCCACGCCGAAAGCATCGACAGCGCCCCGAGCCAGGCCATCGCCGCCGACACCCGACCGCTGCTCACCCTCAGAGCCAACGACACCAGCGTCCTCGAAGGCGACCTCATCGCCTACAACCTCAACCTCAGCGAAGCCCTGAACGAGCCCGTAGAAATCGACATGCGCCTCGTTCACATCAGCACCGACCGCCAAGACTTCCTTGAGAGCTCCACCTGGACCATCACCATCGAACCCGGCGTCACCGACCGGGGCATCTTCTTCCGCCCCCTGCGCGACATCCATGACGAAAAAACCGAAAGCTACCGCATAGAAATCACCGGCAGCAGCGGCAACGTCCGCCTCGGCAACGCCAGCGTCACCACCCAACTTGAAGACCACACCGACCCCGCGCAAGCCGGCATCATGCCCGCCCCCGTCGACATCAGCGCCAGCAACGGCAAACTCATCTTCCGCCCCGGCAAAAACGCCGCCAAAATGCGCATCTACTACACCAACCCCGAAGGCATGGCACGCGACTTCGACTTCGCCACCTGGGACAACGAATGGATGGACTTCTCCAGCTTCCCCGAAGGCAGCAGCTTCGACCCCAAAACCGGCCGCACCGAAATCCCCGTCAGCGCCTTCAAACCCGGCAGCGAAATCACCGCCTGGGCCGCCGAAAGCACCTACGGCACCCCCTACGAAATCCTCAACGTCGTACGCATAGACGCCAACGGCGGCATCAGTCCCGTCAGCGCCGAAGCCCGCCCGCAAACCGTGCGCCTGCCCATCGCCGACAAACAACTCATCGGCGAAGAAACCACCCTCGACCTCGACAAGCTCGGCGACATCCAACACGGCAGCGAAGCGCAAGACACCTTCATCATCGACAGCGAATGCCTGCTCGACGGCTGCCCGCCCACCACCATCAGCGGCTTCAACGCAGAACAGGGCGATGCGTTGCAACTTGACAACCACATTCTTGCCACCAGCCAATTATTTGGGGCTTGGCAAGAAGGCATGAATGAATTGACGGTTAAGTCCTTGGTGATTGACGAGCAATCTCAACCCGCCAACTTTGATGGGGAGTTTTTCTTTAAAGTGCCAAACGTTGATGAGTTTAAATTATTGACCGTTTCTGACCATGACCAAGCAATTTTAGACGCGCTAGGGCGAACAGATGGCAATCTTGATGGCTGGTCAACAGAGCTTAAGATGAATGTGGCTGGTGTCAGTGATGATGAAATGGCACAATTAAGACTCGATGCATTGATAAAAAGCGACACCGAGCTGCCAACAAAGTTGGTGGCAAGCCACACGCCAGCCACCAAAGAGATAAAGTCCGACACATCAGATGATGTGTCGGAGATGAGTTACCATCAAGACGGCACAGCGCCCAAACTTTTTGATGAGTTGTTGGCAATGCCCATTATTTAATCATCGTTGGTTGAGCAGCTCAATGTCGGCAGGCTTTAGGCGAAAATTTTTCATGTCTTGGCTTTGGGCATAAGGGTACATCAGGGCGCTGGGGTCGTCATTGTGCCCAATGCCCAGCGCATGACCCAGTTCGTGTGCCAAAGTCAGGCGCAAATCGTCCAGCGACTGAAATTCATAAATGTTGATTTGTTTGCCATTAAAAATGCCTTTGTCAAATTGATGGGGGACAAATTGTTGGTTGGCGCTGTCAATGGCGTCATTGATGGTTTGGGCTTGGTGATTGAACCGTTCCACCATCTCATTAAACCGCGTTTGCTGCTGTTGGTAGTGATGAATTTCTTTGTCAAGCACTTGTTTTTGTTGTAACAGACGCTGGTGCTCCGTGCTGAATTGGGGGTTGGTTTGCACAATCGCTGCGTAGGCGTTTTGCCAACGTTTGATTTTTTGTTGTAGGGTGTTAAAGTTGTGGTTGAGCGCTTGACGTTGTTTGTCAATGTGTTGTGCTTGTTGGTTGTGAGATTGTATCATTTGTGTGATGGCGTGTTGGGTTTGTTGTTTGGCGGTGGTGGTGGCTTGGCGTTCGTCATAAATCAAATTGATGGTGAGCTGGGCATTGTTGTCATAAACAAACCACTGCCGAGCTGTGCCATCGTGCCAAATTTGCGCCGCTTCGTTTGTTAGAGCTTGCAGCTGGGCGCGTCCAATGCCAAAGCGCTCGTCAATGACGCCAATACGATACCGCACCCGAGTGTCAAAAGGGTGGCATAAGCGGTCAATACCGCTGTTGTATTTTAGTTGGGGGTGCAGCAGATTTTGTATGGCAAAAAACACAACCACACCACCAAAGATTGCCCATAACAGCAGCAGCCAGCGGTAGCGTGTCGGTTTCATCGGTGGGGTCAATCAAGCAATTTAAAAAAATGCTCACGATAATGGCGCAACTCACGGATAGAATCGCGGATGTCATCAAGCGCCAAATGCGCCCCACCTTTTTGATAGCCGCTGGCAATGTCTGGTCGCCAGCGATAGCACAATTCTTTGATGCTGGAGACGTCTAGGTTGCGATAATGAAAATAGGCTTCTAATGTGGGCATTTGTCGTGCCAAAAAACGGCGGTCTTGGCAGATGGAGTTGCCGCACATCGGAGAGATGCCTTTGTCCACCCATTTTGCCAAAAATTCAATGGTGGCTTGTTCGGCGTGTGTCAAGGTGATGTTGCTGCGGCGCACGCGGTCAATCAGTCCTGATTGTCCATGTTGGGTCTTGTTCCAATCGTCCATGCCGTTGATGGTGGCGTCAGGCACTTTGATGGCAAAAACAGGACCTTCTGCCAAGATGTTTAATTTGTCGTCGGTAATGATGGTGGCAATCTCAATAATCTCGTCGCGCTGAGTGTCCAGACCTGTCATCTCAAGGTCAATCCAAATCAAGCCTTTTTTGGTTTTGGGGTGGGGCTTTGGGGCGTGTGTTTTGTTGGTCATGTTGGTTACTTATGTTGCTAAAGACCTTGATGATAAGCCTTTAAAATTAACTTAAATGTTTGGGCGTCTCTTCGTGAACGTGGGCATGCCACTGGTTCATTTGGTGCTGCATAAAGCTGGCAATCGCCGCTTGAATCATGTGGTGGCTCATGACTTGTATGGTCTCTTTGCCCAGCATTTCTTTGATTTTGTCAGCAAAATCAATACTGACCAAGGCTTCATCGCCACCCACTTCTCTTAGAACCAACGCGCCATTTTCGTCTTCTACAAACTCAAGATAGGCTTCTTTGATGATTGTTTCTTTGGTGTTGCTTGGGTCGTCTGCTGTCTTTTTGGGTGCTCGTTTTTTGGTGGTTTTGCCCGATGGAGCACTGTCTGCTTTTGTGGTTTTGCTGCGCCGCTTCGGCTTGGGTGTGTCTTCGGTCTCAACCACGATGTCCACGCTTTTTTTGTCGTCTTTTGCCATTAAGATGCCTTTTTTAGTGTCTGTCATGCTTATCAATAGGGGCAATGTTGAAATTTTCAATCAGCGCCAATAGCGAAGTTTGGCAATCATAAACAAAAATCCCACAAACATGCCCAAATAATAAGCCATTTTGACGTCAAAACTGTCATCACGGTATTTGATGGGCATGCTTATCAAAGCGGTACAAGCAGGCAATAAAAACAAGTAGAACACCCAATTTTCTAGCACGTGCAACCAGCCTTGCAATCTGTCGCCTTGACCGTGGCGCAAACCAGACAAACTCAGCAGCGCAATCAGTACAATCAGCGTGAGAATCAAGCCTTTGGGGACGTCTTTGGGGACAAAGCGGTCAGGCAGCAATCTGCCGAGCAGTTTATACATCAACTATAGCGTCCCATAATGGTCAAAAGTGCCACACAAGACATCAACCAACCCAGTGTCCACGCGTTGCGTGTTTGGATATTGGCGTTGTTGACTGTGTTTAGTAGCCACGCCCCGCCCACGAACATGCTGGGCATAACAAGCATAAAAAAGGACACCACCACCAGCGCATGACGCACGACAAGCATTGGTTCATCGCCTGCCAACAAGCGAAAAACGTAGCCTGCAATCGCAAGCAAAAACGCAAAAAACCCCAAACCAGCCGTAATGGTCTTGGGAATCAAACTTGGATTGGCATTACTCATGGCGACCCACTTGTGCAAGTTGCTGTTTTATGGTGTCAATGACGTCTTTGTAGCTGGGCGCATTAAAAATGGCTGACCCCGCCACAAACATATCGGCGCCAGCTTCGGCGATGGCACAGATGTTATGGGCGTTGACACCACCATCAATCTCTAGGCGAATATCAAGCCCGCGTTCATCTATCATGCGACGCACGGCGCGCACTTTGTCTAGGGTGTGGTCAATGAATTTTTGACCGCCAAAACCAGGATTGACGCTCATGATTAAAATTTGGTCAAGTTTATCCAGTGTATGATTTAAATAATATAAAGGCGTGGCAGGATTGAACACCAATCCACACTTTGCGCCGCCATCTTTGATGAGCTGCAAGCTGCGGTCTATGTGCTCGCTGGCTTCTGGGTGAAAGGTGATGACGTCTGCGCCTGCCTTTAAAAAGGCTTCAATCATGCTGTCTACAGGTTTTACCATCAAATGCACGTCAATGGGTGCGTCAATGCCGTAGTCTTTTAGGGCTTGACAAATCATCGCCCCAAAGGTGAGATTGGGCACATAATGGTTGTCCATCACATCAAAATGCACCACATCTGCCCCAGCGTCCAATACGTCTTGTACGTCTTGACCAAGGCGGGCAAAATCTGCCGATAAAATAGATGGCGCAATCAAAAAGCGCTTATCAGGTAAAATCATACACAAGCCCAAAATAAAAGCTATGATAACAAATTATAAAAATTTATACAAAAGAAAACAAGCCAAAACATCGGTCTTGGCTTGTTTGGTGGTGGATTTATTTTTTGTCTTGGTAGGCGAGCTTGACACCGACGATATAGCCGTCATTTTTTTCAAATTTGCCTGCGGTGGCTTTGGTGGGCAGCTGAGCGGTGGCGTCGCCAAATTTTAGGTATTTGCCGCCTGCGGACACAGACCAGTTGGGCGTTAGATTGTATTTGGCACCCAAACCAACGCTGTAATAGCCTTTGATGGGGCCAAGCGTGCTTACAGGGTTGCCCGCGCCGCTGTCATAACCAACACTGCCCGACACCGCCAGTTTGTCGGAGAGTTTTTTGCCCAAGCCAAGTTCTGCCGACCATTGGTCTTTGCTGTATTCAACGATTGCCAAAGGTGTGCCGTTGTTTGCTCTTGCGGTGGCGTCGCCGTAGGTGGGCGGTCTGATGTCAAATTTGCTCCAAGGCACAAAACGCGCTTTGGCGGTCAGCAGCATGGTTGGGCTAACCCCAGTTTGAAAATCCAGATTATAAGATTCTGGTAAGGTTACTTTAAAATCACGCGTGGTTGTGCCCGCTGCTCCCAGCGCAGGGAACACTTCGGCAATTGGCGTGCTGTGCTCAATCTCTGAGCGATAGGTCAGGGCAGCTTTTAGGGCGATTTTGGGGACGCTGTAAGAGACGCCTGCCACCCAACCATAAGATGTGTCGGGACTGATGCGTGCGTCATACCCTGTTGCCCCTTGGTAGGCGCTGCCGCGTAAGTGCACTTCACCCGTTAGGCGTTGCATGGCAGGACCACCATAGAGTTGTAAGTTCTTGTTGGTGCCCAGTTTGGCGCCCAAGAGCAATGTGGCGTTGTTGGTGCGAATCTCCACATTGGTGCCTTCGCCTTTTTGGGCTTGGGCAACGCCAGCAGCATTGAGTGCGCTGCCCAGTTTCGTGGCGGTGCTCACAGTTTCGGTAAGTTTGGCTTCTAATGCGGCGGTGTTTTGATTGGCGGCTTTGGCGGTGGCGATGGCTGTTTTTAATTGGGCGATGCCTTGCTGAGCCTGAGCAAGGGCGGTTTGTGCAATGGCGGCGTTTGGCACTTGTCCGTTGGTCAGGGCATTGATGGTGGCGTCTGCGCCTTGAGCGACAAAATTACTGCTGCCAAAATGCTCTACTGCTGCCCCAAAAGGCTCATCATACACCACGCCCACGCTAAAGGTGTCATTGACGTCTGCTTTGACCCCAAAACGGAAAAAGTCATAAGTTTCGGCAACGTTGCCTGTGGCTTTGCCCTTGATGTAGTTGTCTTTGCTTGCGCCGCTGGTTACGCCATTGTCATGACCTGAAACATTGGCATCAATATAGGTATAAACCGCTTCGGCATAAGTGCCGTCTTGTAAAAATGCTGTGATGTCCTGTCCTGAACGGTCAAGACCTGCCCCTTGGGCGCTGACACCAGCACCTAATGAGACAATGGCTAAAGCAAGCGTTTTGTAATTAAAGGCTTGATTCATGGCTAACTCCTGTAACACAACTAATAATAAATGACACTGTATAGCAAAATTGTAAATAAATATGCCAATGTCGCTTATCTTAAAACAAATATTTTTTGAATACAAGAAAAAAGTACTGTTTGTGTGATATTGGCGGTTGGCTGGTCAGACTGTGAATAATTGTACAAAAACGTCAGCCAACCTTGTCAATAATGGGGCGGTCTGTCTGTGAGCACATCAAAGGATGAATGTTCTTGTTGGTTTTCAAGGCAACGATACAGCAGTTTTAATTGGTCTTGTAGGTCTTTGATGGTTTGGTCTTGGCGTATGATGACCTTGTCCAAAGCGTCAAGCGCATTTTCTAGGTGGGCAACTTTGATTTGGAGATTGATGATGTCATCGGTCATGGTGGTGTCAATCAAAAAGAAAAAGCATTGGCGATAACAATTTAAAAGATAAATTTGTTATAATTGGCGTTCATTTTAGCACAGTTAAGAAAATTTATGGCACTTATCCACCTAAAAAATATCCAGCTTGCCTTCGGGGTTGCTCCGATTTTGGACGGCGTAACTTTTAGTCTTGAAGCAGGCGAGCGCGTGTGCCTGATTGGGCGCAACGGCGAGGGTAAGTCCACGTTGTTGCGTCTGATTGCTGGCACGCAGGTGGCAGATGGTGGTGAGGTGTTGATTGCCGATGGCACCAAAGTGGGTATGCTTGCCCAAGATGTGCCAACCGATGACGGCACGCTGCTTGATGTGGTGATGGCAGGCAATCCTAGTGTTGCCAAGCTTTTGGCGGAGTATCACGCTTTGTCGGATAAATGCGGTGCAGGCGACATGAGCGCTTGTGAGCGAATGAGTGATTTGCAGCCGCAGATTGACGCGGTGCACGGTTGGGATTTGGCGCGCCAAGCCACTGCGATTTTGCAGAACATGGGGCTTGACCCCCAAGACAAGCTGAGTGCTTTGTCAGGTGGGCGCAAACGCCGAGCACTGCTGGCGCAAGCATTGGTTGGCAAGCCCGATGTGCTGCTGCTTGATGAGCCCACCAACCATTTGGACGTTGAGAGTATTGACTGGCTAGAAAAATATTTGTTAAACCAAAATTTGACCGTGCTGTTTATCACGCACGACCGCCAGTTTGTGGACAACTTAGCAACGCGCATTGTGGAGCTTGACCGCGGTCGGCTCTGCAGTTATGACGTCTCCCAAGGCGTTGGTGGCTATGCGCGCTACCAAGAGCTCAAAGAACTTGAGCTGATTGCTGAACAAAAGTCTTTTGAAGAATTTGACAAAAAACTCGCTGCCGAAGAAGTGTGGATACGTCAAGGCATCAAAGCTCGCCGCACGCGCAATGAAGGACGGGTGCGCGCCCTAAAAGCATTGCGGGCAGAGCGAAAAGCGCGTCGTGATGTGGTGGGCAACGTCTCTTTGACCCACAACAGCGCCGAAAAATCGGGTAAAATCGTCTGCCAAGTCAAAAACTTAAGTTTAAAGTATGATGGTAAATTGCTGGTCAAAGACTTTAGCGCGGTGCTGATGCGTGGCGATAAAGTGGGCATTATTGGCAAAAACGGTGTGGGCAAGACCACGTTAATTCGCACCATTTTAGGGTTGGATGATGGTGCCAAAGTCGCTGGCAGCATTAAGCTGGGCACGTCTTTGCAGGTGGCATTTTTTGACCAATTAAAAGACCAATTAGACCCCCAAAAGTCGGTGGCAGAAAACGTTGCTGACGGCTCGGACTATATAGAAATCAACGGACAAAAAAAGCACATTTTGGGCTATTTGCAAGATTTTTTGTTTGCGCCCAACCGCGCCCGAACGCCAGTGGGGGCTTTGTCAGGTGGCGAAAAAGCGCGCGTGTTGCTTGCCAAACAGCTGCTTAAGCCTGCCAATGTCTTGGTGCTTGATGAGCCGACCAACGATTTGGACATGGCAACGCTTGAGCTGCTAGAAGAATATGTGGCAAACTTTGATGGTACGGTGTTGCTTATCAGTCATGACCGTGCTTTTATGGACAATGTGGTTACCCAAACGTGGGTTTTTGACAGCGACAAAGATGGGCATGGTGTGATTGCTGAGTATGTGGGCGGTTATCAAGATTATCTTACCCAAAAAGCCCACGCCGCCCAAAAGTTGGCACCAAGCAAAAATAACACAAAAACCGCCGCCAAGCCCCAGACCAAGCCAGCAGCGCCCCCAGCCAGTAACACAAAGCGCAAATTAAGCTACAAAGAACAGCGCGAGTTAGACAGCTTGCCCGATGAAATTGCTTTGTTAGAAAGCGAGCAACAAACACTTGCTGACCAGTTGGCAGATGGCTCGCTGTTTGTCAGCGATTTGGCGCTGGCAAAAAGCCACAGTGAGCGACTGGCTCAGATTGACGCCTTGCTGCTAGAAAAATTAGAGCGCTGGGACGAACTTGAAAATATTGGCAAATGAGATAAGCCCATGTCTAAGCATGATACTTGTTGTGATGGTCAGTGCCAAAAGCCAAGTTTTGTTGTTGATGACAAAGCCATGCCCAATTTGACCGACACGCACAAACAAACGTGTCTTGCCCCCAAAGCGCCATGGCAATGGCAGTTTTTGGCGCCAAGATACTGGGGGGTATGGCTGCTGCTGGCGCTGCTGCTACCCTTGGTTTGTTTGCCGCTGCGGGCGCAGTTTTTTTTGGGCAGACAGCTGGGCAAAGCGGCGTTTTTGCTGGCCAAGCGCCGTGTCCAAGACACGCTGACCAACTTGTCTTTGGCGTTTGCCAACAAAAGTGAGCACCAAAGAATGCTGATTGCCAAGCAAGTGTTTGTCAATCAAGGCATTGGCGTGTTTGAGACGTTGTGTGCGTGGTTTCGCCCCAATGTCTTTAAGCGCACTTTTAGCATCTCAGGACTGCAGCATTTGACTTTGGCGCAGCAGCAGGGCAAAGCGGTGATTTTGTTGGGCGGACACTACACCACGCTTGATTTGATAGGCAGGCTTTCCACGCAGTTTTTTGCTGCCGATTGTGTGTATCGCAAACAAAACAACCCACTGTTTGAATGGCTGGTGTACAATGCGCGCCGACGAATTTATGACGAACAAATTGGCAGTCGCGACATAAAAAAGCTGCTTGGGCGTATCAAGGCTGGCAAAGTGGTGTGGTACACGCCCGACCAAGATTTTGGGCTAGAGCATGGCGTGATGGCAAGGTTTTTTGGGGTGAATGCCGCCACCATCACCATACCCAGACGACTTGCCAAGCTGGGCAATAAGGACAATTTGCCCGCCGTCATCATGCTAGACATGATACGAAAAACCCCAGACCATATTCCCAAAGGTAAAATTCCCCATTATCACATCAGTTTGACGTTGGTGGAAAATTATCCAAGCAGCGATGAAGTGGCAGACGCTCAGCGTATCAACGACTTGCTTGAGAACAACATCAAAAAAGACATCGCCCAATGGATGTGGTTTCATCGGCGCTTTAAGACCCAAGCCGATGGCACCAATGTTTATGACCAACCCACATCAAAAAGAGCAGCATTATGACCGAACAAAATGATTGCAAAAAACGCATTTTAACTGGCATTACCACCACAGGCATTCCGCATTTGGGCAACTATGTGGGAGCGATTCGTCCTGCCATACACGCCATCAATCAAAGCGATGACGAAGCCTTTTTCTTTTTGGCGGACTTTCATGCACTGATTAAGTGCTTTGACCCTGATGAGATTCACCGTTCTACCAAAGCCATTGCCGCCACATGGCTGGCTTGCGGGCTTGACCCAGAGCGGGTGGTGTTTTATCGTCAATCCGACATTGCCCAAATCCCAGAGCTGGCTTGGGTGCTCGGCTGCAGCTGTGCCAAAGGACTGATGAACAGAGCGCACGCTTATAAGGCGGCAGTGGACATTAACACAGACAAGGGCGACACCGACCCTGATTTTGGCATTACAATGGGACTGTTTGGTTATCCTGTGTTGATGGCGGCAGACATTTTGATGTTTAATGCCACACACGTGCCCGTGGGCAAGGACCAAATCCAGCATATTGAGATGGCGCGCGATATGGCAGGCACGTTTAATCATAAATACAAAGCGCTGTTTACATTGCCCGTGGCAGTGGTTGATGACGATGTGCCCCTTTTGACAGGGCTTGATGGGCGCAAAATGAGCAAATCTTATGGCAATACCATTCCTTTGTTTGGTGATGGCAACCCCACTATTGACCTACAAAAAGCGCTCAAAAAAGCCATTGCTCAAATTGTAACCAACAGTCAAGCGCCCGAAGAGCCCAAAGACCCCGACAATTGCAACATTTTTGAGATTTATAAAGCCTTTGCCAGTGCTGAGCAGATTGAGACGCTTGCACAGCGTTATCGTCAAGGCATTGGTTGGGGTGAAGCCAAGGAGATTTTGTTTGCCCAAATTGATGGTGAGCTTGCCCCCATGCGCAGCCGATATCTTGAGCTGATGAACAATCCCAAAGAGCTTGAAGAGATTTTGCAGATGGGCGCACACAAAGCCACTCGCCATGCCCAAAAACAGCTGGACAAAGTGCGTCGTGCGGTGGGTATCAAGCCACTGGCAAAACTCAAATAGGCGCCGATGGACGGCGCACAGGGACAACTGTTTGATGGCGTTCGTATTTTTGATACGCCCGTTGTCAGCTTGCCCCAAGATTTGTATATTCCACCACAGGCTTTTGCCATTTGGCTGGAGCAATTTGCAGGGCCGCTTGATTTTTTGTTGTATTTGGTCAAAAAGAACAATTTTGATTTGACTGAAACGGCAATTTTACCCATTACAGAGCAATATTTAGAATACATTCAAGGGCTTGACGAAGCACATTTTGAGCTGGCGGGCGATTATTTGCTGATGGCAAGCACGCTTGTTGCCATTAAAAGTGAACTCTTGTTGCCAAAACCTGCGCACATTGACGATGAAGTCAGCCCCAAGGCAAAACTTATTCGCCGCCTTGAAGAATATGCCCAAATCAAAACGGCAACCAAGCACATTGATGGGTTGATGCGTTTGGAACGCGATGTGTTTTTGGCTTTTGCCAGCTTGCCAGACGCAGCAGTCATGCAAGCCCAGCTGCCCAAATATTCGCCAGAGTTGCTGGTCAACAGTCTTATTACCATGCAAATCAAACCTGATTATCAAATGCACACAGTGGGCGTGGACGCTGTGCCTTTGTCAGAGCGCATTGCCAGTATCAGCCGTCAGCTCAGTCAAGTGGGGCAGGCGACTTTTGTCCAGTTGTTGGATAAACAACAAGGCAAAATCGGCGTGGTGGTGAGTTTTGTGGCACTGCTTGAGCTAATCAAGCGGGGTTTGGTGGGTTTTGATGGCGACAGCCATGGTGTCGGCGATAACGAGCAAGATTGTAATCTTGCCAATGGGCAACTTTATTGGCTATATTGATGGATTGATATGTTTGATTGGTTAAAAAAAGACAAAATAAGCATGGCACAAATTGACACAGTGCTGGGCGAGTTGGTGCTCGGTGATAAGTCCTTGTCAGACTTAATTACAAAAAAAACACTCACCAAAGACGTGCTTGAGCTGGATTTGAGCGTGCCAAATGGGACTGCCCAAGACGACATTGAAGTGGTATATCAAACCTTGCAAAAACGATTGTCTGTGTTGGGCGTTGCCGAAGTGAATTTAAATGTCGCCATGCCCAAAGCACAAACGCATACGCCAAGCCCACCCGCCAAGCAGTCGGAGCTGGTCATGCACCCACGCATTCGCCATATTTTGCTGGTGGCGTCGGGTAAGGGTGGTGTGGGTAAATCTACCACAGCGGTTAATCTTGCTCTAGCACTGCAAAAGCTGGGTAATCGGGTGGGGATTTTAGATGCCGACATTTATGGCCCTAGCGTGCCTGATATGTTGGGCGTGGCAGGCGTCAAGCCAGCGGTTGAGAATGGGGAGTTTGTGCCCATTGACACTCATGGTTTGGCGATGTTGTCCATTGGTAATTTGTTAGACAGCGACAACACCCCTGTGGCGTGGCGGGGCATTAAGGCAACGGGGGCTCTCATGCAACTGTACAACCAGACGGCTTGGCCACATCTGGATTATTTGCTGGTGGATATGCCCCCTGGTACAGGAGACATACAGCTGACCCTTGCCCAAAAAATCCCTGTAACGGCAGCGATTGTCGTTACCACCCCACAGCACATCGCTCTATTAGACGCCAAAAAGGGTGTTGAGTTGTTTGCTAAGACACAAATCCCTGTGCTGGGCATTGTTGAAAATATGGCATTGCACACTTGTAGTAACTGCGGGCATAGCGAAGCGATTTTTGGCAGTGGTGGCGGTGAGCAAATCAGCCAAGAATATGGCGTGCCACTTTTGGGGCAACTGCCTTTGGCAAAGGGCATTCGCGAGCAGATGGACAAAGGCATACCATCAGTGCTGGCAAATGACGGTCATGCCCAGCATTATTTGAGTATTGCTCAAACCATTCAAGACCGTATTGGACAGTTTGCCAAAGTGCGTCATGATAGGCGAATTTTTTAGTTTGACATCACTTTGGGCGAGTTTAGGGGCGGGGCAAGGATGTGATGGGCTTCTGTCCATTGAGTGTGAGTGATTGATACCGCCCTGTGCCAGTGTCAGAGTAATTGGTGTGAGTGATGAATAGTGTATAATGCTTATCTAGTGACACACGACATTCAGTGCATCGGCTGTGTAGTCAAACTTTTGCCAATCAAGTGCATTTGGGTCAAAGTGTTGCTCGTTTGGCACATAGGCTTGGCGTTCGTTTGTGCAGTCAAATACCGCCAGCAACTCTTGGGCAGGTAGTCGCCGCTCAAAAAAGTATAGCCGAGCCTGCTTGATGCCTGTGGCAACTTCATTGACATGCTTGCCGTCCAGTACCACAAACTGAAAGATTTGTGGTTTGACATACGACCACGGACGAAACCATGTGGTCTTAGGGACGGTTGCCACCACCACAGCCCCATCGGGCAAGTTGTCTTTGGTGTTGGGATACCAAGTGTATTCACTAAGTATCTGAAAGCAAATCATGCCCAAGCCCGCCATCGCAGGTATTATCCATTTGGGCATTTTTTTATAAAATAGGCGTATGGGCATGACCAGCCCTGCAAATAAGAAGCCAGCAAAGACTGTGGCAATAATTTCCCAAAACATCATGATTGTTTTTCCTAATTTTCCTAAACTAACAGCTTGGTTATTATATCAAAATAAAAACTGCCTAACATGAGATTAGGCAGTTTTTGTTGCTTGGGGGGTTAGTGGTCTACAGCACCGCCAGCACCTTTTGGATAGCGGACACTTTCAACAAGGTCTTGAACTTCTTTGGGTGGTGCTGCAGTCATTGAAGACACAATGAATGCGGTGATGAAATTCAATAATGCACCGATGGCACCAAAGCCTAATGGGTTAATGCCCATAATCCAGCCTGAAGCATCATCAGGTAGATTGGCAGTACCAGGGATAAAGAACCAACCTTTAAAGAGAAAGATGTATATACAGGTGCTAATCAAGCCGACAAGCATACCTGCAATCGCCCCTTGGTTGTTGATACGCTTCGAGAAGATACCCATCATCAGTGCAGGGAACAAGGAAGCGGCAGCGATACCAAAGGCAAGTGCAACAGTCTGTGCAGCAAAGCCTGGGGGGTTCATGCCAAGCCATGTTGCCACTGCGATAGAAACAATCATCGAGACACGAGCAGCAAGCATTTCACCTTTTTCGGTAATGTCTGGTTTGATGGTCTTTTTGATTAAGTCATGCGAGATGGCAGACGAGATAGCAAGTAATAAGCCTGCAGCGGTTGAGAGTGCCGCAGCGATACCACCAGCTGCAATCAGACCGATGACCCATGGCGGCAAGTTGGCAATCTCGGGGTTGGCAAGTACCATGATGTCGTTGTTGACATTAAGCTCATTGCCTTTTAGACCTTTGGCTTCGGCAGCAGCATTAAATGCTTCGTCTTTGGACTTGTCATTGTAGTAGTTGATGTTGCCATCGCCATTTTTGTCTTCAAATTTTAATAGACCTGTGGTTTCCCAGTTTTTCATCCATTCAGGACGATGCTCGTAGTCAATAGGAGCAGACTGAGTGCCATTAGGATAAATGGTTTCAACCAGATTCATACGAGCCATCGTACCCACTGCAGGAGCGGCGGTGTACAGCAGGGCGATAAAAATCAGTGTCCAGCCTGCTGAAATACGGGCATCTGATACCTTAGGTACGGTAAAAAAGCGGATAATAACGTGTGGCAGACCTGCTGTACCAATCATCAGCGACATGGTAAGCAAGAACATATTGAGCTTGTCAGGCACATCAGCGGTATAGGCGGTAAAACCTAGGTCAGTGATGAGACCATCTAATTTGGCTAGCATGGTTACGCCTTCTTCGGTCGTGCCAAACATACCTAGTGCTGGAATGGGGTTGCCTGTGATGTTTAGTGAGATAAAGATGGCAGGAATGATATAAGCAATCATCAATACCACATATTGAGCCACCTGTGTGTAGGTAATACCCTTCATGCCACCAAGTACCGCATAGAACAGCACGACCACAGCAGCGATAATTAGACCCATGTTTTTATCAACTTCTAAGAAGCGAGAAAATGCCACGCCTGCCCCTGTCATTTGACCGATAACATAGGTAGTACAAGCAAGGATAAGACAAACCACCGCAATCAGGCGAGCTGTTTTAGAATAAAAACGGTCGCCGATAAAGTCAGGCACGGTAAATTTACCAAATTTACGCAAATAGGGGGCGAGCAACAAGGCAAGCAGTACATAGCCTCCAGTCCAGCCCATCAAATAAGCGGACGCCGCATAGCCACCCATGGCGATGATACCCGCCATAGAAATGAACGAGGCGGCACTCATCCAGTCAGCGGCGGTTGCCATACCATTGACAACGGGGTGTACACCACCACCAGCAACGTAGAACTCTTTGGTGGAGCCTGCACGTGCCCAAATTGCAATACCGAAGTACAACGCAAAGGACAAGCCCACAAAAATCATATTAATCCAAAATTGGCTCATGGTTTAGTCCTCCTTGACGCCAAAACGGGCTTCGATTTTATCCATTTGCCACGAATAAAAGAAAATAAGCACAATGAAAGTAAGAATAGAGCCTTGCTGACCGAACCAAAATCCTAGGTCAATGCCACTAAATTGAATGCCCATCAACATCGGACGTAGCCAAATGGCAAAGCCATGTGAACATATCGCCCAAATCACAAGGCAGATCAAGATGAGGCGAATATTGGCTTTCCAATATGCATCAGCAGTTTGTTGTGTAACATTTTGATCTGACATAGTTATTCCTTAAACAGATGAGATAAGGAAGTGATGCTACCGTACATTCTCAAAGGGCTGGTGAATGCTGTGAGAGACACATTAGGTGGGGGCACTTCCTTGTCTTGTCGTTGTTTGAATCATAGACCTGTATAGACCTATGGGCTTTATAATAGCATAACATCTATGAATTGCAATATTTGATAGCAAAAATTTTGTTGTAAAATTTACATAAAAGCTACAAATCAGTGAATTGATGGTTATACACGGCGATGTTTGAGCATAAGATACATCATCGCCACATTGATGGCATCATTTAGTGCATCGTGGCGGGGCAAATCAGGAATGCCCAGTGCCTTTACCATCGTTGCCATTTTTAGGTCTATCTCGGCATCATAGTATTTGTGGCGGGTTTCTTGGGCGTGATAAATGCGTGAGACTTCGATTTGTTTTTGGGGCAGTTTGATGCCAAGCATGGGTTTTAAAAATTTATTGACCATCGCCACATCGTATTCTAAAAAATAGCCAACCAGCGTACGACCGCCCACAAAGTGTAAAAATTTGTCCAAAGCCTCTTCTATGCTGACCCCATTGGTTAAATCCTTGGGGCGAATGCCATGAATGGTAACGTTGGTGGCTTGCATGACCCCATCAATTTTGATGAGTGTTTCAAAGGTTTCGCTGGTTAAAATGCGGTTGCCACGGATTTTGACCGCCCCGATAGAGATGATGTGAGCTTCTTTGACATTTAAGCTGGTGGTCTCGCAATCAAAACTGACCAGCTCATCGGGATGAGTATCGTACAAAAACTCATAGCGTTTGTTGGTGAGTTTGTTTTTGTAGTAGCTGTTGGTGAGCGTTCTTAAAAAAGACATGGGCAATCCTTGTGGGCTTTGTGTTAGTTTTGTAGGTTAAAATGACTGCGTATGCTGTGTTTAAAGCGCTTGACCACTTGCAAAGCGTCTTTTAGCAAATCACGCTCAAGGGTAGACAGATTGTCAGTGTCAATTTGATTGGGAATGTATTCTAGGTGGTGTTTGTAGGCAAACAGTCCTGTCTTTAGGCGAATACTCATCAGATAGGCCAAAGCCTCGCCGATGTCTTGGCTGAGCTGTTTTTCAATAATGCCAAGTTTGGCAAGCTGGCTGATACGCTCAAAGGTGCTGGTTTCATCTAGTCCCGCCTGCAAACTTAGTGCCCGCACGCCATGTACCACAGGAAAAATGCCCATTTTTTTGATGTCCATTTTGTGCTTTTGTTGCCCTAAAATTTGAGCAAAAAAGCCCCGCCCATGCTCATCAAACTGGCTGACCGCCCGAGCAAAACTCATGAGCATACCTGTGTCATTGCTTAGGCGACTTTGTAATTCTTTCTTGGCTTGCAAGAGCAATTCATGCTCGCCCGCCACTGCTTTGGCGTCCATAAAAATCGCCAAATACATCATGTTTTCAGGGCTAGCGGTCAATGCCCATTTGCCCAGCATTTGTTTAAAATCGCTTAAATTTTGACACCACATGGGGTTATTGACCATGATGTTGCCTGTGCACGGCGGATAACCAAAGCTCTCTAGCACTGCTGAAAACTTTTGGGTGTAAGGCAATACTTCTTTAATGTCAATGCCGTCTTTGACAATCAGAGCGTTGTCTTGGTCGGTTTTTAAAATTTGTTCGCCACGCCCTTCTGAGCCCATGACGATTAAGCATGAGTTTTCAAAAAGCTCTTTGGGGGCAATCATCTGCCATGCTTTTTCAAACAATCTGCCGTTTAATACTTGCATAAGCTCTGCCAGCTGACGCACTTGCATACCGCTAGAGTGTAGGGCAGCGATGGTGTCGGTCATGTGGCTAGCAACTTCACTAAGCTCATCAATACTGCCTGAGCATTCTAATTGCTCGGCGATTAAATGGCTGTGGTTGGACAAAAACGCCAAAATGTCAATTTGCTCAAGCACGCCAATGGCTTTGTTGTCTTTGGTAACCACCAAGCGCTGAATGCGATAACCAAGCATTTTTAAAAGCGCGCTAAACATAAACTCATCAATGTCAATGCTTATCATGGCAAAGGTTGCCCACAGATGTACGGGGTCTTGGGGATTGATGGGGGCGCTGTTGGCACCAGCAAGCACGTCGCGAAAAACCGACTCGGTCAGCAGACCAATTTTTTGTTGGTGGTTAATGAGCAGTGATTTGGATTTTTGTTGTTTCATCAGATGGGCAGCGTCGGACAAACTGGTGTTGCCATCAATGTATGTGTCAAGATGGCGATAAGCGTCGGCAACTTTGGCAACAAACAATCCTGTGAGCTCTTGTTCTTTGTGGTGGCTGGATTGGTTTTTTAATTTGTCGGCGATGTTGGCATAAAAGTATGCCCCAAAGTCGTTGTTTTGCTCCATTAGGCTTAAGATGACTTTTTTGGGAATGGCGTAGAGTAGGCTTTGCTCTGCTACCACAAAGTCGTGTTCTAAGACAGGCTTAAACAAGGCTCGTGTGTCAAAGCTGTCTTTGGGGTGGTACAAGGCAACAATCTCATAGTCTGCGTCCACTTCTTTGATGGTGCCTTTGATGACCACATACAAAGCGTCCGCTGTGTCGCCGATGGATAAAACTTTGCTGTCATCATCAAAAAACACAATGTCGGCGGATTTTTCAAGCAAAGCCCGCTGGTCGATGTTTAGCGTATGATAAGGGCTAAGACTAAAATCAAAACGTGTCATCACTGTTCCTTGTAGGTCAACCTTGTCTTAAATAAGTATAGCACAGTTGCTGAGAGGATTTGTACAAGTGTTGCTTTGACGGTTGATTGTTGGGCATAAATGTTTTTGATAAAAGCCAACAAATCCTTTATAATGCAGCCAACTTTTTGGGTAAGAGATGGGGTCAAAGATGTCCATTAAATCTGACCGTTGGATACGGCAAATGGCGCAGCGCTGCGGCATGATTGAGCCGTTTGAGCCGCAGCAGGTGCGTTATAATGAGCGTGGCGAAAAGCTGGTGAGTTATGGCACATCAAGCTATGGCTATGATGTTCGCTGTGCCAACGAGTTTAAAGTATTTACCAATGTGCACTCTGCCATTGTAGACCCCAAAAACTTTGATGAAAGAAGTTTTATAGATATTGTGGGGGATGAGTGTATCATTCCGCCCAATTCTTTTGCTTTGGCGCGTACGGTGGAGTATTTTCGCATACCCCGTGATGTTTTGACCATTTGTCTGGGCAAATCCACCTATGCTCGCTGCGGCATCATTGTCAATGTAACACCCTTAGAGCCTGAATGGGAAGGTCATGTTACTTTGGAGTTTAGCAACACCACCAATTTGCCTGCGCGCATTTATGCTGGTGAAGGCGTGGCACAAATGCTCTTTTTTCAAAGCGATGAAGTGTGCCAGACGTCTTATAAAGACCGTGGCGGCAAATACCAAGGACAAACGGGCGTAACCTTGCCCAAAACCTAAACTTGCAAAACCCAAACCAAGCACATCCACCAAAGGCGATTTATGGCAGACATATCCATCAAAAAAACACACCATTTTGACCTAGAAACCGCGCGTGTCCAAGCCCAAAAGTGGCTAACAGAAGCCAAAAGCGAGCTGGGACTGGACATCACTTACATCAAGGGTGATGACCAAGACACTGCCCACATCAAAAAAGCAGGCGTGGACGCCAAAGCCGTCTTGACGGATAAAGAGATTGCCTTTGAAGCGGATTTGGCATTTTTGGCAAAGCCATTAAAAGGGGTGATTAGTTCAGGCATTCAAGAAGGGCTTGATAAGTATTTTGCCACATGAAACGAACAAACTTGCGCCAATCTTTGTTATATGGCACGCTCATTGGCAGCGTGTTTTTTGCCAGCTTGGCAGGGGCACAAACCACAGCTCAGGATTTGCCAAAGAGTATCCACCAAAAAATCCAAGCACTCAATTTGTCGCCAGATGAAGTGAGTATTTGGGTCAAACCCCTAGATGGTCAAGCTCCCATCATCAGCCATCACGCCAAGACATTGCGCGTGCCAGCGTCCACCCAAAAACTCATCACCACTTTGGTGGCGCTGGACAGTTTGGGCGCCAATCACCATTGGTACACACATATCTACAAAAAAGGCGTGGTGGTGGCTGGCACACTCTATGGCGATATTGTTATCAAAGGTACAGGCGACCCATCGCTAACTCACGAGCGTCTTAGGGCATTGTTTGGGCATTTGTTTGTGCGTGGCATTCGCCATATCCAAGGCGATATTTTGGTGGACAATGGGGCGTTTTTTGGGGTCAATTTTGACGTCAATGCTTTTGATGGGTATGGGCTTAGGGCGTATAATGCCGCTCCCAATGCTTTGCTGGTCAATTTTGGCACACTACAAATAGACATTGTGCCATCAGGCACTTACCACACCAGTGCTCAGATGGACAAGACAGGGCAGCCTGTTCAGGTTTTTGTTCCTGCAGACAATCGTTTGGCGATGCTTAAGGTTGTGCCCACGTTGGCAGATTTTGATGTGCCTAATACCATCGGGGCAAGCGCTGGCGCCTGTCAGAGTGAGCCAAAGTTTGGATTGTCGCCGACGGCACTGAAAGTGTCGGGCATTATCAGTGCTGCGTGCGGACACAATACGCGCTGGCTCACCTTTGCCAATGGCGATGAATTTGCCTTAAAAGCCATCAAAGGCACTTGGCAGCAGTTTGACCCCAGTTTTGCTGGAGAAGTCAAACTCTATGCTGCAACTCTTTCGTCATTGGCGCTGCCTGTGGTCAGTTACCCATCAAGAGCGCTTGCCGCACAAATTTATGACATCAATCAATATTCCAATAATGTCATGACTGAGCAAGTGGCGTTGTCGTTGCCGCTGAGTGTGGGAGAGACGATAAGCACTTATCCGAAGGCTTTTGCTTTTATTAATCATTGGTGGAAAACCCATCTGAATAGCCCAGCGCCCGTAATGAGCCGAGCGTCAGGACTGTGTCGTGATTGTCAGGTCAGTCCCAGTGCGATGGGCGAGTTGTTAGAATTTGCCTATCGTCAGCCTTATTTTTCTACTTTTAAACACTCATTACCCATTGCAGGACGCACAGGCACGATGGCAAGGCTGGCGTATCGTAACCCCAACCACCCAGCCATTGAGCGGGCATTTATCAAGACAGGCACGCTAGATGACGTGGTGAGCATGGCAGGCTATGTGGTGGACAGTCAGGGGCGCTACTATGTGGTGGTGGGCATGATAAATGCGCCCCATGCGTCTGGTCGTGGCGCAGTGAGTGTGCTTGACGAACTGCTGGCAGTGGTTGCGCAATACTAAAAGTTACAAAGTGATAACAAAAGTCTGTGGATATGGGGTGTACAAATTCAACATCAGCCCTTAAACTAAACCAAAATAACAAATCTCAAGTAAAAATCGTTGGCGTTTTGACCAAAGCAATCAAATTCACAATAATACTTTGGATAACCCTAATTACAATAAATAACGACAATCTTTGGAGAAAAATATGTCAAATTTAATCCCCTTAGAATATCCTGTTGATGACGACGATTTGCCGTTTAGCAAAGAGTTTTTCTTTACACTGCTCGCTACCAGCTTGTCTTTGGATTTAGAAGACAAGATTAAGGTGATGAAGTCTTTGCCAACATTGTCTGTTTTTCAGATGGTGAGTTTGGTTGAAGTATGGATTGAAGAGCGCGTTAAGTTTGTGGAGCTGGGTAAAAAATATCCAGACGACATTAAAAAGCTGCTCGTTCAAATCACCCAAGACTGGCAGACGCTCAAACAGATTTATGAATTGCCCGAACTGCTGAGCGATGAAGATGTGGCGCAGCAAATTGAACAGTTGTCGCAAAATGCAGCCTACCAATTTGGGCTGACTGTGTCAAAAGCACTCTCAGGAACTGATGATGACGATGATGACGATGATGACGATGAAATAGCGGAAGAAGCGGAAGAAAAGGTTTGCAAAAGGGAGATGGGGCAAGAAAAAGGAGCAAGGAGCAGTTTGTTTAGCGCATTTGTCAATTTGGGTGTGGACAAAGAAATGGACAAGGCGCTGGCTTTGGACGTTAAAATACCCAAGCCACATGAGCTTTGCCAAGAGCTTGAAAACATCATCATCGGACAGTCTAACGCGCTGTATACGCTGAGCACCATGCTGTATTATCACAAATTGTTCGCTGTGCGTCTGGCGCAAAAATATAACAGAACTGACAGAAGTAGCCCAGTAAAATATATGGGTAATGGTGATGATTATGCCAGACAACAACCCATATTGCTGATAGGGGCAACAGGCACAGGCAAAACGCATTTGATTAAACACGTTACCAAGGCGTTTGGTTTAAATGTGGTAACGGTGGATTGTTCAACGATGGTCAGAACTGGCATTGTTGGTTCTAGCTTAGACACCATCGGGCGCATGATTTATGAAGGTGCTAAAGAAGACGTTAGGGTTGCTGAAACTTCGGTGGTGGTGTTGGATGAATTTGACAAGCTGTTTTTAGAAGGCAGTAGAAAACTAGAAGTCGCTGTACAGTTGCTGACGGTGTTGGAAGGCTCAGCGCCATTTCCCATAGAGCGCTACAACCAAGAAAAATCGCGCGATTATCCAGTCAGTATTTCAGCGGAGCGCATGATGTTTATTGTGTCAGGCTCTTTTGGCATGCACCAAAAAAATCTGGCTCAGCGTTTTAGGGGTTTTAGCCACAATGATGTCAGCGAAAAACCATTGCAAGAATACGACCATGTGTTTTTGAGTGAATTTGGCTTGCCTGATGAGTTGCTGGGGCGTATTGGTCG
This sequence comes from Moraxella sp., assembly GCA_030528385.1. Taxonomy (GTDB): domain Bacteria; phylum Pseudomonadota; class Gammaproteobacteria; order Pseudomonadales; family Moraxellaceae; genus Moraxella. Next base: position 181,914 of record JAUMYZ010000001.1, read on the forward strand.
CATTATATGTTTGGAGACGCTTGATGCCAAAGATTATGCCAGAGTGCTTTACCAGAGTCCAACGTCGCCATGGAATGTGTTACAAAACCAACTCAAAATGGTGGGTTGCACAGCGGAGTTGCCCGAGTATGTGGTTGAACATCTGATTGAACAGAACAAAGACGCCATTGACAAATTTGGTTCAAGGGGGCTATATCAAGCATTTAACCGTTTGCCGTGCATTACTCAAATTTTGTTGCGCGCAACCACAGAAATAGGCTCAGACTTTAATATAGACGGGCATTTTATGGTGAGATTGGGTGCTTAAGGGCACCCGCAGCGCTTGTTAATGCTGACCAAGGCTTCTTCAATCAGCTGTTCACTGACTCCCTTTTTTTGCAATTCTTCTATAAATAGGGTGTCATTGGCAAGACTGTAATTGCAGTTGTCGCGGTCAAGCCCTTGGCGAATATAATAGCGTATCAGCCCTTGAATGGTGTTAAAGCCGTGCTCACCCATGGTGTGTTCTAAATGCCCGATAATCTCTTCAGAGAGTTTTAGGTGTATGGGGCGCATGATGGTTTGGGGGTGGTCAGAAAATTGATTTTTGATTTTTGGTGACAACATGGCGGTCTCGTGATTAATTAAACCCTGTTATGTTAGCAAAATTGTTGGCTCTTTTCTATAGTTGACAATTTTTTCTTGATGATGAGCAAAAAACAAGCTGTTTATTGCGCATTTTTTGCATTTATTGACAGCAAACCATCAACATTAACACACGCTCACAATTATGAGCAACTGTTTGCAAAAAATCTCTGGAATTTTAACAATAAAATTGGCACAATACGCCCGAGTTGATGTATTGACAGCAATAGGAGAATGTATGCAATCAATATCAATGCTTGTAAGAGCAAGTGCGGTGTGTGGTGTTTTTGCGTTAAGCGCACCTTTGTTTAGCATGCCCGCCTTTGCCAATGCTGCCAGTCAAGATGTTGCCATCAAAAATCTAAACAAACTGCTGTTAAACACCAAATCCATGACTGCAGGATTTAGCCAGACCACCAAAGCAGGGAGTAGGAGCAGCAGTTTTCGCGGCACAATGGCGGTGCAGCGCCAAAATCAATTTCGTTGGCAGACCACCAGTCCTGCTGAGCAGTTGATTGTTGCCAACGGCGGCACACTTTGGGTGTATGACAAGGATTTAAATCAAGCCACCAAACAATCTACCAGCACCCATCTTGGCGACACCCCAGCGCTGCTTTTGTCTGGCGATCCTGCCCAAATTGCCAAAAATTTTAATGTCAGTCAACCAAACGTTGCCAAAAACTATTATGTGCTCAAGCCCAAATCTGGCTCGGCAAATTTTAAAGAATTGTCCATGAGTTTTAATGGTGGTAAGCCTGTGATGATGGTGCTCAATGACAATTTGGGTCAGACAACCACCATTAAATTTGACAACATCGTCATTAATGCCAAAATTCCCAGCAGCCAGTTTGTCTTTACGCCACCAAAAGGCACTGACGTCATCAATCAATAGAGAACAAGCACAATGCACCACCCCAAGATGAGACGATTTTGGGGTTTTTATTGAGTTTGTTATTTTTTTAAGAAAAATCATATAAGCGCAGATTTTACCCATAAGCATCTTGATAAATTGTGTTATAATAGGCAAATTTACACTTTGTATCTTTGTTTGTTGCCAAACAATCTAAAATCACATAGAGGTGATTATGTCTGCCAATTGGTCAGCGATTGCATATTTGCTAGCCGCCATTGGGCTGGTGGCGTTTATGCTGATGGTGCCACGTCTCTTGGGCGGTCGCTCGCACGGTTCACAAAAACAAGAAAGTTTTGAAGCAGGCGTGGTGTCTGCTGGTTCTGCTCGCATACGTCTGTCTGCCAAGTTTTACTTGGTGGCGATTTTTTTTGTGATATTTGATTTGGAAGCCTTATTTTTATACGCTTATGCGGTGAGCGTGCGTGAAGTGGGCTGGGTGGGCTTTAGCGCCGCTGCGATTTTTATTGTCATTTTGTTTGTGGGTCTGGTTTATGAGATGAAACTTGGGGCGATGAACTGGGCACCTGCCGACAAACGTAAGCCCAAGCCCCGCATTTATGAGCGTCCCGATGGCTTTGATTTGGCGAGCATTACCGCCTTTGATGGCATTGATGAGCTGCATAGCGACCCCACAGGCAAAGTGCCTGCCCAGTCATCAGGGCGTATTAACGTCTCTAATGACATTGCCAAAAATCAAGCCCATATGAAAAACATTGACCACATCAACACCACAGGACGTGTTACTACCCACGATTTTAGCTTAGATGAATACAAATCATCAAACTAAACGCTACCTATGCGGTGGCGTTTTTGTGTTTAGATTGCCCATTAGCCAACAAAGTTAGCCAAACAAAAGTTTAGCCATATGAAATATACCTTAACCCGAGCCAATCCCAGTGCCAACCAATACCCCAAACAAAGCCGTCAAATCGTGGACGACATCACCCAAGCAGAAATTGACAAAAATGTCTTTATGGGCAAACTGTCCGATTTGACCCATTCGCTTGCTAATTGGGGGCGTAAAAATTCCTTATGGCCCTTTAACTTTGGCACAAGTTGCTGTTATGTGGAATACGCCACCACTTTGACAGGCGTACACGATTTGTCGCGTTTTGGGGCGGAAGTGATTCGGGCTTCACCGCGTCAGGCGGACGTGATGATTGTGGCGGGGACGTGTTTTGTCAAGATGGCACCTGTGATTTTGCGTCTGTATGAACAAATGCTAGAACCCAAATGGGTCATCTCCATGGGGGCGTGTGCCAATTCAGGCGGTATGTATGACATTTATTCGGTGGTGCAGGGCGTGGATAAAATTTTGCCTGTGGACGTGTATATCCCTGGTTGCCCGCCCCGCCCCGAAGCGGTCATTCAAGCCCTGATGCTCTTGCAAGAGAGTATCACCCATGAACGCCGACCGCTGGGTATTCATCTTGACCAAGATATTTATCAGCCGATTATGACGCCAGAGCGAGACCGCAAGATGGCTGACCGCATTGCGGTAAAAAACTTGCGTAGCCCTGATAATGTGGAGTAGTTGGGTGTGCAAATCGCAGAAAAAGGCATGAATGTTGCCGCATTTAGCGAATTTATCAGCTTGTTTAATGGCTGTTATGGGCTAGGTGATGATGAGCTTGGTGGTTTGGTAGAAATTTATCAAGATGTGTATCAAGATGTGCCAAGTTTTCAAGCGTGGCTAGAAGAACAATTTGGATACCCTGTGGATTTGGACAGCATTGCCAACACGCCCAAAATGGTTTGGCTGCATACGTTGATGGTGCACTTTTTTGCTTGTTGTTATTTTGACGATTGGAAGTTTGATTGTCAGGCACTGAGCGACTATATCAGTCAATATACCGACACACCTTTTGTTATCAGCGATGATGAATATGCAGGCAATGTGGCAAATATATGTAGCAAATTAGAAGCCCAAACGCCATACAGCCTATTAAATATTTGGGACGGTAATGATGATGTGTATTTTTGGTTGATTGATAAAACGCATAAGCCAAGATTGGAAAGTTTGGCAAAAAAGTTGGATATTTGGTTGGATTAAAGCTAAGGCAAAAAATCTGCAAGCCAAATTTTAATCTTTTAACAATCTATCAAAATTTGCTCTATGGTAAACAAAAATTATGACCAACAAACTTTTAAAATACGGCATTGGCCCAACCAATCGCCCAAAAATCCCTGCGACCAAAAAGCTGGATTTAACAGGCAGAGAAGGGCAGTAAATCATCAAAGTGTAAACCAACTTAGCATTTATCACCCAATTATTTTCAAACTTGCAAGTAATGCAAACCAAACAAAAAGCTGGAAGTTATGAGCATAAATCACATTCACGACAGACAAGTTTTTGATGAATTAAATCAACAATTTGCCAATCGCTACACCATTCAAGACACCGCAGACGGTATTCCCACCATTTGGGTGGATAAAACAGACGTGCTTGATGTGCTGATGGCTTTGCGTACGTTGCCCAAGCCCTTTGTTATGTTGGTGGATTTGTCCGCCATGGATGAGCGTTTGCGTCAGCACCGTCATGGCTTGCCTGACAGTGATTTTACCGTGTTTTATCACTTGATGAGCCTTGAGCGAAACAGCGACATTCGTGTCAAAGTCGCCTTAAAAGAAGGCGAAAGCATCCCATCAGCGACCAAAATTTATCCCAATGCCAACTGGTATGAGCGAGAAGTGTGGGACATGTTTGGCGTGGTCTTTGATGGACATCCGCATTTGACACGGATTTTATTGCCTAAATATTGGGAAGGGCACCCACTGCGCAAAGAGTACCATGCCCGAGCCACCGAATTTACGCCGTACTTTTTGAACACTGCCAAGCAACAATTTGAACAAGAAAACCTACGCTTTGTCCCCGAAGAGTGGGGCATGAAACGCTCTGGGCGTGATGAAGACTTTATGTTTTTGAACATTGGCCCAAACCACCCATCGGCGCACGGGGCGTTTCGCTTGGTGCTGCAGCTTGATGGCGAAGAGATTGTAGACTGTATTCCTGATATTGGCTATCACCATCGTGGGGCGGAAAAGATGGCAGAACGCCAAACGTGGCATTCGTTTATCCCCTATACCGACCGCATTGACTATCTGGGCGGGGTGATGAATGAACTGCCTTATATCATGGCGGTGGAAAAACTGGCGGGTATCACTGTGCCTGAACGTGCCAACACCATTCGTATCATGATGAGTGAGCTGTTTAGGATTACCAACAACTTGCTCTATTGGGGGACGTTTATCCAAGATGCGGGCGGTATGACCCCTGTGTTTTATATGTTTGCCGACCGTCAAAAGGCGTACGACATCATAGAAGCGGTAACGGGCTATCGTATGCACCCTGCGTGGTTTAGAATCGGTGGTACGGCTCATGATTTGCCCAATGGCTGGCAAAAATTGGTGCGTGAGTTTTTGGATTGGATGCCAAAACGCATTGATGAATATGTCAAAGCCACCATGACCAACACGGTACTAAAAGGACGCACGCAAAATGTCGCCCAATACGATGCCAAACGTGCCTTAGCATGGGGCGTAACGGGGGCGGGACTTCGTGCGACAGGCATTGACTTTGATTTGCGTAAAGCTCGTCCGTATTTGGGCTATGAAAACTTTGATTTTGAAATCCCTGTGTTTTATAACGGCGACGCCTATGACAGATGTTTGGTGAAGATTGAAGAAATTCGCCAGTCTTTGCGTATCATTGAGCAATGTCTCAACAATATGCCAAGCGGGGCGTACAAAGCTGAGCACCCTTTGGCAGTGCCGCCGCCCAAAGACAAAACTTTAAAAGACATTGAAACCTTGATTAACCACTTTGTGTCGGTCTCATGGGGGCCTGTGATGCCTGCAGGCGAGTCTGCTTGTATGGTAGAAGGGGTTAAGGGGCTAAACAGCTATTATGTAACGAGCGACAACTCAACGATGAGTTACCGCACGCGTATCCGCACGCCAACCTTTGCCCATCTGCAACAAATGCCCAGCGTGATTAACGGCTCTTTGGTGTCGGACGCCATTATTTATTTGGCGAGTATTGATATTGTAATGGCGGATTGTGATAGATAAAGTGTTTGATTAAAGATGATTTTGGTGGTAAAAAGATGAAAGTTTATGGTGGTTTGCTGTTGGGGTGTCTGCTTTATTCGCCATCTGTATTGGCAAAAACCGATTGGACACCTGTGTTTGCTTCCATACAAAAAGATTGTGATTTTCATGCAAAAAAGTTGTCCAACTTATTTGCCAATTTACCAGCCCAATATCAATCGTCAGTACGTTCAAATCGTTTAAGTGAAAATAAACAATACACCATCACAAAGATAACACTAAACAATGCCCAAGCCTTTGGTTATCCTTTGACTGGCATTGAGCTTGGACAAAAAAAGGTGGGACTTGGCGATTATTTGACGCTGTATTTTGCCAACAAACACTTTCTTCAATTAAAACCCAAGTTTTATTATGCATTGAACGATGTCAAAATATACGCAGGTCAACAACAAGAATGGTCTGTTGTGAATGAAACAGGTGAAGAGATTTTTATCAGCACCGATATCAATGGCTATGATGTTGGGGTAGAAGACGTTGGCGTTACTCTTGAATTTCACCCAAAGAGCAACGCCCTAACCTGCCGTTTAAACCTTTATCAAATGGATAATGACGACCATCGTCAATCATCCCACAATAAAAAAGCAAGATGATGACCACACACCACATTTCTGAAGAATCTTTAATCGCCTTTGCCGAAGAGACCCTAAACGAAGCCAAGGCAATCATGTTTAATATGCTCACCAAAGTGGTGGAAATTGGGGCGTCTGACCTTTTTATCACTGCCGATTTTCCGCCGAGCGTCAAACATCAAGGTTTGATGAAGCCTTTGTCCAGACAGACCCTAAGTGGCGATAAAACCAAACTGTTTGCCTACAGCTTGATGAACGACCATCAGCGAGACGAATTTGAACGGGAGATGGAGTGCAATTTTGCCATCAATGTGCCAAACGTCAGTCGTTTTCGCGTCAATGTTTTTGTGCAACAGCAACACGTGGGCATGGTGATTCGCACCATCGCCGCCGAGATTCCCAATTTTGAAACGTTAAAACTGCCGCCGCAGTTAAAAGACGTGATTATGGAAAAACGTGGTTTGGTGCTGGTGGTGGGTGGCACAGGTTCAGGCAAATCCACGTCCTTGGCGGCGATGATTGATTATCGTAATGAAAATTCGGCAGGGCACATCATCACCGTAGAAGACCCCGTAGAATATGTGCACAAACACAAAAAATCCATGATTACCCACCGTGAAGTGGGTGTGGATACGCATTCTTGGCACCATGCCCTAAAAAATACCTTGCGTCAAGCTCCTGACGTGATTTTAATCGGTGAGATTCGCGACACCGAGACGATGGAACACGCCATCGCCTTTGCTGAAACGGGGCATTTGTGCCTTGGGACATTGCACGCCAACAACGCCAACCAAACGCTAGACCGCATTATTAACTTTTTCCCCGAAGAACGCCGTCAGCAATTGCTGATGGATTTGTCCAGCAACATGAAAGCCATTATTAGCCAGCGGCTTATCCGCACCCAAGATGGCAAAGGTCGGCGGGCGGCGGTGGAAGTGATGTTAAACACCCGTTTGGTGTCGGATTTGATTTTAAAGGGTGAGATGCACGAGCTAAAAGCGGTGATGACCAAAAGCCGTGAAGTGGGCATGCAGACCTTTGACCAAGCCTTGTTTGATTTGTATGACGAAGGGGCAATTAGTTATGACGAAGCCATCAGAAATGCCGACAGTGCCAATGAGCTTAGATTGCAAATTAAATTAAAGTCCAAGCGTGGCGAAGAAAAGGCATAAAGGCAGTGGCAAGATGAAGGCGATTTTGCCTTTTTATAACAATGTCCATGCGTTAAACGAACACTTAACGCCATTTGTAAACATTGATGAGATATTTGTAGAACATCAATCTTGGTTAAAAAAGCATTTTTTGCCACTGATTAGCATGGATTTGGGTATGTTAAATGATGAGTGGCGTGGGCAAGTGCTGCATATGCTAAACCCATTTGAGCCGTACGATGGTTATATTGGCGAATGCACCACAAAATACCACAACAAATTTGTCAGCACCAACTGGCTTGCGTTTAGACTGACCGATGATAATAAATATGAATTTTTGGGCGATGAGCGATATTTTGCCAAAAGTTCAAAGTACAAGCCGACAGACATGTTTGATGTAAGCGTTGATGGCAAAGACGGTTGTGATGATTTTCAAGCATATATTGACGAGAGTATAATCTATCATCGGTTTCGCCAACAGCGTTTTTATCAAACGGGCAAATTGCTCAACGTTTATCCTAATGATGATGGCGACACAACAGCACAAAATTGGCTTGATAGCATGGGTGGCAAGCTGTCTGAAAATATGAAAGATTGGTTGTCTGATTGGGCGTTGCCAGCGGCATTTGTGAGCCAATGTCAAGATGATGAGCTACTCATCACCTACGATGACAATGCGTTTTATTTTATTGCTGGTGTGCCTGCCTATCGCTATGGCTGTCATGGGGCAGACCAGATTGTGTTGCTGTATGAGCCCGTCAGCCGAACGATATTATTTACTTATGGTTATATTTAGACTGATGATGAGACATAAAGGTTTTTAAGATATTTTTTGCTGTGTTTTTATGATGGTATTAAAACAAAAAAGTGTCATTTAACCAGTGTGTTGTTTTATTTAGCACTTGATAAAGGAGAAGTAATAATGAAAGGTCAATGTTTGTGTCAAGCTGTTGGTATTGAGACGGTGGACAATCACGAACTGCACGCTTGCCACTGTGGTAACTGTCGCACTTGGGGCGGTTCGGCGAACTTTTCTTTTTTAAGTCAAGGCGTGAACACAGATGATGGTGATAAGATTGCCCATTACCAATCGTCTGATTGGGGCGAGCGGGCGTTTTGCAAAACGTGTGGCACGCATTTGTATTTTCATCAGCTGGGCACGGACAATTATTATGTGTCGGCAGGCTTGTTTGATGATGTGGCATTTAAATTGGTTTCACAGATTTTTATTGATAAAAAAGCGTGTTATTATGAGCTTGCCAATGACACGCCCAAGCTGACCGAAAGTGAGTTTTTGGCGATGGTTGCAGGTGAAAGTTAATCAATGACGACCATAACAACTCGCCCAATGACCATCAATGACTATGATGACGTTGTTGCGTTATGGCTGTCTTGTGTTGGCATGGGACTAAATGACATTGATGACAGCAAAGTGGGTATTGATAAGTTTTTGCAAAGAAATCCAAGCACCTGCTTTGTGGCAACACAAGATGGGCAAATAGTGGGCGTGATATTATCAGGTCAAGATGGGCGACGTGCTTATATTTATCATTTGGCGGTTGCCCCAACACAGCGAAGATGGGGCATTGCCAAGCGTCTGGTAGATGAAGTTGAGTGTGCATTAGATAAGATGGTTATCAGCAAGGTCGCTTTGGTGGTGTTTGATAACAACCCAATTGGCAATGATTTTTGGGAAAGTCAAGGTTTTTATGTACGCCAAGATTTGCTTTATCGGGACAAAGCATTGGTAGACTTGGTGCGGATTGATACTTAATTAAATTGATACCCAATTAAAAAGCCACTAAGACATTGGTATTAAATTGATATAATGTTGGATAGCTCGGTGAGACACTTGTCATCGCCCAGCCAAATGACCAAAAGTTGGCAAATGCCAAAAGATGATGGTAGCTTTATGAAAATAGTAACCGACAAAACCCCCAAAGTGGATATTGACAGTATTTTGACCGCCGATGAGATTGTCGGTATCAAAGAATATATCCATCATTATCCCCAGCCGCGGGCGGCGGTGCTGGACGCCCTAAAACTGGTACAAAGACGCAACGGCTGGATAGATGACGCCCAGCTACACGCCATTGCCAATATGCTGTCTATCCCAGCCGCTGACGTAGAAGGCGTGGCGACCTTTTTTAATCGCATTTATCGTATGCCTGTCGGTCGCCATGTGATTTTATTGTGCGACAGTATTGCTTGTTATTTGACAGGCTTTGAAGCGATAGAAAGCGAATTTAAACGCCAGCTGGGTATTGACTATGGACAAACCACCCCTGATGGCAGATTTACGCTGTTGCCCATCTGCTGTTTGGGCAATTGCGACAAAGGAACAAGCGTTTTGATTGATGAAGATACCTATGGCTCGGTAACGCCTGCCGATGTGTCATTGTTATTGGAGCAGTATTTATGAGTGTGGCACAAACCAACATGATGAGCGTGGCAGAGCAGATACAAGCACGCAAAAATGGACTTGCCCCCAGTCAGCTAAACCGCCAACGCATTCCCATTTATGGGGTGGGGCTGGCAGATGGGCAAGCCCCCACGAGTCTCACGCACCCTTTGACATGGCGACTGTATCATCATGACGCCCTGCTCAAACTTGCCGATTATGAAGCCTTGGACGGTTTTCAAGGCTTAAAAAATGCCCTAGCCAAAACCCCCCAAGAAGTTGGCGAGATGATAAAAACCGCCAATGTGCGGGGACGTGGTGGGGCAGGCTTTAACGCGGGGCTAAAATGGACCTTTATGACGCCCCCTGATGGCGGTGTGCGTTATCTGATTTGCAATGCCGATGAGATGGAACCGGGCACCTTTAAAGACCGTCTTTTGATGGAGCGGATTCCTTTTCAGCTCATTGAAGGCATGCTCATCACTGCCTATGCCATCGGGGCAAGCGTTGGTTACATCTTTATTCGTGGTGAGTATATTTTGGCGGCACAGCGTCTGCAAAACGCCATTGATGACTGTTTGGCAAATGGACTGCTTGGCGATAAAATCTTAGGCACGGATTTTAGTTTTGAACTCCACGTCCACACAGGGGCAGGGCGATATATTTGCGGTGAAGAGACGGCACTGATTAACTGCCTAGAAGGCAGGCGAGCCAACCCACGCACCAAACCGCCTTTTCCGCAAGTGTCAGGGGCGTGGGGTCGTCCCACGGTGGTCAATAACGTAGAAACGCTCAATAATATGCCTGCCATCATGCTAAACGGCGTGGACTGGTATCTAGATTTACCCAAGGCAAAAGGCAAAAGCCAAACCCCCGGTACCAAAATCATGGGTGTGTCAGGGCGTGTCAAAGACGCAGGACTGTGGGAAGTGCCCTTTGGCTATACTGCTCGTGAGCTGATTGAGCTGGCAGGCGGTATGCAAGACGGACTTAAATTAAAAGCGTGGCTACCAGGGGGCGCAAGTACCGACTTTTTGACCGCCAGCGATGAGCATTTGGACACGGTCATGGATTTTGACCCCATCATGAAAGCGGGCAGTCGCTTGGGGACGTGCTTGATGATGGTGGTGGACGAAAGCCAAGACATGGTAAGCCTATCCAAAAACTTACAAAAGTTTTTTCAGCGTGAAAGCTGCGGCTGGTGTACGCCGTGCCGTGATGGACTGCCATGGGGGGTGAAAATCTTGGACGCCATAGATAACGGACAAGGACAAGACGGCGACATTGACAAGCTGTCCGAGCTGACAAAAGATTTGTGGATTGGCAAAACCTTTTGTGCTCATGCCCCAGGGGCGATGGAGCCACTCATGAGTGCTTTAAAGTATTTTCGTCATGAATTTGAAGCCAAAATTGACAACCGTCAAGACAGTATAGGGGAATAACATGGCAATCATTCATATAGATGGTAAAGCCCTAGAAGTGGACGGCAGCGATAATCTGTTGCAAGCCTGTTTGTCGCTGGGGATTGACATTCCGTATTTTTGTTATCACCCTGCATTGGGTTCGGTGGGGTCGTGCCGTCAATGTGCGGTCAAACAGTACATGAGCGAAGACGACTATAAGGCAGGGCGTGGGCGGTTGGTGATGAGCTGTATGGTTGCCCCAACCAATAACATGTACATTTCGGTGGACGATGACGAAGCCAAAACCTTTCGTAAGCGTATCGTTGAATATTTGATGACCAACCATCCCCACGATTGCCCCACCTGTGAAGAAGGCGGGCATTGTCATCTGCAAGACATGACTTATATGTCAGGGCATCGCGCTCGCCGTTATCGTTTCACCAAACGCACCCACCACAACCAAGATTTGGGCGTGTTTATCAATCATGAGATGAACCGCTGTATCGCTTGTTATCGCTGTGTACGCTTTTATAAAGACTACGCAGGGGGCACAGACTTTGGCGTCTATGCGTCCAATAATCGTGTGTATTTTGGGCGTGATGAAGAAGGGCAATTTGACAGTGAGTTCAGTGGCAACTTGACCGAAGTGTGTCCTACGGGCGTGTTTACCGACAAAACCCACTCCGACCGCTACAACCGCAAATGGGACATGCAGTACGCCCCAAGCATTTGTCATGGCTGTTCCACAGGCTGTAATATCTCCGCAGGCGAGCGTTATGGTGAGTTACGCCGCATTGAAAACCGCTACAATCATGACGTCAATGGCTACTTTTTGTGCGACAAAGGACGCTTTGGTTATGGCTATGTCAATCGTGCTGACCGTCCCACCCAGCCACTTGAAAACGTGAACGGACAATTTATCAAAGTCAATGCCGACTTTGCCTTAGATGGCGTGGCACATTTGCTGCGTGGCAAAAAACTGATTGGCATTGGCTCACCTGTGGCAAGTTTGGAGAGCAACTTTGCCCTAAAAAAACTGGTGGGAGCGACGCGTTATAGCACAGGCGAGCGAGCACTGGTGCGTGATTTGGTGAGTCTTGGCGTGGAAATTTTGCGTCATGGCGATGTCCACAACGTTTCTATGGCACAGATTGAGACGGCAGACTGTGTGTTGGTGCTGGGTGAAGATTTGACCCAAACCGCCAGCCGTGTTGCCTTGTCGGTGCGTCAAGCCGCCAAAAACAAAGCCCGCCAAATGGCAACGGCGTTGCGTACCGAGCATTGGTTGGCCGAGCCTGTCAAACGTATCGGACAAGAAAGTTATAGCCCCATTTATGTGGCAGGCGTAACAAACAGCAAGCTTGATGACATTGCCAAAGTGTCTGTGGTTGCCACGCCCAATGACATTGCACGGCTGGGCTTTATGGTGGGCGATGTCATCAAGGACTTTGCTGACACCTTAAGCAAGATTGACGAACAAGAAACGGCGTTTTTTGCCAAAGAAAGTGAGTTTGTGGTGGACGATGACACCAGCATGACCGCCCTTGCTCATCATATTGCTTATGATTTAATCATGGCAAACCGCCCCTTGGTGGTCAGTGGCACCAGCTTGTCATCTAAGGCGATTTTGCAAGCAACCGCTTATATTGCCCAAACCTTGACCATAAAACGCCAACAAATCGCCCATGTAGAGCGTGAATTTGTAGAAGTGCAAAACGCCAAAATCCGTGATGAAGTTGAGCGTCAATTTGTGGACATGGACAAATCCGCCAAAACAGATGGCAATCATCACACCGAACGCAATCCTGCCGATTTTGAAAAAGAGCTTGGTTCACGCCTGCTAAAAATCAACACCCAATACGCCGACAAAGCAGGCGTCTATGTCGTCATGCCCAGTGCCAACAGCGTGGGGCTAGATTTGCTTGGTGGGCAGTCGCTAGAAGAGCTATTGACCAAAGAGTTTGACGCGGTGGTGGTGCTAGAGCATGATTTGTCCAATCTCACCCCAAGCCAGTTTGAGCAAATCGCCGCCAAAACTTTGATTGTGCTAGACCATCAACGCTATGATTGGCATGACAAAGCGGACTTTGTGCTGTCGGTGGGCTCATTTGCCGAAAGCGATGGCACGCTCATTTCTGCCGAAGGGCGAGCGGGTCGCTTTTTTGCCGCTTATGACAAAAAATATTATGAGCCAATGAGCGACATCAAAGACGCTTGGCGGTGGCTGCACGCCCTTGACAATGCCCTTGGCACAACTGCCAAGCCAACTTGGTATCATCTGGACGATGTGCTTTTTGCGTTGGTGGCGGATTGTCCTGAGTTGGCATTGGTGCGTGATGTTGCCCCGCACTCAGATTATCGTATCACAGGATTAAAGGTCGCTCGTGAGCCACGCCGTTATTCAGGGCGTACGGTGCTACGCTCACCCATTTCCATTCACGAACCCATGCAGCCCAAGGATTTGGACAGTGGTTTGACTTTTTCTATGGAAGGCTATGTGGGCGACAAAACCCACGCCAGCATGATTCCCTTTGCGTGGAGTGCAGGCTGGAACTCACCGCAGGCATGGAACAAACTACAAGACAAAGTCGGTGGCAAGCTAAAAGGCGGTGATGTGGGCATACGCTTGTTTGACCATTTGCCAAAAAATGACAGGGTGTTTGACAAACAGACGGTCAATGCCAACTTGCCCAGCAGTATCTTTGATGGGCGGGCGGTGCTGGTGCCAATATACAACCTGTTTAGCTCAAATGCTTTGATAAGTCGCAGTCAAGTGGTGGCAAGCCAAATCAAACCAGCAACATGGACAATCAGCACAGACGATGCCAACAAGTGGTTGCTTAAAGACGGCGACAAACTCACCCTTAGCCAGCATGGCATAAGCGTTACTTTGCCTGTGCAGGTGGTGGATTATGTGGCGGACGGCTGTATTGGCTATCCTGTGGGGCTGGTGCCCTTTGATGTGCATGTGCCTACCGCCGTCAAAAAAGTAGATGGCGACACGCCTGTGTTTGTGCCTGCCTATCAGCAGAGTATCAAGGCACTTGCCAATGTGTCAAAGCAGACGATATTTAGTCCAAAAGCTGGCTTTAATAATGTGCCATTTAATCAAAATCATCAAGAAGTGGGGGCGTAAATGAGTATTCGTATCATTCCTGATGTGCCGTCCTTTTTGAGCGGATTGTCTTTTGAGTGGTGGTCTGTCATTTTTATGACGGTGCAAACTTTGCTGATATTTTTGGGACTGGTCATCACGGCAGCTTTGATGATTGTCTATGAACGGCGAATGCTGGCACTGTGGCAAGACCGCTATGGCCCTAATCGTGTGGGTTGGCAAGGCTCATTGCAGTTGGTCGCCGACATGCTCAAAATCTTTTTTAAAGAAGATTGGACACCCAACTTTGCCGACAAACGCTTATTTACGCTTGCCCCTACCATTGCTATGTTTACCGCATTGGCAAGTTTTGCCATCATTCCTTTATCCCCCACGCTGGGGGCGGCAGATTGGGACATTGGTATTTTGTTCTTTTTTGCCATGGCAGGTCTGGCAGTCTATGCGGTGATGTTTGGTGGCTGGGCGTCTGCCAACAAATTTAGCTTGCTGGGTGGACTGCGTAGTGCCGCCCAAACCATCAGCTATGAAGTGTTTTTGGGTTTATCCTTGATGGGTGTGGTGGCGATGGCAGGCTCGTTTAATTTGCGTGAGATTGTAGAAGCCCAAAGCCAAGTTTGGAACGTCATACCGCAGTTTTTTGGCTTTTTGTGCTTTGTGGTGGCAGGCGTGGCAGTAACGCACAGACACCCTTTTGACCAGCCCGAAGCCGAGCAGGAGCTTGCCGAAGGCTATCATGTGGAATACTCTGGCATGAAATTTGGTATGTTTTTTATCGGTGAGTATGTCAATGTGGTGGTGATTAGTGCCCTGATGACTTGCCTATTTTTTGGTGGCTGGCTTGCCCCGTTTAACCTAGGCATTCCCTTTGTGCCACCTGTGTTTTGGTTTTTGATTAAGACCTTGTTTTTTATGACTTTGTTTGTGCTGGCTCGTGGTTCGCTCATGCGTCCACGTTATGACCAAGTGATGAATTTTGGTTGGAAAGTGTGTTTGCCAGTAACGCTCATCAACTTGCTTGCCACAGCAGCGATAATTTTGGCGGTGCAATAAGGAGAGATTATGTTTGCCACATTAAAAAACACCGCAATCGGCATTTTTACCACCGTACGTTCCATGTGGATGGTGAATTCACATGCCGTGCGTCCTAGGGACACCATTTTATACCCCGAACAGCCTGTGCCTGTGCCACCACGTTTTCGTGGACGCATTGTATTGACTCGCGACCCTGACGGCGATGAACGCTGTGTGGCGTGCAACCTGTGTGCGGTGGCGTGTCCTGTGGGCTGTATCAGCCTACAAAAAGCAGAACGTGAAGATGGGCGTTGGTATCCTGAATTTTTCCGCATCAATTTTAGTCGCTGTGTGTTTTGTGGTATGTGCGAAGAAGCCTGCCCAACCACCGCCATTCAGCTCACGCCTGATTTTGAGATTGGCGAATACAACCGCCAAAATTTGGTTTATGAAAAAGAGCATTTGCTTATCGCTGGCACAGGCAAATACCCTGAATATAATTATTACAGAGTAACAGGCATGGCAACGGACAATAAGCCCAAAGGCTCACATGAGCGTGAAGCCGAGCCAATCAATGTACGGAGTTTGTTGCCATGAGTTTTTTACAAAATGCGGACGTGGTGGGATTTTATGCTCTTGCCTTTGTGGCGGTGTTGGCAAGTTTGCGAGTGGTAACGCACGCCAATCCTGTGCACGCCATCTTATCTTTAATCGTGTCGCTGCTGGCGGTGGCGGGGATTTTCTTTATTTTAGGTGCTCCCTTTGCAGGCGTGTTGGAGATGATTGTTTATGCAGGGGCGATTTTGGTGTTGTTTGTGTTTGTGATTATGATGTTAAACTTAGGCACAGACACCGCCGAAGAAAAGACGTGGCTCACATCAGGGGCATGGGCAACACCTGTGTGTTTGACCTTAATCATCACAGCGGTGTTGCTTGGCTTTTTGACTCAAGGCGACGCCGTCATGTTGCAAGACAACACCGTTGGTATCAAAGATGTGGGTGTTAGCTTATTTACCACCTATTTGCTGTTGGTGGAAGTGGCGGCGTTTTTGCTCTTGGGGGCATTGGTGGCGGCTTATCATTTGGGCAAAAAAGCCTTAGATGACGAAAATGTCAGCCATTATCAAGACCATCATGACACGCCCAACCGCCAACCTGACGCACCAGTGTTTAGCCAAACGCACAAGGGGGATAAGCGATGAACCCATTACAAAACATTGCCACGCTTGGCATTCCCTTACATCACGGATTGATATTGGCGGGGATTTTGTTCGTCATTGGACTGGCTGGGGTGATGGCACGGCGAAATGTGTTGTTTATGCTGATGAGCCTAGAAATTATGATGAACGCTGCCGCCCTTGCCTTTGTGATTGGGGGCAACTTATGGGGCAAGCCAGATGGACAGATTATGTTTATTTTTGTATTGACCTTGGCAGCAGCCGAAGCGGCGATTGGGCTGGCGATATTGTTGCAATTTTATCACCGCTACAAGAGTCTTGATGTCAATCATGCCAGTAAATTAAAGGGGTAATCATGCTTGCACTCACCATTTTGTTCCCTTTGATTGGGTTTTTGATATTGGCAATCGGGCGAGACCGTTTGTCTGAAAAACTGGCAAGTATCATTGGCGTGGGGTCAATGGGGTTGTCGGCTCTGTTTGCTTTTGCCACGATTTTTGGCTTTTTGGCAAATGCTCAAAAGGCAGTGTCGGTGCATTTGTGGACGTGGCTTCGTGTTGGCGATTTTGCCCCAAATTTTGGGCTGTATCTTGATGGCTTGTCAGCGACCATGCTGGGCGTGATTACAGGGGTGGGCTTTTTAATCCATCTGTTTGCCAGTTGGTATATGAAAGGTGAAGCAGGCTTTGCACGCTTTTTTAGTTATTTAAACCTATTTGTGGCAAGCATGCTTATCCTAGTGCTGGCGGACAATCTGCTTTTGATGTATCTGGGCTGGGAAGGCGTGGGCATTTGTTCGTATTTGCTGATTGGTTTTTATTATGCCAAGCGTGCCAATGGGCAAGCGGCGATTAAAGCGTTTACCGTAACCCGTGTCGGTGATGTGTTTTTGGCGATTGGGCTGTTTTTGTTATTTGTGGTGTTTGGCACGCTGGACATGGGCGTCATCAACGACAAAGCAAATGCCACGTTCGCAGTCAATGACCCAACATTGATGTTGATTGTGGCAATGCTTATCGGTGGGGCGTTTGGCAAATCGGCACAAATTCCGCTACACACTTGGCTGGCGGACGCCATGGCGGGCCCAACGCCTGTGTCGGCACTGATTCACGCTGCCACGATGGTAACGGCGGGCGTGTATTTGATTGCTCGTATGCACCCTTTGTTTGTACTAACCCCTGACATGCTGCTTTATTGGGTGGGCGGCGTTGGTGCCATTTCTATGCTGGTGGCGTCTTTTTGTGCTTTGGCACAGACGGACATCAAGCGTGTCTTGGCGTATTCTACCATGAGCCAACTGGGCATGATGTTTATGGCACTGGGCGTGGGGGCATGGCAAGTGGCGATTTTTCACTTGATGACCCACGCATTTTTTAAAGCCTTGCTATTTCTAGCGTCTGGGGCGGTGATTATCTCAACCCACCATGAACAAAACATCTTTAAGATGGGCGGACTGCGTCAAAAAATCCCTTTGGTGTTTTGGTCCTTTGTGGTTGGTGGTGGGGCACTCGTTGCCTTGCCCTTTATCACGGTGGGTTTTTATTCCAAAGAAGCCATCATTTGGGAAACCTATGCCACAGGGCATATGACGCTGTTTTGGGCGGGGGTGTTTGGGGCATTTTTGACCGCCGTTTATACTTTCCGTTTGATTTGGCTAACCTTTTTTGGACAAGCCAAAACCCATGCTGATAAACTGACGGGTGTCAGTTATGCCCTGCCTTTGGTGGTGCTGTTGGTGCTGTCTACAGGGCTTGGGGCATTAATCTACCCGCCACTGGCAGGCGTGTTGCCCGAAAGTGTGGGCAGTACCATGACAGAAGGCAAACACACGGCTGAGTTGATTGCTGTGGGGGCGACCGCTTTGGGACTTATCTTTGCCTATGTGCTTTATGTGGCAAACCAAGGCAGGCTCTTAACCTGCTTTAAACAAAGCTATGTCGGCTCGGCGATTTATTATTGGTGCTATCATGGCTTGGGCTTTGACGCCTTGTACGATTGGCTGTTTGTCAAGCCGTTTTTGATGATTTGTAAACTCTTAAAAAATGACCCTGTGGACAAGGTTTGGGGCATTTTGCCTTGCTGTGCGTCTTTGGGCAATAAATTTTTGGTCAAAACTCAAACAGGGCTTTTGCGTTCTCATGCCGTCAGCTTTGCATTGGGTTTGGCATTGGTCTTGGTATTGGCAATGATGGTGGTGATAAAATGACAATGGAACAAAATTGGCTGTTGCCGACATTGATTGCCATTCCTTTTGTGGCAGGGTTTTTGTGTTGGTTGATTGAAAAGGCAAACGACAAATTGCCACGCTGGATTGCGTTATTTGCCATGATTTTGACCTTTGGGATAAGTCTGCTGTTGTGGCATCAAAGCGATTTTAATCAGCTTGTGGCAACAGATGGCATGATGGATAAATCGGCGTTGCCGTGGGTGGCTCAGTTTGGTGTGCCGTGGATTTCGTCTTTGGGGATAAATTTTCATTTGGCGATGGACGGTTTGTCGCTATTGATGATTGCTTTGACGGCATTTTTGGGTGTCATGGCGGTTGGCTGTTCTTGGGGTGAGATTACTCGCCGTGTGGGATTTTTTCATCTCAATCTTTTGTGGTCGCTGGGCGGGGTGATTGGCGTATTTTTGGCGATTGATTTGTTTTTGTTCTTTTTCTTTTGGGAACTGATGTTATTGCCAATTTATTTTTTGATTGCACTTTGGGGGCATAATGCCACAGGGGGCAAAACCAAAGAATATGCCGCCACCAAATTTTTTATTTATACCCAAGCATCAGGGCTGATTATGCTCATTGGTATTTTGATGTTGGTGATTGTCCATTTTAGTCAAACTGGGGTGTTGTCCTTTGCTTATCATGATTTGCTTGGTTTAAATCTTGGCAAATGGGAATATGTGATTATGCTGTGCTTTTTTATTGGTTTTGCGGTCAAATTGCCCGTATTTCCATTGCATGGTTGGCTGCCTGACGCCCATGCCCAAGCACCCACCGCAGGTTCGGTGGACTTGGCGGGGATTTTGATTAAGACGGCTGCCTTTGGTTTGCTCAGATTTGTCTTGCCCTTATTTCCTGTTGCTTCTGCCGAGTTTGCACCTGTGGCGATTGTTTTGGGGACGATTGGGATTTTTTATGGGGCATTTGTCGCCTTTGCCCAAACTGACATCAAGCGACTGCTTGCTTATACCAGCATTTCACACATGGGTTTTGTGCTACTGGCGATTTATGCAGGTAATATCGTCTCCTTACAAGGCTTGATGGTACAAATGCTTGCTCATGGTTTGTCCAGTGCCGCCCTATTCATCATGGCAGGGCAGTTGTATGAACGCTTGCACACACGCGATTTGACGGTCATGGGCGGTATGTGGGGACAATTTAGGTATGTTGCTCCGCTACTCATGTTCTTTTGTGCCGCTCTTTTGGGTATCCCCAGTACGGGCAATTTTATTGGTGAAATCTTGATTTTGCTGGGTTCGTTTAAGCAATATCCTGTGATTGTGGTGCTTGCGACGTTTAGTTTGGTGCTTGGTGGGCTGTATGCACTGATTTTGATTTATCAGGCACTGTTTGGCGATAATACTGCCCCACAGCTGGCAAAGGTTCATGGCGGACGTCTTAGGGATTTGGGCAAACGTGAATTGTCGCTACTTGGTGTGCTTGCGATAGGATTGTTATGGCTTGGCTTGTATCCACAGCCTGTGTTGGACAGCTCTAAAAATGCGATGAATTGGATTGCTGGTGCTTATACACACCATGTTCAAGCAGGTGAGACTAAGCACGGTATTCGTTTGATTGACGGCAATATGGCGGACTATATGCATCAGCAATCTCATCATCATGACCATCAACACGCAGGCAGTACAGGAGAATAATAATGCAAAACTTATTTTTATCTTTGCTGTCGTATTTTGCTCCCATGGTGGTGGTGGCGTGTACAGCATTGGTGGTCATGCTTGCCATTGCTTATAAGCGTTCGCATTTCTGGTCGGCGACATTGAGTGTGGTGGGTCTTAATCTCGCTTTGTTTTTGTTGGGTTTGCAGATTTTTGATGTCTGGAAAGTCGCCCCTATTGATAACCCAATGTTTGTCATTGATGGCTTTGCCAAGTTTAATATGGCGGTGATATTGATAGGGGCATTGGCGTGCTGTACCTTGTCTTATGGTTATTTTGGCACATTAAAAGACAACAAAGACGAGCTGTATTTACTCATGCTCATCGCCACGCTTGGGGCACTTTTGATGACCACAGCGACGCATTTGGCAGCATTTTTTATGGCATTGGAGCTACTTTCTGTGCCAATGTATGGCATGCTGGCTTATACCTTTTTGCGTTCTCGTTCTTTGGAAGCGGGGCTAAAGTATCTGATTTTATCGGCGGCAGCTTCTGCCACACTACTGATGGGCATGGCGTTTATTTTTGCTGATACGGGCACACTCTCCTTTGGAGTGTTGTCAGACATTGTCTTTGCTCGCCAAAGTGTCTCACCGCTTTTGGCACTGGGCGGGGTAATGATGTTGGTAGCGATGGCGTTTAAATTGTCAGCTGCTCCGTTTCATTCGTGGGTGGCTGATGTTTATGCAGGGTCGCCTGCTCCGATTGCGGCATTTTTGGCAAGCGTGAGCAAGGTGGCAATGATGGCACTTGCCATTCGTTTTTTGGTGCAAAGTGCCGCTCCTATTCTGCCGTCGGTTGAAATGATGTTGATGGCGGTGATTGCATTGTCTATTTTGGTTGGTAACCTGTTGGCGATTGGTCAAAATAATTTAAAACGCCTATTTGCCTATTCGTCCATCGCTCATATGGGTTATGCATTGGTGGCTTTGCTTAGCGTTGGTAAGGATAGTGGCGGCATTGTCAGCATGTATATGGCGATATATGCTCTGACATCAATCGGAGCGTTTGGGGTGATTACCTTGATGTCAAGCCCCTACAAAGAGCGGGGTCATACGTCAGTTACCGGCGAAGCAGACGATTTGCGGTTTTATCAAGGACTATTTTGGCGAAGACCCGTATTGACCGCCGTATTGACCATCATGCTGTTGTCTATGGCAGGCATTCCTTTAACCGCAGGTTTTATGACCAAATTTATCGTGATTTTTACGTCCGTGCAAGGCATGAGATTTTGGGCGGCGGGCATGATTATTTTGGGCAGTGCCATTGGTTTGTACTATTATCTAAGAGTTTTGGTGGCACTCTACCAAAAACCCAAAGTCAGTCTTGAATTTGACGTACATCAAGCATGGGGCGCCAAAGCAGGTGGCGTGATGGTGCTGTTTATTACCGCCATTGTGTTGGTGTTTGGGGTGTTGCCTGACGGTTTGCTCAAAGTGGCTGCTTTTGCCAACATGTACTAAATCAAGCACTTTCGGGTGCTTTTTGGTTTTGTGGGTAATTTTGAGTGTCATCATCGTGCTTAAACGCAAAAATTTTGCTATTATAAGCTGGCAAAACATACGATGCTATCATAACCAATGCTTTCCCAATCTTGATTTGGGTTTGTGATGGTTGGTTGTTTATTTAAAAAGGTTGTTGTATGAGTGATAATCATGCCACGATGGTAACGGTCTTGCACAAAAAGGTTTGGTCGCCAACCCTGTTTAGTTTTACGACCACACGCCCTGATGGTTTTCGCTTTGAAGCAGGTCAGTTTGTGCGACTGGGTGTTGCTCCTGATGAGCTAAAAGCCAATCAAAATGCCCCAAAAAATCCCATCAGCCCCAAGATTTTTCGGGCATATTCGGTGGTGTCATCGCCTTATGATGAGTGTTTGGAGTTTTTTTCTATTGTTGTGCCAGATGGGGCGTTTACCAGTCAGTTACAGCATTTGCAAGTGGGCGATACTTTGTATCTAAACCCAGAGCCATTTGGTTTTTTGACTTTGGTACGTTTTCAAGAGCCAGCCCCGCAGGATTTGTGGCTGCTTGCCACAGGCACAGGGCTTGCGCCATTTTTATCCATGCTGGCTGATATGGATACATGGCAAAACTATCGTGATATTGTGCTGGTGTACAGCACACGCACGCATGCAGAGCTGGCGTATGTGGACAAAATTGCTGATTTGCAAAATCAATTTGCTCAGCTCATAGACGCTCCAGCACGGTTGCATTTTGTGCCGATTGTTACTCGTGAACAAGTTGATGGCTGTTTGAATGAACGCATTCCTGTGCTGATTGATGGTGGCAAACTTGAAGCCCATGTGGGACTGACCTTAAATCCTGCCACATCACACGTCATGTTATGTGGCAATCCGCAAATGGTAGAAGACACAAAAAATTCTTTAAAAAACAAAGGATTAACTATGAATCGGCGTGGTGTGGGCAACATCGCTGTAGAAAACTACTGGTAACAAAAGGAGCAAACCATGCAAAATCACTGTGCTTTGTTGGTGATTGATGTCCAAAATGGCTTTATTGATGGCAACTTGGCGGTGGCAAATTCTGTGCAAATCATTCCTGTGATAAATCGGCTGATTGCCAAATTTGACAATGTTATTCTTAGCCAAGATTATCACCCCGCTGAGCACATTTCTTTTTATCAAAATCACGCGCACAAAAACCCATTTGACACCATAGAACTGGCTTATGGTGAACAGGTGCTGTGGAACAGCCACTGCGTGCAAGGAACGACTGACGCCGATTTTCATGCCGATTTGCAGGCAACCAAAGCCCAGCTGATTATCCGCAAAGGCTATCATGCCCATATTGACAGTTATTCGGCGTTTATGGAAGCTGACCGACAAACCATGACAGGCTTGGCAGGTTATCTTAAAGAGCGCGGCATTAAAAAGGTCTATGTGGTGGGCATTGCCACCGATTTTTGTGTGGCATGGACAGCCATAGATGCGGTCAATTTGGGTTTTGAATGTGTGGTGATTATGGACGCAACCGCCGCCATTGACATTGATGGTTCGCTGAGTAAAGCCAAAGCGGACATGCAGCAAGTAGGCGTTGTCTTTGCCAGTTCTGAAGATTTTTTATAGGTTTTTCAAATGGTTATAGACATTTTTATTTTTTGACAAAAAAACTCTTGCCAAAACAAGAAAAATGTATATAATACGCACCATCAAGACGAGATGTCTTAATAAATCTGGGGTTGTGGCGAAATTGGTAGACGCACTGGATTTAGGTTCCAGCGGGGCGACCCGTGAGAGTTCGAGTCTCTCCAACCCCACCATATTAAAGACCTGCTATTATGGCAGGTTTTTTTATTTGCCGTTTGCCCAGCCATCATTGAGACAGCCAATGACCGTACACACTTTTAATCCTAAGGCGACAGCCGAGCCATACCACCACAAAGCCAATCACAACCAAAACCGAAATATTGAGCAAAGTCAAGCATTTGCCAAGGTGGCGTTGTCTGCCAAAGCACCAAAAGTGGGCTTTGTGTCGTTAGGGTGTCCCAAGGCACTGGTGGACAGTGAGCGTATCATCACCGAGCTGACTCGCGAAGGCTATCAGGTTGCCAAAGATTATGATGGGGCAGATTTGGTGGTGGTCAATACTTGTGGATTTATTGAATCTGCGGTGCAAGAGAGTTTGGACGCCATCGGTGAAGCGATTAGCAAAAACGGCAAAGTCATTGTTACTGGCTGTTTGGGCAAAGATGCCGATAAAATTCGCAGCATGCACCCTGCGGTACTTGCTGTTACAGGGGCTCATGCCTATGATGAAGTGGTCAAGGCGGTTGTGCACCATGTACCAAAACCGACTAAGCCTAAGACTTACGACCCCAAAATTGATCTTATCAATGACGCGGGCATTAAACTGACGCCCAGCCATTATGCCTATGTCAAAATCTCTGAAGGCTGTAATCATCGCTGCACCTTTTGTATCATTCCGTCTTTGCGTGGGGATTTGGTGTCTCGCACCATTGACAGTGTGATGAATGAAGCACTGGCACTTAAAAAAGCAGGTGTAAAAGAGTTGCTTATTATTTCTCAAGATACGTCCGCCTATGGGCTGGATTTAAAATACAAAATGAGCTTTTGGCAAGGTCAGCCACTTAAAGCTAAATTTTTTGATATGTGCCAAGCCCTTGCAAAATTGGGGATTTGGGTGCGATTGCATTATGTTTATCCTTATCCGCACGTAGATAGCGTGGTACAAATCATGGCAGACAGCATGCAACTCAGCGGTGGCAAGGGCGGACTTTTGCCGTATCTTGACATTCCTTTTCAGCACGCCAGCCCCAACGTATTAAAGGCGATGAAACGTCCTGCCCACAGTGAAAACACCTTGGAGCGTATCGCCAAATGGCGAGAAATTTGTCCTGACATTGCCATTCGTTCTACCTTTGTGGTGGGTTTTCCGGGGGAGACGGACGAAGATTTTGAGTATTTGCTTGATTGGCTTAAACAAGCACGTCTTGACCGTGTGGGCTGTTTTACCTATTCAGAAGTGGCAGGGGCGGCTGCCAACGAGTTGCCAAATCCTGTGCCAGAACACATTAAACAAGCCCGTTATGAGCGATTTATGGCACTTGCCCAACAAATCAGCAGCCAAAAACTTCAAGAAAAGGTCGGCAAAACTTTGGTGGTGCTCGTTGATGAGATTGATACGGACGAAAACATCGCCATTTGTCGCAGTCATGCCGACGCGCCCGAGATTGATGGGCATGTGTATGTGGATAATATTGACCAAACGGTCAAAGCGGGGCAGTTTTTGACGGTTGTTATTGATGAAGCCAGTGAGTACGACTTGTTTGCCAACTTTGCTTCTTGTGTGGGCATTGGTGCTTGATGTTGCTTTGGCTGTCGGTGATTGCTTGTTTTTTTATTGGGTGTGTGCGGTTATTTTTGGTTGATATTTGGGGGTCTGTGGCGCGCTTTGTTATTTTAGGTAATGTTTATTTGGGGTAATGTAGGATGGCTTGTGCTGATAAATATTGTTGGTTACAATGCCGTTTGTTGAACATTGATTACGTAAATATCAAAGGTGAACCATGAAAAAGTTACTTGGCATGTCTGCGTTGATGGTGGTGGTGTTGCCCAGTATTGTCCAAGCAAATGATGTGCGCTTAGAAAGGGCAATCTACGCAGACCCCGCTTATCAAAGCAATGTTGATAAAGCCCGCCTTGAATTACAAAATCGCGGTTATCAAATCAGAAAAATTGAAGCAGACGAACATCAAGGCAAAAAAACCTTAGAAGTTAAAGCCGCAAAAAATGGTTCGGCGTATGACATTCGTTTGGATTATCCTTCTTTAAAAATCATCAGTGAAAAGCGAGACAACTAATCTAAAGAATGTGCTTTTTGCTGACAGATACGTGTTGGGCTTGGCGTTACCGAGCCTTTATTTTTTGGATGTCATCTAAATAAAATCAAGCAGTTAAATGTCAAGGGCAAAAAAAGCCAGCCACCCCCTGTATTTTTTATCCAAAGTTTAGTAAAATTCGGTTTTACCAGTAAGCGATGATTACTATGACAAAATTTATCTTTGTAACTGGCGGTGTGGTGTCTTCTTTGGGCAAGGGTATCGCTGCTGCTTCTTTGGCTTCTGTGTTAGAAGCTCGTGGTCTTAAAGTTACCATGACCAAAATGGATCCCTATATCAATGTTGACCCTGGTACGATGAGTCCTTTTGAGCATGGCGAAGTGTTTGTTACCGAAGATGGGGCAGAGACCGACCTTGATTTGGGCTATTATGAGCGATTTTTAAGACGCTCTAAGATGTCCAAAGCCAATAACTTCACTTCTGGACGTATTTATCAAACCGTACTAGCCAAAGAACGCCGTGGCGATTATCTTGGCAAAACCGTGCAAGTTGTGCCGCATATCACCGATGAAATCCAAAACCGTATCTTGGCGTCAGGCGAAGGTTATGACGTGGCGATGATTGAGATTGGGGGTACGGTGGGCGATATTGAGAGCTTGCCGTTTATGGAGGCGGTGCGTCAGCTGCTTGTCAAATTGGGGCGTGAAAATGCCATGCTTATGCACTTGACACTATTGCCTTATATCTCATCTGCCAAAGAGCTTAAAACCAAGCCTACCCAGCACTCTGTCAAAGAGCTGCTTTCTATTGGTATTCAGCCAGATATTTTGGTGTGTCGCACTGAACATGAAGTGGACGCAGACACGCGCCGTAAGATTGCCATGTTTACCAACGTGCCTGAGCGTGCCGTTGCTGTGTGCAAAGACGCACGCAGTATTTATGAAATCCCACGCACCTTTTATGAGCAAAATATTGACGATTTGGTGTGTGAGCGTTTTGGCTTTGAGTTGCCAGAAGCGGATTTGTCAGATTGGGACAAAGTGATTGATGGCTTGTTTAACGCCCAAGGTGGGATTGTGGTGGCGATGGTGGGTAAATATGTGGAGCTGCCAGACGCTTACAAATCGGTCAATGAAGCCTTGCTTCACGCGGGCATTGCCAATAAAGTCAAGGTCAAAATCCATTATATTGATGCCGAAAAACTAGAAACCGATGACAATTTGATGGACGAACTCAAAGCCTGTGATGCCGTGCTGGTGCCAGGGGGCTTTGGCGAGCGTGGCACACAAGGCAAAATGATGGCAATTCGCCACGCTCGTGAAAATGGCGTGCCTTATTTGGGCATTTGTTTGGGTATGCAGCTGGCGGTGATTGAGTTTGCTTGTAATGTGCTTGGGCTTGATGCCAATTCTACCGAGTTTGACCGCAAAACGCCCAATCCGATTATTGGTCTGATTACCGAGTGGTTTGACGAAAAAGGCGATTTGCAAGTGCGCACCCTAGACAGCGATTTGGGCGGCACCATGCGTCTTGGGGCTCAAAAAGCTAACCTTGTGGCAGGCAGTAAGCTGGCACACATTTATGGCACAACCACCATCAGCGAGCGTCATCGCCACCGCTATGAAATGAACGGTCGTTATATTGAAGCCCTAGAAAATGCTGGCATGAAAATCTCAGGCTATTCTGCCAAACAAAATTTGGTAGAGACGGTGGAGCTTGCTAATCACCCATTTTTTGTGGCGGTGCAATACCACCCTGAGTTTACCAGCTCACCCCGTGGCGGACACCCATTGTTTAATGCCTTTATTGGCTCGGCGGCGCAACGACAAGGTGCAAAATAAGACGAGCAATGACGATAAATGGGGCGGTTTTCGCCCTATTTGTCCATTAAAATCAGCAAAAAGGAAGCCAGATGAGTTGAATAAAGTCAAATAGCAAGACAAGTTTTATTGGATAACAAACTCACCATCATTAATCCCTTTTTATAAGGACAAAGCCATGACCCTAACTGCCAAATCCACCCTTGAAATCGGCAACATCAAAATTGCCAACGACTTGCCCTTTGTTTTATTTGGGGGTATGAATGTTTTGGAAAGCAAAGAATTGGCATTTGAGATTGCCGAAAGTTATATTGATATTTGCCAGCGTTTAAATATTGGCTATGTTTTTAAAGCCAGCTTTGACAAGGCGAACCGTTCAAGTTTACATTCGTTTCGCGGGCCTAGCCTTGAAACAGGATTGACGTGGCTCAATGACATCAAAGAAAAATACGGCGTGCCAATCATCACCGATGTCCACGAACCTTATCAGGCAGCGTATGTGGCAAAGGTGGCAGACGTGTTGCAATTGCCAGCGTTTTTAAGTCGTCAGACCGATTTGGTCAGTGCCATCGCTCACACAGGGGCGGTGATTAACATCAAAAAAGCTCAGTTTCTTGCTCCG
This sequence comes from Moraxella sp., assembly GCA_030528385.1. Taxonomy (GTDB): domain Bacteria; phylum Pseudomonadota; class Gammaproteobacteria; order Pseudomonadales; family Moraxellaceae; genus Moraxella. Next base: position 210,047 of record JAUMYZ010000001.1, read on the forward strand.
CATGAGATGCGTCATATCATCAATAAATGCCTAGAAGCGGGCAACAATAAAGTGATACTCTGTGAACGCGGCTCATGTTTTGGCTATAATAATTTGGTGGTGGACATGCTCGCGTTTGACACCATGAAAGCGATGAATGTGCCGGTGTTTTTTGATGTAACGCACGCCTTACAAGAGCCAGGGGCAAGGGCGGACAGTGCAGGCGGTCGCCGTCATCAAATTACCACTTTGGCACGAGCAGGCATGGCAACAGGGCTGGCAGGGCTGTTTTTAGAAGCGCACCCTGACCCTGATAAAGCCAAATGCGATGGTCCTTGTGCGTTAAGATTGTCGCAATTAGAGCCGTTTTTGACACAACTAAAAGCCTTGGATGCTTTGGTTAAGGACTTTGAGACGCTAGATACGCATTGATTTTAATTGGAAAAATCATTGGCTTTCTCTTGGTTGTCTTTTGGTTTTGCAATAAAATGCCATCATTTTTATTGTAAATAATGCGCCATTTCGCCAAAATTTTTGTTAAAATAATTGCCACTTTAACCTTGACGTCCAAAAGGAAAACTTATGTACGCTGAAACCACAAATAACGCCATAGAAATCAAAGACATCGTTGCCCGTGAGATTTTGGACTCTCGTGGCAACCCCACCATTGAAGCCGATGTGATTTTGGCAAGCGGTGTCGTTGGTCGTGCTGCTGCCCCAAGTGGGGCTTCTACGGGTTCTCGTGAAGCCTTAGAGCTTAGAGATGGCGACAGTAGCCGTTATTTGGGCAAAGGGGTCAAAAAAGCGGTTGCCAATGTCAATAGCCAAATTCGCTCGGCGCTGCTGGACAAAGACGTTACTGACCAAAGCGCCATTGACCGCTTGTTGATTGACCTTGATGGTACAGAAAATAAGGCAAATCTAGGAGCGAATGCCACTTTGGCGGTTTCTTTGGCGGTGGCTCGCGCAGCAGCATTGGCGCAAAACTTGCCTTTACACCAATATATCGCCAATTTGCGTGGACAAACTGCCTTGACCATGCCTGTGCCAATGATGAATATTTTAAATGGCGGGGCGCACGCCGACAATACGGTGGACATTCAAGAGTTTATGATTGAGCCTGTGGGGTTTAACAGTTTTTCTGAAAGCCTAAGAGCAGGCACAGAGATTTTTCATAGCCTAAAATCGGTGCTAAAAGCCCAAGGGCTAAATACGGCGGTGGGCGATGAAGGTGGCTTTGCCCCCAATTTGCGCTCTAATGAAGAAGCCATCACCGTCATCATGCAAGCCATTGAAAAAGCAGGCTACAAGGCAGGTCAAGACATCTATTTGGCATTAGACTGTGCTTCCAGCGAGTTTTATAAAGACGGTCAATATGTGTTGGCAGGTGAAGGCAACAAGGTCTTTGACAGTCAAGGTTTTGCCGATTATTTGGCGGATTTGGTGCGTCAGTATCCTATCATCTCTATTGAAGATGGCTTAGATGAGAGCGACTGGGACGGCTGGGCGTATTTAACCAAACAGCTTGGTGATAAGGTTCAACTGGTTGGTGATGATTTGTTTGTAACCAACCCTAAGATTTTACAAGAAGGCATTGACAAACACATTGCCAACGCCATTTTGATTAAGTTTAACCAAATTGGCACACTGACCGAAACGCTAGACGCCATTTATCTTGCCAAAGCCAATGGCTATGCTACGGTGATTAGCCACCGCTCAGGCGAGACCGAAGATAGCACCATTGCCGATTTGGCGGTGGGCACGGCAGCAGGACAAATCAAAACAGGTTCGCTGTGCCGCTCTGACCGTGTTGCCAAATACAATCAGCTGCTGCGTATTGAGCAACAAGTAACCGCCAGCTATCGCGGTCGTGCAGAGTTTATTGGACTGCGTGGTTAACGTGAAAAAAACACCGCCACAGTCTTTGCCAAAGCACAAAGTTTCTGCCCGCGTGTTGGGTTATTTGTTGTTGATTGCCTTTGGTGTGGTGGTGTTGACTGTTTTGCAGTATCAATATTGGTATGGTGAGTTTGGTTATCATGCCTTGTCCAAATTAAATAACGAACTTAGTGAGCAGCAGCGTCTCAATGCCAAACAACAAGCGGCCAATGACGCACTAAGAGCCGATGTTCATGATTTAAAAACAAAATTGGTCGCAGTAGAAGCGCACGCACGCACGGATTTGGGCTTGATTAAACCAGGTGAAACTTTTGTGCGCTTGTCCACATCGCCTGTGATTTATGACAAAGCGCCCAGCACAACCAATCCAGACGATGTTATTGAGCCCAGCGAAGGGTTTGAGTTAAACACCGCTGGCGATGGCGCGCCCTAAGGAAATTGAGTTATGTTGCATGATGTGCATGCGTTGTTGGTGGCGGCAGGCAACGGTTCGCGTTTTGGTGCACAAACGCCCAAACAATATCTAAAAGTGGCAGGCAAAACCGTGTTGGAACACAGCATAGACAGGTTGATGTTGTCACAAATCTCTGATGTAACTGTGGTATTGGCTGATGGCGATGACGTTGCCAAAGGGTTGAGCGTTGCTGACAAACCAGTGTTTTTTGCGGTGGGCGGCTCAGAGCGTTTTTTGTCGGTACGGTCTGGCATTCTTGCCATCAGGCAGCGCGGCGCCAAAGACGACGATTGGGTGCTGATACATGACGCTGCCAGACCTTGTGTGCCCACATCAGACGTGCAGCGTTTGCTTGATGTGGCATGCCAGCTAAAAAAAGAAGCGGGCGCGATTTTGGCAACGCCTGTGGCGGATACCCTAAAATTGGTTGATGGTGATGACATCAAACAAACCGTCAGTCGTCAGCATTTGTGGCAGGCGCAAACACCACAAATATTTCGTTTGGCGGACTTGGAGAGTATGTTTGCTGCCGTGCTAAAAAAACAAGTTGTCATCACCGATGAAGCCAGCGGTTTTGAGCTGCTGGGAAAAGCTGTCAAAGTGGTGTCAGGCTCAAAATTAAACCTAAAACTCACCTATCCTGAAGATTTGGCAATGATTGGGCTGATACTGGCTCAGATGGACAACTGACATGTTTTGGTTTTTGGTTGTGGCGGTGGTTGCTGTCGTCATTGCTGTGCTGGACGTGCTTCCACAATCTGGGTTTATTTTGGCTGAATTTTGGACAAAAGACAGCGTATTTTATGTGATGAGCATGCTCTTGTTGGGGTGTGCTTTTTTGTACCAAAAATTTTGTTCTGTGGCACAAAGTCTGCGGTGGTTGGGGCGCAGTTTGTCTTTGATTTTTGCGCTGTTGATGGGTACTTTGTTGTTGGGGCTGTTTGTCTTACGAGCAATAACAACGTATACACAATTTGAAAACAATGTGCCACAAACAAGCCACACAATCCAAGCAACCGTCAGCGTTGATGAAATCAGCGACAGCGTTTATGACAAAATACTGACCACAGACCATCGTCAAAAGGCCGTCATCAGCGACATTAAATTGGTGGAAAACAGCCATAAATATGCCGACAACGCCAAAACAATTGCCAATCCTTTTGGCATTGCTGCGTCTGATGTTCCAAACGTGCAGTTGCCACCAACGATGACGGTGCTGTTGACGGCATCGGCAAAGTCCAAACAAGATTTGTCCATCTTACAAAAGCTCACGCCAAATACCCGCGTAACAATGACTTTGGTGATTAGTGCCATCAAAAAAGACCAAGCGGCAGGGGGTTTTGATGGCTATCGCTGGTTGCGCACCCGCCATATTCATGCCAACGCCAAAATCATTTCTGTTGATGGTCCCATCAGCACCGAGCATAATGCTGGTATTTTGGTCGGTTTACAAACGCTAAGACAAAGGGTGCGTGAGCATTTTTATCAAGATTGGCACGATTTGACCGATGAAGCGCGCCAAGCCAAAGCGGTGAGCTTGAGTTTGCTGACGGGCGACCGTGCGCTGATTGCTTCAGATACCAAGCGGCTGTATCAGTTTGCAGGCATTTCGCATTTATTGGCAATTTCTGGCAGTCATGTGGTGTTTTTGGCGGTGATATTGGCGTATCTGACCACTTATTTGAGCGACCGCAAACCTTCTTTGTATCACTATGTCTCTAGGACAGCGCTCAGACTGTGGGTAATGCTTGTTGTTGCTGCCTTGTACGCTTTGTTTACAGGGTTTGATGTACCAGCTGTGCGTACAGTGTATATGCTTTTGGCGTTTGTTGTTGTGCGTCAGTTGGCATTGCCCATCAGCAATTTGATGGTTTTGGCGATTGTGGCTTTGGTGATGATTTGGCTTGACCCTTTTGTGGTGTGGCAGGCGGGATTTTATTTGTCTTTTGTGGCGGTGCTTTTGCTGATGCGTTATGATGTGCAGCTTTCATCAAGCGCGTTGTCCATGTCCAATAAAGCGTTGGCACTGCTCAAACTGCAAAGCTGGTTATTTGTGGCGATGTTGCCAATTTCTGTTTGGATTTTTGGCAAGGTGTCTTTGTGGGGTTTGCTGGTCAATTTATTTGCCGTTGGGTTGTTTGGCATGGTGATTGTGCCATTAAATTTGTTGGCGGGTGTGGCATTTGTTGTCATGCCATTTGTCGCCGATGTTTTGTGGGGCTTGTCTGCTGGCATTTTGTGGGCGTTGCATCAGGTGTTGGTGTGGCTAAGTGGCTTGGGCGGCGATGTTTGGCTGTATAACACCACAGGATTTTTGGGCGTGGTTTTGGGAGTGATGGCGGTGTTGCCATTTGCTTTGCCGATACTGACAAAAAGGTTTGCCCTAATGCCAATGCTGGTGTGTGTATTTTTGTTGGGCGTGCCAAAACATGCTTTGTTGATTGATGTATTAACTGGCGACGATAACACAAGTCAAGTGTTGTTTCGCCAAGCGGATGCTGACCCCCAGAGCGTCAATGTGCAGGCAAATTGGCTGGTGCTAAGTGATTTTGGCAGTCGCATGATGCCTGAGAGATTTGCCGATGTGTTGGTGGACAATCTTAAAAAACACCGCGTCAATCATTTGACAGGCGTGGTGGTGCAAACGCCCAGTCCTTTTTTGGCACAGGTCTTAACCAAGGTCAATCAACGCATTCCGATTTATCATTATTGGCAGGCGGGCAAAAGCACTGACGATTTGGTGTCTTTGCCGTGTGTTGCGGGCAGGACTTGGCAGGGCAGTGGGCTAAGCGTTACAGCCATCACAGGTTGGGCACAAATTGCCGATGGTGATGTTTGGGGTTGTGCGTTGGTGTTTGACAGTGAATATGCGCCTGCGGTACACAATGCCATCGGTGGTGTGGACAAAAAGTTTGTTGCAAACACGCAAACCAACCAAAGCCATCGCGTGATGGTTGGTGCCATTCATCACCAAAAAACGTGGGAAATGTATGAGCTGATGTGTCGTGTGCCAATCAACACCGATGTGTGGCTGACACACACCAAAAGCCCGTTGCACGCGCCTGTATTGACCCAATTTGCCCCAAAGATTGTGTTGTTTACGGACAAAGACAGTGGTCAAAGCCGACAAAAGGCAGAACAAATCGTGGCAGGATTGTCATTTTAGCTAAAGTGTTTTCTACCATCTTGATGATTTTTAGGGTAAAATAGGCATTTTTTGACAGGTAGTATATTTATGGCATGGCCACCAGACCCAAATAAACAACCAACCCCACCCAATCAAGCAAGCCAACAGCCGCAGCTTTCTCGGCCGTCCACAGGACAAGAGTGGCGTCTCTTAGAAAAAACTTTGCTTGCCAGCATTGATGAGCAGCGCAGGGCAAGGCGTTGGGGGATATTTTTTAAATTATTGACCTTTGGTTATGTGGTGCTGATTTTGCTGCTTTTTGGGCGCGGCTGTGGCACTCAAAACATGCGTCTGCCTGCTGGGGTCAATGAGCCACATTTGGCGGTGGTGGAAGTCAATGGCGTTATCTCTAGCAGCACCGACGCCAATGCTTATGATGTGAGTGCCGCTTTGACTGATGCCTTTAAAAACCCAAACGCCAGAGCGGTTGCGTTGGCGATTAACTCACCAGGTGGCTCGCCGGTGCAGTCTGATGAAATTTGGCAAACGGCGATGGACTTGCGCAAGCAGTACCCTAACAAAAAACTCTATGCTGTGATAGGCGACGTTGGGGCAAGTGGTGCGTATTATGTCGCTTCTGGTGCTGACGAAATCTGGGTCAATCCATCAAGTTTGGTGGGCTCTATTGGGGTGATTATGGGCAGCTATAACGCACAAGGGTTGTTGGACAAATTGGGCGTAAAGGACAACACCATGACCGCTGGCGAATACAAGGACATTTTGAGCATGAGCCGCCCCATGACGAGCGATGAGCGCACGCACGTACAAGCAGTGCTCAACATCACCCATCAAAACTTTATTGACGCGGTCAAACAAGGGCGTGGCAAAAAACTCAAAAACCCCGAACAAAATCAACTCTTTAGCGGGCTATTTTGGACGGGTAAACAGTCGGTGGAATTGGGCTTGGCAGACAAGATTGGCGGTATTTCCAAATTGGAAAAAGAGCTGAGTGTCAAACAAACGGTCAATTATACCTACATTGACCCAATGAGACAGGTTTTTGACCGGCTGGGTGTGCAAGTTGGCAAGGGCTTGGGGCAAGGGGTGAAGCTGAGCCTAAGCGAAGAAAGTAAGCTGCAATAGTCGCAGTTGTTTATCAAGAGCATACATTAAGTATGCTTTTGTTGTTTTTGGACAAAGAAATGAGATGATATTAAAAGCATTTTTGGTGGTGTTTGGGTGTGTGTTTTTGGGAGAGATGTTTGTTTTTTTCACCAAACTGCCTTTGCCACCCAGCATAGTTGGGCTGTTGATATTGTTTTTGGCACTGCAAACGGGGGTTGTGCGGTTGGCAACCGTGCAAAAACTGTCCAAAACTTTGTTGGATTATCTGGTGCTGTTGGTGATTCCAGCGTGTGTTTCTATGATGCAGCATTTGGAGATGATTTATAACGACTTTTGGGTGCTGTTTGTGGCGACCACGCTGAGTACTTTTTTGGTGCTTGTGAGCACAAGCAAATCGTATGAGTGGCTAAGAGCCAAACAAAAGGCTTGGCACAAAAGGACAAACCATGACACACATTAGCCAGCTGACGCACAGCCCCTTTTTATTGCTGTTTTTATTGATGGCGTGTTTTGAGAGCTGCGTTTGGCTCAAAAAGCGCACAGGGTGGTCAATCGTCAATCCAACACTCATCACCACCATCATGATGATAACGGCGCTAAAAGTTGTCCATGTAGATTGGCAAACCTTTGAAAAAGCAAGCAATTATTTGACCTTTTGGTTGCAACCTGCGGTGGTGTGCTTGGCGATTCCTTTGTATGTCCAATGGCAAAAAATACGCAATCAGTGGTTGCCAATTTTGGTGTCGCAATTGCTTGGCTCGCTGGTGGGTATCGTCTCTGGCGTGTGGTTGGTTTTGGCGCTTGGCGGCGGCGATGATGTGGCGGTGGCGCTGTCTGTCAAATCGGTTACCATGCCTATTGCCATTGAAGTAACCAGCAAATTGCAAGGCGTGGTGGGCATGACAGCCGCCGCCGTGCTCATTGCAGGCGTGGTAGGACAGATGATGGGGATTTTTTTGTTGTATTTGGTGCGCGCTTATCGTCCAATGGCGCAGGGTCTGGCGATGGGGACGGCGTCGCACGCATTGGGCACCGTCAGGGTAATGCAGATGGGTGAGCGTTATGTGGCATACGCAACAGTGGGTTTGATTGTCAATGGCGTTTTAACAGCATTTATCGCGCCTTGGATTGTGCCTTGGCTGATGCGCTGACATTGATTATTGGGGGTTGGTGTAGCCAATATAAAGATACCCAGAACCGCCAGCAACATTGGGATTTTGGGGGGTGGCGTAGTTGTATTGTACCGTTTGTACGCCACTTGATGTTGGTACTTGAATGGTGCCTGATGGGGGCAAAGTTGTGGGTGTATTCATGGCAAGTTGCGTGCCACTGATGCCAGCGTCATAGCGATACAAGCTGCTGTAGCGACTATTGACGGATTTGACGTAGTTTTGGGTTTCGCGAAATGGGGGTATGCCGCCGTATTTTTTGACGTTGCCATGTCCTGCGTTATAAGCAGCAATCACATGGTCGCGACTGCGAAATTGTTTTTGTAGCCACGCAAGATACTTGACACCACCTTCAATATTTTGGGCAGGGTCCCAAGCATTGGCCACACCCATGTCGCGAGCAGTGCCAGGCATGAGCTGCATCAGCCCCATTGCGCCAACAGGCGAGCGGGCATTGGGATTAAAGGCAGACTCGGTATGAATGACCGCTTTGATAAGGGCGGGGTCAACGCCATGGCGGGCAGCAGCGGCACGAATCAGGTGGTCATAAGCGTTGCGGTTGGCGCTGCGGCTGGGGGTGGCAGCGGTCTTTGGGTTGTAGGTGGCAGGAATGTCGCCAGAGTGCAACTTGGTGTCAGGATAATACGTAACGCTGATTTGGGTGAATTTTTTGGTGCCGCCTGTGTTTTGTTCAATATTGGTCAAAAAACCTTGTCCTGTGGTCTTGTCTCTGTAAGTATAAATATTCTCAGCATGAGCAGACAAACCAGTAGCAACCAGCGTTGTCAATGTCAAAAAAAGGGTAGAAGAGTGTGTCATCGTCATCAAGCAGTTAAAAACCTTAATTATCATTATAGCACACTTTGTTTGTGGGATTGTTCAGATTAACAATAAGCAAAATTGGTGTTAAACAATACATACAAAATTTCGTTGGTGTGGCAAAAGCGTTGCCAGCGTTTGGGGTTTGGTGGTTTAGTTTAGCCACCACACCATCACCACAGGCAGCCAAACGGCGGTTATCAAGCCATTGATTGCCAGTCCAAAGGCTGCATAACGTCCAGCGGTGGGGCTAATTTGCCACGCTTCTACTGTGCCAATGGCGTGCGCCACCAAACCAAGTGATAAGCCCTTGGCGCGGTCGTCATCAATAGAATAAAAAAGCACACGGCAAATCCCTGCTCCCAAAATGCCAGAAACAATGATGATTAGGTTGGCCAAAATCAAGGGCGCGTTGATGATTTGGGCGATGGACAACCCCACAGGCGTGGTTACAGAGCGGGTGGCAAAGGCGAGTAAGGTTTGGCTTTGTAAGGAAAAAATATAGGCAAGCCCCATGGGCAGCAGCGCACCCACCACGCTGGCAAACCCGACGATGATGCTGAGTTTTTTTAGGGGCAACCCCTTAAAATCCATGCTTGCCAGCGGTATGGCGAGCAGCACCGTGCTGTAGCCAAGTAAACGGTCAAAAATGGGTTTGCTGTGCTCATAATAGGTGGCATAAGGCAATCCAATCACCGCCAAAATAAGCAACACCAACACGATGGCAAGGATAATCATCGGTATGCCTTTGATGTATTGGTTGAGATATCTGAGTAGGTATTTGGCGCCAATATGGGCAATCAAGGTGATGACAAAAGCGCTGGCAATGGTTTGGGTGTCTAGCATGACTGTCCTTATTGTGAAGTGTTAAGCCATTTTTGGGACAATTTGGCAAACAGCCACAAAGGCACAATCACGCTGACGCCAATAATCACACACACAAAAATCAGCTCTTCGCCCAACCCAAAAAGCAAAATCCCTGCGCCTGCCGACACAGGCAAAAAAGCAAAGCCGCTGTCCACCAACAAGACGCTGGCAGATTGGGTAAGCCAGTTGGGCAAACCAACCAATGAGCGTACCCCCATAAGAATGGCAAATAAACCCACCAAGCCGACAATGTTGGTGGCGGTTGGCATGCCAAGCAAGCTGCAAACAAACAGTGCCAGCTCACGCACCCCAACGACAACGGCGATTGTGGCAATCATGCCAAACCAAAATTGAGCAGAATGATAGGGTGGTTTCATCATAACTTATCATGAGTAATAAACCCAAACATTTAACCATTGTCAATATAAAAGGTCAAGATTGGGCGCGTGATGTTGGTTATTTTTTTGGGTGATGAGAAAATAAAAGCCCAAAACTGGGCTTGTGGGTCTATTTACTTTCTTTTAGTAAATGATTTTCTAGATAATGGATGTTTTGTGCTTCTTCAACAAAGGCCGCATCTTGTAAAATCACGTCGCGGTGCAAAGCGGTGTTGGTCTTAATGCCTTCAATCACCAACTCGTCAAGGGCGTTGAGTGTCTTGGCGATGGCTTGTTTGCGTGTTTGGGCATGACAAATCAACTTGCCAATCAGCGAATCGTAATAGCTGGGAATGCTGTAGCCTTGATACAGATGGCTGTCAAAGCGCACACCAGAACCGCTGGGGGTAAATAAGTTGTCAATGCGACCAGGGCAAGGCATGAAGGTCTTGGGGTCTTCGGCATTGATACGGCATTCTAGGGCATGACCGCGAATGTTAATCTCATCTTGATGATAAGACAAGCCATAGCCTGCGGCGATTTTGAGCTGCTCAACAACAATGTCAATGCCTGTAATCATCTCAGTTACGGGGTGTTCAACTTGCACGCGGGTGTTCATCTCAATAAAGAAAAACTGCTCATCTTCGTACAAGAACTCAAAAGTGCCCGCCCCACGATAACCAATCTGCTCACAAGCTCTGACGCACGCGTCCAAAATGGGCTGTTTGATGTCGTCAGGAATGCCAGGGGCAGGCGCTTCTTCTAGCACCTTTTGATGGCGACGCTGCAGTGAGCAATCGCGGTCAAATAGGTGCAAAGCATTACCATCACCATCACCGAGCACTTGCACTTCTACGTGGCGGGGATTTTTTAAAAACCTTTCCATGTAAACCGTATCATCACCAAAGGCGCTTTCGGCTTCGGCTTTGGCAGCTTGGACTTGGTTGATGAGCTCTTCAAAGCGCTCCACCACACGCATGCCGCGACCACCACCACCAGCTGCCGCCTTGACAATCAGGGGAAAGCCAATGGCACGCGCTTGTTCTTCGGCGTTGTGTAGGGTGATTGCGCCCACAGAACCAGGAACGGTTGGCACGCCAGCTTCTTTCATGGCATTGATGGCAGAGACTTTGTTGCCCATGAGACGGATATGGTCAGGGTGGGGGCCCACAAAGGTTAAGCCTGCCGCTTCTACTTTTTCGGCAAATTCGGCGTTTTCGGACAAAAAGCCATAACCAGGGTGAATGGCGTCAGCGCCTGTAACTTCGGCAGCAGTGAGCAGGGCGCTCATGTTCAGATAACTTTGGTTGGACGGTGCGTTGCCAATACAGACCGCTTCGTCCACAAAGCGCAAATGCATCAGTTCTTTGTCGGCAGTTGAATATACGCCCACCGTCTGTATGCCCAGCTGTTTACACGCACGCACAATGCGCAAGGCAATCTCACCACGGTTGGCAATCAGAAGTTTTTTAATCATGGGTCAAGCCTTATGCTTTGTAACGAATGACGGGCTGTCCAAACTGCACCACTTCAGCGTTAGACACCAAAATCTCTTCAATGATACCGCTTTGGGTGGCTTCTAGGGGGTTCATGATTTTCATGGCTTCAATAATGCCAAGCTGGTCGCCCGCTTCTACTTTTTGACCGACTTTGACAAAAGGTGGGTCATTTGGGCTGGGCGCAGAGTAAAATACCCCCACCATCGGCGCGGTTTCTATTTTGCCAGCGGGCGCTTTGGGGGCGCTGGGGGCAGGCGCGACCGCTGTTGTGGCAACAGCTTGGGGGACGGCAACGGTGTGTACGGCAACATTGCGCGTCAGATGAATGTAGTCGTCTTCATTGCCATACTCAAGATTGACTAGGTCTTTTTCTTCCATTAGGTCAATGAGTTCGCGAATTTGTTTGATGTCCATAGCCACCACCTTAACATTAACTAAAAGTTTATTGTAACAAATTTTTTCAAAACAGCCTAGCACACAAAAATTTAACCAGAACAATTTTAGCTGTATAGTGTACACACGTCTTATTTTATTGCAAGTGCTTTTGTGCAAATTTATGGCATTATTTCAAATATTTTGTTACATATTGGCATTGGTGAGCGCATTTTAAGCACTTATCCAATCGGGTGTGAGCCATTTTTGGGTTTTGGTGGGGGTGTGGTGTGCCATTTTGTGCAATAATTGTGCTGGGTCATCTGAAACACAAAACAAATCAAGGTTGGCGCTGGGAATAAAGCCACTTTGGGCGGTTTGGTGCATCATGGCGATTAGGGGGTCAAAAAACCCATGAGTGTTGAGCAGTCCTATGGGTTTGGTGGTGCGTTCAAGTTGCACCAAAGACAACACTTCAAACAACTCTTCGTAAGTGCCAAGACCCCCTGCCATGGCAATAAAGCCGTCAGCGAGCTCAATGAGTTTGGCTTTGCGCGTTGGCATGTCTGGTGTTTCAATCAGCTCATCTAGTCCCAAATGCGCCACTTCTTTTTCGCGCAAAAAAGTGGGAATGACACCAATTACTTTGCCACCGTGCGCCAAAGCGCTGTCGGCAATCGCGCCCATCATGCCAATGTTGCCACCACCATAGATTAAGCGGCTGCCACGTTTGGCAATCAGCTCACCCAGCACTTTGGCGTCTTGGCAATAATCAGGAATGCTGCCATAGTTTGAACCGCAATAAACGGTAATGCTGTTTAGATTATTCATCGTTATTTCCTTGTTTTTGTTGATGTCTTGTTAAAAAATCGCCAAGGCTGTACGGTGCCAAGTCCCATGCCAATCAGTCCCAATACCATGATGTGATTTAGGGGTTCATTGAGTAAAGGCACAGCCGCCAAGGCGGAAATAAAGGGCGCAAGACACGCCAAGGCGCCCGCAAAAAATGCCCCGAGCCGTTCTACAGCAAGGGCATAAGTCAAAGTGGCAACAATCATGACAATAATGCTGTGAAATGTGCCTTGTATGATAAGGTGGGTGAGACGAACGTTGTCTAAATTGGTGTCAATAAATAATCCATATATCGGTAAATAAATGATGGCCGACCAAATGGCGGTGCTACAAACCACTTGCCATGCGCTAAATTGCCATTCTTTGAGCAAAACGCCATAACTTGCCCAAGCAAAAGCACAAACTAAAAACAGCCCATCGCCCAACCCAAAGTTTAGACCGTCTTTGAGCATTAGACCATACATGATAAGCAGGGTAAGACCGATGATAATAAGAGCGATTTTAGTGTTTTTGTCGGGGCGTTGCTTTAAAAAAATCAACATCAATAGTGCCGTTGCCACAGGTATCATGCCATTTAAAAAGACCGCACCATGCACCACAGGCGCAAGCAAAAAGGCGCTATAAACCAAACAGCTATAACCTACGCCCCCAAACATCGCCAAAATCACCGCTTTGATGTCAAACAAAAAGTGCCAATCGCGTTTGAGCCACAGCACCGGCCACAAAATCAGCGCAGAAACCCCAAAACGTATGGCGATGATGTCCCAAGCAGCAATGCCCCAGTATGTGTTTAGCCGAGCCAGCAAACTAAAGCTGCCCCAAATACACATGGTAATGACGATGTACAGATAGCCCTGCAGCGTGGGCGCTAAATGACGCAGTGGGTTAAAGCTCATAAGTCATCAAGGCAAGTTCAAAGACAAAGGCATAAACAAGCAAAAACCACCCCAGAGTTTGGGGTGATGACAGGAAGTCAGTCTTTGGCATTTTGCAGTTTGGGGTCGGCAAAAACCACCATTTCTTCGGCGAATTCTGGTTTTACTTTGACCACAAAGTCTTCGCGCGACAGTCCCATGCGTAGGGGTATGGCGCTGGCGATGTAGATGGATGAGTAAGTGCCAGCGATGGTGCCAAGCAGCTGAGCCAGAGCAAACCAAAACAGCCCTTCGCCACCCAAAAACAGCATGGAGATGACCACCACCAGTACTGTGCCTGACGTCATAAAGGTGCGGCGCAGAGTTTCGGTCAATGATAAGTTGACCACTTCAACAGGCATGAGCCCACGCACTCGGCGAAAGTTTTCGCGGATACGGTCATAAACAACGATGGTGTCATTGACCGAGTAACCAATCAAAGCCAGTATAGAAGCCAAAACCGCCAAATCAAAGGGCCAGCCAAACATGGCAAACAAACCGCACACCACAATCACGTCGTGAAACAGCGCCAAAACTGCCCCCAGCGCCAATTTAAACTGAAAGCGCAAAGCAATGTAGATGAGCATTAAGATAAGCGCCAGCCCCAATGCCATCAGTGAGTTGAGATAAATTTCACTGCCCAGCTGACTGCCAATAATGCTCACATTGTCCACTTTGGCTGGGTTGCTTGGCAGATTAAGCGCCAAAGTCAGGTCGCCACTTAAGTCGCTGGCGTTCTTGCCGTCTTGGGGGGGTAGGCGAATCAACAATTCTTCACGCGTACCAAGGTATTGGACGACCGCGTTGTCAAAGCCTTTGTTGGCGAGCGCGCTGACCACTTGGGTTTGTTCAACTGGCTGACTGTATTTGACATCGGCTGACACCCCGCCAGTAAAATCCAGCCCCAGATTTAGACCTTTGATGGATAGGGCAATCACGCTTGCCACCACCAATAACACCGACAGGAGCATCATGACCTTTTCAAATTTCATAAAGGGCAAAATGCGCTGATTGCCAATGAGTTTAAGCCCACCTTCTTTTTCGGCAAATTCATCGCTGGCGGTGCTTTGTTCAAGCTGCATATTGGCGTTGACATTGCTGCCTTTGCCGTTGCGTCTGGGTGTGCGTCGGCGCGGACTGCTTGGTGCTTGCTCGGTTTGTGTTGGTTGATTATTAGTCATTGTATTTCTCCTAGCCGATACTGATTTTGGTGAGATTTTTGCGATAACCATACCAAATTTGCAGTAGGGCGCGAGTAACAATAATGGCGGTAAACAAAGAAGTGATGATGCCAATTGCCAGCGTGATGGCAAAGCCTTTGATGGGGCCTGTGCCAATGGCAAACAAAATAAACGCAATGAGCAAGGTGGTCAAGTTGGCATCAAAAATGGAGCTAAAGGCGCGGTCAAAACCAGCCAAGATGGCGGTTTTGGCTTTGACGCCTGTGGCAAGTTCTTCGCGCACCCGCTCAAAGATCAATACGTTGGCATCCACCGCCATGCCCATGGTCAGCACAATCCCTGCAATGCCAGGCAAGGTCAGGGCAGAACCGATGATGGACATGACCGCAAGCAGCATGACGATGTTAAAAGCCAGCGCAATGTTGGCAAGCACCCCACAAGCTCTATAAAAGACAATCATCCACAAAAACACGAGTAAATAGCCAATTTGTGAAGCGAACAAACCTTTGTCAATGTTTTCTTGTCCAAGCGAAGGGCCAATGGTGCGTTCTTCAACAAAATACATGGGTGCAGCCAGTGCGCCGGAGCGCAAAAGCAAGGCAAGCTCAGACGCTTCGGCGGCGCTGTCTAGTCCAGTAATCACAAAAGATGAGCCGAGCACCGCTTGAATGGTGGCTTGGTTGATGACGCGCTTTTCGGCATAGGGCGTGCGTATTTCTGTGCTTTGACCTGTTTTTTCGTCGGTTTGGTAGCTGATTTTTTGTTTGTTTTCAATAAACAACACCGCCATTTGTTTGCCAACCGAAGTGCGCGTGGCGTTTTGCATCAGGCGACCACCAGCGGTGTCCAGAGTGATTGACACTTGCGGGCGACCGTTTTCGTCCACACCTGCTTGGGCATTTTGGACTTTGTCACCGGTAACGATGGCTTGGCGGTTGAGTAGAACAGGTGTGCCATCTAGTGTGCCAAAGGGAAAGGCTTCTGTGCCAGCGGGCACCACGCCCCCTGTATAATTGGCGGCTTGTTCGCTGACCATACGAAATTCAAGGTTGGCGGTACGCCCAAGCACGCGTTTGGCTTCGGCGGTGTCTTGTACGCCAGGAAGCTCTACCACGATGCGGTTGCTGCCTTGGGATTGCACCAAAGCGTCCGCCACCCCAAGTTCGTTGATACGATTGCGTAAGGTGGTTAGGTTTTGACCAACTGCATAGTCGTTGATGGCGGCCAATGCCTGCTCACTATAATGCAGCTGCAATGTTGGGCCTTCGTCGCTCATCACAGGGCGCAGTTCAAAATCGTTGGTTGAGCGCTGAATGGCAAGCTGAGCTTGGTCGCGTTCTTGGTTGCTATTAAAACTGAGCACCATGCCACTTTCGGTATTGCGCAGACCCTTGGTGGTGATTTTTTCTTTGCGCAAAGTGCGGCGTATCTCTTGGTTGGCGGTGGCTAGGCGCTGTTCTAGAGCTTTTGCCATATCCACTTCTAGCACAAAACGCACCCCACCGCGCAAATCAAGCCCAAGTTTCATGGGTTTGGCGCCGATGTTTTTGAGCCATTGTGGCGTGGTTTGGGCAAGGTTAAGTGCAATCACATAGTCATCACCCAGATTTTTGCGCAAGGTTTCTTGGGCTTTGAGTTGGTCTTCGGCGTTGTTAAGACGAATCAGCACGCTGTTGTTTTCAAAACTGCCATCATGATGTTTGAGATTGGCTTTGTCAAGCAAACTTTGTGATTGGGTCAAGACATCAGCGCTAAGTTGAGTGCCAGCAGACGTGCCCGTGATTTGTACTGCAGGTTCGTCAGGATACAGATTGGGCAGTGCATAAATGCCAGAGATGACCAGCACCACAGCGATGAGTAGATATTTCCAAGCAGGGTAGTGCATAAGAGACTCTGTATTAAAAAGTAAAAGTGCTTGTAATCGGCACAAGAGCAAGGAGATGATAAGTTAAGGTCAATTAAACGTTGTCAATCGTCCCAGCGGGCAAAACACTGATGACGCTGGCGCGTTGGATTTTGACGTCGGTGTTGTTATTTAGGGCGATGACGGCATATTCGCCTTCAATCTTTTTGATTTTGCCCATCAAGCCGCCAGCAAAAACCACTTCATTGCCAGCGGTCAAAGACTCAACCATCGCTTTGTGCTCTTTGTTGCGTTTGGACTGTGGGCGGATAATCAAGAAATAAAATATGGCAAAAAATGCCACAGGAATCAGTAAATTTCCCAACATAGATGGCTGACTGGCTGAAGCGGTGGCAACAACGGACAATAGCATGAATGACTCCTAAAAATAAAAATAACGCATATCATAACATAAAATTGTCCCAGTTAGCGCAACTTTGTTACACAGGTGCAAAATCTGGCAAGCAAAAGCAGGTCATGGCAATAATTGCGTAATGCCAGAGTGAATAAAGCGACACAATTTTTGTAAATTTTGTATAATTGTAGGGACAAATGCTTGCAGTTGTGGCAAATTTGTCTTAATATTTGCGGTTTGTTGTGAGATATTATAGCTTATGCCCCGACAGCGATTATTTGTCATCATTGGATTGGTTGGTTGTTTTGCTTTGCCTGTATTGGCGCTGGCAAACACTGCCCCCCAAGTTGCCACTTCCACCAACGTTGCTTTGCTCATCTTTTATGTTTCTTTGTCATTGATTGTGTCATTTATTTGTTCTATTTCAGAAGCCACATTATTGACGATGACCCCAAGCTATATTGACACCATCAAGGACGATGACCCAAAAACCGCTGCACTGCTCCAAGACATCAAAGTCAACAACATTGAAAAATCCATTTCTGCCATTTTGACGCTAAACACCATCGCCAACACGCTGGGTTCTTTGGGCTCAGGCGCACAAGCGGTGATTGTGTTTGGTAACGCGTGGTTTGGGGTGTTTAGTGCGGTGATGACCTTGATGATTTTGATTGGCACAGAGATTATTCCAAAGACGCTGGGGGCGACTTATTGGCGACGTTTTGCTTTGCCTGTGGCGCATTATGTACGCGTCATTAGCGTGCTTTTGATGCCCATCATTTGGGTAACCGAAAAAATCTCGCGCCTTTTGACGCGTGGCAACCAAGAAAGCAGCTTTAATCGTCATGAGTTTATTGCTCTTGCCAATGCTGGAGAAAGCTCTGGACAAATGAGCGAGCTTGAGACACGCATCATCAAAAATTCGCTGGCGCTTAGCATGATAAATGTAGAAGACATCTTGACGCCGCGCTCGGTCATCACAGCGTTTGACGAAAACATCACGGTGGGCGATGTCTTTGCTGTACATCCAAAATTGGTGTTTTCGCGCTTTCCGATTTTTGATACAGATTTGGACAATGCCACAGGTTTTGTGCTAAAGACCGATTTGCTCATTGCCAAAGCCAACCAAGAAATTCACACGCCCATCAAGCATTTTAAACGCGAAATCACCTTTGTATTTGCCAAAATGAAACTCTTTGATTTGCTAAATTTGATGCTCAAACAAAGGGTGCACATCGCTTTGGCGGTGGGAGAGTTTGGTGAAGTTAAGGGGCTAGTCAGCCTAGAAGATGTATTAGAGACGCTTTTGGGGCTAGAGATTGTTGATGAGATAGACCGCGTAGAAGACATGCAAGCGCTGGCAAAGCAGCTGTTGGCTAGGCGCATGAACCGTTTGGGCGTTCAGGTTGAAGATGACCAAAACATCACAGACAAGTAAGGAAAGCGACCGTTTTTATGCTAAAAACACACAACTGCCAAAAAACATTACAAAACAGTGATGATTTTTGGGGTTGTGGTTGTTATCTTAAAACCCGTAGTAAGATGGACTGATATAACGCATGAAATTTTTGAACGTGGCCAGTGTGCTGGCTGTGAGTGCCAGTTTGTGTTATGGCATCAAAAAACTTAGCAAAAGTGGCGCTTGGCATGGCTTTGCCACCAAAGTTGGGGTGATGGTCGGTGCTGGGTTGGTGATGCCAGCTTATGCCATGAGTAAACCTTTGGTACAGTCGTTTGCCAAGGCGCTGAGCGACGCTGCCAACAGTCAAAACATCGGTCGTGTTTCGGCACTGCTTGATGATGAAGTGGTGATTGCCATGACCAGACAAAACAAAACCAGCACACTGGACAAGAATGCCTATTTGCAGCTGCTACAAAAGAGCTGGGCGGGCGCCAAAAATTATCGTTATCATATCCATTTGGGTGATGTGGTCATTAGTGGCAATCAAGCCAAAGTCCAAGTCATCACCACCGAGATATGGTCAAAAGATGACAAACAAATCACCCTAACCACCACTTCGCGTGCCACGCTGGTGCATACTGATAAAGGCGTGGTGCTGCTGCGCGCCGTCTCACAAATCACCATTGAATGACAAATGATGGCATTTGTTTTTAAGCCTTTTGTGTAAAAAGGCTTTTTTGTTGCGCCAATGGTCTTGACGATGGCAAAAGAGCGTGGATAAACTTCTTGGGGAGCGCCAATTAAACTTTGATATAATTGAGTTGGTATATTATAATGCAAAATTATTTTCATTCGTATTTGTAGGACAACTTATGGCGTTTTTATACAGTATTAACAAACCTGCCACACAAAAAATCACGCTGTTAAAACCATTGACGCTTGCCGTTTCGTCATGTTTATTATTTGCTTGTGCAAGCACCGAACAACACACAACGCCCAGACCAGCCACCCCAACCGCTTCATCGCCTGTATATCCCAAAATATCCACCACCACTGCGTCCATGATGGGTGTCCAAGAAGACATTTACGAAGGCGTTTTGGACCAAGCGACCTTGGATGAATTAGAAGATTTGTTGCAAGCAACAGACATGAGCATGGTAGAAGGCGATACTTTGACCGTGCAGCGTTATGGCAATTTGTGGGACAGAGTGCGCCGCGGTTATCGCATGCAGCCTGTGCAAAACAGACGTGTAGAAGCCCAAAAATCGTGGTTTTATAGTCGCCAAGATTATCTTAACCGCCTAACTGCGCGCACGTCTCGTTATTTGCACCACACCGTTACCGAAGCGGAAAGACGCGGCATTCCAACCGAGCTTGCTTTGTTGCCCATCATTGAAAGTTCTTATGACCCGTCAGCCACCAGCAACGCTGCTGCCGCAGGACTGTGGCAGTTCATTCCAAGCACGGGGCGAATTTATGGGCTAAACCAAAGCGCTTCTTATGACGGTCGCCGCGACATCATTGAATCAACGCGCGCCGCTTATGACTTTTTGACCAGTTTGTACAATCAATTTGGCAGCTGGGAGCTGGCTTTGGCGGCGTATAATGCAGGTCCAGGACGCATTCAGCGTGCCATTAATGCCAATCGTGCAGCAGGCTTGCCAACCGATTATTGGTCGCTGCGTTTGCCAACAGAGACGATGAACTATGTGCCGCGCTTTATGGCGGTTGCTCAGATTGTTGGTGCACCAGAAGCGTATGGCGTGTATTTGCCCGCCATTGCCAATCACACGCACTTTAGGGCAGTGCCAGCCAACTATGGCGTGAGTTTGTATGAAGTTGCCAAAATTACTGGCGTGGCGCTAGATGAATTGCGCTTGCTTAACCCTGCGTTGATTAGTTTTAATGTGGACAATCTTGGGCCAGGTCGGGTGATTATCCCCAACAGTTTGTCCAAAAATATAGACACCAAAATTACCGCCCTAAAAGGTCAGGGTTATGGGGCAAGCACTCATGTGCCCAGCAGCAGTTATGTTTTGCCAAAAACTGGCATTCAAAACATGGAGTCTGCCAGAGTATTGGCTTCAACCAACACATTGCCAACCACCAGCGCACAAATCACCGCCAACAACACCATCATTCAAGAGCCGCCTTTGTCGCCAGAAGAGCGTGAATTTATTAAGGCACAAATTGAAGCCAATGCAATAGAAAAAGTGCAGCCCATCTCTAGCGATGGCAATATTGAACTCAATGCGGTGCAGACCGGACAATCTGTGCTAGAAGCGCGCGGCGAATCAAAGAGCTTGACCTTTAGCGCGCCAAGCAGCACCTACCAAGAGACGCTCCCCCAGCCACCAAAACCTGCCAAGTCTGAAGCTGCCAAGAACACCAGTTCCAAACCCAAACCAAACGTGCCAGAGCCTGCCAAGCCAGAGCGTTACAAAGTGGTGAAAGGCGATACTTTGACGGGCATTGCTGCCAAACATGGACTGAGCGTTGCTCAACTTGCCAGTTATAATGGCATTTCTGTTGACAGCCAAGTCAAAACAGAGCAGCGCCTTTGGTTGGTTCCTGGCAAACTTAGCACCACAGCAAGCACCCCCAAACCTACCACCAAAACCATCACTTATGTGGTGCAAGCGGGCGACAGTCTGACCAGTGTGGCGCGCAAACACAACATGGCGGTATCGGATTTGGCGGTGTTAAATGGTTTGTCGGTCAATGATGGGTTGATTACCGACCAAAAATTGCAAGTGCCTGCCAATATAGCGGCAACAAAGAGTACCAAGCCAGCGCCAAAACCAATCAAAACCCAGCCCATCAAATACACCATTCAAGCGGGCGACAGTCTGACCAGTGTGGCAGCCAAGCATGGGCTAAGTATTGATGAGCTGGCTGGCGCCAACAATCTGTCGGTAGATGCCAGATTGATTCGCGGGGCTTCATTAACCATTCCAGAAGCTGGCACAGTAACTGCCAAACCCAAGCCTAGTGTCAAGACGACAGAAGCTCCCAAACCCAAAACAGAGACACAAAGCCAAACCAGCCAAGGCACAAAAATTAAAATCACCCAAGATTATAAGGTGCAGGCGGGCGACAGCTTGCACGGCTTGGCAAGCAAATATGACGTGTCGGTGGCAGATTTAGCGGCGACCAACAACTTGCCAGTAACGGCGCAGCTAAAACGCGAACAAGTGATTAAAGTGCCAAAACTGACCGACATTTATGTGGTTCAGTCAGGGGATAGCTTAAGCTCGCTTGCCAAAAAGTATGGCATAAGCGTTGCTCAGCTTGCCAAGCTCAATCAATTGGACAATAAAGCGGAGCTTAAAAAAGGTCAAAAATTGACCGTGCCCATCAAACACTGATGGACACTGACATGACCAAGCAATACACCCACTGGTTGGGTGTATTTTTTGTGAGAATTTTGGAAAAGAAAAAACCACCCCGTGTCTGGAGTGGTCAACTGTCGGTCAGCCAGTGATTATTTGATTTTGGCTTCTTTGAACAAAACGTGCTTGCGGATTTTGGGGTCAAATTTTTTGATTTCCATTTTGCCAGGCATGGTGCGCTTGTTTTTGGTGGTGGTATAAAAATAACCAGTACCAGCAGTAGAAACGAGTTTGATTTTATCTCTCATGGTAATATCCTAAAACTTAATGAGTGTAACAAAACAATCAGATGTTTTGACCTTGGGCGCGCAAATCAGCCAGCACTTTATCAATGCCATGCTTATCAATGATGCGCATACCTTTGGAGGATACACGAAGACGCACAAAGCGATTTTCAGACTCTACCCAAAAACGATGGTTGTGTAAGTTTGGCAAAAAACGACGGCGAGTTTTGTTGTTGGCGTGTGATACGTTGTTGCCCACAAGCGGGCGCTTTCCAGTCACTTGACATACGCGAGACATGGTGAACTCCTATACAAATTTGGCACGGATATTGAGCGGTATCGGGTGTGCCGTTTGGGCAAGGTATCTTGATTGTGGTATGGACACGATACACGCTTTGCACCAAACTTTATAAAGTTACGCCATTCTTTTGATTGTTAAAGGCGACAATAAAAGAGACAGCAGAAAATCAAAGCCAGTATTGTATATGATTTTTGCAGGTTTTTCAAGCAAGATTGTCATGTTTTAAAACTGGCTTGTTCTTGATGGCAACCATCCATCAGCGAGCGGTCAGCGCATTGATGGGCAACCCAAAACCTTGCCAACCATAATGGATAAAATTACGAATGTTGGCATGGTCTGTTCCACTTGGTGTGTCCAACACCGCTTTGTAATGCTCGGCAAAGAGTTTTAGGGTGTCTGATTGATTTAGGCCGTGTATTTTGGCAAGACTAAACACCTTGGCGCTGCCTTCGTTGCTGCCAGCGGCGTTGTGCACTTCGCCATTATAAAATTCTACAGGGCGGTAGGTGTAGTTGGCATCAATAAACGCCAAAACGTCTTTAAAGACCAAAGTGCCCGTGTCAATGCCGTGCAATAAGCGAGAAATATTGGTGTTGCCCACGACAGCTCCTTAGCGATTAAAATAGTCGTCATCAAATGAAGGGGGGGCGAACGCGCCTTGTTCAAGATGTCCCATGTGAGATGACTGCATTGAGCGTTCGTGCTGAATGCGTTGATAAATCTCTTCACGGTGGACGGCAATGTCTTTGGGAGCATTGACACCAAGTCGTACTTGATTGCCTTTGACGCCCAAAACAGTAACGCTGACTTCGTCTCCTATCATCAGCGTTTCACCAACTCGGCGGGTTAAAATTAACATAAGAAGCTCCTTGCGCTTTGGTTACCCAGTTGTCAGATAACTATCAATAAAATACCCAAAGCATTATTATAAAATGCCTTGGATAAATTGTCAGCAACTTTCTGGCTGATGGGAACGTTTATTATCAAACCAACGCTGCTGACTAAAGACCAGCGACTTTACTTTCGCCATCTTGGCGGTCAAGACCAAAGGCGGTGTGCAAACTTTTGACCGCTTTTTCTAAATGTTCTTCTTTAATCAGCACGGACACTTTGATTTCGCTGGTGGAAATCATCTGCAAGTTGATGTTGTTGCTTGCCAAAGTTTCAAACATTTTACTGGCAACGCCTGCGTGTGAGCGCATGCCCACGCCAACGATGGAGACTTTGACCACATCATCGGTGCCGATAATTTTGTTTGCGCCAATGTCGTCTTTGACTTTTTCGTTTAGGATTTTGAGCGTTTTTTCGTAGTCGCTGCGTTGCACGGTAAAGCTAAAGTCGGTTGTGCCATCTTCTGAGATGTTTTGGATAATCATGTCAATTTCAATGTTGGCGGCACTCACGGGGCTTAAAATGGCAGAAGCAATGCCAGGACGGTCTGGCACGCCACGCACCACGATTTTTGCTTCGTCTTTGTTAAAGGCAATGCCAGAAATAAGTGCACGTTCCATATCGTCTCCTTCGTCAATCGTGATAAGTGTGCCCACATTTTGTTTAAATACATCGTCAAAAGCGCCGTCTGTGCCTTCATCAAAACTGGACAAAACACGCAAAGGCACTTGGTATTTGCCAGCAAACTCCACAGAGCGGATTTGTAACACTTTTGAGCCAAGACTTGCCATCTCGAGCATTTCTTCAAAGGTGATTTTGCTTAGTTTTTTGGCTTTGGGGGTAATGCGTGGGTCGGTGGTATAAACGCCATCTACGTCGGTGTAGATTTGGCATTCGTCAGCACCAATGGCGGCAGCGATGGCGACGCCTGTGGTGTCTGAGCCACCGCGACCCAGTGTGGTTAGGTCGTTGTACTCATTGACCCCTTGAAAGCCTGCCACAATCAATACTTTGCCGCCATCAAGTTCGCGCTTGATGTTGTCAGCGTCAATGTGCTCAATGCGTGCTTTGGTGTGGGTGGTGTTTGTTTTGATGGCAACTTGGCGACCCGTCATGGATTTGGCATCAACGCCCAAATCTTTGAGCGCCATCGCCAACAAAGCGATAGACACTTGTTCGCCTGTGGCGACCATTTGGTCGTATTCTCTGGGGTCTGGGTCGCTGCTAATCTCGCGCGCCAAGCCAATCAAACGGTTGGTTTCGCCACTCATGGCGGACACCACCACCACCACTTGATGTCCGTGGTCGTGCCAACGCTTAACGCGTGCTGCGACGTTTTTGATACGGCTGGTGGTGCCCATTGACGTGCCGCCATATTTTTGTACAATCAATGCCATTGTTTTGCCTTATTTGTGATTGGGTTAAATCAAGAAAGTTGTTCGCTAAGTTGGCTGCGTAAGCCGTCAAGTATGGCAGCCAAATCGTCTGACCTGCCAGCACCGCCTTGGGCGTAGTCAGGCTTGCCACCACCTTTGCCACCAAGCGCACCTGCCAAATAACGTATGACGTCGCCAGCTTTGGTTTTGTTTTGGGCTTCTTTGGCAACGCTGGCTGCCAGTGCCAACTCTTGGGTTTCACCAACCAGCACGATGACGGCATTGGGCAGGCGTGATTTTAGGGTGTCCATCAAGGCACGAATGCTTTTAGCGTCAATGCCTGCCACTTTTTCTACCAATAAGTTTGTGCCATTGATGTCTGTGGCACACTCAAGCAGGGCGCTGGCTTGATGACTGGCAAGTTTTTGCTCGGCTCGTTCTAGTTGTTTTTCAAGCTCACGTTGTTTGTCGGTCAGGCTTTGAACACGTGCTTCAATCTCATGGCGTTTGGCTTTAAAACTGGTGGCTAGGTGGTTTAAAATCTTGTCGCCAGCTTGCACATAACGCAGTGCTCCCATGCCAGTCAAGGCTTCAATACGGCGAATGCCAGCAGCGATGCCACTTTCAGAGACAATTTTAAACAACCCAATATCGCCAGTTTGTCCCACATGAATGCCGCCGCACAGCTCAATAGAAAATGGCGTGTGGTCGCTGTTTTGACCCATAGTTAAAACCCGCACCGTGTCGCCATATTTTTCACCAAACAGAGCCATTGCGCCTTTTTTCATGGCACTGTCAATGTCCATGTATTCAATCTGTACAGGAGTGTTTTGTTGGATTTGGGCATTGACCAAGCGCTCAATGCGTGTCAAATCATCGTCGCTAACAGGGGTGTCGTGCGAGAAGTCAAAACGCAACACGTCGCTAGAAACCAGCGAGCCTTTTTGGTTGACATTTGTGCCAAGCAGCGAGCGCAAGGCGGCGTGAAGCAAATGGGTGGCAGAGTGGTTTTTGGCGCTGGCAGCGCGAATGTCGCTGATGACTTGGGCGTTGGCGCTTTGGGCGTTTTCAACAAAACCCATTTTGACAGCGCCATAGTGAATGATGGTTGTGCCAGATTTTTGGGTGTCTTCTACATAAAAGACGCCAGATGGGGTGCTGATTTCGCCCGTTTCGCCCACTTGACCGCCGCTTTCGGCATAAAAGGGGGTGGCAGACAGCACCACGATGCCTTTGCTGCCTTCATCAAGGCGCGCAACCGCTTTGCCGTTTTGGTATAAACCAACGATGTTGCTTTGATAATCCAGCAAATCATAGCCAACAAACTCAGTTGGTGTGTCAATCTTGATGGCGGCGGTATAATCTACGTCAAATTTGCCCGCTTCTCTGGCGCGTTGGCGCTGCTCTTGCATGTGTGCCCCAAAGCCAATCTCATCAATGCCAATGCCACGCTCACGGGCGATGTCGGCGGTCAAATCCACAGGGAAACCATAAGTGTCGTACAGTTTAAAGACCGCTTCACCTGATAAAGTGTCGCCAGCGGTGAGTTGCTCAAGCTCGCCCGACAATAGGCGCAATCCTTGGGCAAGCGTTTTGGCAAATTGTTCTTCTTCTTTTAAAATGACCGCCGCTATTTGGCTTTGTTTGCTGACAAGCTCTGGATAGGCTTCCCCCATTTCTTGGGCGAGTGTGTCAACCATTTGATAAAAAAAGTTGCCCTGCGCACCCAGTTTGTTGCCATGGCGCACCGCTCGGCGGATAATGCGCCGCAGCACATAGCCGCGACCTTCGTTGCTTGGGTGTACACCGTCAGCAATCAAAAACGACACCGCGCGAATATGGTCGGCAATCACCTTAAATGATGGCTCATAAGTGCTTGGCACACCGATAATGTTGGCGGCGGCGTCCATGAGTTTGACGAACAAATCCACTTCGTAGTTGCCATATTTGCCTTGCATGATGGAGCTGATGCGCTCTAAGCCCATGCCTGTATCCACCGATGGTTTGGGCAGCGGCTCAAGGGTGCCATCTTTTTGGCGATTAAATTGCATAAAGACGCAGTTCCATATCTCCACGTAGCGGTCGCCGTCTTCGTCGGGTGTGCCAGGTAGTCCGCCCGCCACTTGCTCGCCATAATCATAAAAAATTTCTGAACAAGGCCCACAAGGTCCTGTGTCGCCCATCGCCCAAAAATTGTCTGAAGCGTATTTTTCGCCTTTGTTATCACCAATGCGGATGATGCGACTTGGCTCAAGCCCGATTTCTTTGTGCCAAATGTCAAAGGCTTCATCATCGGTATGATACACAGTAACATACAAGCGCTCTTTGGGCAGAGCAAGCCATTCATCGCTGGTCAAAAACTCCCAAGCAAATTTGATAGCGTCAGCCTTAAAATAATCGCCAAAAGAAAAATTGCCCAGCATTTCAAAAAAAGTGTGATGGCGGGCGGTATAACCGACGTTGTCAAGGTCGTTGTGTTTGCCGCCAGCGCGTACGCACTTTTGGGAACTGACCGCGCGTTGATAGTCGCGTTTTTCTAGTCCCAAAAAAGTGTCTTTAAATTGGTTCATGCCTGCGTTGGTGAACAGTAATGTGGGGTCATTGTGGGGAATCAGGCTGGACGAAGACACGTGGGTGTGATTTTTGCTGGCAAAAAAATCAATAAAGGCTTGGCGCACTTCGGTTAACTGCATGGTTTTTTTAAGACGATTCATATAAAATCCTTGCCTGATTGCTAAGTAAAAGCAACGATAAATTTGGTTGGCAGATGGCTACCAAAAAAGACATTTAAAACGGCTAATTCTAGCACAAACCACACCAAATAAAAGCAGTTTTCGTCAAAATGGGGTAAATTTTTGCTTGTTTGGGTTGTTGTTGTCTCAATGGGTGTTTTTGACTATAATAAAAGGTGGATTGCTGGTGTGGCAATTTATTTTTGTCTGCCCATTGATTTAATCTATTTTTCTTTAAAAATCAAATATTTAACATATGTATACCGACACACACGCCCATCTGACTTACCTAGCCGCTTACCAAAACGACCCCCAAGCCTTGCTTAAACATTTAAAACACATGAACGTTACTCGTGTGATGGCGATTATGTGCCATTTTGATGAGTTTGATGACATCAAAGGTTGGGTGGATTTATCTAATCATGATACCAATATTGGTATGAGTGTGGGACTGCACCCCTGTCAAGACAAGAGCGTCTTGCAAGGTGTTAGCATCGATGATTTGCTTGCTTTAAATGGTGATAACACTTGGGCGTTTGGTGAAACAGGGTTGGATTATCATTGGGACGATACCAAAAAACGTGAGCAAAAACATAGTTTTGCCACGCATATCCATGCCAGCAAAATTACCAAAAAACCCATTATTGTTCACACACGTTCTGCTTATCATGACACACTTGATGTGCTAAAATCAGAAAAATGTGAGCATGGCATCATCCACTGTTTTACTGAAGATTATACCTTTGCAAAAACCGCTCTTGACATGGGTTTGTATATTTCATTTTCGGGGATTGTCAGCTTTAAAAAATCGGTGGATTTACAAGAAGTTGCCAAAAAACTTCCCCTTGACCGCGTTTTGATAGAAACTGACAGCCCATATCTTGCCCCTGTGCCAAAACGTGGCAAAGAAAATGAACCATCTTTTGTGCCGTATGTGGCGGCGGCTTTGGCAAACTTATTTGACAAAACGCCTGAGCAAATCGGTCAAATCACCAGCCAAAATTTTGACAATCTTTTGAGCCAATATCATTAATTTTACTAAAATTTTTAAAAAATGGTGGAAAAATACTGGCTTTTTTTATATAATGACTAAAATTACGATAAGCGAGTGATTATGAGAATTAAACTTAACTTTTGCCCTTTTTATGTGCAGAGTAAGTTTATTTTTTAATCATTCGCTTTTTTGTGGGTGAATTTTGATATTCTTATCATAACATTATTACTGGCAATTTTGCCAAAAAATTTTGTCTAAAATTTGTCTTATCTTATCATAAGTCATTAATATTCTTGGAGTGTGTCATGACCAAAAAAGCCATTTTAGCCTTACAAGACGGTACAATTTTTCATGGTGTCAGTATTGGGGCGGTCGGCAGTACGGTCGGTGAAGTTGTTTTTAATACCGCCATGACAGGCTACCAAGAGATTTTAACTGACCCAAGTTATGCCCGTCAACTTGTTACGCTCACCTATCCGCACATCGGTAACACAGGTTGCAACGATGAAGACAGCGAATCGGGACGCGTACATCAAGTGTGGGCAGATGGTCTTATCATTCGTGATTTGCCATTATTACACAGCAATTTTCGTGCCAAGCAATCACTTTCTGATTATTTAAATGAGCATGGTGTGGTGGCGATTGCTGATATTGATACCCGTAAATTGACTCGTCTGTTGCGTGAAAAAGGGGCTCAAAACGGGGCAATTGTGGCAGGTGATGACATTGATGAAAAGCAAGCAATAGAGCTTGCCAGAAGTTTTGGCGGGTTAAATGGGCTTGATTTGGCAAAAGAATGCTGCGATAAAGTGGGTTTTGAGTGGACAGAAGGCTCTTGGGAGTTGGGGACTGGCTTTACCAAGCCTGAGTTAAAATATCATGTGGTTGCTTATGACTATGGCGTAAAAACCAATATTTTAAGAATGCTGGCTGACCGTGGTTGTCGTTTAACGGTAGTGCCTGCCACCACGCCCGCCCAAGCGGTGCTTGATATGAATCCAGATGGTGTCTTTTTGTCTAATGGACCTGGCGACCCTGCGGCGTGTGATTATGCCATTGATGCGGTAAAAACCATTGTTGAGACAAGCAAAATTCCTATGTTTGGCATTTGTTTGGGTCATCAGATTTTGGCACTTGCCAGTGGTGCCAAGACGATGAAAATGGGGCACGGTCATCACGGAGCAAATCACCCTGTACAAGATTTGGACAAAGGCACAGTAATGATTACCAGCCAAAACCATGGTTTTTGTGTGGACGAAAGCACCTTGCCAAGCACACTAAGAGCCACACACCGCTCATTATTTGATGGCACCAACCAAGGCATTGAACGCACCGACCGCCCTGCATTTAGTTTTCAAGGACACCCCGAAGCCAGTCCTGGCCCACATGATTGCTCGGTGCTGTTTGACCGTTTTGTAGAAGAGATGCAAAAGGCAAAACGCCAATAACACGATGAATAAAAGCGATTGTTAAATGTTGTTTTAAAGTGTAAGATTTTTGTACCGCTCACCGTCTAAATGGTGTTTTATTAGGCAAGTTATCGCTTATAAAACAAGTTGATTTCATGGTTTGGATGATGGGTGTGTAATGACAACAATCGTAATTTTATTTGTGGTATTTTTTGCGGTGCGTTTGGCGTTTTTGGCGGTTTCTATTAAAAATGAAAAACGCTTGATTGCCAAAGGTGCTGTGCAAATTGGTGAAAAAACATCAAAGCTATTAGCAGCGGCACATATCATTTATTATTTTACCGCTTTGGCGAGTGCCTATTATTTTGATGTGGTGTTCAATAACATCTCTTTATTGGGTGCGGTAATGGTTGCTATATCGCTTGTGATATTGGGCTATATTATCCGTGAACTGGGTGAGATTTGGACAGTCAAAGTATATATCGCCCCCAGCCATGTGATTAACCGCTCTTGGCTGTTTAAAACCTTTAAACACCCCAATTACTTTTTAAACATCATTCCTGAATTGATTGGTATTGGGCTGTTATGTCAAGCGTGGGGCGTGATGATGATTGGCTTGCCGATTTATGGGGCGATTTTATTTAAGCGTATCCGTGAAGAAGAAACCGTCATGGCACATTTGTTTTAAAGTGGTTTTTTAGCGTGGCTTTGGCGTAAATTGGGAATACGTTGGAAATATATTGGGAAAAAGACTTGGTGAATAGATATCCGTTTTACTTGGTGAATGTTTTTGCCCAAAGTCATTTTGCTGGCAATCCTTTGGCTGTGTTTCCGTTTGCTGATGGTCTGACTGACGAGCAAATGCAAAACATCGCCCAGCAGTTTAATTTAAGTGAAACGGTATTTATTTTTTCTTCAAGTGATAAAACAGCAGTGGCGGATTTGCGTATTTTTACGCCCAGCTATGAAATGGCGTTTGCAGGACATCCAACATTGGGCTCGGCATTTGTATTAAAGCAGCTTTATCATTTGCCCGATGAATTTATCTTAAACACCAAAGCTAAGCCTGTGCAGATTTTTGCCAACAAAACCCATGTGCAACTTAAAATACACGGCTTTAAGATATTAGCAAGCAAAGCGGATAAATCGTCATTGGCGGATTTAAGCGGTTTAAAGGCAACTGATATAGCGGGGCGGGCGTATTTTGTGGATAGTGGCACACTGCAGATTTTAATGGAGCTAAGCAGCCGCCAAGCTCTAAAAAATAGCCATATTGATATGGTAAAACTACGCTCGTTAAATATGGAAAGTCCTTTTAAATCCAGTGAGCCGTCTATTTATTTGTGGTGTGCAGATGACGATAAGATTTTTGCCAGAATGTTTTTTGAGCAAAATGGCGTGATGGTAGAAGATGGTGGCACAGGTTCTGCCTGTGCCAATCTGGGGGCGTATTTTATCAGCCAAAACCACTATCCCACCACCAAACAGATTTATCAAGGCGATGACATGGGGCGAGCCAATCGCTTAGCGCTGTCAGTAGATGATAAGCAAAACATCTATGTTGGTGGCGATGTGATAGAAGTGGGGCGGGGGGAGTTTTATGTGTCATAATGACTATTTTTAGCAATAAAGAAATATTATGAATAAAATTGAAATTAAAGACTTAAAAGGCGTTGGCGATGTTGAGTTAACTCTTGACAGCGGTCAGCGTGTATTTGTCTTTTTGGGGACAAATGGGGTCGGGAAAACAAAGATATTGGAAACTCTATGTATTGCTTTGCTTATGTTTGTTGAAAACTTTCAGTCATCATTTGATGAGTGGAATGAAAATGTGGCATTCTTTTCAAGTATTAATATATTGAATAGTAGATTTAAGTTTGAAACTATCAATTATGGCTACAAGGAGTTTTCTGCTCAAATTTCTGAAAAATCAAGAAACTATTATTCTGCATTTGTTTATATAGGGGCAAGCCAGCGTTCGGATGTTAATAATATAAAAGAAAGTGGTCATTATATTAGAATATTGCCACCGAAAAATCCTAAGCAAATTTCAGAACTTATAACTAGTACTATCTTTGATGGACTATTTAAGAAATTAGGAATGAGTGAAAACATTCACGATTGGTTTACAGAAAGAGCTAAATCTGTTAATCCATACCAAAAAGAAGAAGATAATAGAAAAACAGATATTGATAGTGTTTTAGATGGGCTAAATAAAATAGATAACCGTATTGATAAATTTCTTTCTATTGATGGAAATGGTAATGTTTATTTAAAAATTGATGGTAAGGAAAGAGAGCTTAGTGAGTTAAGCTCTGGATTTTTATCCTTAGTTAAAATGATACAGTCTATTGTTTCATCTTATTCAGCTTTTACCAGTGAAAAAGACTTGTTAAATATCAAAGGCGTGGTATTGATTGATGAAATAGAAAGTCATTTACATCTTGAATGGCAAGTTAAAATTATTCCCATTCTGAAAAATTTATTCCCCAATACTACTTTTTATATTACCACCCATTCACCACTTGTTTTATCACATTTAAATGAAGGTGAAACCTATTTGCTTAAAAAAGATAATGATGGCATAGTTAGAAGCGAAATGATCAACTCGCCTAATACACGTTTATTAGAAAATGTTCTACAAGACGCTTTTGGAGTAAATTTAAATCAACTAACAATGGAAAATATAAGAAATATTGACCAATCAAAAGCCAAAACTAAGTTATTGGATTTGTTGGGTGGTTAGGTTATCATGAGATATGTTCTGTTGGATAGTAATATTTTAATTGGGGCATTTGATGGTGATTTGGATAATGAAAAACATCAAAGAGCAAAAAATTTATTTAAAGAACTATTAAAAGATGATGATGTTAGAATTGCCATCACGCCATTGATTCGCTATGAAGTATTGCGGTGGGGTTAAAAATATTGATTTTGATACCATGAAAGATGTTTTGGATGATTTTATGGAGTTTTCAATCACTGATAAAATTGCCAATGGTGCATCAGAACTCTACAAAATATCACCCAAACAGAGCAATAAACATAACTTTGATATTTTTCATTATACTGTCTCTAAGATATATCACCTGCAATTAGTGACTTTGGATAAAGATTTTAATAGTTATGATGAGCTAAGTAATTCCCTTGAATTTTTTAAAAATTTAGAGCAAAGCGAGCGTAAACCATGCCAAAACGTAACGACATCAAATCCATCTTAATCATCGGGGCAGGTCCCATTGTTATCGGTCAGGCTTGTGAGTTTGACTATTCGGGGGCTCAAGCCTGTAAAGCCCTAAAAGAAGAAGGCTATCGGGTGATTTTGGTGAACTCAAACCCTGCCACCATCATGACCGACCCGTCTATGGCGGACGCCACCTATATTGAGCCGATTACTTGGCAGACGGTGGCGCGCATTATTGAAAAAGAACGCCCTGATGCGGTATTGCCAACGATGGGCGGACAGACGGCGCTGAACTGCGCTTTGGATTTGGACAAACACGGCGTGCTTGCCAAATATGGCGTGGAGCTGATTGGGGCGACCAAAGAAGCCATTGAAAAAGCTGAAGACCGTGAGCTCTTTGACAAAGCGATGAAAAAAATCGGCTTAGAATGCCCACGCGCTGACGTGGCTGAGACAATGGAGCAAGCCCTAGAAATCCAAGCGCGTTTTGGTTTTCCAGTGATTATCCGTCCGAGCTTTACGATGGGCGGTTCAGGTGGTGGCATTGCTTATAACTGCGATGAGTTTATTGAGATTTGTGAGCGCGGTTTTGATTTGTCGCCCACGCACCAGCTGCTCATTGACGAAAGTCTTATCGGCTGGAAAGAATATGAAATGGAAGTGGTGCGTGATAAAAACGACAACTGCATCATTGTTTGTTCTATTGAAAACTTTGACCCAATGGGCGTACATACGGGCGATAGCATCACCGTTGCTCCTGCCCAAACACTGACCGACAAAGAATATCAGCTCATGCGCAATGCGTCCATCGCGGTGTTGCGTGAAATTGGCGTGGAAACGGGCGGCTCTAACGTGCAGTTTGGTATCAATCCCAACAACGGACGTATGGTGGTTATTGAGATGAACCCACGCGTCAGCCGTTCATCTGCCTTGGCTTCTAAAGCAAC
Source organism: Moraxella sp. (assembly GCA_030528385.1). GTDB lineage: Bacteria > Pseudomonadota > Gammaproteobacteria > Pseudomonadales > Moraxellaceae > Moraxella. The sequence goes on from JAUMYZ010000001.1 coordinate 243,791, forward strand.
GGGCTTTCCCATTGCCAAAATCGCCGCCAAGCTTGCCGTTGGCTATACCCTAGATGAGCTAAAAAACGACATCACAGGCGGAAAAACGCCGGCTTCCTTTGAGCCGTCCATTGATTATGTGGTTACCAAAGTGCCACGTTTTAATTTTGAAAAATTCCCCCAAGCTGAACCAGTACTTACCACACAAATGAAATCAGTGGGCGAAGTGATGGCGATTGGGCGCAATTTTCAAGAATCTATGCAAAAGGCACTGCGTGGGCTTGAAACGGGGGCGACAGGCTTTGATGAAGTGATGAATTTGGAAGGCAAATCCGCCAACACCATCATCGCTGAGATTAAAAATCGCCTAAGCATTCCCACGCCTGAACGCATTTTTTATCTGGCAGAAGCCTTTCGTCATGGGCTGAGTTTGGACGACGTCTTTGAGCTTACCAAGATTGACCGTTGGTTTTTGGTGCAGATTGAAGACATTGTTAAGACAGAAAACCAAATCAAAACGCTGGGTTTTGGTGATTTGACCGCTGAGATTGTCCGTAAGTTTAAGCGCAAAGGCATGAGTGATTTGCGCATTGCCAGTTTGATGGGCATTAGTCAAAAGCAATTTAGAAAACAGCGCTGGAAACTGGGCGTGTATCCTGTGTACAAGCGTGTGGATACCTGCGCGGGTGAATTTGCGTCCAACACCGCCTATATGTATTCCACTTATGATGAAGAATGTGAAGCAAATCCCACCGATAAGGATAAAATCATGGTCATCGGTGGCGGACCTAACCGTATTGGTCAAGGCATTGAGTTTGATTATTGCTGTGTGCACGCTGCCCTTGCCATGCGTGAAGATGGCTATGAAACCATCATGGTAAACTGCAACCCTGAGACGGTTTCTACCGATTATGACACTTCTGACCGCTTATATTTTGAGCCTGTAACACTAGAAGATGTACTAGAAATTGTGCGTTGTGAACAGCCCAAGGGTGTGATTGTGCAGTATGGCGGTCAAACGCCGTTGAAATTGGCGCGCAGTTTAGAAGAAGCAGGCGTGCCCATTATCGGCACCAGTCCTGACGCCATTGACCGCGCCGAAGACCGTGAGCGTTTTGCTCGTATGTTGCACCAACTTAACCTAAATCAACCACCCAATGCTTTGGCAACCAGCACCGATGAAGGCATTGTTAAGGCCAAAGAAGTGGGCTATCCTTTGGTGGTGCGTCCGTCTTATGTGCTTGGTGGGCGCGCAATGGAAATTGTTTATAATGAAGAAGAGCTAAAACGCTATCTGCGTGAAGCGGTGCAGGCATCCAACGAAGCGCCCGTGCTGCTTGACCGTTTCTTAGACGACGCCATTGAAGTGGACGTGGACTGCGTGTCTGATGGCGTGGACGTGGTGATTGGTGGCATCATGCAGCACATTGAGCAAGCAGGCGTACACTCGGGCGATTCGGCGTGTTCTTTGCCGCCGTACTCTTTGAGCGCCGACATTCAAGCACAAATCCGCAGCCAGACCATTGCCATGGCAAAAGAGTTGGGCGTGGTGGGCTTGATGAACGTACAATACGCCATCAAAGACAATGTGGTGTACATCCTAGAAGTCAATCCGCGCGCCAGCCGTACTGTGCCCTTTGTGTCCAAGTGTATTGGTGTGTCGCTTGCCAAAGTGGCGGCGCGTTGTATGGCGGGCAAGAGCTTAACAGAGCAAGGTTTTACCAAAGAGATTATCCCAGCGCATTATTCGGTCAAAGAAGCGGTGTTTCCTTTTGCTAAGTTTCCTGGAGTTGACCCCATCTTAAGTCCAGAGATGAAGTCCACAGGCGAAGTGATGGGCGTGGGCAAGACCTTTGCCGAAGCGTTTTATAAGTCGGTGATTGGTGCCAATGAGCGCTTGCCTGGCTTGCCCACCGAAGGCGAAATTAAAAAGGCTTTTTTGTCGGTGCGCAACAGCGACAAAAAATACGTCGTTGAAGTGGGTCGTGCTTTATTGGATTATGGCTTTGTGCTGGTGGCAACGGGGGGCACACAAAAGGTGCTGGTGGACGCAGGGCTGCCTTGTGAGCGCGTCAATAAGGTAACCCAAGGTCGCCCACACGTTGTTGATGCCATCAAAAACGGCGAAATTGCCATGGTGATTAACACCACCGAAGGCAAACAAGCCCAAGAAGATTCCTTCTCTATTCGCCGCAGTGCTTTGCAAGGCAAGGTATTTCATGTAACCACCATGAGTGCTGCCCAAGCAGTATGTCAAGCCTATAAAATCAGCTTGCCTTTTGACGTTTATAAGTTGCAAGATTTGCATACCAATGCCTGATGAGATGCTTGAGTTTTTAGGATAAAGCTGGTATCATTGCTGCATTGTACTGGCATTATAAAGAACACCACCCCACTTGGCGTGGTGTTTTTGGCTATTTGTTATTTATATTATTGTTACCAAACAATTTTTGATGGAGAAGATGATGGTGCGTTATCCGATGACCCCACAAGGACATGCTGCCCTAGAAGCTGAACTAAAACAACTAAAGATGGTGGAGCGTCCGCGTATTACCGCAGCGATTGCCGAAGCGCGCGAACACGGCGACCTAAAAGAAAATGCCGAATATCACGCCGCGCGCGAACAACAAGGCTTTTGCGAAGCGCGCATTCGTGATATTGAAGCCAAACTGGGTGGCGCTCAGGTGATTGACCCGACCAAGCTGACCCAAGATGGGCGCGTGGTGTTTGGGGTAACGGTGGTGCTAGAGAATTTGGACAGTGGCGAAGAGCGCCGTTACAAGATTGTCGGCAACGATGAAGCCGACTTTAAGACGGGCAAAATTTCGGTCAATTCGCCCATTGCACGCGGTTTGATTGGCAAATCAGAAGGCGACGAAGCCAAAATCCAAACACCCAGCGGATTGCTTGAGTTTGAAATTTTAAATGTGCTTTATGAGTGATGATGTATGAAGCATTTGCATATGTTGATGGCAGTTGTTGCCATTATTTTGTATGTGTACCAAGCGGCACAGATTGTTGGTAACAAACCGATGACACTGTCCAAGACCTTTAAAGGGATTAGCCATGTGTTTTATGTGCTATTGGTGGGCAGCGGTTTGTATCTGTTTTGGCAAATTTATCAAGTGGCGGGCATGCAGCATTGGGCACTTGCCAAAATTGTCTTGTTGGTGGTGGCGGTGTCTGCCAACATCAAAGCCATACGTCCAAGCACCACAAATGCCCAAGCCAAAGCAGGCATGTTGCTTGCTGGTGTGGCCTATGTTGGCATTGTGATTTTGGCATTTGTCAAGCCCATGCTATAAAAATAACCAAACAAACACAAAAAGCAAATTTCTTGGCAGAAGTTTGCTTTTTTATGTTGTCTTTTGTTGTATCAGTGGCAATAAAAGCTGTGTGTCGCCACAAAAGATGGTATGATGAGCCAAAAACAATAAGGTCGTGAAGAGAAGTGCCATGAAAACTGTGTTGTGTATCACGCTCAATCCCGCCATAGACATGACGATGACGCTAGAGACCTTGATACTTGGTGCGGTCAATCGGGCAAACAGCAGTCAGCTTGGTGCGGCAGGTAAGGGGTTAAACGTTGCGCATGTTTTGTCAGAGCTGGGCATCAACGGCGTTGCGTCAGGTTTTTTGGGGTTGGACAATGATGAGATTTTCAAACACTTATTCGTCAGCCATCAAGACGTAAAAAGCGTTGATGGTGTTGGGCGCATGACAGATGAGTTTGTCAGAGTGTCAGGCAGAACGCGCACCAATGTCAAACTGGTGGACAGCGGGCGCACCACCGACATTAATGGCAAGGGTTTTATGGTCAATGATGACGACAAACAAGCCTTGTTTGCTTTGTTGCCAGCGCTTGTAAAAAGCGCCGATGCGGTGTTGGTGGCAGGCAGTTTGCCACAAGGATTTGATAGCAAGGATTTTGATGTGTTGCTTAGGTTGCTGAGCGGCTTGCACGACAAGGTGGCGGTTGATGTCAGTGGCGACGCTCTAAAAGTGGCGCTGGGTCATCGTTTGTGGCTTATCAAACCCAACAGCGATGAGTTGTCCCAAGCGTTTGGTCGCGTCATCACCACGCTTGATGAACAACAAGCGGCACTTGCCACGATTGGGGGCGACATCACCAATATATTGGTTTCTATGGGTGAGCAGGGCGTACACTGGTTTAAAAAGTCCCAAGGCGGCTCATTGATTTACAAAGCAATTCCGCCCAAAATGAGCGTTGTCAGCACGGTTGGTGCGGGCGACACCATGGTGGCGGGCATGATTTTTGGTTTGTTAAAGCAGCTGACGGACGAAGAAACGTTGCTTAGGGCGACGGCTTTGTCGGCATACGCAGTAACTGTGGTGGGGGTCAAAGTGCCACACAGCATTGAGCTGGGTCAGTTGATGGCACAAACACTGATACAAAAACTGAGCGAATAAGACACATGTTTGGTCGGTGCTTGCTTGATATTTATACAGTTGCATTGTTAACCGCAGCGAAAAGGTGTCAAAAGCGGTAATTTGGTGTACAATAAGTCAAGAAATTAGCTCTTATCGGTATTTTTGTGCCGTTTGTCGGTATTAAACGTGCTTTGATGATGGGTGCTGTTAAAAATGGCATTAACGCAAAAATAAGATTTGTTATAATAATAACAATCTTTTGCTTTTATAGTGTGATGATGAAAATACAACAATTAACTACAACGCATGAACGTGGCTCGGCGCAGCAGATTTTGCTGTTGTTTGTGATGGCGTTGATTTTGGTGGCGATGGTGATGGCGGTTTTTGGCTACAAGATTGGTCATAAACAAGGCGTGCGCAGTGCCAACCAAGTGGCGCAAGACGACAAAGGGGATGAAGCTGTACAAATCAGCCTAGTAGAAATGATGAACCTAAAAAAGCAGCTGGAGACGGCTGTACAAGAACGAGACATCAGTTTGTCCAACAACGAAACCTTGCAAGAGCAATACGAGATACTCAAGACACAAAATTTGCAATTAGAGCAACTAAACGCACTGCTTTTGGACAACGTTGCCAAAGAAGGGGGTGTGCCACTTAAAGTGTTGGCGTCTGAAATTGTGCCCATGCCTGACAGAACCTTTGAATATCGCTTTGATGTGGCGATGATTGACAAATCGGGCAAGGCGGTGCGTATGACGCCTAAGCTGACTTTGCTCAATGCCACCAGCATGGTGCAAATTCCTTTAAAACCAGCCAGTTACGATGTGCAGGGGGTAACGCGCATTCGTGGGCGTTTTGTCATGCCAGAAGGCTTTGAGCCAAAGCAAATCAAAATTGAGCTGGCTGCTGGCTTGGAGCGTACCGAGCAGTTGTACAATTGGCATGTTGGCAAAGTCATGAGCGTCAAAGAAGACACAGGCATTGACGAGCGCCCGATTGCTGAAAACTGATGCGTTGCCCACTTTGGTGGGTTTTTTTGTTGCTTGGGCAATCAACAAATGGCTTTTTTAGTGGTCTTTTTTTATAATAAGATTGGCGTGTTCATGATTGACAGTTCTATTTTGACTGTTTAAAAGTATTGGAATAATATCAAATGTATGAGTATGACCATCAAAGCGACACCCTTGTTCAACATGACACAGAGCCGATGATGCCGTCTTTGTATGCGGTGATTATGCACAATGACCACTATACCACGATGGATTTTGTGGTGTTGGTGTTGCTTGAAGTGTTTGACTATACACCAGACAAGGCGCTCAGCACCATGATGCAAATTCACCATCAAGGGCAGGCGGTCGTTGCCATTTTCCCCAAAGAGATTGCAGAAATGAAAGCAGAGCGCGTGCTGCAACTTGCTCAAGAAGCAGAATTTCCTTTGTTGGTTACCTTGCAAAAATGTGATTGACCACCACCTTTTTATGGTTGTATTTAGAAAAATACTATTTTGGAAAAACCATGTTTAATAAAAATTTTGAAGCAACCCATCAGGCAATTTGTGAGTTTGCCAACGCCCAACAGCATGAGTTTATCAGCGTTGAGCATTTGTTGTTGGGTTTGTTGACAGACAGCGATGCCCAAGTGGTATTACAAGCTTGCGACATAGACAGCGATGTGCTAGAGCGTCAACTCAAGCAGTACCTTAGTGATTACATACCCAAAACCAAAGGCGGTGAAGCCAAGCCAACCAGAGCCTTTGGGCGGGTACTGCAACGAGCGATTTGGCATGTACAAAGCAGCGAGCAGTCCAGACCTGTAACAGGCATTGATGTGTTGGTGGCGATTTTTAAAGAAAAAGACAGCCACGCGGTCAGTTTGCTAAAGGCGCAAGGCATTTCTGGACTGAGCGTCATGCGCCATCTGTCGCACGACAGCGAAAAAGCGCCACAAGAACAAGAGCAAGACACTCAAAGCACTCCGCGCAAAAAAAATCCCCTACAAGACTATACCCAAAACCTGAATGAACGCGTCATTCAAGGGCTTATTGACCCATTGATTGGGCGCTGTGCAGAGATGGAGCGCATGGCGCAGATTTTGTGCCGCCGCCGCAAAAACAACCCTTTGTTGGTGGGCGACCCTGGGGTGGGCAAAACCGCCCTTGCTGAAGGTCTTGCATGGTTGATTGTCAATCAAAAAGCGCCTTTGCCCCTAAAAGATAAGGTGATTTATGGTTTGGACATTGGGCGATTGATTGCAGGCACCAAATATCGCGGAGATTTTGAAGCGCGTTTAAAAGACTTATTACAAGCGCTCAAACAAGACCCCAATGCCATTTTGTTCATTGATGAGATTCACACCATCATTGGCGCAGGCGCAAGCATGGACAGCAAAGTGGATGTGTCAAACCTGCTAAAACCTGCTTTGAGCAATGGCGAGCTGCATTGCATTGGCTCAACCACCTTTGTGGAGTATCGTCAGCTTTTTGAAAAAGACCACGCTTTGTCCAGACGTTTTCAAAAAATTGACATCAAAGAACCTAGCATTGCCGACACCATTGAAATTTTGCAGGGGCTAAAGAGCCAGTACGAAGCCTTTCATCGGGTCAAATACAGCGATGACGCCATCAAGACAGCGGTGGCGTTGTCGGTCAGACATTTGCACGAGCGTTTTTTGCCAGACAAAGCCATTGATGTGATTGATGAAGCAGGAGCCAGTATCCGTTTGGCGTATGCCAGCACAGGAACGACAGACGAACAAAACAAGGACGATGTCTTGGCGGTTGATGTGGCGCACATTGAAACGGTGGTTGCCAAAATGGCGCGTATCCCACCCAAATCGGTTTCGGCTGATGACATTCAAGTGCTCAAAAATCTAGAACGTGATTTAAAACTGGTGGTGTTTGGACAAGACCAAGCCATAGAAACGCTCAGCGACGCCATCAGGCTGTCAAGGGCGGGGCTCAAACCTGCCGACAAGCCCATTGGTGCCTTTGTGTTTGCAGGGCCTACGGGTGTGGGCAAAACCGAGATTGCGCGCCAGCTGGCTTATGCCTTGGGGGTGGAGTTGCTTCGCTTTGACATGAGTGAATATATGGAAGCGCACACCGCTTCGCGTTTGATTGGTGCGCCCCCTGGTTATGTTGGCTATGACCAAGGGGGGTTATTGACCGAAAAGGTCAGCCAATACCCGCATTCGGTGCTGCTGCTGGACGAACTTGAAAAAGCCCACCCTGATGTTTTTAACTTGTTGCTTCAGGTGATGGATTATGGCACTTTGACGGACAACAACGGGCGCGTGGTGTCATTTAAACAAGTGATTTTGATTATGACGACCAATGTTGGCGCCAGCAGTATCAGCCGTGCGTCTATGGGCTTTACCCATCAAGACCACAGCAGCGATGGCAACGAAGCACTAAAACGCGCTTTTACACCAGAGTTTCGTAACCGCTTAGACGCCATTGTGCAGTTTAATCCATTGAGCCCAGAGACCATTGGCTCGGTGGTGGAAAAATTCATCATGGAACTGCAAGACAGTCTAGAAGACAAAAACGTCGTTTTGCAAGTAGACGATGAAGTCAAAGACTATTTGGGCGACAAAGGTTATGACAAACTGATGGGGGCAAGACCGATGGCAAGGCTTATCCAAGATGAGCTCAAAAAACCCCTAGCCAAGATGATTTTGTTTGGAGAATTGGTCAATGGTGGGATTGTGCAGGCGCGCTTGGTGCAGACACCAACAACCGACGGACAAAAGTTGCCAAAAATCGGTTTTGATGTGATACAATCGCCAGATTGCACAAACCATACGGTTGATGTATGAACAAACAGTGGATTTTGATAGGTGAATTATGGTACAGATTTTAGATGGCAAGGCATTGGCGAGTGCCATTGAGCAAGAGTTGTCGGCGCGTGTGGAGCGTTTGCGCCAAAAAACAGGGCGCACCCCCATTTTGGCGACCATTTTGGTGGGCGATGACCCAGCGTCAGCCACTTATGTGCGCATGAAAGGTAATGCCTGTCAGCGGGTGGGCATGGACAGCATTCGTGTGCATATGCCTGCGTCCACCACCACCGATGAGCTGCTTGCCAAGATTGATGCGCTCAATGCCAATCCCGATGTGCATGGAATTTTGTTGCAGCATCCTGTGCCCAGTCATATTGATGAACGAGCGTGCTTTGACCGTATCAGTCTGGACAAGGACGTTGATGGGGTAACTTGTCTAGGTTTTGGGCGTATGGCGATGGGTGAGCGTGCTTATGGTTCTGCCACGCCACAGGGTATTATGCACTTACTTAAGCATTACCAAGTAGAACTGTCAGGCAAACACGCGGTGGTGGTGGGGCGCAGCGCTATTTTGGGCAAACCAATGGCACAAATGCTACTAAATGCCAACTGTACGGTAACCATTTGTCATTCCAAAACCCAAAATTTGCCAGAGCACATCAAACAAGCCGACATCGTGGTGGGTGCAGTTGGCGTGCCTGAGTTGATAAAGGCGGCATGGATAAAGCAAGGTGCGGTGGTGGTGGACGCAGGCTTTCACCCCACAGACACAGGTGGCTGTGGCGATATTGAGCGAGCGGGCATTGAAAAGGTGGCGTCGTTTTATACGCCTGTGCCAGGCGGGGTAGGGCCAATGACGATTAATACGCTCATTCGCCAAACGGTGGAAGCGGGCGAAAAACAAGCCAAGTAACAAACAACAAACCGACAATGCCGCTGGAAATTCTGGCGGTATTTTTTTGTGGATGATGTACAACAATCGGGCAAATTGGTAACAAATAGCAATAAATAAGAAAAAATTTTGCCTAAATCCTTTTTTTAAATGAAGAATTGTATTATAATACAAACGATAATCATTATTATCTAATTTTTTATTTCTATTAAATAGGACTGCGATGATGAAAACTCAGTTGCTTTATTTGCCCTGTGCGGTGGCTTTGTTGATGACCCAAAATGCTTGGGCGAATGACCAAAATCATGGCGAAGGTAAATCTTCCGAGCAAATGCCCCATGTGGTGTTGAACGAAATGGCGGTGCGTTTGGTTGTGCCAAGTCATGTAGAAAATTTGGGTAGGGACAACCTAAAACAAAGCGCCGCCCAAAATATTGATGACATTGCCATGTATGAGCCAGGTGTTGGGGTGCGTTCGGACAATATGCAGCTTGGGCACCAGAACTTTAACATTCGTGGCATGGACGGCAACCGCGTCTTGATGACCTTGGACGGTGTGCCATTGCCCGATGAGCAAAGCGACCTAAGTCGTGGTGGTGGGTTTGCGCCTGTGGTGAGCCGCGACACGGTAGAAACCGACACTGTGCGCAGCGTGCAGATTGTCAAAGGCGCCAATGGTACCGCCCAAGGCGATGGTGCGGTGGGCGGCTCAGTGAATATGCGCACTTATTCGCCATTGGATTTGGTCAGTGATGACAAGCCTTATCACGCTGGGCTAAAATATGGCTATCGCAGTACTTATAAAAGTCATGGTGCCACAGCGACCTTGGCAGCCAAACGAGACATGTTGTCGGCTTTGCTGATGCTCAGCCACCGCAAACAGCACGAAGCAGAAAACTATCCTACCGAAAACGATAAAGCGACGGGTGATTTGCGCACCGAATCTAACGACCAAAGCATCAGCCAAAAAAATGTGTTGCTTAAAGTGCATGTGGACAGCGATGAACATCACCTAGAAACCACCGCTGAGCAGTTTGTGCGCAAAGTTGATACGCAGCGTTTTGACAGACATCGCAGCACCACTGGTCAAAGCCGCATTATCAATACCAGAGTGCATTCTGACAAAGTGGAGAGTGCTTTTGATGAATATGTGCGTCGTCGTTATGGGGTGGACTACCATTATACGCCGACCGATGGTTGGTTTGATAAGTTGTCGCTACGTTTATATGCCCAAAAACTAAAAAGCCAAACCGACAGTCATAGCAAAGACATTTTGACACCATTGGCGGGTGGCAGCCGTACCTTTGTTAACATTAAGAGTGATGGCATTTACAATCAGGACATTCGTGGTATCAGACCTGAGTTGTATAAAACGCTGGATTTGGCAAATGCCCGCCATAACTTGCTGTTTGGTGCCGAACACCGTCAAACCAAAACTGAACGCTTGACCGAACAAATGGTTATTCAAACAGGCAAAGCAGACCAACACAATCATGGCGCTTATTTCCCGCCCGCCAAACGCCGTTTGTCCAGCATTTATGCCCAAGACAACATCGCCTTTAACAACGGAGCGACACTTGGTCTGGGCTTACGTTATGAAATGGAAAAAACCACCTTTGATTTTGAGAACCCGCATTATCAAACGTCGGTTGAAAAACGCGCCGAAAGATTCAATGCCATGAAAAACAAGACCCTGTTGCCATCGGTCGGTCTTACCTATCCATTGGCTCAAAATTTGACAGGCTCCTTTGCTTATCGCCGTGGTTATCGCTCGCCAGATGTGAACTACGCAGGCTCTGGATTTAGCAACTCTCGTTTTGGTTATCGGGTCATTCCCAACCCCAATCTAAAACCTGAAGCGTCAGACAATTATGAGCTGGGTTTGACGTTTAATGATGGCAAATTAAAAGCCAATGCCACGGCATTTTATAGCAATTATAAAGACTTTATCAGTGGTTATACCCAAACCCAAAACGTGCCAGCGCCTTTTAGAATGCAAATTTATTATGACAACATTGCCAAAGCCAGAGCCTATGGCGCTGAAGTTAAAGCAAGTTATCAGATAAACGACTATCTGGGAGTATCGGGGGCGGCAGCATGGATTGACACCAAAAACAAAACCGCCGACCAACCGCTGTCCACCGCTTATCCTATTAATGGGGTGCTCGGGGTGGACTATAAACAAGAGCAATGGGACGTCGGGGCAAAAATGCGTTGGGCAAAGAAAAACAACGACGTGTTGTTACCAGTAAATGGTAATTCTTACTTTAAAGCCCCAGGTTTTGCGGTGTTTGACGTGGTGGCAAGTTATCGCCCAGTCAAAAACATAGAACTCACAGCGGGTGTGTACAATATCACCGATAAGAAATACTGGCTTTCTGCAGACACCAAAGGCGTATTGGACAATGCCCAAAAAGACCGCTATACCCAGCCAGGACGCAATTTTGCTGTCGGTGCTGAATTTAAGTTCTAAATCTTGGTGTTAGCAATAAGCAGTCTTTGTTGATACAAAGGCTGTTTTGATTTTGTTTGGAGTGTGTATGAAAAAGACAATAAAAATGGCGATTGGTTTGGGTGCGTTGTGTTGCGTTATGGGTCAAGCCGAAGAGTTTCGTCAATTTGACATGGTAGCCCCAGATGGCAAGACGCGTCCTTATGTGATTTATCAACCAGATGTTGGGGGCAAACGCCCGTTGTTGGTGTATTTGCACGGAGCGATTGGCAGACCTGCCATCAGCAGCGACCCAATCGCCAGTGCCAAAAAGTCCAGCATTGTCAACCTTGCCAGAGAAGGTGGTTATTATGTGTTGTTTCCTTATGGACAGCAAGGCGCGACATGGTTTGACAAAGTTGGCACGCAGATGGTGTTAGACCAGATTGATTGGGCAACAAAAAATTTGCCCATTGACAACAAAAAAGTTTTTGTGAGTGGTTTTTCTGATGGGGCGTCAGGCACTTTGTATTTTGCCAGCACGCAGGCAGATAAATTTGCAGGCTTTATTGCTCTAAATGGCTCACTGGCGGTGGCGGCACATTTGGGCGACTCGCCAGTATTTTTACAAAACATCAACAGCAAACCACTGTATATCGTCAATACCAGTGCTGACGCATTGTATCCTGCCCAGCAAATATACCCAACCATACAAACTTTGCAAGCCCATCAGCCACAAGTGCAGTTTGACGCATTGACAGGCAATCATGACATGAGTTATTTGCCCAGCATTCAAAACAAACTTGGCAAGTTTATTGATACCCACCAAGACCAAGTGTCGTATCAGATTTCTTTAGAAGCGTCAGATGTTTATACGGGCAGTTTTGATTGGCTTAGTGTGTTGTCTTTTGATTTTGACGCACCCGCCAAAGCGTGGCACACCCCTTATAGCCTAAAAATGGTCAATAATAAGGCAAGTTTTGGGATTGTGCCTGACAGCACTTATCAAGGCGAAGGCATCAAAGTGGCGGGCTTTGCCAAAAACAATCAAACTGCCAAGACGATGGGCGTACAAATTGGTGATGTGATTGTTAAAATGGGCGACGTTGTCATCAATCACCCCTATGCGTCGCTGTCGTATTTGTCGGGCAAAAAAGCAGGCGAGCCGACTGAGCTTAGCGTGCTGCGAGATGGCAATACCTTGTTATTAAAAGGAAAATTTGCCGATGGTTATACTTATGAAGTATTTGACAACAAAAAACCATCAGGCAAAATCCAAGCCACTTTTGACAAACAACAACAAACGCTCAAAATACAAACGTCAAAAATTGCCAGTTTTGCCGTTGATTTTGCACAGTTGCCCATCACCAATCGCGATGAGTTTGTGATTGTCATCAATGACAAAGCACAGAGCGTGTCCGCCACTGGCAAACAGACCTTTAAGGTGCAATAAGCCATTTATTTGGGCAGTTGTGGCGGTTTGTCGGGTTTGGGCAGTGGATTTTTGGCGTTGTTTTGCTGGGTCATGTTTAGACCCTTTTCGCCAGCTTCAATTTTGGTGCCAATGGGGGTGAACTGCTCTTGGCTTAGGTCAGTTTTGGCGGTGTTTTGTACATCGCTGACACTGCGCTTGCCCAAACGACGCACCACATATTGATGGGGTAGGTAGGTTTCTTTTAGGGTGCTGTCAAAAATGATGCGTCCTTCGCTGTCAATGCGCGTGTATTTGACAGACTGACTTCTAGGAACAAAGAAGTTAAGTGGGTGGGTGATAAGGTGCTGAATTATCAAGGCGTTGAGTTCTTGCCATTGGCTAAAATGCACTTCTTTGGAGCGCAAAGCGACAATCAGTGATAACGAAAAACTGACCATCAAATTTACCAAACCAATCAATATCACCCCCAAAAAGGAGACGGCAGCGACCTGCCAAGTCAAATCTTGGGGAGATAAAAAAAACAAACCATGCACAAAATTGGCAGAAGCAAAAGCGATGTGGCGAATGTCAATGGGTAAGCCTAGCATATAACCGATGGTGGCGGTACTGCCCAAAAAGCAGCCAAAAATAAAATTGCCCATAATCGCCCCCAAATTGGCTTCGGTAAAGGTGGCAAATTTATTTAGCCATGCGCTGGGTAATAAACGTCCAAACCATTGGTGGCGTTTGATACGCTCGCCGATTTTGTTGTAGGCCGCCAAATTGTCATAATAGCCAGAGATGAGCCCCGACAAAAACAAAAACACCCCAGCGATGGCGGCGTGTGGCAGTGCCAAAGAGTTAAATGGGTTTAGGTCGTGGAGCAAGTGCGCCGCCATCTTGGTGTCAATCATTGGTGTGCCATGATACAAACCCCAGCCATAAGCGATGATAAATGCCACAGGCATGGCAATGGAGATGTTGCCCAAAATCGCCACAAACTGCGTGCGCATGATGTCTACGATAAGCTCAGCAAGTTTGCTTAGCTGTTTGTTTTTTTTGCCAGAGCCATCAGAGATGGTAGAAGCAATGGCGGCGGCGGTCATGGCGGGCTGTTTGGTGGCAACCGTGCCATGGGCGATATGAATGACCACAAAGCCCAATCCATAAATCATGCTATTGACAAAAGCTCGCCCAATGGGAGCAAGCACCAATTCATAAGACAGTGTTTTTAGGGTTGCCATGCCACCGATAAACAGCCCGCCAATGGCGGCTTTTTTGTACATTTTTTTGTAGCCTGCTTTGTCGGTGCTGATATAATGTTCGCCCACCCGACTGGCGTTTTCGGTGATTTTGCGTGATAACAATTTGGTGTTGTTTTGAATCAAAAAGCCAAAGCTGTAGCGTGTTTTGGCGGCACGCACAATCTCTTGGGTAAGTTCGCTGATGGCTTGGTTGCGGTTTTTTGTGTTGCTTGAAACCATCTCAATCAAGATTTGCATGCGCTGAATGCTTTGTTCTAAGCGCACCAGCATATTGGTCATGCGAATAGAAATGCCTGTTTTGTAGATACGTTTACGAATGTTGTCTACGATGTCTTGGCATTGTTCAAGCATGACAATCAAGGGCGCAGGGTCAATGTCCACTTCAGGAATGATGTCCACCATAGAATCCAAATCGTGGATTTTGCGGTATTGATTGGCAAAAGCGACCGCTTCTTGGTTCTGAGCCACAAAGGCCGCCGAATAACCGAGCATGATAGGGTAGGCGCGCATCATGTCAGGGTGCAGACCAATGCCGCTGATACGATAAGACAAGATGACCAAAGCGTTTAAAATGCTGTTTTTGGCGGTGGCAACCAAGTGCCGGTGGGCGCTGTCCACTTTGATTAGGCGCACAAGATTGTCCCAGTTTTTTGTGCTGATGTGTTGTAACCACTGTTCGTCGGTTTTTTTGTCAAACAGATAATTGGCAAGCTCAACCACCGAATCTTCTTCGGGCAACAGGGGCAAAAAGCGGTGCCCAATCAGACGTTTGATACTGCGTGAGAAGTTGTCGTCAGAAACAATGCCAGTATCGGTATACAAAGTGATTTGTTTGTATTTATCAAGCAAGCGCAAAATAAAGCTCGCCAGCCCTGCGCCATAATCGGGATTTTCTTGTAAAATGTCAATCAATTCACTGATTTTGGCATTGACCATCTCGCTGTCGTCTTGAACCACCCTGAGCGCATCAATCAGGCGCTTTAAGGAGCTCGGTTCAGGCAAATCGCTCAGGGCGCTGATGTGCTGTAATAGGTATTTTAGGTCAGTATTGTGCACTAACACCAATGTTCCTTATCAAATAAATAGTCCATTGTAACACACTTTGGGGTGGCGATAAATTCTGCTTTTGCTTGTGTTTTATTGATAAAAAAGAAAAACCCAAGCATTGCTTGGGCTCTGTTGATGGTCAAATGCGACCTTGAATGATGGCAAGCATTCGGCGCAGGGGTTCGGCAGCGCCCCACAAGAGCTGGTCGCCAACGGTAAAAGCAGTCAGGTATTCGCCGCCCATATTCATTTTGCGCAAGCGACCCACCGCCACCCCAAGCGTGCCTGTAACTGCCACAGGAGTTAAGCGCTGCATGCTGTCTTCTTTGTTGTTGGCAACGACGTCAAGCCAAGGATTGTCGCTATGGATAAGCGCTTGTTCAATCTCGTGCAAGGGAATGTCTTTTTTAAGTTTGATGGTCAATGCTTGGCTGTGGCAACGCATGGCGCCAATGCGCACGCACACCCCATCAATGTTGAGCATATTTTCGTCGGTTTTGCCCAAGATTTTGTTGGTTTCGGCTTGGCCTTTCCATTCTTCGCGCGATTGTCCGTTGTCAAGCTGGCTGTCAATATAAGGAATCAAGCTGCCTGCCAAGGGTACGCCAAAATATTGGGTGGGAAAACTTTGGGCGCGCTGCGTGTTGGCGATGATTTTGTCAATCTCCAAGATGGCAGACGCTGGGTCGGCAAGTTTGTCAGCCACAGCGTCATGCAACATGCCCATGCCAGCGATGAGCTCGCGCATGTTGTTTGCTCCGCTGCCCGATGCCGCCTGATAAGTCATGGCAGAGACCCATTCTACCCAATCACGACGAAACAACTCACCGATTGCCATCAACATCAAAGAAACGGTGCAGTTGCCACCAATAAAGTCTTTTTTGCCATCGGTAAGGGCTGCGTCAATCACATGGCGATTGACAGGGTCTAAAACGATGATGGCGTCGTCGTCCATGCGTAGGCTGCTGGCAGCATCAATCCAATAGCCATTCCAGCCATCAGCACGCAATTTTGGGTGGGTTTGTTTGGTGTAATCGCCCCCTTGGCAGGTGATGATGACATCACAGTTGGCAAGCTCTTTGATGTTGTTGGCGTCTTTGAGTGTGTCTGCTGGCACACCAAAATCAGGCGCTTTGCCACCTGCATTGCTTGTTGAAAAAAAGATGGGTGTGATGTGTGCAAAATCGCCTTCTTCAACCATGCGATTCATCAATACCGAGCCGACCATACCACGCCAGCCCACCAAGCCAACAACCATTTTTTCTGCCATATACCTTACCTTGTGTCTGTAAAATTGTCAAAACCATTTGGGTTTTGTGCCAAATAAGCCTATAACTATGCACCTTTATGCCCAAAAAATCAAGTGGTTTTTTGGTTTTTGGGTGCAGATTGGACTGCAGGTGTTATTAGGTTTACTTTTGTAAGCCAAAACGTACAAGGATTGGCGATTTTAACCAGTAGTTTTGTTTGCAGATGTTCTCTATAATAAACCACATAGGAAGTAAGGAAATGACACACTCCATAAGGACAGCTAGGAAAACCCTGTACCCATAGCCCAATTTGTCAAATTGGGTCTTTTTTTATTTTAGGTATTTTCAACTTGTGGCACGTCTCTGTCTATCAGGGCTTGCTGCCATGCTTGTAGATGGTCGCCATCGCCAATGAATTGTACCACCAAGCCATAATGCATGCCATGTATGAGCATGTCAAATTTTCTGAGCACCCCCCTGTCAGGCAGCAGTTTTGGACTGATGCCAAGATACAATTGCGCTTTGCTGCTATTGGCAAGCGCGATGGCGTTATTGATGTCGTCGCTGGTGTCTAGTGTGCCAATGTCTTGGCTGTGTTCGGCGATTTTGGCGTGATGCCAGTTCTTATCGGCGGCGTGCTCAAGTGTGGCGATGATTTTTTTGTCGGTGGTCAGCTGCGCTGCACTGATTTTTTTGATGGGTTGTGCACAAAAGTCATCTTGGTCAATGATTTGTTGGTTAAATTGCTTGAGTAGGGTTTGGTAATAGGGTAAATTTTGGTCAATTTCAAAGGTGTTTTTGGCTTTGGCAAAGCAGTATAAATAAGCCAAAAATCTGGGAAGCAGTCCATAAATAGCCACCCCTGCCATGATTAAGGTGGCAAGATTGGCGGCTGTTTCGTCGCTAAGTGGGTAGATGTGTGCGGGCACATTGACGCCAAACATGCTGGGTATGGCGGCAAAGATGGAGAGCATTTGCTGAAAATGTTGCTCAGAGAGCAACGTAGATTCCCAAATAAAAGCGTAGCTTTTGAACAAAAACAGCAATAAAAGCGCCAGCAGACTGCCAAGCAGACCAAACAGCCACGCGCGATGTACAATCAAACCAAGACGCCATGTGTCGTGGCGCTTAAATTCGTCCAAATAAATGGCAAAGGCGGTTTTTTCTGGCGCTTTTTTGGGGGTGAGTTTATCAAGCAGCAAATAAATGCTGGCATAAGATGGTCGTTTTTTAAGACCAATAAGCCACAGCAGCAGTGTCAAACTGTGCCAGCCCAGCAGACCAATCAGCACATAAAAAAAGCTCACCAGTTGCGTGTTAAGTAACCCAAACACACCAAAAAAGCCAAGCAAAAAATACGACGCGCTGTATAATTTGCTGGCAGCACCAAACAAAAACTCGCTTTTTTGTAGGGCATTTAGAAGTTGTTTGTCGCTGTCTATCAGCGTGGCGCGATACACCAGTTTATCAAAAGGTGAGCCACTTTGTTGTTGGGCTTGCTCGGTTGCTGTTTTGGGATTGCCACTAAAAATAAAAGACTGCGCTTGTAAGCGTCTGATAAGCTCTAAATGTTTGTGCGTCAGTGGGGTGGCAGATTTGCTTGGTTTGGTCATGGTTTTAGCTGTTTTGTAATTTGGTGAGCTGGTCGCTAAGCGCGTTTAATTTTTGGCGCAGTTTGTCGTTGTCTTTTATGCTAAGCTGTTTGTTGAGTTTTTTGATTTGGCTGCGCAGTTTGGCAAGTTCAATGGCATTTTTGGCGCTGTCTTTACTGATGTGGGTGTGCTGGTTGTCATAAAGACGGTTGGTGATGGCAGATTCAATGGCATTGACCACAGGTTTGCTGCCATCGGTGATGTTTTTGGCGACGCGGTTGAGATGGTGGTGATAGCGACGGCGCAGCTGACGTTGTTTTGGTGCGCGTTCATCGTTTGTGGTCTGCTTTGGGTTGGCGATGAGATGAATGCAGTCTACAGGACAAGGGGGCAAACACAATTCGCAACCTGTGCACAATTCGGCAATGATGCTGTGCATGTGTTTGGCACTGCCAATGATGGCGTCCACAGGGCAGGCAGGAATACATTTGGTGCAGCCAATACAGTTGTTCTCGTCAATCACTGCCAGCATGTCAATAGGGCGGTTGGTGGCGGGGTTGCTGCGCCATTTGCTGGGCTTGGCTGTCAGTGCTGGTGTAACTTTGTGTTGATTAAGCAGTTGACCGATACTGTCGGCGACTGCTTGACCGCCAGGTACGCATAAATTGTGTGCTTCGTCGCGCACAACGATGCCATAGGCATAGGGCAAACAGCCATCAACATGACCACATAAACCACATTGCGTTTGGGGTAAAACTTGGTCAATTTGGGCAATAAGCTGCTGTTGTTTGATTGGCAGTTGCCGAATGTTGAGTGCGTGAAACAAAATGGGCAGTTTGTCCAAGTCAGACAAATCGGTCATAGCATAATACCAAGCCAAATGAAGCTATTATACTCATTTTTGGATGGCTGTATATGCCATGTTTGTAAAATGCTCAAGACAAAAGGAGTGTAAAATTTGCTGATGTGGTGTGGTTTTGTGTGCCAAACGCTGTTTGTGTTGATTTTATGTTCCAAGTTGTTTGATGTCTGTGGCGCGCACCGATAACAGCTGGGCATGATAAGTTTGCAAAATTTATGGTTTGTGCAATGGTGCATGGCTGCCAAACGAACAAATCTTATTTGTCAAAAGAGCCAGACTGGTGTTTTGGGTGCTGACATTTGTGCGCGTTTGCCCAACTTGGCTGAGTTTGACTTAATGAGCTTGTAGGCGACAAAAGTCAATCGGATTGTTTTTTGCAGAAGATTTTAAAATTTAGTCAAGAAATTGACACGAACACTCAGGCATTGTGATGACAAAAGTGGCAAAATACTTATGTTTAAGACTTAATCCGATTGACACCATCTTACTGTTGTGTTAAGGAGAGTGGCAGACAAAAAGCCACGCTTTGGGAAACGTGGCTTTCAGAATATTGGCACTCCATAGGGGATTCGAACCCCTGTTACCGCCGTGAAAGGGTGTTATTGGTTAAAACAGGGCAGCGCGTTTACCACGTGTTGCAGGTTATTTTTGGACAAGTGGGCGTATTTTTGCGTGGTTTTGATGTCGCTGTGCCCAAGCAGTTGCATAACATGATATAAAGGTATGCCCTGTTGCACCAAAATACTGGCAAAAGTATGGCGCAGGTCATGGATACGCAATTTGCCCAACTTTGCCCTATCTGTTGCTTTTTTAAAGCCCACTTGAAAGGTGGCGCGCCGTTTGCCAGTATTGGCATTATAAAACACCCAAGGACTGGGATTGTCATTTTTTAGATACTCAAGCGATTGTATGGCTGATTGATTTAGTGGCTTGTGTATGGTTTTTCTGTTTTTGGATAAGCTATTGAGTACGGTCAAGTACTGGTTGTCCAAATGCACATTGTCCCATGCCAAAGTTAAAAGCTCCCCACTTCTGCAACCTGTATTCAAAAGCAAATTGATAAAATGATACAGTTGGTCATTGGCATTGTAGCCTTTGGCATGGCTAAGTAATTTGCTGCATTCTTGGGGCGACAGATAGCGGGGGATAAACTCTTGTTCAAAGAGTTTAAAGCCATTGAGCGGGTTTTTAAGTTGGGTATCGTGATGTTTGTTGTAGAAATTAACCGCGCTGCGGACAATGGTCAATTCACGATTAATAGTGGCGTTTTTGACGCCCTGTAGGCTGCGATATTGGCAATATTCGGTGATGGTGCTGATGGTGAGTGTTTTGCCAGCAAAGAAGCCAAAATGACACAGTTTGTCATCATAATTTACGCCTGTAAAACTAAGAGAATGCTTGACGTAGAAATCAAGAACATAAAGCAGATTCATAAAAAACTCTATTAGCAGTGCGACATTGCACCACTAAGAGCAGAAGCATAAATCAAGCGTAAACGAAGTTTACATTTAGTTTTAAGGCGTGCATAATCTTATGAACAGTTGCCCAAGTGGGTTGTGTTTGACCTTTGACCGTTTTATAAAGACTTTCACGGTTAAGCCCTGTTAATTTGGCAACTTCTGCCACACCTTTTTTTTCTATTAAATGAGACAGGGCAGTAACAAATAACTGTGGGTCATCATCATTAAAGCAGTCATTTAAATAATCCATCATCTCATCATCACTATCAAAATAATCAAAGGCATTAAATTTGGTCGTTTTCATTATCTATCTCCCAGTTTTCGGCAATTTGCTTGGCTTTGGCAATATCAGCTTGTTGCGTGGATTTATCACCAGCATTTAGCACAATGATTAAGGTATCGCCTTTTTGAATACAGTAGATGCGAATGCCCACATTTACATGAATTCGAAGCTCAAAAACACCTTCGCCAACATTGTCAATATCACCAAAATGACCCATTTCAAGGCGTAATAGACGATTAATAACTGCCTTTTTGGCGATGGGATTTTTAAGGGATTTTAGCCACTTATCAAATTCATTGGTTTTTTCAAGCGTAAACATCATTAAACCTTAATTTGTCATAGTTAAATTGTAGCTTATAGGCTACATAAAGTCAATAAAATTATTGTGTTGGTGTCTGCATTGGCGTTGCTGGTAGTGGTTCTGTGGGTTGTGGCAATGGCTGGGTGTGCGACTGCGGATTTTCTGCCAGTATCTCGGCAACAGGCTTAGTTTCAAGTCTGGCAACAGGTG
>JAUMYZ010000017.1 GCA_030528385.1 Moraxella sp.
CCGTCTTGCCGCTTTTATCAATAAAGCCGTATTTCCATTTATCGCCCTTGGTAACGCTGACCGCCGCCAAGCCCTCTTGAAAGCGATGGGCAGGCTCATAATAAACGTCCCAGCCATTGTATCTAAATGGTATCGCCACCTTGCCTGTCTTGTCAATAAAGCCCGCCTTATCCCCTATCATCACCGCTGCCAAGCCTTCATGAAAATCATCGGCGGCGTCATATTTAAGCGGCACCACGGTCTTGCCTGTCTTGTCAATAAAGCCGTATTTTTCTGCGTACTCCTCACCATCGCTGACCACCGCCAAGCCTTCGCTAAAGTCATAAGCTGCGCTGTACTTTAGGGAGATGACTACCTTGCCTGTCTTGTCAATAAAGCTCACCTTGTCATCTTTATAAACGCGCGCCAAGCCCTCGCTAAAATCATAAGCAGCATCATACTGCAGGGGAATCACCAGCTTGCCTGTCTTGTCAATATAACCATAGCGTTCACCATCATAAACGCGCGCCAAGCCCTCGTGAAACACCCCGACAAACTCATAGCTGTCTGTATCAACAATGCGCTGCCCTGCACTATTAACATACGTCCACTCGCCTTCTTTGAGTGCATTTGCCACCCCCGCTTTTAGGCAACCGACATGATCATAACCCTTTACTTGCGGCTTTTCACACGCCGACGCCCCCTGACTGGCAGCAAATACAGCAACCACCGCAGCTGCGGCAAGCTTAGCAGGTCTGCTAAAATGGACTGAAGATTTCATCACTTAAGACTCCTTAGGTCAAAACAAGCTGCACGACAACACGCGTGCGACACACAAAAATAAGCGCAGCGCCAAACGCCCCATAAATGGGCAAATACACCACGCCATGTCCATGCTAGCAAAATTATCCAGCTAAGACAAGTGTGCATTTTAGGTTTACTAATAAAAAACGACAAACCGTAATGATTTGTCGCATTAAAACACAGATAACCAATCTTAGTAATCAACAGGGTAAATCTCGCTACGCTTCACCCATTTATTTACAGAATTCGTGATAGAATTTTGACAGTAACCCCGATAATCTCTTTGGGTGCACTGTTCTTCGGTAGTCTGCACCTGCACAAGGTCACCCTTGAACTCTAAAATCATACCTTTATCAACAACATCCCCCTGTCTGAGCTTTTTACGGAATTCCGCCAATGATGAGCGCTTAGTCAAGACCTTACCTGCTTTGTCAATGTAGAAGTAGTAGGGTGTTTTGCCATCTCGCGCCCCTACTTGTGCTTGACCATTTTGAAAGCCACCAGCATAGTCATATTGAAAGGCAATGACTGCTTTACCATTTTTATCAATATAACCGTACTTACCATTCTTTTTAACCGCTGCCACGCCTTCGCTAAAATCGCTCGCGCCATCATATTGCAACGGAATAATCACCTTGCCATCTTTATTAACAAAGCCATATTTACCGCCGTTGTACACCCACATTAAATCAGCATAAACTTCGCTTACCGCCTCATATTCATCACCTTGTTTGCTAACATAAGAGTTTTTGCCATTCATCACCTTTCTCACAGCAGCAAAAGCCCCCCCCTAAAGTCATCAGCGGACGCATATATCGCTGGAACTGCCAACTTGCCTGTTTCATCAATAAAGCCTACGTAATATCGACTAGCGCCCTCCACTTGAACCCATGTCATTCCATTCAAAGAAGACATAGACAAATCTACATATTCAATTGGTGTTACCGCCCTGCCAGTTTTATCAATAAAACCCCACTTACCACCCTTTTTTACTGGCGCTAGACCTGTTTCTCGAAAAAAATCAAAGTCATCATACTGTGGCGATACAACCTCTTTACCAGTCTTATCAACAAATCCCCACTTATCCCCCTTTTTTACTGGTGCAAAACCGCGACTAAAATTATTGACGCTATCGTACTGCGGTGATACCACTTCTCTACCAACTGTATCGACAAACCCCCATTTACCGCCCGCCATTACCACTGCCAAGCCTTCAGAGAAACTCCAAGCACTATCATACTGCAATGGAACAACCACTTGACCTGCTTTATCGACAAAGCCCCTTTTACGATTCTTTACAACTATTGCCAAGCCTTCACTCAAACAATCCACTCTGTCATACCCACTGACCTGTGGCTTTTCACATGCCCATACCCCCTGACTGACAGCTAAAACACCAACGGTAGCGATGGCTAGGCACAGCTTACGGACTGGACTGGACTGGACTGATATTGTCATCATTGATATTCCTTATGTCAAGATAAAACAAGTGCCACAGACTGACACCAAACAAACACAGTAGATACACCGTGCATAACAAATCATAACAAATATGCACAGATATTGCAAGTATGTGTCTCTTAAAATGCCCAAGTTTTAGACATATCAGCCATCAACGAGTAGTTAACATCGCCCACAACTTTTCCAGCCGTTTTGCCGACACAGGCACAGCCGTTTTCATTGGCTGAGCAAACAGCTGTATGCGATACTCTTCCACCAGCCAGCGGTATTCACTGATTTTAGGGTCATGGCTACGGTTTGCCAGTCGCTCCATGTGTTCATCAAGCAAATATACGCCGTCCACATCATTGTCCAAATTATTTGGCAGTCTGTCTAGGCGCACTTTTAGTGCCGACAGATAGCGGGGATAGTTTTGCCAAACCCCATAAGGCACACGATAAATAAAATCCGCCAGTGCCAAATCATCAAGCTGGTCTTCTATATCATCAATACTCTCAGCAAAAATCTCACGCTCAAGCATCAGCAGTTGCCCACGCACCGTCTGCCATGTGGTGTAAATCTCTTTGAGCGTTTTTAACACCGTTTGTCCTTCGCCCAAAAAGTGGGCAAGCACATTATCGGCACAGCGGGCAAACTCCGCCCCATCAAAGGGCAAATGCTCCAAGTGCCACAGCAGTGCTGGCGTCTTTGCCAGTCCTGTCAGTGCCTGCCTGTCGTGATTGGCTTGGCTAGTTTGACTGGCTTGGCTGTTTTTGCCAGTTTGATCGTCCAAAGCAAAATTTATCCCATGTTTGTCCAGCGTGGCTTGTAAGGTGGCATCTATCAGGAGCGTTTTTAGTTTTTCCAAATCGCCCAGCGGAGCAAAGGCGAGTTTAAACGCCTTGTCAATCTGACTGGCAAGCTGTTTTTGTTTTGCTCCGAGTTTTAATTTAATCAGCGACAACACGCCTGCCTTGTGCGTTGCCATCGCTTCGCCAAAATCGCTAAACTCCGCCACCGCCACCTTGCCTGTTTTGTCTGCAAGTAGCGCAAAAAACACCTGCATGACCACGCCTTTTTGGTGGCTGTTTTTAACTAGGGCAAAATGCTCAGGGAATCTGTCGTGAATGCCTTCACCAACCTGCGTCATCTCTTGGGTGGCACGCTTGTATTTAAGCTGTAATTTTGCCAAATCACGGTCTTTGTCTATAATGCGGTTTTTATCGTCCAGCACGCAGATTAAGGGTTGTAAATATTTGTCAATCGCTGATGGCACAAAGTCTTGGCTGTCGGCACGCACGCCTAGACCCATCAGCGCCTGACACAGCTGGTCAAGCAGTCCAAAGCTCGCCCTGCTGTCTAATTTATCAAAAATCTTATCAGCCGTATCAGGAATGGGGACAATCTGACGGCGTATGTCTTTGGGCAAAGATTTTAATAATTGACAAACCAATTCATAGCGCCAGCCTGCCACGCCCCAGAGTAAATCCACGCCATTTAACTGCGATAAGGCTTTGACAGGCACTTTAACGCTCACGCCGTCATCATCAGAGCTGGGGTCAAAGACATAAGACAAGGGCAGTTTTAATGCCCCCGCCTGCCAATATTCAGGAAACTCGCTACCTGCTTTGGCGGTTTCTTTAAAGACATCGTCATCACTAAAATACAGCAGCCCTTCATCGCCTGTCTCACCGAGCCAATCTTCAAACGCCTTAGCGGACGCGATGTGGGCGGGGATTTTGTCGTCATAAAACTGATACAAACACTCTTCGTCCACCAACAAATCTCGCCGTCTAAGCTTGTCTTCTAAGGTTAAGGCGTGGTTGATTTTTTGTTGGTTGTGGTTTAAAAACGCCAAGGGCTTGGGATAAGCGTTCGCCACCAAGGCATCACGGATAAAAATCTCCCGACTGGCGGTCAAATCAATGCTTTCATAGCTAATCAGCTGTTTATGCTCAATAATCAGCCCAAACAAGCTAATCTGGGCATAAGCACGCACCCGCCCGTCCTTTTTTGACCAATGTGGTTCAAAATAATGGTATTTGAGCAAGTTTTTGCCCGCTGATAAAATCCATTCAGGCTCAATCTTAGCAAGTGTACGCATATACACTTGACTGGTTTCCACCACTTCAAAGGCAAGCAACCAGCTTATGCCTTTTTTGTGTAACACACTGGCAGGGAAAATGCGCACCTTTTGGCTTCTTGCCATCAGATATTCGCCCACGTTATCGGTTTTGTGTGCCACAAAAGACAGCAACGCCGTCAATAACGCCCGATGAATGTTGGCATAATCCAAGGCGGATTTGTCAAGTTTGCCACTGTCGCCTTTTAGACTTTTTAATAAGTCGGTTTTGGCTTTGGGCTTGGTGGTTTTGCCTTTTAGGGACAAACGTGTGCCTTTTTGGGTGTCTATTTTTTGGGTGTTGGCGTTGTCTGCTTGTGTTTGTTTGTCGTCCTTAATCACAAAGCCAAGCTCTGCCAGCATTTGCGACAGCTGTTCGTGCGTTTTTTGCCACTCTTTGATACGAGTAAAGCTCAAATAATGCTTTTTGGCAAAGTTTTTGCGTCCATTGCCTGTGAGCTTATCGCCATCGTGCATGGCGTGGGGACTAAATAAGACATCAAATAATTCCACAAAAAACAAAAAGTCTGAATGGTCTTTTTTAAATAAGGCGTGTTTTTGGTCGGCTTGGGCTTGTTTATCTATGGGTCGCTCACGCACGTCTTGCACCGCCAGTGCCGAGACGATTTTTAGCATATCCGCCAAGCAAGCAAAGGCATTGCCCGCAATGAGCATACGAGCAAGGCGTGGGTCTATGGGCATTTTTGCCATTTGTTTGCCGATGACGGTCAAAGCAGACGGCGTGTGCCTGCCCTTTTTTTGGGCGGTTTTGGTGGGTGTGTCGCTGATTGCCCCCAGCTCGTGCAGCAGTTTACGCCCATCGTTAATCAGGCGAAAATCAGGCGGCGTGATAAAGTCAAAGTCTTCCACCCGCCCAAGCCCCAAACTTTCCATCTGCAAAATCACGCTTGCCAAGTTGGTGCGTAAAATTTCAGGCTCGGTAAATTCTGGGCGGGCGTGAAAATCTTCTTCGCTGTACAAACGTATGCACACGCCATCGCCAATCCGCCCACACCGCCCCTGACGCTGATTGGCAGCCGCTTGGCTGATGGCTTCAATGGGCAGGCGTTGAATGCGAGAGCGGTAGTTATAACGGCTGATACGAGCAAAGCCCAAATCAATGACATAGCGGATATTGGGCACGGTCAAGGCGGTTTCGGCAACGTTGGTGGCGATGATAATCCGTCTGCCCGTACTGGGGGCAAAAATACGCTGCTGCTGGGCAAAACTTTGACGAGCAAACAGCGGTAAAATTTGTGTGTGCGGTGGGGCGTGGGCGGTCAAAATATCGCCAAGCTCACGAATCTCCGCTTCGGTACTGGCAAAAATCAAAATATCGGCTTGATTAGGATGTCCCTTCGCCTGTGCGTCTGCCAAACATTCTGCCACCGCTGATGTCAAAGCCCGTGGCAATTTGTCGTCAATTTCATCAAAAGCATCATCGTCATGGCTTTTGACAATCTCATCAATCAAAGGGCGATAGCGTACTTCTACGGGATAGCTACGCCCTTCTACGTTGATGATTGGCACATCTGTCTTGACGGCGGTTTGAAAATATTTAGCAAATCGCTCGGTATCTAGCGTGGCAGACGTGATAATCACTTTTAAATCAGGGCGTTTGGGCAATAGCCGCTTTAAATAACCCAAAATAAAATCAATGTTAAGACTGCGTTCGTGGGCTTCGTCAATGATGATGGTGTCATAGCGGGTCAAAAATTTGTCCGTGCCAAGCTCCGCCAGTAAAATCCCATCGGTCATCAGCTTTACCAAGCTGTCTTTACTGCCTTCTTCGCTAAAGCGTACCTTAAAACTCACCGTTTGCCCGAGCGGCTCACCCAATTCACTGGCAATCCTTTGTGCCACCGAGCGAGCCGCCAATCTGCGTGGCTGGGTGTGTCCGATTTGCCCTGTAATGCCACGCCCCGCGAGCATGGCAAGTTTGGGCAGCTGGGTGGTTTTGCCCGAGCCTGTCTCGCCTGCAACAATGATGACTTGATGGTCTTTGATGGCTTGGATAATGTCATTTGCCTTTTGGGCAACGGGCAAATCGGCATTTAGGGTATCTGCCAAATTGGCAGGTATGCTATCCATGCGTGCTTGTACTGCCCTTTGTGAGCGTTCAAGCACGCTTTGTAAATGGGCTTGTTTTTTGGCTTTGTCATCGCCGTGGGCGTGTTTGATGGCTTGGGAGAGCTTGGCAAGATAATGGCGGTCTTTGGCGAGTGTAGGTAGCAACTGGGGCATTTTGGTTGTCATAGGGATTATCTAAATACAATTATCTAAAAATTTATTCTAAAATGGGTTAAAAATCAGCATATTGTAGCGGTTTTTGCAGTTAAGTACAATTTTATGGCTTTTTGGGTAATTGTCATGGCATTTTGCCCATAAGCACTATATAATAAAGTCGTTTTTGGTATCCTTTTATAAGCATGAGTGAACTCAACATTTTAGAGCTGATTTTGCAAGCCAGTTTGCTGGTTCAGCTTGTCATGGGACTGTTGTTATTGCTGTCTTTGCTTGGTTGGGGGTTAATTTTTCACCTTGCCAGTAAATTTGGTCGCGCCAGCAAGTTTGACAATCAATTCCAAGCGTGGTTTTGGAGCAGCAACAGCCTTAACAAGCAGTTTCAGGCGGTCGCTGGCGAACCAGAACGCATGGGACTTGAGCAAGTGTTTTATGTGGGCTATGAAAGTTTTTTAAAAAACCAAAAAATGGGAGCAACGCACACCCAATTACTGCAAGCCAGCGAGCGCAAATTTCGCGTTGCCCTTGGCAAACAACAAGCCGTTTTGGAGCAGGGTCTTGCCACCCTTGCCAGCATTGGTTCGGTATCGCCTTATATTGGACTGTTTGGCACGGTGTGGGGGATTATGAACGCTTTTATTGGCTTGTCCAGCGCCGACAATGTCAGCTTAGCCACCGTCGCCCCTGGGATTGCTGAAGCGCTCATCGCCACCGCTATGGGGCTGTTTGCCGCCATTCCTGCCACTTTGGCATTTAACCATTTCACCGCCAAAGCCAACGCCCTGTACGAAGCCCGCTCACTGTTCTGTGAAGAATTGACCAGCGCTTTTGCTCAGCAAGCCATCATCAAAGGCAATCATCAATGAATCCTTATGCACGCCACAAAAAACCCCTAAATAGCGACATGAACGTTGTGCCCTACATTGATGTCATGCTGGTGCTTTTGGTGATTTTTATGGTAACTGCGCCCATGCTCACCACAGGCGTAGACGTCAATTTGCCCAGCGAAAAAGTAACCAACATCGCCAAAAACGAGCTGACGCCTGTGATTATTTCTATGACCAAAGATGGCGCACTCTTTATCAGCTCTGAGCATGGCATAGACCAAGCAGTCAGCGAAGCAACACTCATAAACACACTTAGCGAATTGGTGCAAGAACAAAACAAACGACAAGGTCAACTACAAGTTTTTATCAACGCCGACAAAGACAACGAATACAGCAAAGTCATGCACCTGATGGCAATTGTACAAGGTGCTGGCATCAGCAAGGTGGGTTTGCTTAGTGGACAAACCAACAAAACAAACAAACAACGACCATGACAGAACCAATCACACAGCACATTGGTGCAGCCAAACCCAGACTGATGTCGGCACTGCTTGCCAGTTTGCTGGTGCACGTCTTGGTTTTGTTGGTGTTGTTTTTTGTTGGCAGTCCAACGCCCCTGCCCGAAACCACCCCCATAGAAGCCAGCTTTATTGATGGCAACACACTCTTTGACATTCAAACGCAGCTTGCTGGCGCACACGCAGCCAAACAAGTTCTTCAGCAGTCCCAGCAAACAACCCCAGCAGCCACACCCACAACCAGTTACAATGACGACATCGCTGAACGTGAGCGCGCCTATCAAGCCCAAATGCAACAATATGCCGACAATCTTGAACAACAAATGCTGTCAGAGATGCGCCTACAAAAACAAAGATGGGACGAAGCAGACCAAGAACGCCAACGTCAAGTTGATGAATTACAACGCCGCGAGCGCAGCAACGATGACATTGCCCAACAAAACAACAAAGAACTCAACAAAGCCCGAGAACGCATTGAACAAACAATCAACGAAGCCAAAAACACCGTCGCCAATCAAACCGCACACGCCAGTGATGGTGATGGCGCACCAAGCACGCCCACGGTTGGTCGGGGGGGCAAAATCGGCAAAACTGGTGATGGCACTTCATCAGCCAGTCGCACCCAAGCCCAAGCCAGCATCGCCAGCCGTGTTCAAGCCATTTGGGAGCGTTACGACAACCCACCCAATCGCCGTCTGTCTGCAACCATCAGCATTGACGAAGTTGGCAACCTACAAAACGTACGTTTTGGCGCTGGCGACAAAGACCTTGAGCCTTCGCTGCAAGCATCCATCAAAGAAGCGGCACCATTTCCCGAAATAGCAGGCATTGCCAAAACCTTTACGATTAACTTTTCTACCAAATAATTGACAGGAGTTTAATCATGAAAGTCAAACCCTTAGCCATTACCCTTGCCATTGTGTCGGCAATCATCAGTCCAAGTCTTGCCCAAGACATCGTCTTTGAAGTCAGCAAACAAGGCGTACAAAACCCCTATCAAATCGCTTTTGTGCCTTTTTTGGGCGACACCATGATAAGCAGCATTGTGGTCAATGACTTATCGCATACCGAACTAAAAACCACCAGCCAACACCTGCCCCAAAAGGCGCATTCTTCCATTGAAATCAACCAAAACCTGCCCCACTGGCAAGCGTCAGGCTTTCATTATGCGGTGGTGGGCAATCTACAAAACGCTGGCAATAAAGTTGCCATCAACTTTGAAGTCATCGAACTGGCAACAGGCAGAGTGATGATGGGACGACAAACCCAGCTTGCTGACAACAACCAAAGCGCACTGCGCCATGCCGCCCATGTGGTCAGCGACAAGATTTATGAAATCATCACAGGCGAAGCGGGCGACTTTACTGGCAAGATTGCCTATATTGAAGAAACGGGAGACCCCAGAAACAAAACATCAAGCCTGCGCGTGATGGACGCCGATGGACAAAATGTGCGCACTTTGTTTACGGTGCAAGGCTCAATTTTTAGTCCTGCTTGGTCGCCTGATGGCACACGCCTTGCCTACGCGGTACAAAAACCCAATGGACTGCCCGTCATCTATGTACAAAGTGCCACTGGCGGCATGGGTCAGTTGGTTACGCCTTTTAAGGGCAATAATTTGGGGCCTTCGTTTTCTCCTGATGGCAGCAGTCTGCTGTTTTCTGGCAGCCATGAAAACAACGACCCCGCCATTTATGAACTGCATTTGGCGTCAAGACAAGTCAAAAAATTGACCCACATGCGCGGCGCCGAAAACTCACCCAGCTACGCGCCCGATGGTCGCTCCTTTGTCTTTACAGCAGACAACGGCTCGCGCACGCCACAGCTGTATCGCTACAACATCTACAACAAACAAGCATCTGCCATTGGTGGCAGCGCTGCCAACCCAAGGGTCAGTCCAGACGGCAGCAAAATCGCTTTTGTTTCGGGCAGAAGTTTGATGATTGCCAACACTTCGGGCGGCTCAACCAACATTGGCACAACGGGCATTGATGAGTCTGCCAGCTTTTCACCCAACTCCAATCGCATCATTTATTCATCATACGCGGGCGGACGCGGACAAATGACCATTCGCTCCCTAAAAACAGGTCAATCATTTGTCATCAACACCCAAGGCACGGTTCGTGAGCCCACTTGGTCGCGTGGACAAAAATGACCCAACATGGCTTTTGGTGGGTGTGCGGGTGGGTTTGCTTGCTGACGTGCACAGGCTGTCAGCAACTGCAAATCGCCCCCCACCCCATTCCTGTGAGTCTTGCACCAACTGCCCAGCAGTTACAACAAAAACACCAGTCGCCCATTTTACCCAGCTGTGATGAGTTGCCACCAGTCAAAAACCGTCGTCCGACGCCACCTTGTTTGCCAAACAAAGCACCCAACAAACCTGCCACACCGTTATTTCTTTTACAAGATTGGCTTTAGTCAAAGCAAACGGTTTGCACCCCTTGTTCGGTGGCTTTTAGCATGATGTGAGCGGCTTGCTTGGCAAACACGCCATGACACACCACGCCAACAATGTTGTTAAGCGTTTGTTCCAGTTGCTTGGGGCTGCTCATGTCCAAGTCGTAGGTGTCCAAAATTACATTGCCATAATCGGTAACAAAACCCGAACGATACACAGGCTCACCACCGAGTTTGACCAGCTCACGCGCCACATAAGAACGCGCTTGGGGCAACACTTCTATCGCCACAGGAAAATTGCCCAGCTTGTCCACCACTTTTGAGTTGTCCACCATACAAATAAAGCGCTTGGACGCTGCTGCCACAATTTTTTCGCGCGTTAACGCGCCACCGCCGCCCTTTATCATACAGCCTGTGCCATCAATTTCATCGGCACCATCAACATACAAATCCAGCTCGCCAACATGATTTAAGTCCATAATCTCAATGCCAAGCGCCCGTAGTCGGTCTTCGGTCGCCTGCGAGCTGACCACCGCGCCCTTGAGCTGAACGCTGGGCAACAGCTCAATCAAACAGTTTACCGTGCTGCCAGTGCCCACACCCAAAATCATGTCTTTTTCTATATATGCCAGAGCAGCTTTGGCGGAAGCTTGTTTTTGTGGCAGTTTGGGGTCGTGATTGGTCATAATATTATCCATCATTAAAAAATCCGCTTTTATTGTAGTCAAAGCGGATAAAAAAGAAAACAATTTTTACACCAAAGTGCCTTCAAAGACACTCAAATACGCCACAGGCACATGTTCGGTCAGCCACACCCCATTATCGGCCTGATAAAACTTCATGCCCGCTTGGTGCATTTTGCCCGCTTGCACCACAAACACCACCACCTTGCCATGACGCCGACCTACCTTGATGGCGGTTTGAGTGTCGGCACTTAGATGCACGTATTGGCGCTGTTGTTTGTCAATGCCTTGCGCCATGATACCGTCAATCGCGCCGCGCGCTGTGCCATGATACAAAGTCTCTGGGGGCGCCACTTCAGGCAAATTAAGACACACATCAATAGAATGCCCCTGATTGGCGCGAATTTTTTGTTTGTGTGTGTCAAAAGCAAAACGCTGTTTGTCGTTGGTGGCAACAATGTGCTCAAGCCTTGCCATATCAATGTGATGATGGTGGTTATTTAGCGCCCTTAACAAGGTCTCTACGTCTGCCCAGCCTTCATTGTCTAGGCTAATGCCCACCGCGTGTGGTTTGTGGCGCAAAATCAAACTCAAAAATTTACTGATTTTTTTATCTTGTTTTTCTGTTACTGACATCGTATTTTTATTATTTATAAATGCTGGATAAAAAAATGACTTCACCAGCACATCTTCGGCACACTTTAAATCTACTACCGCTGCTACCTTCCGATCCTGACGGGGTTCATAAATCAAAGTTGCGAAGCTACCGATGAAGCCAGAAATTATTCTACACTTTTTTTAGAAATTTGCAAGCATTTTTTAAGCGGTGATTGTGCGTGCATAGGCGTCCACCATCGCCAAACGCTCCAGCGTGCCAACATCCACCCACATTTGGGTCATCAGCTCGCCCGTTACCTGCCCCTTGTCCATTGCTTGGCGCAGGCGTGGTGCCAGTGGCGCTATTTGCCCAACACCCACATCAGCAACAATCTTTGGCGACAAAACGCTCAGCCCTGCAAAAGTACAACTAGGCAATCCGTCAGTCTTGGGAGCGACTTGCTCACCGCACAAAACAAAATCGCCTGCAGGATTATGCTCGGGGTTGTCGGTCAGTACCAAATGTGCCAACCGCTCGTTCAGTTGCACGGCAGCCAAAGTCGCCAAATCAAACTGCGTCCACACATCGCCATTAATCAGCACAAAGGGAGCGTCATCAAGCAGTCCGCCTGCCAAAGCATAGCGAATGCCACCTGCGGTCTCTAGTGGCTCGGGCAATTTACTCTCATCAGAGATTTTTAAATTCACCCCCAAAGACATCGAGCTAAGGGCATTGATGATGACATCGCCCAAATACCCCACATTGATGGTAATCTCATCAATACCCGCTTGACGCAGCCGCTCAATATGCCACACAATCAGCGGCTTGTCTGCCACACATACCAAAGGCTTTGGGGTCGTTAGGGTCAAAGGTCGCATACGCGTGCCCTTGCCTGCCGCCAAAATCATGGCTTGCTTAATCATTTTAGCGCCCCAAATACTCGTTGATAAGCGGGCAGCACACACGCTTTGAGCCACGCCAAAAACTCACCATACTGTCCATAGTGCTCAAACAGCCACGTCAGCTCTGTCAATAAATCCTGCATGACTTTGGGAATGTTTTGCAAATATCGGTCTTTGCCATCGCGCTGCGACAAACGCACAAAAATCCCCAGCACCTTTAGGTGGCGCTGCACGCCCATGACATTGACGTCTTTGACAAATGTTTGCAAATCCACAGCAGGCAATTTTTGTTGATAAAAATCCTTAATGATTTGGTTGACCCACGCTTCATCAAATCCAATATAAGCGTCGCGCACAAGGCTGACCAAATCATAAGTATAAGCCCCAATCAACGCGTCTTGAAAATCAATAACTCCCAGCTCGCCGCTGCTTTTGTCCACCATCAAATTGCGGCTG
The DNA here is from genome assembly GCA_030528385.1 of Moraxella sp. Classification (GTDB taxonomy): domain Bacteria; phylum Pseudomonadota; class Gammaproteobacteria; order Pseudomonadales; family Moraxellaceae; genus Moraxella. Next base: position 12,974 of record JAUMYZ010000017.1, read on the forward strand.
TGATAATCGCGGTGAACGATGACCTTGGGCTGCGTTTGAATGTCTTTGATGAGCGCATCTTTGGTCTGTTGCCAAAGCTGCATGCCCTTATCGTCTAAGACCACGCCAATATAGGGCAAAAACCACTGAGCAAACAAATCCATCTCTTGGGCGAGCTTATCGTCATCATAATGCGCCAGTGGCACATCAATCTCAATGCTTTGTAAATCCAGCAACGTGGCAAGCGCTTTTTGGTAATATCTGTCGCGTTGTGTTTGCTCGTCAATCACCTGAGCAAACTCCACCGTGCCAAAATCTTGTAGCAGCAAAAAGCCTTTTTTAAGGTCGCTGGCGATAATCTCTGGCACGTTGATTGTTTCGCTCATGATGTTGGCAACGTGCACAAAGGCATCAACGTTTTCTTTTTGGGGCGGCGCGTCCATCAGCAAATAGGTCATGCCCGTCTTTTCATGCTCACTTTTAACATCAAAAAAAATACGATGATAACGGCGAAAACTGGCATCGCCTGCCAAACTCTGCACAAAAAACCCTTGAGTTAAGTGCGCATTTAAAAAGTCCATCATCTCATCAGAGCGGTTCATCACATTCCCCAACGTCAGTCAAATTGAACTAGTTTAGCCGATTTTTGCCACTTTCTCTAGCATTTTAACAATTTATCCAATCTTTGCACATAATCGGCTCATCATCGCCATGATTTGTTTATTCAAATGACAAAAAATAGTGTAAAATGAGCGCAATCACGCATTCTACCCAAAAGGTCAGCGCCAGTAATGACAGCCCATGCTTTATTTTTTTATCACAAAAAAACCGCACTTGCCACCAGCGTTCAGCTTATGTTGTGGGCGGTTGCGCCAGTTGCCGTTGCCCATGCCACAAATGCCAACCAAAGCCTAAGCACACTTGCCCAATATTACCAAAGCAAACCCACCGCCGATGCTCGCTGTCATGGCGCATGGGTACAACCCACAAAAACACCCCTAAACACAACCTTGACACCAAGCTCTGATAACGCCTTTTATGCCCAAGCAGATTATGGCTACTGGGACAACAAAAGTTACGCTGAACTGGCTGGCAATGTGGTGGTTGAACAAGACGGACAACAAATCAGCGCCGACAAAATCACTTATGATTTTGCAGGCAAACAAGCCATCGCCCAAGGTCAAGTGCTCTTTGGTGAATACAAACAAGAAGCGTCGTCCACACAAGGCCTTGGCATGATTGGCGTTGCCCAAAAACTGCACTACCACACAGACGGCACCCAAGCGCTTGCCCAAGACGTCGCCTTTGCCAGCAGCAGCATTGGCGCACACGGCTACGCCAAACAATTGCAAAAAATAGACCAGCAGCATTATCAGATGCAAGATGTTATGTTCAGCACCTGTCCGCCCACCCAACAAAAATGGCACCTACAAGCCGACAGCATTGACATCAACAGCGACACAGGGCGTGGCGTTGCCAAAAACAGCACTCTTAAAATCGGCAAGGTGCCCGTGCTGCGCCTGCCTTATTTTAATTTCCCCATTGATGACAGGCGCGCCAGCGGTTTTTTGTTGCCCAAAGTGGGTTTTTCAGACAACCTTGAAGTCAGCGCGCCTTATTATTTAAATCTTGCGCCCAATTATGACGCCACATTGACCCCCACGCTGTTTGCCAATCGCAACCCCATGCTGACAGGCGAGTTTCGTTATTTGACCAGCCGTTATGGCTCGGGCAATTTGACCGCTTCTTTTTTACCCCAAGACCGCAGATACGGCGACAATAACCGCAGCAGGGTGTTTTTTAATCACGATTGGCGCTCAAAAAGCCACCCCCACTTACACGCTTATGCCACTTATCGCTATGTATCAGACAAGGACTATCTGAGCGACTTTGACAGCTTGGGGCTTGAAAACAATCCACTCAACCTACCAAGACGCCTTGGTGGCGGCTATTATAACGATTATCTCACTGCCGATGTGCGCGCCGAGACCTTTCAGACACTGGGTGGCACCAACAACGATGGCACCCCCATCCAAGACAAAGACAAACCTTATTCACGCCTGCCGCAGCTGTCCATCAATTATCGTTTGCCAAAGGTGTTTCGTCAACTTGACAAACTACAAATCACTGGCACCCACCAAAGCGCCTATTTTAAAAAATCCATCAAGGACGACTCCGAAACAGAAAAAAGCGGTGTGCGCATGTACAACCAAATCAGCGCCAGCTATCCCATGTTAAAGCCTTGGGGCTACATCACCCCCAAGCTGGGGTTGGCGCAGCTGTACGTTTCTTATGACGAAGACAGTTTGGCAGGACAAAACTTAAGCAAAGCCGAAGGCAGTTATTTGGTGGTTGCACCACAAATCAGCCTTGACACGGGGGTATTTTTTGAAAAAAAAGGCTCTCCTTTTGGTTGGTATGATGCCACATTGGGGGGCTATCAGGTTGTCAGCCCACGCCTAAAATACAATTACACCCCCTACAAAAACCAAAGCAAAATTCCCAACTTTGAAACCGCCATTGCCGCCATCAGCTACGACCAACTGCTCTCTGACAGCTGGTTTTTGGGCTATGACCGTATCCAAGACCTGCACGCCATCACCCCTGCCGTCAGTTATCGTTATGTGGACAAGCATGGCTTGACCCGTTTTGAAGGCAGTGTTGCTGAGCAATTTTTTCTTGATGACGCCAAAGTTGGTATCAACGACAGTCAAGTTTTCACTGGCAAAAGCTCAGGCATGGCATGGCAAGCAAGCGCCCAACCCAGCCAGTCTTTGTGGATAGAGATGGCAGGCGCTTTGACGCCCAACTACGACCTAAACTCAGCCGTGCTTCAGCTTCGCTACCAACCAAACAACAAAAGCCTATACAACTTTGGCATCATAGAGCGCAAAGCACACAAAGCCACCAACCAGCAAAGCCTGTCTGCTTATACAGCGTCGGCAGTGTTTCCTATCAACAACCGTTGGCGATTGTTGTCTCAGGCTCAATACGACCACAAAAACCAACGCTGGCTGGGTGCGCTCATCGGAGTCAATTATGAAGACTGCTGTTATGGCGTGTCCGTTTATGCGCGCCACTATCGCAACGACTTATCACCCAACGCCAAAGCCAACAACGCCATCATGGCAGAAATCCGTCTTAATGGCATTGGTGGACAAAGCAATCTTGACCGCTTGATGAACGACAAAGTCATGGGTTATGAGCGCGCCAAAAACGCATGGCAAGGCAATCATTAAACAGGCGCTCATTTGACGGCAATACGCCCAAATGCTAAACTTAGCCAAAATCATTCAAGGAACACCCAATGAAACTCCCTTTTTTGCTTCTGATAAAAGCCTTAGCGCTCACCAGCGTGCTTGCCAACACGTCCGCCTTTGCCCAAGCCATCAGCACCACCCAAGCCACCGACGGCATTTTGGCGCAAGTCAATGACGAAATCATCTTAAAAAGCGAATTTATCGCCGCCAGCAGTGCCCTTGACGCCCAATATCGCGCCCAACGTCTCAATGTCAGCCCCGAACAGCTCCAAGCCCAAGTATTGGACGCTTTGATTGTGCGCAAACTTCAACTTGGTATCATCAACAAAGCCGGTTTTAGCCCTGACGAAAACACCATCAACCGCCAATTACAACAAATCGCCCAGAGTCAAGGCCACAGCAATCTTAGTGAGTTGCAAAAAGCACTAGACAGCAAACAACAAGGCAGTTATAGCGCCCTGCGCAATCAGCTCATTGAAGACGCTTCTTTGGCAGCACTGTGGCAAGCACAAGTTGCCCCCCGCATCAACATCAGCAATCACGAAATTGACACATTTTTAAACTCACCTGAAGGCGCAAAAATCCCGAGCGAAACTGTGCTCGTTCCCCAATGGCAAACCAGCCACATTTTGGTGCGCGTAGACAGCCAACAAAGCGCCACCATCGCCCAACAAAAAATCAATGCGCTCTATCGGCAATTACAAGAAGGCGCAGATTTTAAAAGTTTGGCAGCGACTTATTCAGACGACACTGGCTCAGCCAGCCAAAATGGCAGCCTTGGTTGGGTTGGCGAAGGCGAAATGGTCAGCGAATTTGAAACGGTGATGAAAAACACCCAAGCTGGCGATTTTTCTGCGCCTTTTCGCTCACAGTTTGGTTGGCATATCTTAAAAGTAGACAATGTTCGCCAGCATGACGTTACCACCCAAACGCGCCGCGACATTGCCAAAGAGATTTTGTTTGAGCGCATTGCTCCCCAAGCCGAAGACGACTGGATACAAGAGTTGCGCGCAGGCGCCTATATCAACATCTTTGATTGACGCTGGTTTAGGGTTTTGCCCAGTGGCTTTGTTGGCAAAAAAAGACGGCGTTTTGCGCGTGCTGCACACGTCTGATTGGCATCTTGGCAAACGTTTGTACCACCAAAATCGTTATGATGAATTTGACGCATTTTTGCGTTGGCTCTTGGACACCATCAACAACAACTGCGTGGATGTTTTGTTGGTTGCTGGCGACGTTTTTGACACCATGACGCCCAGCCATCGTGCCCAAGAGTTGTATTATCAGTTTTTGGCACAAGTTGCGCGCAGCCATTGTCGGCACGTCATTTTTATTGCGGGCAATCATGACAGCCCAAGTTTTTTGGAAGCGCCAAAAACCCTGTTGCACGCACTTAACATACACGTTGTTGGCGCAGTCAGCGATGACCCGACAGACGAATTGCTCGTCTTGTACGACAAGCAGCGCCCCATCGCCATCGTGGCAGCTGTGCCTTATTTGCGCGACAAAGACATACGCGGCAGCGACTTTGGCAGCAGCAACAGCCAAAAAGAACAACAAACCACGTGCGCCGTTGCCCGACACTACCAAACGCTTGCTCGCCTTGCCCAAGAAGCCCAGCAGCAACTACAGTCCGACCACCAGACCACCGTACCCATCATCGCCACGGGACATTTGTTTGTTGCAGGTTGTCATGCTTCATCAGGCGACGATGGCATGCGTGAGCTGTATGTTGGCACACTGGGGCGTATCTCTGCAGATGTCTTTGACGCTTGTTTTGATTATGTGGCACTCGGACACATTCACGCACCACAACAAATCGGCACTCACGCCCATATCCGCTACAGCGGTTCGCCCATTGCCATGGGTTTTGGCGAAGCAAACAAAGCAAAACAAGTGCTTATTGTGGATTTTAATGGACAAACACCCAGCATTTCCCCCTTGGCTGTGCCAGTATTTCAAAAATTGGCGCGCATCAGTGGCGACTGGCAAGCCATCAAAGACGCACTCACCCATCTGCTTGAGCAACAACAAAGCGTCTGGGTGGAGATTGTTTATACAGGCAAAACTCTAGAGCCCAATTTGACTGGTCATATTTATCAGCTGCTTGCCAACACCCAAGTACAAGCGCTCAATGTCCAAAACAAAACGCTGTACCAACAAAGTCTGGGACAAACACAGCTGGGCGACACGCTCAAACATCTGTCGGTTACTGACGTTTTTTTGCGCTTGCTTGAACAGCACGCCATTGACACTGACGAAAAAACCGCCCTAACGCACGCTTACCAAACCTTACTGACCCAGTTGTATGACAGCGATTGACGGCTGATGGCTACCGACTTATGAAAATACTTCATCTGCATTTTTGTAACCTAAATTCACTCAAAGGCGCTTGGCAAATTGATTTTACCGACCCTGCATTTGCCGATGGGATTTTTGCCATTGTTGGACAAACAGGCGCAGGCAAGACCACCATTTTGGACGCCATTTGTTTGGCGATTTATGGACAAACACCCCGCATTGGCAACATCAGTAACACCCATAACGAGCTGATGAGCGTGGACACAGGCGAATGTTTTGCAAGTGTTGAATTGGCAATTGGACAAAAATTATACCGATTTTACTGGGGGCAGCGGCGCGCCAACAACAAAGCCACGGGCAAACTCCAAGCCATCAAACGCGAAATCAGCCAGCTGCACCACCCCAAACAAAATGGCGGCGTCATTTTAGAAAGCAAAGCCCATTTATGCCAACGCCTAGCCATCAACATCATGCAGATGAATTTTTGTCAGTTTACGCGTTCGGTGATGTTGGCTCAAGGAGCATTTAGCGCTTTTTTGAGTGCCAATGCCAACGAAAAAGGCGAAATCTTAGAACAAATCACAGGCACAACCATCTATGGCGAACTCAGCGTCAAAGCTCACCAAATCGCCAAACAAAAAAACGACGCGCTTTTTGCCTTACAAAACGCACTTAACAACCAGCACACGATGGACGACGAAGCGTTTTTTGCCCTAAAGCAGCACATCGGTGCGCAACAAAAGCAGCTTGACGAACACAAAAAAACCCACCAACAACTTGAACAACACATCAAACTGTTGGAACAAAAACAACAGCAAGAACAGCGCATTGACGCCTTACGCGAAGCCATTTGTCGCAGTCAGCAATCTTTGGAGAGCTTTCCTAAGGCTGAGCTTTTGCATAAAGCCAATCGCGCCTTTGCCATTGAGCAGCAATATCAGCTGACACTCATGCTCAAGACACAAATCAAAGCGCAGCAGCAAGACTTGAGCAAGCTACAACAGCAATTACCAACGCTTCTTGCAAACCAACAGCGCAGCAGTGCCACCAAAACGCAATGTTTGCTGGATTTGCAGCAGCACAAAGAAACCCATCAGCGCGCTTTTTTGCTATTTAAACAGGTCAGACAATTAGACGAAAACATCAATCACGTCAGCAACCACCGCTGCCAACTTCTCCAAAAAAGCAAAGAATTAAAACATCAAGCACAAGAAATACAAACACAATTAACCACATGGACTAAGGAGCAATCCATAGCCAACAAAGAATTGACCGCCATCAATCAACAATTAACAAAAATTCACCGCTCGGACAACATAGGCGATGATTTAAACCAACTTAATTTATACCATTCACACTTACAAAAGAATTTTTCAGACATACAAATTGTTAAAAATGCGCTTAATGACCACCAACAAGCCTTGTTGTCTCACCAAGAAAATCTTGACACAAAAAGAGCCCAATACCAAGCAGCAAAGCAACAATTTGAGCAAGAAAATCAACAATATCTGTCTTTGTTACAAGACATCAAAAAGTCTTTGGCGACAGACGGCGACGTCAGCGATAAAACGTGGTTTTTTCAGCAAGCTGCCATCATCAAACAAAAAATTTATCACCATCAATCCATCGCCCAGATGGTGCAATCCATACTAGAATGCCGCCAGCAAATCCAACTGACAACAACGGCATCGCAAAAAATCAGCGACGCCATAACACAAACCGCGCAGCAAAAACAACAAATAAAAGCGCAAATCAACCAGCACCAACAAAAATTGGAACAAGAAAACGCCACGTTGTCTGTACTGCAGCAGTCTTATGAACTAGAACAAGCATTGGCGTTATTTAAACAACATGTTGAACACCTCCAAGACGGCAAGCCTTGTCCTTTGTGTGGTGCACTGACCCACCCCTACAAAAACACACCCCCCAACAAAGGCGGTGATGACGCCATCAAACAATCCATGGCACACATCAGCCAAAACATCCTTCACCATCAGCAGCGCCTACAAAACCATCAGCAAACAATCGTCAGCCTAGACAGCAGCCTTGAGCACTTGCAACAAAAACACAACGAAAACCAGCAACTTCTTATTGAGCAGCAACAAAAATTGCAGCGGCTCATCACAGAAGTCAATACCCTTAAAAAAGCCCAAGCCATTGACATCAAAAACGCCGATGGCGACGTCTCCGTGCTCAATCACCAAAGCAGCGCAGCGGATATTCAGGCGCATTTGTCGGCAATCCAACAAACGCTTTGCCAATTAAACAAACAAGACGAATGTCATCGCCACCATCAGCCCATCATCACCGAAAAACAAAAACACATACAAGCATTTAGCCAAAAACTTGAGCGCATCAAAAGCGAAGGGCTGCTATTGACCCATCAATTACAAATCAGCACAGAGCAAATCGCTCAAGAAACACAAAAGTTGGACACACTTGTTGAGCGGTCTTTATCACTGATTGATGACGTCAACCGCCTATTGTCTTACCACCAAACAGACACCATCAACATCGCCTGTGATGACTTTGACGACAAAATCATCAACCAACTGTCCAACAGCATTGACGCCATACAACAAAAGCAGCGGCATTATCTGGCTTGTCTAACAAAAAAAGACGCGCTGTTGCAAAAACTGTCTCATCAGGACATTTATATCGGCAATGCCGAGCAAAAACACCAAGAGATTTTGGCGCAGATTGATGACAACGACCAGCACTTAGCAAAAACACAGCAGCAACTGGCAGCCTTGACACAAAATAGGCAAACGCTGTTTGATGATAAAGACACAGAACAAGAAGAGCGGACGCTAAGAGCGGCCATAGACGCCGCCCAACAACGCTTTGACACATCACTGGCAGAATTTAATCAACAAAAAGAACAACTGAACATCACCAATCATCAAATCGCCCAAATCCAACAAACGCTGCAGCACCTACAAGCAGACCATGACAAAAAGTTTGGAGAATTTGGGCAGTCATTGAGCGACAATGGTTTTGTTGATTGTCAAGATTTTTTGTCATCCAGAATGCAAGACGCTCAGCGAGAAGCACTCAATCAAACTTACCACCACCTACACCAACAGCTTGACAGTCAACAACAAAACCTAAACTTACATCAGCAGGAGTTAAAAACACTGACACAAAACAATCCAGAAATTTTGCCATTGGATTTATATCAATTAACAAAAGACCAGCACGCACTCCAAAACCGCATTGATGACTTATTGCAAGCCATTGGCAAAGACAAACAAAAATATCACCACGCAGCACAAGACAGAAACGCCCATCAGCGGCTTTATCAACAAATACAGCAGCACAAACAAAACAACGAAATATGGCTCAAACTTGACGCCTTGATTGGTTCGTCAGACGGCAAAAAATACCGCAATTTTGTTCAAGGATTGACGCTCAATATGGTGTTATTTTATGCCAATCAAGTGCTGCAACAAATGAACAAACGCTACATCTTATATCACAACCATCAAAACACCAAAGAGCTTTTGCACATTGATGTGATTGACACCCACCAAGCCAATGAAAAGCGCAGCACAAAAAACTTGTCAGGCGGCGAAAGTTTTATCATCAGTTTGGCATTGGCAATGGGGCTTTCTATGATGAACAGCGACAAGATTGATATTTGTTCTTTGTTTTTAGATGAAGGCTTTGGCACACTAGACGATGAAGTTTTGGACGTTGCTTTGTCCACACTGGCACTGTTGCAAAAAAACGGTAAAATGATTGGCGTCATTTCTCACGTTGCCGCCATCAAAGAAAGCATTCACAGCAAGATTGTGGTGCAAAAACGCAGCCATGGCACAAGCGTTTTGAGCGGAGCGGGCGTACATAGGTCATAAATAACCGACTGTCGTTTTGTGTGCACTTTGTCCAAAAATTACCCACTGCCAACATTGCCAAAATGTTACTCTCATGCTATTATTGTTTGAGTGAACAGAGTACAATCTCATTACCCACAAGCACAGCCACAAGTGATGACAAACCAGTCGTCAAGGCAGCACTGTATTTGATTTTTTGATTTTTCGTTATTTATTGGAGACATCTTATGGCAAGCACCCCGCGAACAAGCAAAACAACAAAAACCGACACGCCAGACATCCAAAACCCAGAAACACCCAATCAAGAATCGGTCATGTCCAAAACCATGAGCAATCTTGAAGACATCATCAATCACGCCACACCAGATGAATTGGCGGAGTTGAGCTTGTTTTTGAACAAATATTTGCCCACCGGTCAAGTGGTCAGTCAAGTGCGCACAGACAAAAACAAAGACACCGAGCTGTCTGCCACGTGGCGCGAAGGTGGCTACCCCTACAAACACCGCCTTAGCCGCAAAAACTACGAAGCTCAGAAGTACAAATTACAAATTGAACTGCTCAAACTGCAACATCACGTCAAAGCCACTGGACAACGCGTGGTTATCTTGTTTGAAGGGCGCGACGCTGCTGGCAAAGGCGGCACAATCAAGCGTTTTATGGAACATCTCAATCCGCGTGGCGCACGTGTTGTTGCCCTAGAAAAACCCACTGAACAAGAACGCGGTCAGTGGTACTTTCAGCGTTATGTGCAACATCTGCCCACCGCTGGCGAAATCGTGTTGTTTGACCGCTCTTGGTACAACCGCGCCGTTGTAGAGCGCGTGATGGGTTTTTGTACCGACGAAGAGTACAAAACCTTTATGCGCCACGTACCACAGTTTGAAAAACACTTGGTAGAATCTGGCATTCATCTGATTAAATTTTGGTTTTCAGTAACACGCGACGAACAACGCGCGCGCTTTCACAGTCGTGAAAACGACCCCTTAAAACAGTGGAAACTCTCGCCTGTGGACAAGGCTTCACTGGACAAATGGGACGACTACACCGTTGCCAAAGAAAACATGTTTTTTAATACCGACACCGCCGAAGCGCCTTGGATTGTCATTAAGTCCGATTGCAAAAAACGCGCGCGTCTTAATGCCATGCGTTATGTGCTCAACAAATTAAATTATGAAGACAAAGACAGCGCACAAATCGGCAACATTGACCCATTGATTGTGGGACGCGCTGGAGCACTGTACGAAAAAGATGAGCACATTGACCTATTTCTTCATGACAAAAGAAAATAAGCCATCATAACAAATACCACCCAATGCTTTGGGTGGTTTTTTGTCAGCTTATCAGCGTCAAAATCTGTTGTAATTTTGCCTTTGGGTCATCAGCCATACTGATGGGACGACCAATCACCAAATAATCAGCGCCATTTGCCAAAGCTTCTTGGGGCGTGCATATGCGCTGTTGGTCATCTGTGTTGTCTTGGGCTAGGCGAATGCCTGGCGTAATCAACTTAAATTCCTGACCCAGTGCCAGTTTTAGTGCATTGGCTTCTTGGGCTGAACACACCACTCCGTCAAGTCCAGCATCTTTGGCCAACGTTGCCAGCTGCATCACTTGCTTGGGCAAACTGTGTGCCACGCCAATTTGTGTCAGCGTCTCTGGCGTCATTGACGTCAGCACCGTTACTGCGATGAGCAAGGTGTCATAACCGCCTGTGAGCAATTTTGATTTGCACAGCTGCATGGCTTGACTGCCAATACTGGCATGCACGTTCACCATCCACACACCCATGTCTGCCGCTGCCAACACGGCTTGGGCGGTGGTGTTGGGAATGTCATGAAATTTTAAATCCAAAAATATCTCAAACCCCCTGTCTTGTAGGGATTTTACAACTTGTGCGCCACACGCAGTAAACAACTCTTTACCCACTTTTAGACGACACAATGCAGGGTCCAAACTGTCTGCCAACGCCAAAGCTGCAGACAACTCATGTTTATCTAGCGCCACTATGATGGGCGAACCAATACTTGACATCATAACCTTCCAAATCATCAAAACGCAGCTCAAGCAAAAAGCGCCGCTGCACGTCTTAAGGTGCTGGGCTTCTTAGTTTTTATCGTCCAGCGCGGTGGTTTGCGATTGGGCTGGCTGAGCAACCGTCTGCGGCGTTTGGCGCGCCATGTCCAATGCTGAATTCACTTCGCTGAGTTTATATTCTAGCACGCTGACATCTTTTTTGAGTTTGCGAATCTCCAATTTGTTTTGTAGCACCTTAAAGAGCAAAATGGCAAGCAACACACCAATCAGCACCCCAAGCGCAATGGTCAAAATCAGCACCAAACCCAAATTGGTGTTTGGCAACTGCGAAAACAGCAAATCCACTGCCACTTCGCTGTTATTGGCAAGCACCAAAGCAATAGAATAAGCAAAAAATACAACCAGCAAAATAATGATAAATAACGACATAAAGGTATCTCAACAAAAATTAGACTTGATTGACCAGCTCACGCAGCGCCTTGCCAGGTTTAAAATGTGGCACAGCCTTGGCATCAACCGCCACCGACTCACCCGTTCTGGGGTTACGCGCCATGCGCGCTTCGCGGTGATGCAAACGAAAGCTGCCAAACCCCCGCACTTCAATACGCCCATCATAACACAACACATCTACCATCAAATCCAAAATCTCGCGCACCGCTTCGTCAACCAGCTGTTCGTCTAAATCATGACATACCAAAGCAACGTTACCAATCAAATCTGATTTTTTTACCACTTGTTTTGTGCACTGCATAACTTCACTCCAAATTTAACCATCGTTTATTAAAATAATTACTCGTTACTTTATGGCTAATGATAGCCCAATTTTATTAAAATAGGAAATGGTATTTTGTTAATTTTGACCATAAATATTATATTTATTATATAGTTATCATCAATAAACATCAAACCGCAACGCGGCGTTGGCATACGATTGTACTGGCTGACGCCTTGCCAAATATTCCGCCCCCACAGGTCGCTTGACCACCACTTTGGCGCGCTCATCTACAGACAGTTTGGCAGCGTCCAACAAAGCCCGCTCTTGATTGAGTGATGGCGGACAGAGTAAATGGTGCAATATTTGCATGCGTTTACCAACCTTGGCTTGGTGGCTGTTTTGTGGAAACATGGGGTCAAGATACACCAAATCCACACGCGACAACCGCGGCAGCCATTCTAGTGCGCTGCCAAAAATAATGTGCACACGCCCCAATAATTTTTGCCAGTTTTTATGCGCTTTCATGCTTTGGTGTTCATAAAACAACAACAGTGCCATGATGGGATTTTGTTCTATTAAGGTTGCTCTTGCGCCTGTGCTGGCAAGGATAAGACCATCATGACCAAAACCTGCGGTGGCATCAACCACCTTCATCTCTTGGGTGATTTTGCACGCTTGCAGCAGCAGCTCTGATTTGCGCCCTGCTCTTACAATGCGTCCAGCCAAAGACTGCCAGTTGGGAGAAAGTTTAATCAGCGCACTGCCGTCATAATAAACCAGTGTTGGCACATTTTTAAGAATCGCCACAAACACAGGCTCAGTGGCAGCAAAATGCGGCAGCGATTTTTGGCTAAGTTGCTCTGATGTGCGCCATTGCAGCTGCAGCCCCAACGCCTTTTCTTGGTTAATGCGCTCCAAAGTCTGCAAAAACGCTTTATCGCTGGGCGCGCCCACAACGAACATAACACTCCTTTAACCTTGTATTTGGTAATCAAACAGCAACCAAGCCAGCAGCACAACAACGCCCGTTATCATGCGCAAATAAGCAAAAATCATAAAGTCTTTTTTGGACACCCACGCCACCATAAAACGAATACACAAAAGCGCCACCACAAATGACACCACAGTGCCCACAGCCAGCACCAACCAATCTGCACCGCTTTGTAAAACGTCTTTATTGTCAAGCAAATCCAAAAGCGCTGCGCCGACAATCACTGGAATGCCCAAAAAAAACGAAAATTCGGTGGCCGCTTTGCGCGAAGCCCCCAACCACAACGCCCCAATGATGGTTGAGCCTGAGCGCGACGTTCCTGGAATCAGCGCCAAACACTGACACAAACCAATACCCAAAGCGGTCTTAAAATCAATGTGCTCAGCTTCTTTGGCTTTGATGGGGTGTGGACGCCGTTCTACATAAGCAATCAGTATCGCCCCCACAATCAACATGATTGCCACCACCAATGGGTGAAACAAGACGCTCGTAATAAAATCTTTGAACAAAAAGCCCACCACCATCACTGGCACAGTTGCTATCATCAAGGCAATGCCTAAGCCGCGTGGGTTATCCAAGCCTTCTGCCTTGCCTGTCAATAAGCCCAAAAAAGCGTGCCAAAGCCGCGCCCAATAATCATAAATGACCGCCAATATCGCCCCAAGCTGGATAAAAACAATGAACAAATCGCGTTTGTCTTTATCCCAAAAATCCATCAAATCGGCCGACAAAATCAAATAGCCTGTGCTAGAAATGGGTAAGAATTCAGCAACACCTTCTACAATACCCATGATGACAGACTCAATGAGTAAGACAATGTCCATAAAAATCCTTAATAATATTGTTATTTAATTATTATTTGTTATGTTATCAGAACAAAGCCAGACAACCTAGTTGTTTGCTCGCTGCTGCGCCAGTGTTTTCCACGCGTTGTTACGCAAATAGACAGGCAAAGCGGCTTCGGCAGACACGACTTGCCCCTGCAAAAAACGCTGATAGGCAAGACGGGCAATGTGGGTGGCGTTGGGCGTCAAACGCCAAGTTGGCGCATCGGTTTTTATCTGTGTTGCTGCTTGGTTAAAAGCCACCACCGCATCTGCCACCACCGCACAACCATAATCCAACAAACACTCATGATGCGTCTTGGCAGGAACAACGCGCCGCTGACAAATGACAAACTCACCAGCATAAACTTGGTTTTGGCGCGCATCAATCAAAGAAACAACTCTACTGTTGTCAGCAAAGTTTTGTTCATCATGCGCCTGATAAGCCAGCGCTTCAAGGCTTGAGACGCCAATACAAGGGGCGCCGCTTGCAACAGATAAGGCTTGCACCACCGCTGTGTTAATACGAATGCCACTAAAGGCTCCAGGCCCTTGGTTAAATGCCCACGCCTGCACATCAGCAACGCCAGCGCCCATTATTTTTAGTGCCTTATCCAGCATGGGTAAAATCCTTTGGGTCTGCTCTCTGGCGCCACTGATGGTCTCTGCATACTCAACAGAACCGTCCACCAACACAGCCAGTGAGCACTGCTCAAAAATACTATCAAATGCCACCAACATCATCACCCCCACGCCTTTTTGGGCAAACACAGACACAACCAACCATCAAAAACGTTTTTTAAATTTGCCAGTCATGGCATTTTGGGCGTTTTGTAGTTCGTTCATTTTTTGGCGAATGTCTTCTTGGCTCATGTTTAGGTTAATCGTTGATGGGTCAATGCCTAAATTGTGCACATCTTGGCTCATCTGCGCCAAGTCGTTTTGTCCTGCCTTGCCACCAAACAAAGGTCCACCGCCACCGCTCATACCACGGGTTAGCCCTTGTACCGCTTTCATCATTTTGGAAATGCCATCAGGACGGCTTATCATTTTCATCATTTTTGCCATCTGTTTGTGCTGTTTTAATAGGGCATTGACATCTTGGATTTGCTTGCCAGAGCCAGCAGCGATACGGCGTTTACGGCTAGGGGTGATTTTGTCAGGGTTTTGACGCTCAAAAGGCGTCATAGAATGAATGAGCGCTTCCATTTCTTTGACCTTTTCTTCGGGTTTGGCTTGTGCCAAAGCGTCTTGGATATTGGCTCCGCTCATGCCTGGCATTTTGTCCAAAAAGCCTGCCATGCCGCCCATGTTTTTCATTTGCTGAAATTGGGTGAGCAAGTCTTCTAAGTCAAATTCACCGCCCTTTTGGATTTTTTTTGCCATGCGTTCGGCTTTTTCGCGGTCAATTTTGTTTTCAACTTCTTCTACCAAACTTAGCACATCACCCATGCCCAAAATCCGCTGGGCAATACGCTCAGGGTGGAACAGCTCTAGGGCTTCTAGTTTTTCGCCACGCCCCAAAAACTTGATGGGCTTACCTGTGATGGCGCGCACCGACAACGCCGCCCCACCACGAGCATCACCATCGGTTTTGGTTAAAATCACCCCCGTCAAAGGCAGAGCATCATTAAAGGCTTTGGCGGTATTGGCAGCGTCTTGACCGGTCATGGAATCCACCACAAACAAGGTCTCGGTGGGATTAACCGCCGCTGTCAATGCCTTAATCTCGTCCATCATCTCATCATCAATGGCAAGGCGACCTGCAGTATCAATGATAAGAATGTCAGCAAATTTGATTTTGGCTTCGTTGATGGCACGCTTAGCAATGTCAATGGGGTTTTCGCTGGTGCTGGACGGCACAAACATCGCCCCTACCTGATTTGCCACAAATTCTAGCTGATTGATGGCGGCAGGGCGATATACGTCTGCCGACACCAGCATGACTTTTTTGTTTTGTTTTTCTTGTAAAAACTTGGCAAGTTTGCCTGCGGTGGTGGTCTTACCTGCCCCTTGCAAGCCCGCCAAAAGATAGACCACAGGGGGTTTGCCTGTCATCTCCAAGGCTTGGTTGGCAGAACCCATCATCTCGGTGAGCTCATCATAGACGATTTTGACAAAGGCTTGACCAGGGGCGAGCTCTTTTAGCACTTCTTGACCTAAGGCTTTTTCTTTGACGCGAGCCACAAAATCACGCGCCACGCCAAGTGCCACGTCCGCTTCTAAAAGCGCCATACGCACTTCACGCAAAGTGTCTTTGATGTTGTCTTCGGTCAGCTGACCTGTGCCAGCGATGTTGCGCAAACTGCCTGAAAGCCGTTCGGTTAAGGTATCAAACATAAAAAATCCATAAAAATCAAAAACGAAAATTGTTTTGGCAAATACACCTATAAATCAGACGTATTTTATGATAAATTAGCCAATTATGCCACACTTTTGACAGGTGTTGCACAAAACGTACCATTTTAGACAGATTGAGACCTTGATGTTTTTGCTGTATAGCATAAGTGCCATTCTTTACGCGGTTACAGGACTGTATTTATACAACTGTTTAATCAAAAACACCCGCATTCACAAGGCGATGACCCTAAGCGCCATCTTGGTTGCCGCACTGACACACGCTCTGCTGTTAATCCCCCAAATCCTGACGCTTTATGGATTAAATTTTAATATTTTCAATACCTTAAGTCTGACCAGTCTGTTTTTTTTGATTTTTTATGGGTTGTTCAGTGCCTATCGTCCGATATTGAGCTTGGGCGTGCTGGCACTGCCCACAGCGCTGCTTGGTTTGAGTGTGGGCTATTTTGGCAAAGCCGCCTATGAGCCTTTGACCAACCTAAGCATTGTCCTGCAAGTGCACATCTTATTGTCATTTGCCGCTTATTGTGTGCTGTTGATGGCGGCGCTGCAAGCCATTATTTTGCGCCTACAAATCCGAGAACTCAAACGGCGCAGCACCCACCGTTTTTGGGTCAGCAAACTGCCTAGCCTGCAAAGCATGGAAAGTTTGTTGTTTGACATGATTTTGCTGGGATTTGTCATCTTGAGCCTAGCGCTGGGACTGGGAGTTGTTGCCACTTATGATATTTTGGCGCAACACATCGCCCACAAATTGGCATTTAGTTTGTTAAGCTGGCTAATTTTTGGCATATTCATCGTTGGACACTACAAAAAGGGGTGGCGCGGCAAACGCGCGGCAAATTTCACCATCTATGGATTTGGTCTGTTGGCGGTTGGTTTTGTGGGCAGCAAGGCGGTACTTGAACTGATACTATAATCAAAAATCATTCAATCGCAATACTTGCTCACCTGCTCGCCTAATGTCATCAACCGTCAAATGACGCTGACCACTGAGTGTCTGTCGCCATTTTCTTGCCCCTGTCAAGCCCTGAAACAAGCCTAAATAATGACGCACTAAGGTTGCCAGATTTGCCCCTGCTTTGGCTCGCTTATCTAAATAAGAATACAGTTGTTCTAAAATCTGTCTGTGTGTTGGCACAGCTTGCCCCCACAGCGTATTGCATTGCCCCATCAACATGGGATTGTGATAAAATGCCCGCCCTATCATCACACCGTCTACATGGGCTAGATGGGTTTTGATGTCGGCAAGATTATCAATACCGCCATTGATTTCTATAAAAAGGTTGGGAAACTCTTGTTTTAGGCGGTACACATCATCATAACGCAAAGGCGGGATTTCACGGTTTTGTTTGGGGCTTAGTCCTTGTAGCCACGCAATACGGGCATGAGCAATAAAATGCACACACCCTGCCTGTGCCACTTCCCCAACAAAATCGCGCATAAACTCATAGCTATCAAATTCATCAATGCCAATGCGGTGTTTGACTGTGATGGGTTTGTCGGTGCTGTCTTTCATCGCACGCACCATATCCGCCACCAGTTTTGGCTCTGCCATCAGACACGCCCCGATTTTGTTGTATTGCACGCGGTCAGACGGACAGCCCACATTGATGTTAAATTCATCATAGCCCATGTCGTCTGCTATTTTGGCACATTTTGCCATCTGGCTGGGGTCTGAGCCACCAAGCTGTAAAACCAACGGGTGCTGACTGCCATCATATCTGAGCACATAACCGCTATCACCTTTTAAAATGGCACTGGCACTAATCATTTCAGTATACAGATAAATGTGTGAATTAAACAGGCGAGCAAAGTGGCGAAAGTCGCTGGTCGTCCAATCAATCATGGGGGCAACAGATATTCGCTTAGCCCCTGATTTTAAATGATTTTGTAAAGAAAGCATTGATTTATAAGCCTTTGAATGAGTTTTTATTGTTGGTTATTTTTGCGTATTTTAGCTTATTTTTGTAGAATTTTGCGAAAAATTATTTTATAAAAAGACCATCAAAATGGGCAGTATTCGTAGTAAAAAGTTAAAAGACGGTACAAATCACTATTATGCCGAAATTCATATCAATCAAAAAGTCACCCAAAATGGATGCTACACGAAAAGCCGAACTTGAAAATGACCCCAAACAGCTTTTAGGAGCAAAAGGTATTGATAAAAGTATGACGATAGGACAAGCCATAGACCGTTATATTAGTGAGCTGGGTGCAGAATTTGAGCGACCCAAAGTGCAAGCCTTAAAATTACTTAAAAAATTCCCCATTGCCAAAATTCCCATCACCGCCCTTTCACCCTTAGATGTTGCTGACCATGCCAATTTACGCAAAAATGGCGTGCCAGAAGTTGCCCTTGACCCTATCACCCCTGCCACGCTTGGCTGGGAATTTACTTACCTTTTGGGGTGCTAGACCACGCAGAAATTATATGGGGTGTGAGCTGGGTATGAACGCCCTAAAACGAGCATTAAGGCAACTCAAAAAGACTCTCAATGTCGCCCCGTCTAAAAAACAAGACCGTTTGCCAACGGCGGATGAACTCATCAAATCAACCGCTCATTTTTACCAAAAATGGCAAAACGGTTCTATGGCAATGCACTTGATTATGTGGTTTGCCATTGTGTCAGCTCGCCGTCAAGGGGAAATTGTCCGTCTTGCCTTAGATGATGATATGGGGGATTATTTTGTTGTGCGTGATGTCAAAAACCCCAAAGGGAGTGCTGGCAATCATCAAAAATTTAAGGTGTTACCAGAGATACGGCAGATTGTAGATTTGTTAAAAGAGCATACCGCCAATGATACTTATTTGGTGGCACAAAGCAATAAAACGATATACAGGTTATTTATAGAAGCATGTCATTTGCTTGCTCGCCAATGTGGACGAAATAAGGCGACTTTTGGCTCTCGGCAAGAAGAAAGCATGGAAATGGAAAGCCTTGCACACTTACCTTTTTGTTAATTTGACTTAGGTTTAAATGTGGGTAATAAGTTTGGCATACTTCACGCAATTCCACAACCAATTTACCAAATTGCAAAAATAAATAATCTTGGATAGAGATTTTGGCGGTCATTTGTTCGCCCCCACTTGATAATTGTTTTTTCATTTTTATACCCCTACATAAAAATTTTACAAAAATAGTAAAAACTCGTTAGTAAAATACAAGCAAACATAGAGCCAATTTTGTATTTTAGTTTATCTGCCTGTTTTATATGTTCATCATAATAAATATATACCGTTTCACTTCTAAAAATAGCCATGCCAATATTTATCATGAAAATAATACCCATAAATTGTGCCAAGCTGAAATACGGCAAATTTGCAACATCTTGATAAACACACCAAAACAAAATAGAATTAAACAATTCCGCAAAAAACATTGCCATAGCAAACATCACCATCCCCTAACAACCGCAAATCACTTTAATTACATATTCTTTTAAAAAGAATTAAACCGTATACGATTACTTCAATATAAATCATGCTCAAAATTGTAATTGATACAAGAATAAATTCAATGAATGTCTGAAACGCCTGTTTGATTTTCTCACTCCCTTGGGTTTGGGATAAAATTTACCGTCCCTTTCCACCGCCACCAGTGCCAAAACTCTCATGGTGGTTTTGTAGGATATACCTACCGATTTTTGCACAGTTGCTACAGTCAAGCCCTGCGGGCTTTTTCTAAGCAATTTAATAGCCTCCATGCAAAAATCATTAAAAATATGCTCTTGTCTTTGATGACAGTGAGTAAAAGCCTCTGCTGAAATTGTTGTTGGTTTCATCACACACCTTTTTGCTCTTCATAGGTCTCAAAAATAAATCCCCCATTGCCACACCATGTCCGCCAAGCTCGCCCATTTCACGCTTTGGTACTTTGCGTTTGCGGATAGCCGAGCAGAGTAGCCCACACTGGACTAGCACCCTGCGACCGCCTTTGGTTATCATGATATGGGGTTCTGGGGCGACTGACGCATAAAATTTAGCATCTTTGCGTATTGGATTTAAGGCTTGATTTAGGGCTTTGGATAGAGCTTTGTCTTTCATCTTATCGTCTAATGTAGTGATAACTTCGTCTAGCACGTCCAAACCAGTAATTTCAATACTACCTATCATCTGACACGCCCTTTAACATTAAGGTCAAACATTCTTTACTGCTCTCATTATCCGTCAACGGCTCGCCCACAACGGCATACATACACCCCGCGTATTGCACACGCATATCATGGGTTAAGTCGGTGCGGTAGCGGATTTTGGCTCGTGCGGTGATGGCGGTTTGCTCGGCTTGTCCTGCAATGATGTCTTTGACAGATAAGGGGCCAAATTGCCCCCAAATCGTCAAGATATGTTCCCATTGTCCGACACGCACCGCCCCAGTTGGGGAGCGTGTGGTCGTTTGTTGGCAAATTTTAAGTCTATGGCGTAATGGCGTGGCTTTCATGGTTTATCCTAAATCGTGGGTGTGCGATAAAGGGCAAGCATTTGACGGACTGGGGCGGGCAAAAAGTTACCAAACTCCGCTCCGTTCTCGCTGTTTCGGTTGTCGTCAAGATAGCCGACCATGAGTAGCGTTGCCGTTTTTAATGCAGGCAACATCTCGTCTGTGATTTCGTCTGTGATGTGGTTTTTGACCGACAGCGTAGCAGATTGTAGATAAATGCTTAAAATCTCGTCATGGTCATCATCATATTGCAGATAATGTTTCACTTCGTCAAGCGTGGCAAACGTCATGGTTTATTCCCTTTATCCAGTGTCGCCCTTATACGTAAACTTGGCTTGACCGCTTTTGGCTCACTTGTGCCAAACGGATTATCGCTGTTATCACGTTTAGCAAGGGCGGATAGGCTGTAATTTTGCTGTTGCATAAGCGGACTTTCACCACCAACGACAGGGGGCAAGCCTAATGTCGCTCGTGCTTCATTTGGCGAGAATATACCGCTTGATGTGCCTTCTTAAATATGCCATTTGGCTTGTGCTGTCCATTCTGATTAAGGGCGACAAGTTAGCTTCGCACTCCACGCCTTTTTTCCAAATCCAAATGTTCATCAAGCAGGTTTTCTATGGCTTCAATATAATGTTACAGGCAGTCAGAATGGCAGAGTATCACCGCAACCGTAAACGCCAAGGGTGGGATAGACAATGACTTTAAAAACATTTAAGTGGGCAATGAACATGGGCGCCGCTGCCGATGTTCGCCACAATGTAACCACAACCCAATTCGGTGATGGCTATACTCAGCGTGTATCACACGGCATTAACA
>JAUMYZ010000007.1 GCA_030528385.1 Moraxella sp.
TCCAGTGGCTGAATGAGTTGGGTATTATACAGGAGATTTTTTGGTTGTAAAGGGGGTGGTAAGTTATTTTTTAAAATAGTTTATAATTTATTGATTTTAATAAAAAAAACGATAAGATTGCTCTTATCGTTTTTGGGTTGATTGCCCAGTTAGTTAAAATAACTAACCATAATCTCAACACGGCGGTTGGGTTGTAAGCAATCAATCAATGCACTGCGTGGCTGATTGTCTGCACACTGCTTGACAGGGTTGGACTCACCACCACCTGTGGCAATGATACTGCTGGCATTGACGCCTTTGGAAATAAGATAACCACGCACAGTTTGAGCGCGCAATAGTGATAAATTCATGTTATACATGTCATCACCCAAACGGTCAGTATAACCTGTTACCACGATTTGACCGACATTGTCGCCATAGGCTTGGATTTTTTGGGCGATGTCATCTAGGTCTTTGCGACCTTCTGATTTCATATGGTGCAGTTGCCATTTGTCAAAATCAAATAACGCGTCAGCGCCCAACTCAAAACGCTGTTTTTGTGGGGCAACCACAGGCGCAATCAAAGTTGGCGGCGCACTTGTGGGCGCTTTGAGTTCATTGGCACAATCTGCTGGCAACCAATAAAATTCTTGACCCTTATACTCTTTATCAAAAATGACTTTGTACTGGCAAATTTTTACCGAGTCGTCCGCTTGATAAAATTTCATAATATAATCCCATTCGCGTGCCTTATGGGCTTCGCTAAAATGGGGGCGACCAATCAGCTGATAGAGCTCATCTTTGGCAATGCCTGCACGGATTTTAGACAGATTTTCTTTGTTAGGAAATTGTCCGTCCTTTTGCCATGCTTTGTCCAGTTCTGGAAATACCACGTCTTCGGCAGCTTCAATGCGCCCATCACCAGTGATGTTATTGCTAAGATGTTTGGTGCCCAAGCAACCCGTCATCAATGCACTTGCCAATACCGCCAGTAAAGTAAGTTGATAGCTGTGTTTCATAAAATATCCTAATTGGTGTATGGTGAATGCCACCGAAGTGGCATTGTGTTGCTTAATTAAAAGTGAAAGCCTGCACCGATGGATGCACCTGCGTTGCCTTTGGTGTCAGCAGAGCCGCTCATTTTTAGTACCCAGCGACCATTGTCAGACAATTTGGACAAGCCAACCGCCACAGCACCTTCGCCATTGTACGTTGCCAAGCCACCAGTCAGCATGGATTTGCCAGGAATGTAGGCTTGTGGCAAAGAAGCCATCGCCATCGCTGACGACACACCCGCATTGGCTTTGTCTTCCACATCACCAATGCGTTGATTGAGCTGGTTGCCCATATTGACCACATGATTTGACACATTGTTAATCACTTGGTGGGTGTCATACAGCTGACTGCCATTGATGGCATCTGTTGATGAAGGCGATACCACACCTGCTGCCACGTTTTGGATTTGGCGAGTTTGACCACCTTCACTGCCAACACTGACCACACCAACAGGAGCGGTATCACCCACCACGCCCGCCACATTAGCATCGTTTGCACCAGCATAGGTATAATTGCCGCCTTGGGCTATGGTATGCACGCCTGTTGATGATGATTTATCACCCAAGAACACAGAATTATCAACAGTTTGGCTAACATCATTACCCAACACAAAAGTGCTGTTTGTGGCAACAGTATTATTATTGCCCACACTGTAACTGTTTGAACCATTGATGATGCTTGGGTCGCCGATTGCACCTGAGTTCTCACCTCTGACAATATTGCCTGTACCGATAGCAATGGCATTTTTTGCCAACGCTTGTGAACCTTTACCAAAGGCAAGAGCATTTTCACCTTCTGCATTGGCACGGAAGCCCACTGCTGTTGCATACGCACCAGAAGCGTTAGAATCCTCAGTATTATTATCTTTGGCACCTGCTGGCTTGTTGGTACCATCGTTGGTGTGGAAGTACTTAATACCACCTTCGTTCATGTTTTTGATGGCAGAGATGATGGTATTGTCAGTCGTACCTTCTTGTCCAGAAACGTCATAGGTTTTAAGTGCCAACTTGCCATTGGCAGTCAGCTCACCATCATCATCAACATAATTACCACCCAGCACGTTGTTGGTGATATTGGTAACGTTGCTCTGTACGGTCGCCAAATCACCAACCGTTGCGGCGTTGCTGCGCTCAGCGGCATTAGGGTCGGTTTTGATGTCATCAAGCGTTTTGCCATTTAGTCCACTGGCCAGACCTGTGATTTGTTTGTCTCCCATGTTAATGCCAGTATTATTGACAGTTACGCCACCAATCTCTGCAGAATTCACCAAAATGGTGTCATTTAAAGCAACTTGCACGCCAGCAGCAGTTGCAGTTGTGGTGATGTTTTTGTCGCCTGTGATGGCAACGGCATCGCCAAGTTTTTTCACGCCAGTTGTGCCGCTGTCGCCTGTAAAGGTCAAACCCTTATTGTCCACAGCATTCTTGGCAGCAATGCCTTGGGCGATGTTGTTTTTGGTTGCTTGGTTAAGCGCCACTTCATAATTTGGTGCTTCTGTCGTGCCTTTGTTGATGACAGCAACGCCATCGCCTTGAGTAACTTTGGTTTTTATCTCGGCTTTGGCTTCAACGGCTTTTAGCTGGCTGACATTGACCGCGTCGGTATCGGCTACGCCTTTGGCTACACCGATGATTTTGTTGCCGCCATTGTTCAACCCATTGGCGGTTACACTCACAACGTTATTTGGATTGGTCGCTGTTGGCGATTTGATGGTCAAGCCAGTACCATTGACAACACTGTTACCCATCGCCACGCTGCCATTTTGTCCAAGATTAACCGCTTCTGCCAATTGAACGTTTAATTCGCCAGTGGTTGGATTTGCCACCACGCCAATATTGTTCTTGGTCAGATTGCCAGTTGCGCCGCCCTTGACCGTGATGTTTTCACCAAGTTTGCGCGCAACTTTTTTACCATTATCATCAATAAAGGTCAAGGGTTTTGCCACTTCGCTGTTCAGTGCCTGCACCGCATCACCGACATTGTTATAGACATTGCCAGTAACTGTATAGTTTGGTTGCCAGATTGTGCCATCGGCATTGATGGTTGCGCCACCACCCAAAGCAGCCACTGTACCTTTTAGCTGGCTAACATTGACCGCGTCAGTGTCTTTAACGCCTGCTTTGATATTGCCCACAGTGGTTGGCAGTGTGGTTTGTGGGTCTACTGGGTTAAGGGCAGCGATGGTGATGTCCTTGCCCGTATAGGTGGTGCCATCTTTGGCTTTTTTGAAAGCAACTTCATTTTTGCCATTAACCACTTTGACTTCACGAATAAGCTGTTCGCCCGCTTCATTGATATAAGAAAATGGGGAATTGGCTTGAACCAAAGATTGGTTTTGTACAGTAACGTTGCCCAGTGCTTTGCTTAATTGGTCAACATTAACCGCGTCTGTGGCATTCTCACCATTGGCAACGCCTGTGATTTTTTGGTTGCCTGCATTGATACCAGTCTTGGCAATGCTTGGGCTGTTGGCAACCGTCGCACCAGCACTGTCCACAAATCTTAGTCCAGCATTGTCAATCTTGGTGCCACCTGTGGTTAGGCTGTCAAACTTGGCGTTTTTTGCCAGCTCAATGTTGATGTTGCCATCGGCGGTGGTGCGGGTGATGACGTTTTCGCCCGATGTCGCGGTAGCGTTATCAGTAATACCGCCTTTAATGCCTACCGTTTCGCCCAAGCTGCGCTTGATGGCAGCATTGGCAGTTTTGCTTTGGTCATTGGCAGCAAAACTTAGCCCCTTATTGGCAACATCGGCAACGGCATTGTTCAAATCACCAGCATTGACAGCCTTATAAGCGTTTTCAGGCTTGGTGTAATCGCCTGCACTGGCGACGTTGTTCAGTGCTGTGCCACCAGCCATGGTAAATTTATCATCATTACCTTTCAGGGCTGGCGTGGCTGGGGTGCCTGCCAAGGTAATACTGTCTTTGTTTGGCTGACCTGCTTGATCTTTGTCGTATTTGACGGCAAAATCATCAACCACCTTTAATTGCTCTTCGCTGGCGGCACGCCCTGCTTTGGCAAAGTCAGCGGCAGACAAGTCTTTGTTGGTCAAACCTGTAATACTGCCCTTTTCACCATCAATTTTCACAGGATTGTTGGCAGTGCCAGTCGCATTGGTAGGAGCACCCACAGTAACCACATCAGCCAAACCCACTTTGACATCGCCATTGTCGTTGCTGACTTTGACGTTGTCATCGCCTTTGATGTTGAGTTCGTTGCTGTCTTTGGTCAGCTCTTTAACGTCTGCACCATTGGCTTTGACTTTGATGGTTTGTAAGGCGCTGTTGGCTTTGGTCAGGCTGTCTTTACTGTCTTGGTTAAGCGCCACTTCATAATTTGGTGCTTCTGCCGTGCCTTTGTTGATGACAGCAACGCCATCGCCTTGAGTAACTTTGGTTTTTATCTCGGCTTTGGCTTCAACGGCTTTTAGCTGGCTGACATTGACCGCGTCAGTGTCTTTAACGCCTGCTTTGATATTGCCTACAGTGGTTGGCAGTGTGGTTTGTGGGGCTTTGGGATTTAAGGCAACAATACTGATGTCATCGCCTGTATACACCGAACCATCTTTCGCCTTTTCAAAAGTAACAACCGATTTTCCATTTACAACCGCAACTTTGCGAATGAGCTGTTCGCCCGCTTCATTGACATAAGAAAATGGAGAATTGGCTTGAACCAAAGATTGGTTTTGTACAGTAACGTTGCCCAGTGCTTTGCTTAATTGGTCAACATTAACCGCGTCTGTGGCATTCTCACCATTGGCAACGCCTGTGATTTTTTGGTTGCCTGCATCCAACCCTTTGGCAGAGACTTTGCCTGCAAATACTGGTGCATCAG
Organism: Moraxella sp.; assembly: GCA_030528385.1. Lineage (GTDB taxonomy): Bacteria > Pseudomonadota > Gammaproteobacteria > Pseudomonadales > Moraxellaceae > Moraxella. Next base: position 4,873 of record JAUMYZ010000007.1, read on the forward strand.
CAATTTGCACATCAATTTTACCGTCTTTGGCAAGCGTACGAATATTGGCATTGGACGACGTGATTGATGTGTCATTTAAGCCGCCTGATACCGTAACTTTGTCACCTAATTGACTGTTAAATTCGCCTGTATTGCCTGCAAAACTCAAGCCTTTGGCGATGTTGGCTGTATTGCTTGCAACTTCTTGTTTGACCTTAAATAATTGACCGCCATTTACAGCATCTTTACTACCAGCAACAACTTCACCATCGGCAACATTGGTGATTTTGTTACCGCCATTGTTTAAGCCAGTCGCAGTTAGCTTCACGTCAGTTGTACCACCAGTGGCAGGGGCTTTGATGACAATGCCATCACTATTGACGGTGGTATTACCCGTTGCAACACTGTCTACAGCGATGTCTTTAGCAAGTTTGATGTCCAAAGCGCCATCTTTGGCAACCACACCAATGTTGTTATCGCTTAACTTGCTTGTGTCTGCAACGCCGCCTTTAATGGTCGTTGTCTGACCCAGTTTACGGTCAAATGAACCCGTATCAGCTGCAAAAGTTAATGGATTATTAACCGCTGTATTTAAAGCATTCAGTGCATCACCTACATTCTGTGCTTTAATAACAGCACCATCAGCTGGGTTGGTAATATTATAAGTTGGTGCATTGATTGTGCCATCAGCATTTATGCTTGCACCGCCACCCAAAGCGGTTGCCACCCCTTTTAGCTGGCTGACATTGACCGCGTCGGTATCGGCTGTACCTTTGGCAACACCTGTGATTTTGTTGCCACCTGCATTGATACCAGTCTTGGCAATGCTTGGGCTGTTGGCAACCGTTGCACCCGCACCATCCACAAAGCTCAACCCAGCACTATCCAGTTTTGTGCCCGCTGCGACCACACTGTCAAACTTCACATCTTTTTTGGTGGTGATGGTGATGTCATTTGCCTTACGAGTAACAACAATGTTATCACCATCCAAAAATTGAACGGTATCGCTGGCTTTCACTGCGGTGGCGGTATCGCCATTGGCTTGCAATTTAAAGGTTTGGTTTTGCAATCCTGTGATGGCATTGGCATTGTTGGTTACATTTTGGTTGGTGGCAAACAGCTGGCTGCCATTCACCGCATCTTTTGAAGTAGCAGTGATTGCACCATCAGCAACATTGGCAACTTTCTTGTTATTGGCATTTAAACCAGTGCCAGAAATGTAGGTGTTGCCACCAACTTTAACGCCATCATTACCAAGGATAACTTGGTTAGTTCCTTCACCTGCAGTAATAGTTTTAGAAGTCAATGAGTTTAAACCTGCAACATCTTGGTTTAAAGCCACTTTAACTTTGCCACCATCATTGCTAACGGTGATGTTATCACCTTGGGTGATGTCTAAGGTGTTGTTGTCTTTACCCAACGTTGTTACATCTGTACCATTGGCTTTTACTTGAATGCTTTGCAATGCACTGTCTGCTTTGGCTAGGCTGTCTTTGGCGTCAGCGGTCAAATCAACAGCGATTTTATTGCCATCAACTTGTGTTATCACTTTGCCATCATCAGCACCAACAATATCAAAGCGAGCTTTGTCTTTATCTACGGTAATGCCTTGGGCGGTGGCATTTTTATCTGTTCCAACGGTAAAGGCAGCCAATTTGCCATCGGTGGTTGTTTTTAAGTCTTTTAATTGACTGACATTGACCGCGTCGGTATCGGCTGTACCTTTGGCAACATTGGTGATTTTGTTGCCGCCATTATTTAGACCATTGGCTGTCAGTTTGACATCACTTGTACCACTGGTGGCGGGAGCTTTGATGGTAATACCTGCATTGTTGACTGTGGTGTCGCCTGACTTAACACCATCATTGTTTAACACCACTTGGTTGTCGCCTTCACCCACAGTAACACTGTCAAACTTGACGTCTTTTTTGGTGGCGATGGTAATTTTGCCATCAGCTTGGGTTAGTTTGATGTTGTTGTCTGCTTCAACAGTAACGCTATCGCCTGCCTTAATCAGCTCGTTGGTTGCATTGGCACCCAATTCGCCATTGTTGGTTTTGGCGGTGGTCAAAGTAAAGCCTGCATTGTTGATGGCATTGGCGATATCGCCAGCGGTTGCCAGTTTGGATTTGTCAGTATCTGCCAAATCAACCACTTTATTGTTCGTTACAGTCAAAGGTGTGGTCGCTGTTTTGTCTTTTAACTGCTTGACAGTTACCGCGTCTTTGTCGTCCACGCCGTCAGCAAGACCCGTGATACGACCTGCTGGACGGTTATTGGTTGGGTTGGCGGTGTCTGTTACTGCTGGGGCATTGATGACAATATCGCCAAATTTTGGGCTGTCTGCCATGGTAATTTCTACTGCGCCATCTTTGACCGCAGTCTTGATGTTACCACCAGAGAATGTGCCATCAACAAAGGTGCGTGGGTCGCCAGCGTTCGCAGCAGCGTTACCACCAACAATCTTCCAAGTCTCGCCCAGTTTGCTGTTGCCTGTGCCATCATTGCCAGCAAAATTTAGCCCTTTGAGCTTTGGCACACCATTGTTGTCCAGTTTAACATCGCCATTTTGCTCGGTTTCATAAATGCCCGCATCGGCAAGCTGTTTGACATTGACCGCGTCAGTATTGGCAACGCCTGCCGCCACATTTGCCAGCTTCACAGGCTGATTTGTCAAGCCAGTTGGCCCGTGCATAGAAGCAATGACGTTGGGTGGGTCTACCAAGTCGCCACCACCGTTTGGCTGGGTACGGAAACTGCCATCGGCTTGTTTGTACAACTTATTGCCATTTTCATCGGTATAAACCACAGGGGTTAGGACATTGACCTTAAAGGTGGTTTTATCGCCGTCGGTTTCGCTGCTAACGCTTGTGCCATCACCATCGGCAAAGTTTACCGTGTCATAGGGCTTGACAAAGTCGGTGTCGTTGCCATTGGTTTGCACGTTCCAACCAGCATTTAACACATCACCCACAGTGGCGGCGTTGGTTTTTTTGCCGTCAAGGTCTGCTGGTTTGCTTTGTGCCTTGGTGGCGTTGCTTGGGTTGCCTTGTGTGGCACTGTTATAGGTGGTTGCTGGTAGGTTGCTTGCCACATTGCTGATGACATTACCACCGTTGTTTAAACCATCACTGGTCAAACTGACAGGTTGTTTGCCGCTCTTAGTAATGGTCAAGCCATCGTTATTGACCTTGCTATCACCTGCGGTCAAACTGCCATCAGCACCCAAATCAACATCTTTGGCAAGTTTGATGGTTAAACTTTTATCATTGACATTACCCACCACGCCAATGTTATTTTCAGACAATTTGGTTTGGTCGGCACCGCCCTTGACTTTGAGTTCTTCGTTAAGTTTACGCTCAACCTTTTCGCCAGCATTATCACCAACAAATTTAAGTGGGTTAGCAACTTCTTTATCTAATTTCTCTATCGCAGCACCAACGGTGTTAAAGGTGTTACCTGCCACCTTATAGCTGGGCTGAGTAATATTGCCACTACCATCAACAGCTGCACTACCACCTAGGGCTTTAACAACGTCTTTTAGCTGGCTAACATTGACAGCGTCTTCATCATCAGTACCTGCCGAAACATTACCAACTTTTACCGAAACAGAAGTTTGGCTCTTTTTCGGGTTAAGTGCAGTAATGGTAATATCATCATCTGATGTTGGTGTGTATTCAGTTCCATCACTAACCTTATAATACTTAACCGAATCATCTGAATCAATATCACGTTTTAACAAATCACCATTTGAATTGATATAAGAAAATGGCGAATTAGACTCTACTTTGGTCAAACTTTGCACCTTGACATCATTTATGGCTTTTTCTAATTGTGCCACATTTACTGCATCGTTGGCACTGTCGCCTTGGGCGACATTGGTGATTTTTTGACCACTGGCATCAAAACCATGCCCCTTAACCACGCCAGTAAACACAGGTGCATCAGCAATCTGAATGTCAATCTTGCCATTATCGGCAACCGTACGGATATTGCTATTGGAAGCTGACTTGCCATCAGCCAGACCGCCAGAGATGGTAACCTTGTCGCCCAATTCACGCTTAAATTCACCTGTATTACCCGCAAAATTTAAACCTTTGGCAATGTTGGCGGTATTGGTATCAACTTTGGTGTTGGTGGTAAATAACTGACCGCCATTCACCGCGTTTGTACTGCCTTGGGCAATATTGCCATCAGCCACGCCAAGGATTTTATGACCGCCGTTATTTAGTCCCGTGCTGGTTAGGCTGACAGGATTATTACCACCTGTTGGCGTGATGGTGAGACCTGTGCCATTTAGCAGGGTTTGGTTGCCTGCATTGTCTTTGGTGGTAACTGTGCTAAATTCCACATCGTCTTTGGTGGCAATGGTTACTTTGGCACCTGTCTGGGTTACTTTGATGTTTTTGTCGGCTTCAATGGTCAGCGTTTCGCCGTTTTGGACTTTGTCATCGTCATCTTTAGTTGTGCCAACCGTTTTGGCACCCAACTCGCCATTGGCAGTATTTGTGGTATTGACTATAAAGCCTGCTGCTTTTAACTGGGCGACGTTTACCGCGTCGGTGTCTTGTGTGCCCGCAGCCACAGAAGTGATTTGGCGGGTTACGCCACCTGCAACATTACCCACAGATACGGCAGCTTTGGTAGATTTCCATGTGTGATTATTTTTATCAGTTTGCGCATTCAATGGGTCAGCACCGATTTGGTTAATTCCAGTATCTGCGACACTGTCTGAACCTAGTGCCACAGAGTCGGTTTGCTTGGCAACTGCACTCACACCAACAGCCAACGATTTCCAGCCCTTAGCATCACTGTTTAAACCAATGGCGGTGGCTGATGATTTGGTGTTTGCCTTGGCACCATAACCAATGGCGATGGTACTGGCATAGTTGGCTTTGGCATTGGTACCAATGGCAATCGCATCAGTTGAGCGTTCTTGCACACCATTAGCACCAGCAGCAAGCGTATCCACATTGGCACCTGTGCCAATGGCGATGGCGTTATAAGGTTTGGCTTTATCATTGGTGGGAACTCCTTGATTGTTGGTTGTAACAACATCCAAACCTTTTGCAGACGCTCCTATGCCAATCGCCAACGCACCACTGGCATTGGTGTACGCACTATCACCAATAGCGATATTTGCTGTTTCTGCACCTTCTGCTTTGGCACCATAACCAACAGCCACGCCTTTTGCAGAATCAACAATGGCTTTTGAGCCAACGGCAACTGACTTATCGCCCTTAGCCTGAGCTTCTGAGCCGACAGCAATCGCCACGTGTTTTTCAGATTTTGCCAAAGAACCAATCGCAATGCCACCAGCGGCAGCACTGGCAACATTTGCCTGAGCACCAACAGCAATGCCCTGTCCAGCATTAGCTTGAGAAGCGTCGCCCAACGCCACCGTGCCACGACCGATACCTTGGGCGTTACGACCGATAGAGATGGCGGCTTTACCTGTGGCTTTGGTGGTGTTTGAACCGATGGCAATCATGCCTTCACGGTCGCCAACACCATCACCTGCCAACAATTCTGTTTTAACACCGCGACCAATGGCAATAGAATCTTCAACAGGTGCTTGTGCCAAACGTCCAATCGCCACCGCGTCATTACCAGAAGCATGTGCCCATTCGCCCATAGAGATGGTGTTGCGTGCAGTAGAAAACACTTCACCGTCAATCATTCTGGTGGCTTCGTTATTGGGTGTGTTTAATTTACTGGCACGTCCAGCATGGCGACCGATGGCAATATTGGAATTGCCCGAGCTATAACCACCTGCGTCTTTACCAATGGCCACATTGTCATGACCTAAGGCATTGACCCCTGCACGCGAAGAAATGGCGGTGTTGGTGTTGCCTGTAATAATGGCATTATCGGTCGCTCCTTGCCCAGCAGAAAACGCTTGCATGGCGGTTTTAACGGTAGCATTTGTTTTATCTACACCACCTGTTTTATTACCAATAGACACACCTTCGCCATAAGTGCTGTTATAGCCACCACTGCCTGCTTGATAACCGATATTAACACCATAATTATTATTGATGGTGCCCTTGCCTGCTTCATTGCCAATACTGGTTACATTGACCAAACCATTGGCACTGGTTTTGCCCGCTTTGGTGCGACCAGTGATGTCATTGGCAGTGTTTGTGCCTTTGTTTGCCAAGTCCACGCCTGCCGAGCCAGATTGGCGACCGATGGAGATGGTGTTTAAATCAGCCGCTTTGGCAGTATCGCCAATAGCAACAGCACTGTTGGCAGATGACACACTGTGTGCACCCACCGCAACACTGCGATGACTTTGAGCATCTGCGGACACACCAACGGCGGTGGCACCTTCGCCTTTTGCTTTGGTGTAGACACCCACCGCCGTTGAGCTATCGCCTGACGCTGCATTGGCATAGTTGCCTGCTTTATACTCTTCGGTGGTCATAGTGCCCTTACCAGCACCATCACCGATTGCCACCGCAGATGTTCCCACAGCATGAGCGTCATTACCAGCAGCAAAAGAATTTTTCCCTTTGGCTTCAGATGCTTGACCAATGGCGGTTGCATTCACTCCCGATGTGTTGCTTTCTGAACCAACAGCCACCGCACCATTGGCTGTTGCTTTGGCTTCTGTGCCCATGGCAATGGCATGATTAGACGTTGCGTTGGTACGCACACCAATGGCAACAGAATTGGCACCTGTGGTTTTATAGGCGGCTGGGATTTCTGGATTTTGGTCTGTGCCTGTACCAACCACCTTTGGCTGATAATTGGCTTGCTGACCAATAGCAATGGCACCATTGGCACCAGCATTGGCAGTATTGCCCATGGCAACGGCGTTGTCGCCCAAGGCACGGCTACCATTACCGACAGCGGCTGAAGTAGTGCCAAAGGCTTTGGCTTGCTGACCCACAGCAACACCAGCCGCTTTGGTTGCCAAAGCTCTGGTACCGATGGCAACACTGTTGGCAGTTTCAATATATTTGACGTCTTTTTCACCATTAGACAAGCCCGTGTTACCATCAATAATGGCAACTTTTCTGGTTTTGGCGTTGATTTGTGTCTCTGTGGAGCCAGCACTTTCTGCCGATTGAATGGCTTCTTCTGTGTTGGCATAGGTGCCGATGACGACGTTATGAGTGCCTTTTAGATTTGCAGCAGCACTGGTGCCCATGACAGTGTTGTTATTCACGCCCAGTCCGTTTTTCAAAGCACCATCACCAAGAGCAATGTTACGACCTTCTCCACTCGCGGGAGATGCCGCATTCCAGCCCGCCTGACGACCAACAGAAACGTCCCACTGCCCATTAGCCTGTGCATTTTGTCCTACTGCGATGGCTTGCTCGGCAGCGGCTTTGGCACGGTCGCCCACAGCAACAGCAGAAGTGCCCGCACTGCTGGCTGATATACCAACAGCGACGCTGCTTTCGCCTGTATTGGTCGCACCTTTGCCAAGCACAACAGATTTGGCGGGCTTGCCAGCAACAGTATCCACAGAAGTGGTGGTCTCATCACCACAAATGACGGTTTGGCTTTCATCATCATAAACGCAGTAGTTGCTATTGCCACTTGAGCTGTTAGTGCTTGTTATTGGTGCTGCCATCACCTGCCCGCCCAACACCAACAAAGACGCTGACGCCAGTGCTGTATAAACAAAACGCATTCCCTTTAGGCTCTTGGGTGTGTCGCCTGCCACACTACTGCGACTGCTAGATTTGCCTTGCGCAGTGGCATATTCACTCACCGCCGTCCAAGTTTGTGTGGATTTGTTCCAAATAACACGATATATTTTATTCATAAAAACTCCGGTGGATATTAACGCAACAATGAGTTGAATGTAGTTGCCATATTTCATTGGTTTGCATAAAAACTCACCACCATTGGTGCAATATTCTCGCCAAGCAAAAAAAGTATTGGCAATGCTTGACACCATTTATGTAATTAAATCATTGTATTAGTAATTTTATGTAATTTGGCAATATTTATCTGATTTTATATACCGTTGGTGTTGATACTTTGAAATTTTTTAATTAAAAAATCAAAAAAAACAAACGTTAATTTTGGACATTTTTTGACGATTGGAAGTTTTGGACGCGGTCATCAAAGATTTTTAATATTTGTATTTAAACAAAATTTGTTTTAGACTTAGCAAAATTTAGCCAATGATTGTCTTATGCCTTTTTGTTTACAATGCGGCAGTCCTGCCCACCGAGCCATACCCACAGGCGACAGCAAAGAACGCTTGGTTTGCACGTCGTGCGATTATATTCACTACGAAAATCCCAAAATGATTTGTGGTGCGCTTGCTGTTTATGACGACAAGATTTTGCTTTGTCAGCGTGCCATTGAGCCGCGTTATGGACTGTGGACGCTGCCAGCGGGCTTTATGGAAATTGGCGAAACCATGCAAGAAGGGGCAATGCGCGAAACGACAGAAGAAGCCTGTGCCACCATCACCAACGCCAAGCTGTATTGTTTGTTTGACATTCCCGTGCTGGGACAAATCCACGCCATGTACCTTGCCAATCTGCAAGACGGTCAATACGGCGTGGGCACAGAGAGCTTGGCGTGTCAGCTGGTTGACCCCGCCCACATTCCTTGGAAGCACTTGGCATTTAAGACCATCAGCCAAACCTTGCAGCTTTATTTGCAAGACAAAGCCCACCTAAAAGCCCAAGGACTGGACAGCACAGATTTTACTTTGTATCCCTTACGTCAAATCTGTATCAGTGCGCACCGCTAATTGACCGACAGCCACTTTTGCATAATCAGCGCGTCCATTTTTCCTGATTTGGTGTGATAATAGTGTTTGCGCCTGTCAAGCTGCTCAAAACCAACAGAGTGATACAAAGCAAGAGCAGGCGCGTTATCAGCTCTGACTTCCAAGAGTATTTTTTGTGCTGGCGTGTCTTGACAAAGACGAACAAACGCCCCAATCAACGCCTTGGCAATGCCTTGCCCTTGGCACTCAAAATCCACCGCAATGCGCAATATTTCTGCCATCTCAAAGACGATTTGATACACACAATAACCAAGCACCTTGTCCTTGTCATCTAGCGCCAACAGCAGCCCTGCGCCAAACTGCGCCAAAACCGCTTTGATGGCGGGCAGCTGCCAAGCGTCTTCAAAGTGCAACCTTTCTATGTTGGCAATTTGTGCCAATAAGGCTTGCTGATGGGGTTGTAGGTGTGCAGCTTGTTTGATTGTCCACGTCGGTAACATAACACGCCTTATAAATTGATGAACAAATGTGATATGATACCCCAACTTTGACATTAAGAGCAGCCACATGAAAAATAAAAACAATCCCCTTTGGAACGACCCCAACGCCCAAGACGAAGCCAACAAATACCAAAACCCCATTCCATCACGCCTGCTGATTTTACAGACCATCGCTCAATTCACCAATAACGGCGAACCAGCCACCACCGAGAATTTGGGGCTGCACTTTGGCATACTTGGTGATGAAGAACGTTTTTTTGCGCTTAATAACCGCCTAAAAGCCATGTTGCGAGACAGCCAGCTAGAGCGCACCGACGGCATTCATTTTAGTGTTGCGCCCTTACCCACCACCGTTACAGGGGTGGTAACGTGCAACGCCAAGGGCTTTGGCTACCTGTTGTTGCCTGACGCGCCCGATTTGTTTTTGCACGAAAAACAGCTGCGCGTGGTTTTTGATGGCGACACCGTTGAAGCCGTTGCCACCGAGTTTAAAGGCAAAACCGAAGGCCGTATCCAGCAAGTCATCAAGCGCGCCAGCCTTGAGTTTGTTGGCACACTACAAAACGACGATGACGGTTATTTTGTGCAACTGTCGGGAGCCAACAGCCATCAACCCATCACCGTTACCAACGACAATGTCTTTACACTCGGAGCGAGCGTTGGCGACAGTGTCAAGGTGGCACTGATTGATTTGCCCACTTACCAAGAGTTTGCCACAGGCAAAATCACCGAGCTTTTGACCAACCTAAATGACCGAGAATTGATTATCCAAACCATGTTGCACCATCACAATATCCCCCACGAATTTAGCCCTGCGGCACTGACCCAAGCCAACAGCTACCAAGAACCAAGTGCTGCCGACTGGGCAACACGCACCGATTTGCGCGATTTGCCTTTAATCACCATTGATGGCGAAGACGCGCGCGATTTTGACGATGCGGTCTTTGCTTGCAAACGCGCGGGCGGCAATTATCGGGTGGTGGTTGCCATCGCTGACGTCAGCCACTACGTAACACCCAGCTCCGCACTGGACATGGACGCTTATGAGCGCGGCACGAGTATCTATTTTCCCAATCAAGTCATCCCCATGCTGCCTGAAGTGCTCTGCAATGGACTGTGCTCACTCAACCCCAAAAAAGACCGCCTGTGCATGGTTGCTGACATTAAAGTGTCGCGCACAGGCAAGGTTACTGGCTACGAGTTTTATCCTGCGGTCATGCACTCAAAAGCACGCCTAACTTACAACCAAGTCAATGCCTATTTTAATGACCCCACCAACGAAACCTTGCCCGACGAGCTGACCAACAACGCCCAAGTGTGCAAATCGCTAGACACGTTGTATCAAGTTTATCAGCTATTGGACAAAAAGCGCACAGAGCGCGGGGCGATGACGTTTGAAACCAGCGAAACTTATGTCGTTTTTGATGACGATGGCGACATCAAAGACATCAAAACGCGCACCCGCGGCGACGCCCACAAACTCATTGAAGAGTGCATGTTGCTTGCCAATACTTGCGCTGCCAACTTTGCGCTCAAGCACGAGCTGCCTGTGTTGTATCGCAACCATCACAAGCCCAATGACGAAAAAAGCGCGCGTCTGGCTGAATACCTAAAAACCTTTGGCTTGCCCTTTCCCAGCGAAGCGCCCACCCACGCCGATTATCAGCGGGTGATTGATGCCACCAAAGCGCGTCCCGACGTTGCCAATATCCATAGTCAACTGCTGCGCTCTATGATGCAAGCACAATACAGTCCCGACAACATTGGGCATTTTGGATTGGCGTATGATGAGTACAGCCATTTTACCAGCCCCATTCGTCGTTATCCTGACCTAATGCTTCATCGCGCCATCAAAGCCCAAGTTACTGGCGTCAAACCCCAACAGCCCATTTACAAAAACCTAGACGACGCAGGCGAACAAACGTCCAACACCGAGCGACGCGCCGAAGAAGTCAGCCGCCATGTAGAAACGTGGCTCAAATGCCATTATATGCAGCGCCGAATTGGCGAAGAGTTTGCAGGGACGATTACCGCCGTTACCAATTTTGGTGTGTTTGTTACCCTAAACGCACTGTTCATTGATGGTTTGGTGCATATTTCGCATTTGGGTCAAGAGTTTTTTGAGTATGACGAAAAACAGCAAAAACTCATCGGCGAGACTGGCAGCAGCTTTGCTTTGGGTGAACAAGTACTGATTAAAGTGGTGGGCGTGAACATGGATTTGCTGCAGATTGACTTTGTGCTACTACAAAAGTTGCCAAACTGACCCGACCACAAAACACAAAAACCACGCCCCAAACGTGGTTTTTCAAACATCAAGGCTTGACAAGCCCTTCAAGCAAACCCAAAAAGCCTTTCATATAAGCAATCTCTTGGCTGCTGCTGCGCGTGGCGGCATACAACTGACAATAGATACCATCGCCCAGCCTGCGTGAGACCACCCAACCTTTTTTTTCGTATTCGGCAGCCACCCAATCAGGCAGTGCCGCCACCCCCCGCTCAGACGCCACCAACTGAATAAGCATGGCAGTCAGCTCAGTGGTGCGCACCTTTTTGGGCACAACGCCTGCAGGTTCTAAAAATTTGGCGATGATGTCAAGGCGTTTTTGTTCCACAGGATAAGCAATCAAAGTTTGTTCTGCCAAATCGCTTGGGGCAACGCTGTTTTGGCTGGCAAGCACGTGCGCAGGCGAGAGCACCAAACGGCTTTCATAAGTAAAAAGCGGCTGATAGCTGACACCATCAATGGGCAAATTACTGGCAGTGATGAGCAAATCAATGTCGCCATCTATCAGCATTTGGTGGGGCTCTGGTTCAAAGCCTGTGGCAAAATCCAGCTCCACATCGCTGTACTGCTTACGATAACTGTTCAAAATCGGCATTAACCAATCAAAACAGCTATGGCACTCACTTGCCAAACGCAGCCTGCCTGCCTGCCCAAAAGCAAGCCTTTTGATGTCAGACTTGGTGCGCGCCACTTGGGGCAAGATATTGTCCGCCAACTGCAACACCAATTTGCCTGCGGGCGTAAAAGAAACAGGGCGCGTGCGGCGATTGACAAGCGTGATGTCGTAGTGGTGTTCAAGCTCTTTTAGTTGATGAGAAATGGCAGACGCTGTTAAATTTAGCTCTTCGGCGGTGGCTGCCAACGAACCGTGCCGAGACAATGCAGAGAGCATTTGCAGATGACGAATTTCAAGCATATTTTTAGTATCTATCAGGTGTATCACAAAAAACCAACGTGGCAGTATGCCATCAGGTTGTTTTATAGGTCAATCTTTGCCAGTTTTGCCAATTTTGTCAGGTCGTACGTTGCTTTGTCAATCAAATCCACACCGCATTCTAACGCACTTATCCAATCCAAAAACCTATCAAACATCACTCGCCCATCAAAGCGCTTGCCATGCTGCGGCACCATCATCGTAACAGGCAATCTGCGCACACTGTCCGCCCATAGGCGCGTGGCTTTGTTACTGACCATATAACGGCGATGAAAACCAAACATGCTGTGTATGTGTTCATCAAAATCATCAACCACAATGCCCGAATTTCCACTGAGCGACGCGCCCATATCGCCCGAAAACAGTATCTGGCTCACAGGGTCATAAAACTGCACATTGCCCACCGAGTGCAAAAAATGTGCAGGAATGATGACGATGTGCGTCTGCCCCAATGGGCACAAAGCTCCTTTATCAGGCACACCAAGTAACCGTTCTGACAAGCCATGATGTAAGCGCCCTTTGGTAAAAGACGAATTATAATGCGGCAAAAAGCGCTCCCACAGTTTGGGGATAATCAGCTTGGTGTTTTTTAGATGAATAAGCCAACGCGGCATGGACGCCAAGATGTCAGGGTCTTGATGTGAGCCGATGACGTATTTGATGTTGTCCATGCTGGTAAATTTGGTGATTTCTAGGGTGAGTGGCACAAAGGTCAAATCCCCACCTGGGTCAATAATCGCTGCTTCATCGCCATCAACAATCATAAACTGGTTGGACGGCACACTCTCATCGTCTTCGGACATATTAAACGCGATACATTTGTGATGACCATCGTCATACAACACATGATGTTCCATAAATCACCCAAAATAACTTGTGTCTTGTTTTGTTTTCATTATATGTTAATTTAACCTAAAAAATAATCAATTCTGCCCAGTTTTGGACGAATTGACCAAAATTTACCACCAACAGTAGCAAACAAGCTTGGGCGATGTTTTCATTAAAAATTTTCACCATCTTATCATAAAATCAAAATATTTTCATGGGGCTATTTTCTATGGTACTATTTTCACGACAGCTTCATGATACCATGCAGGATAACTGATAATTCAACTGCCATCATCACACCAGAACAAACTCATGCCACACCACCAAGACCCCATTTAGAACTGACAGGCCTTGCCAGTACCATCGCCGTCATCATCACTGTATTAGTCAACCGCGTTTACCACATATATGATTTAGACCAGAACGGTTGGCATTATTGGGCGGTTTTTCTATTGACAATAATGACCATCGCTTGCGGAACAAATGTCATCACCAAAAAACTGCTCAAACACCAATCATCAAAATGTTTAAATAAATGGAGCAAGCGTGTACCCATCTTAGAATTGACATTGTTCGTGCTGGCAATTATTATCATCACCTTATCATGATGGCTACCAACTTAACTGACAAACAACATGACACAACAGTCCAACCGCTTGCGGCTTATTAGCCTGTCCATGTGCATATGTTGGGCGATACTACTGGCAATGATGACACCAAGCATAGAGCGATGGCTTGACATGGACGATTTTTCATCATCGTGGTTGCGTTATTTGCTGATGTTTTTGCCTTTTATATATCTGCCACACAAACTGCCCATCTGGCTCAACCACACAAATCAGCGTACCATCGTTATCATCAACGCCGTCTGCATCATGGGGCTACTGTGCCTGCTTATCATCGGCTTTGCCAAAATTATCAAATAAAATTCATCTAAACTTGAAAAACTTGATTTTTATTCATTATAAAATGCTGGCATAATACACCTACTTAAAATTTTTCATCTTGTCATTATTTTAGTGAATTTTATTAAAGGTGTATCATGAGCATTCAAACCCACATTCTTGGCTATCCCCGTATCGGCGACAAACGCCAAAGCAAGTTTGCCCTAGAAAAATACTGGAAAGGCAAACAAGACAAAACTGCCACGCTTGAAGCGTTGGACGCTGTTTTTGCCCAAAACATCACTGACCAAATCAGTGCAGGGCTAGACATCATCACCACAGGCGATTTTGCCCATTATGATTTGGTGCTGACCCAAGCTGTCGCCTTTGGCATTGTACCGCCACGTTTTGATGGCAGTGAACACCTTGACAGCTTTGACCGTCAGTTTTATTTTGCTCGTGGTCGCGACCACACAGGTGTACTTGCCGACACTGCCGCTTGGCAAATGACCAAATGGTTTGACACCAATTATCACTACCTTGTACCAGAGCTAGAAGCCGACCAAGATTTTAGTAACACCGATTTTACCCAGATTTTTAAACAAGTGACGGACACCAAAGCCATCATCGCCAAACACGGCGTGGATAAAGAGCTAAAAGTTGTCTTGATTGGACCTTTGAGCTTTTTGTATTTGTCATCATCGCAGGCAAATGACAAGCTAGACCATCTGGACAAACTGCTGCCCACTTATGCTGACTTGCTGGCTAAATTGGGTGAGCAAGGCGTAGCATGGGTACAGCTTGATGAGCCAATTTTAAGCCTAGATTTGGACAGTAAATGGCAACAAGCCTTTGAGCGTGCCTATAACGGCTTGCAACGCACCCCACCCAAGCTCATTGTCGCCAGCTATTTTGACACGCTGGGCAACAACACCAACATCGCTTGCAACCTACCTGTGGCGGGCATTCATATTGATATTACCCGTAGCAATTCGCCCAAGCAGTACGCCACCCAAGTCATTGACCATCTGCCCACGCACAAGATTTTATCCATCGGCGTGGTGGACGGTCGCTCGGTGTGGACAACCGACCAAGTGGCAGCTGCCGACATTTTGCAAGGGGCGTATGAGCGTCTGGGTGAGCGTCTGTGGGTGGGTACAGGTTCATCTTTGTTGCATTTGCCTGTGGATTTGTCGCATGAAAATGTGCCAAGTGAGCTTGGCGGCAAACTTGCCTTTGCCAAACAAAAACTGTCCGAAGTGGTGATTTGTGGCAAATTGGCAACGGGCGAAAAGACGGCCGACAGCAACGCCACCGCCCTACATCTAACCCCGCTTGCCAACCAAGCTCAAGCCCGCAGTGGTGAATTTGCCGAGCGTTATGCCAAACAAAACGCCAAGCTCAACTTGCCCTTATTCCCGACCACCACCATTGGTTCATTCCCCCAAACGAGCGACATTCGCAAGGCTCGTGCCGACTGGAAAAAAGGCGTGCTTGGCGATGGCGATTATGAACTTGCCATGAAAGCTGAAATCCAAAGGGCGGTTGATGAGCAAGAAAAACTCGGGCTAGATGTGCTGGTACACGGCGAAGCCGAACGCACCGACATGGTGGAGTATTTTGCTCAGTATATGGACGGCTTTTGGCTGTCGGAAAATGGCTGGGTACAAAGCTATGGGACTCGCTGTGTGCGTCCGCCGATTGTCGTGGGTAACATCACTCGCCCGACCGCCATGACCGTTTCTTGGATAAATTACGCCCAAAGCCTGACCGACAAGCCGATGAAAGGCATGCTGACAGGTCCTGTAACGATACTCAACTGGTCATTTGCCCCCAGCGATACCGCTACGCGTGATGTGTTACGCTTGCAAATCGCCGACGCCATCAACCAAGAAGTCGCCGATTTACAAAAAGCAGGTATTGGCATTATTCAGATTGATGAGCCAGCGTTTCGTGAAGGCTTGCCACTCAAACAATCCGCCCAAGCTCATTATTGGCAACAAGCGGTCGCCGCCTTTAAGCATTCGTGTTCGGTCGCTGACCAAAGCACGCAAATCCACACCCATATGTGCTATTCTAGCTTTCATGACTGCTTGCCACACATTAGTGCCATGGACGCTGACGTGATTACCATTGAGACGGCTCGCTCTGGTTTGCAACTGCTTGACGCATTTCGTGGCAACGGCTACACCAACGCCATCGGGCCAGGCGTCTATGACATTCACTCGCCACGCACGCCATCGGCAGAAAATATGCAAGTGGTGATTGATGAAGCCATCAAATATGTGCCTGCCGAACGCCTGTGGGTCAATCCTGACTGCGGTCTAAAAACTCGCAACTGGGACGAAACGGTGTCCGCCCTTGCCAATATGGTAGAGATGACCAAACAAGTGCGTGAAGTGTACGCCAAATAATGCCAATAGGGTAAATGCCGAGCGTATTTACCCAATGTTTAAAAGGTTAAAACAAAAAGGAAAAACCATGTGTGAAGCCTGCAACGTCCATGATGACGATGAGATTGATTATGATGAATAAGCCTTCTCATCTTTAAACCAATCCGAACAAAACCGCTCAATTTGGGCGGTTTTGTTTTTTGATTACAATTAAAAACAGCAAGGAGAAAACAACGTGCTACTATAAGAAAATCCAAGCTCAACTTGCCAAATTCATTCAATGAGTAAAGCCCATTTTTATCACAGCCATCAATCTTGGCAAAGCCTATTATATGCTGGCGGTATTTTTGCACTTATTTATAATCTGACCAATGCCTATGCCCAGATTATAGATGGTACCTATGGGGTACCCCATATTGCCAACACCTTTGATAAGCACACTCCCTTTATCGCTCCGATGATAGTGCCTTATGCTCTGTCAATGCCATTATTTGTGATAAGTTTTTTTATTATTGATAGAAGACAATTATCTTGTCTTACTCATCGGCTACTTTTACTGACTATAATCTCTGGGCTTATTTTTTATTATTTTCCTTTAAAGTTTTCATTGGTCATGACTGATTTTTATTATTGGGGGGGGTGGATTGGTCTTGGGCGTATCAGATGTTATTTGCCATAGATAAACCTTATAATCAACTGCCGTCATTGCACGTTGGTTTTGCAATGCTGATTGCTCTTTCTTTATATAGCACACTAAAATCTTGGTGTGGTTTATATGCTTGGCTACTTGTTATGATTTGTTTTTTGATTGCTATCTCTACCATTTTTACTTATCAGCACCACAGCTATGATTTATTAGCTGGTTTAATTTTTGCATTGTTGGTTTATTGTATTGAGCATTATTTATCATCAGCTTATACGGCGATATTAAAGGCAAATATTATTAAATACATCAGTCTTGCTGTTGTATGGCTGATTGTTATAAAAACACTGCCTGTGATTATATCACAATCGCCCATCACAGGCATTGCCAGTTTAATCATTGACTTTATTGCTTATCACGGTTTGATATGTTTTTTATTGGTGGCGTTTTGTTATCATCGTTATAAAAAACAGTTGCCTGATAAATTATTAAGCCAATTATTTCATAAACAGCAAGGCAGATTTACGCCACTTGGTCAATTTATCTTTATGTATTTTTATGCGATGTATTATCTGCTTTGGCAACTTGCCAAATACAGTCAATTTTTACAAACAACCCATAAGCCTATTAAAATAGACAAGCATACTGATATTTTAGCCATTGGCAGATTGCCAAAATACCATTATGATGATGAGTTTTTTAATCAATATGAAGCAATTATTTGGCTAGATATCAGCACAGAATTGTCGTGTCATATGACAGGCAGTAAACTGGCTGATAAAAGCCATTATATCTATCTGCCCATGCTGGATTTAAGCGCTTATCAAGATTGCCATTTAACGCAACTCATACAACAATGCCAATTTATTCAAAAAAAATTATCACCAAAAAGAACACTGATTGTCTGCCAATGTGCGATGGGGCATTCTCGCAGTGTGGTGATGATGGCATATCTGCTGGCATATATGGGCAAATACTCAGCCAATAATATATATTCGCTGATTGATGGTCATTATCCCAAACATCGTGCCAAAAAATACATCAAGCACAAACATTTAACCACAATAAGGAATGCCAATGCCTGATGACATTATTTTTATGGCAAGTCTGTTTATCACAGTGGTGTTATTAAGACTGCTGCTTGTTTTTGCCAAGTCTTCTGCTTTGGTGGTAATTAAGCCCATTGTGTCGTCTTGGATATTTTTATTGGCGGTATTGTTTGGCAGTTATTTGCTTGGGTTTTGGGCGATGGTGGTGTTGTCTGTTGTCATGCTGATAAAAGGCATTCATGAAGTTAGCGAGCTTTGGCACAGCGATACCAACAATCCACAAAAAATCACTCAGCTGTTTTTGGTTGATTTGATTTTATTGGCGTGGCTGATTATTTATTGTATTGGCTTTGTGCATTTATATTATCAACTTAATCAACACGGACAAACATCTGTTTTATTATGGTTGATATTTTGTGTGCAAATTGGTGATGTTTGCCAATATATTATGGGAAAATCTTTGGGGCAACGTTTTTTTAAAATCAAACTTGCCCCCAATATCAGCCCCAATAAAACCATTGAAGGGGTGTTATTTGGCATATCACTGATGGCGATTTTTGGCGTTGTGCTCGGCAGTTATTTAACACTATTTAATTATGGTCAAAGTTTTTTATTGGCGGTGCTGTTGGGTATGTTGGGTGTGGCGGGCGATTTGTTGCAGTCTTTGGTTAAAAGACGCCACCGCATTAAAGACATGGGCACTTGGCTAAAAGGGCATGGCGGCTTATTAGACCGCATTGACAGTTTGTTATTTGCCCTGCCTATATTTTGGGGAATTTATCGTTTATTTTTAGGATAATTTTTTATCTTGCTGGCGGTATTGTAATTTCATCATTTGGCTTAATAATGGCTTTGGCAAACTGCCCAAAGCCTTAACCACATATTTCATCGGTTTTGGGAAAATATGCACTTTAATATTATGACCAATGGCATGATTGATTTCACGCACCGCTTGTTTTTCTGAAGACAAAAAGGGCTTATTCTGGGCACTGCCAGCATTTAATTCACGCAACTTTTGCGTATCTATATAGCCACAAGCAATACAATTTACGCCAATGCCAAAGGGCTCTAATGCCAGCTGATACGCCTGACAAATCTCTATCATCGCACGTTTACATCTGGCATATAGGCTCATTTGCTCAAAATTTAATAAGCCCGCCACAGAAGCAATGGCAATAAGACGGGTGTTTTGATGGTATTTTTTTAATTGCTCACTTGCCCATTCAACACATTGACAAAAGGCTTGTAAATTCACCGCCAATATTTGCTCGCTTTGGGCTTTGGATAATTTTAATTTGCGTTCATTATAATAGATACCTGCACTATAAATAAAATGCGTCATCGGCATATTTGCCAATTCATCAAATAAGCGTTGTCTTTGGCGGGCATTGGTAATATCGCATTGCTTAATGGTGAGATTATCATTGTTTTGATAATGCTGACACAGGGCATGTATTTTATCGGCATTGCTACCAACGATGGTTACTTGCCATGATTTGTCCAAATAATCCTTGGCAAGTGCCAGCCCAATACCGCTAGTACCGCCGATAATGACACAATGTTTATGATGAGTTGTCATGGTTTAATAAATACGCCTTGGTTGTTTGATAGCCATAGTGATATTGCTCGTGGGCGATGTGTTGAAACTTAGCAAAGGTTGGATACACGCCATCAATACAGCCATATCGCCAGTTGTAGCGTTTGCCAATCAGGGCAGGCACATGTCGGCGACTGTCCGCCAGTGGCAACCAGTGCACCGTCGCAGCGTGCGTTTTTTGTTTGACCTTGCTAAGCCTAACATTGGGGTCAAAACCAAAGCATGAGCCAATGGCGGGCACAGCCAGCAACCTGTCATAGGGCAATTTATCGTCAATAAACACTTCATCGGCAAGTAGGCTTGCCAGCTCCACAGGGGTCAAATCCAGCACCCCACCAAACAGCGTCTGAGTGTGATGACCGATGGGCGACAAATAATACATATCGCTGATGGACGCCCGCACCGCTGCCGCCAAGGGCAAGTCCTGCACCGCCAGCGTGGGAGCAATTCGCTGGGGCTGATAATCGTGCAGGGCACAAGGTGTGCCGTCTAGCCATGCCCGCACGCCAGTACCAACCGCAACAGACGGACGCAGCAACAACTGCCAGCGATAGCCTGTATCCACCGCTTGCAGGCGACTTAAAACAATCAAACTGGCGATGGACTGCCCCGATGGGCTGGGCAAATCGGCTAACTCTTGAGCCAATTTATCGCTTTGCCACAGTGGATGGCTGTTTTCATCTTTGATGGCAAATAGGGCTTGGCTGTATAGACCATCAAGCGTTTTTTGGCTTAGGGCTTGTTTTGATTTTGAGATTAAACCCACAAAACGCCGTACGGCGGGCAACACAAACTTCCCTTGATGGGCGGGCACAACGCCATAAAAGCGACAAAACATCTGATAAGCGGTGGGGCTTTGTACCAATGCCAGTGCCGTCTTGGGCTCGGGGGCAAGCTCCAAAAAGGCGACCGCCAATGCCCCACCACAGCTTGCCAAGATAATGTCAGGGCGTTTATCATGCTCGCACAAAGCCTGATACACGCCCAAATAATAACCAAAACGCAAACCGCCACCTGCAAAAATCAGTGCACGCCGATAAGGTTTGGCAGGTGCTTTATCCTGTTTGGTCATACTTTTTTGGCAAGCGACACACTAAAAATGCCAAACTTATCAATCTTCATGGCAATCTTTTTAAAGCCCGCCTGCTCGGCAAGCTGGTCCATCTCCGCCTGACTGCGACAACGCATAACCCAGTCTTTGCCCTGATGGTTGGAGAGTGTTTTGCCGATAAATTCTTGCTCAGGGTGCCACGGCTGATTGGTATAAAGTAAATAACCACCATCATCAAGCGAGCGGTGAATGCCCGCCAGTGCCGTTTTTACCAAAGCATTGTCAGAAAACAGCTCAAACAGCCCTGACGCTATCGCCAAATCCGCCATTTGTTCATCATAAGTAGCCAGCTCAAAGGCGTCCCTTTGCTCAGCACAGGCACGCTCTGACAAACCCAAAGTTTGAATTTTTTGACTCAACACTTGCACATTGTGCGTGTCATAATCACGCAAACACATCTGTAACTTGGGGTGCATCTGTGCCAGCTCAAAGGCATAAAAGCCATTACCACTGGCGATGTCCAAGAGACGTGGCGTGTCGCTTGCTATGGACGACAAGGCGGTGTTAGCAAGTTCAAGTAAGTGCGTTTTGCGAATGCGAATGCCCTGCCAGCCGATGTTATTGAGATAAAAATTGTCCACCCATTTGCCCAAGCCGTATTTGCCACTGGGGCGGTTTTGATAGACTTTATCCAGCGAACTGCCCGAATCAAAGCCGTGTTTGACCCCCGTTGCCACGCCATCGCTTAGCCAGCCTAGCTTGTCAATCGCCAAACGCGTCAGGGCAAACTGCGGATTAAACCCCTTTGCCATCAAGGCTTCCACCCGCTCTTGGCTATGGCGTTTGGCGTGTTCGCCACTGACATCGGCGTCGGTTAAATCTACGGGTGTCAAGGGCTTGGCAAACACTTCATCGGCAAAGGCGATACAATCTTGATAGACGTCAGCCTTGTTGATTTCGTGGAAAATGGCATGAAAACTGTCCGCATAATACCGCCACCGCTTCATAGGTGAACGCAGACGTTCATAAAAGCTGCGAATTGCCCCTTTGTCCACGACAAAATCCTTGCCAGCACACAAGACCATGGTGGGCACGGTAATCGCCCCTGCGTCGTCAAGCAGCCGCTCACCCGTCAAGAGCGAATCAATCAGCAAATCGCGTGAAATACTCGTGGAGATGAGCTCATCATCGCCATAGGCTTGTTGGGCGTGTTTGTCGTGGGTGAGCACCTTTGCCTTGACATAGCTGGACACGCGATTCACCATACCTGCTTTTTTGGCAAGTTGTAAAGCAGGCAAGGCAAAAGGCACATACAGACGTATGGCAAGGACGGGTGTACCCAGTATCATGCCACGCACTTTGGGGGCGTAGTCGTGCACCCAAGCGATTGCCATCAATGCCCCCAGACTGCTGGCACAAAGCATGATTTGGCTGTCATCAACCGTCATCAGTTGGCGAATCTGTGCCACAAACTTATCCAAATCCGCCACCAAACAAGAAAAACTCTCGGCGTGGTCGCGTTCACCTTCGGACAGCCCGTTGCCACGTGCGTCCCATGCAAAGACCTGATAGCCCGCCTGCACAAAGGCGACCGCCATATCGGTGAGCCGTGCCGAATGTTCATGCCCACGGTGCAAGAGCACCATCACTTTTTTATCATTGGGAACAAGTGTATCAATGGGCTGACCCAGCCAATAACGATAAAAAATAAAAGTGCCATCACTGGCATAAAAGCCACTTTCTTTGGAGATGATTTCATCGTGTGTCATCTTTGACTCCTGTGATTGTGTTCCTGTGATTGTGTCATTGTGATGGTATCTTTGCGATTACGTCCCAAGACAAGCGTGCGGTTATAGATGGTTTTCAGCAGTAGCAATTGGGCTATGATAAGTAGCTGATGGCTTCTTGACTGACTAAGTGCAAGCCCTGTGCCCAAATACACGCCCAGCACCCCCAGTGCCAAAGCACGGTCGCTTTTGCCCAAAGGCCCATGATTGGCTCGCTCGCCTGTGCTGATACTTGTCCAGATTGCCACCAGCTCACTGATGGTGCTAAGTGCCATGACACGATATAGGGCGTGGCGGTTGCTATGATTTAGGTGGGGTGATAAACTTGACAATATCAAAGCGTCAGAGAGCAAATCGCCCGCTTCGTTGAGCACCGCCCCAAGGTGGCTTGCTTGCCCGTGCTCTTTTGCCATCATGCCATCAATGGCGTTCATCGCCATGCGGATAAACAGCCCCGCTGGCAGTGCATACCACCACATTGGGCTGTGCTGGGTACGCTTGGCGACCATATAGGCAACACCGCCACTTAGCACCACCGCCGACACCGTAATATGATTGGCACGCACACCACGGGCAACCAGCGTCTGACTGATGGGGCGTAATAGGTTTTGAAATTGGCGTTTAAATTGATAGATGGACATCACAAAGCACTCAAGACTTTTGTCTATTATCAAAGAATTTTGCCAAGCATTCAAACACTATCGCTTACCATCGGACAAATGGCAAACATATGTTTTTCAGCGCGCCATCTGACACTTGCTAAAACAGCTCATCACGACCACCGCCAGCACATACAGCGCTTGGACAGACAGTCCTTGCACTGTTGGATACATCCCCAACAGCGTCAAGGCAGACATATCCAAACTGGTCATAGGCAATATGCCCGTCAGTTGCAATGTATGTACCGACACGCCCAAAATCTCAAAGCCCAGCACATAAATCAGCACGGTCAGCACCTTAAACAAGACAAGACAGCAATGGGTAAGCGCAGCGAAGTTTTGACAAGTATCACCGCCACGATGGCAAGTAACGGCAAGGCAATCACAATCCCCAACACAAAATCATGCATGGCAATCTTGGGCAAAATCCCCACATAAAACAAAATCGTCTGCGCACCTTCACGAAACACCGCCAAAACTTAACCCAAACAGCCCCACAAAACTGCCCGTGGACAGCGCCAACGCGGTGTGCTTCTTGATATAAGCATTCCACGCTTTAGCACTACCATGCAACCACGCGCCCACGCCGAAGATCATCAACACCGCGCACACCCACCACGCCTTCAAGCATTTCACGGTTTGTCCCAGAGCTCATCGCAGGAAACAACTGTTGTAGTGCCAGCGCGCCCACCGCACTTGCCAAAAGTCCTGTCGCCACGCCCGCATAAATGTAGCGTTTGCCCCGCTCTTGTCCTGCCGCTTTCATGGCAGTCAGTAGCGTCATCACGATCAGCAGCGCATCTAGCACACCGTAGTCATCAGGCGAGATGGTTTGCAGTCTGTCAATCAAAACTTGCAAGGCTTGTTGCTGCTTGCTGTCTTGACCTTTTGCCATCATCACAGGCACTTGGCTTTCAATATCGGCGTACAAGCTAGGATTGGTGGCCGCCACATCGCTCTCAATACTTGGTCAAATTTGGATAAATTCTCCAAGTTTGGCTTGTCCACCTGCCATCAACCCCAAACACCAACAACCCTGAGCGCAGCAGCGCCACACCATATGCCAGATTGACCGATTTGGTGGCTTCTTGGAGCTTGTCGCCACGATTGTAAGCGCTACCATCGTTTTTAGTTCATCAAACTGTACACGCATTTGTGTGTGGTTTGGTGGGTCGCTCTCTATCGCCACACATAACAGCGCCATTGCCATTTCTATCTTGCCATAATATACCGTGTCGGTATTGCGCACCACACGTTTATTGGCAACCCAAGTGTGTTAAATGTCTCATGGTTTTGTTTAGCGCACTTAAACGCTCTGGCGAGCCATCAAAACCATCAATCGCCTGTTCCAAATTTGTCAGCACTGGAGTAATTTTTTTGCCAAAACTTACGCGTTTGGCATGATAATTGACAGGGTTTTGCTGCTTTTCAAGGGCATAAAGTTGCACCGACAGCTCTGACAAATGCTCAATACTTGGCACATCCACAGCCAATCCAAAGGCATTTTGTACTTTGGTGCGTGCGATACTCTGACAAAGACAGTGCTTGAACTTGCCAAGTCTGTATCAATACCGCCTTTGCTTGCTTGTCATCGCCTTGTTTGCCAAAACCCATCGCATCAGACACCCCCACAAAAATGGGGTTAAAATTAACTTTGGCGACCAAGACCGCTTCACTGGGCGCGCTGGTTAGTGTGGCGCTAACAACAGGCACAACAACCAACCAATCAACACAAAAGCCACCAGCGGTGTACAATCATCGGCTTAGCTCTCAAACAGTTGTTGTCCCAGATAACCGCCTTGTGGCACACCACCAAAACACGCAAACAGCCCACTGCCAATGTGGGTGGTGTACTCGGTCATCTTATCAGTATTGCCAAAGGCGTTTTGAATGACAATAAATTGCTCAGGCGACTGTTGAAACGAGATAAACAACAAGCCTGAATTAAACTGCCCTGTCTTTGGGTCAATACCACTGCTATAAGAAAAAGAGCGGCGCAGCAGTTGTAGCCCTGTACGACGCGCCAATCCCATGTGCGACACATCGGGCACCACCAATTCACCGTCTTTGGTGCGCTCATTTAGGTCGGGCGCGTCAAACTCACCTTGTTTGCCAATAGAAGCGCCCGTATCACGATGGCGGCCAAAAGTGTCTTCTTGACCCTTTAGGCTGGTTCTGTCCCATGTCTCAAGGTGCATTTGTATCAGACGCACCACCAAATAAGTGCCGCCCGCCAGCCAACCATCATTGAGCCAAATTTGTTGGTCGGCTTGTACTTCAGTATTGGCAGTGCCGTCCTTAAAGGCAAACAGATTGCGTGGCGTGTCCTTTGGCGTATCAAAGGAATTAAAACCTACCTGCGACCATTTCATGGTGATTTTATCGCGCGCTTGACGCACCAACTGGCGCACCGCATGAAACGCCACTTGCGGGTCTTCACTGCAGGCTTGGATACAAATATCGCCACCAGAAAGTTCGGGGCGGATTTGGTCTCTGGGGAACAAGGGCAGCTCTTTAAACGCTTTGGGGGCTTTGTCCGCCAGACCCAGTTTTGTTAAAAAGCTCGGCGACACCCCAAAGGTCAAAGTCAGCCCATACGCCGACAAACTGTCTGCTTCACCTGTATCAATGGGCGGAACATGCGGGTTGTCGCCATAGGCGTTGATGTTGTCGCCTTGGGTGAGTTTAGCACTGTAGTCTGTCCAGTCTTTAAACATTTGTATCACGTCATCTTTGTTGTTTGTGTGCAAATCCACCACCAAAAAATACGCGTGGCGCTGCACAGGGGTAACAATCCCTGCTTGGTGCTTACCATAAAACTCATAACGCAAATCCGCCATACAATGCTTGTCTGCTTGGGTGGCTTTGGGGACATCTGGCTGTGCTTTACTGCACGCACCCAACGCCAACGGCAAGCCCAAAGAAGCCGCCCCCATCTTGCCCAAAAACTGACGACGAGAACTCATCACTCACTCCCAATTAGTTGCACCAAAACCAACATCAAATAATCAAATACCAACAAACAACAGCAAAATCCTAAGCAAAATCATCACCACCAACACCACGGTGATGGCATTGACCCGCACCAAGCGTCTGGCGATTTGATAAACAATGCCAACAACCAACAACACAGCGGTGGTCAGAAGCGCCAAACCCACAAAATCGCTGTCGACATCAAAATCAATCACTTGCGTTGCCAGCAATGACCACAGCCACACCATTGGCAGACATAAAACCCACACAGGCAGCACATCAAGCGCTTTGACAAATTGGTGTGTTTTTAGATAACCAAGCACTTGCCTGAAGCGATGGGCGCGATTGTCCTGACAAATCACCGAAACAAAACAAGCAATCGCAGGCACACTGATTAAATACAGCAGCAGATTAAATCGTTTTGCTTGCTCAAGACTGTAAGCAAACTCTTTGCCGCTGGCGCTGTCATAAAAACTGCCCAAAAAATAGTGCCCATCAACAAACACATTGTCCACCGCAAAAAACAGCCAAGGCAGTACCAATACCGCCAGCAACACAAAGCGATTAAAGGGCTTTAAATACAGCTGGTACGCCATGTTTTTGCTTGCCAGCATGAGCAAAAATCCCGCCAAAATCAGCCCTTGGGTCATCTGATAAGCTGGCTGTCTTTCTTGGTGATAAAATAGCCTTGGCGAATTGTTGCCCATCACATCAAACCAAGCAAATCCCAATATCAACAAGCCAATCACCAACAGCACGCTTTGTAAGATGCTGCCTTGATATTCATGACGACCACGCTCAAATTGTAGCTGATTTATCAGCAGTGCACAGCCAAACATCACCGCCATCAGCAACAAAAGCAAGACAAACGCCACAGGGTTTAGACCAATGACATAATTCATGCAGCTGTTATCATGATGACCATGACACAACACAGACGCAGCCAAAATAATGACCATGCCAATCAGCATGTTTATCCACGCCATCATCGGCGCAACAAACAGACGCGTCCAAACCATTTGCCACGGACTTAGCGTGGACATACGCAGCTGCACATAAAAATTACTGCTCACATCTTGGCGAAAACTGCGTATCATCAGCACCGCCAAAGCAATGTTGGAAAACAACCAACCCCAAGAACCCAATATCACCAACTGGTCAAAATTAAACGGCTCGTTTTGGCGCACGCGTGTCAGTATTTCATTAAATATCACCGTCAAAAACGTACCATAAATCACCACAATGGCAACAAGCAGTCCGACACTAAAATTTAGCCACATCAATCGTTGGTATTCGGCATTGATGCGCACTTTTGGTGTTTTTAGCATATTATTCCTTGATTTTATTTTAATTATTAGACATTAAATAACACATCTTTGGCAGAATGACCTGCCACACTGGCTGCACATACAGGCAAATTTTGTGCAATCAACGCTTGGAGCACTTTGGCTTGGGTGCTCTTCTTATTGTCTGCAAGTTTGATACTGACGCGATGATGCGTGTCATCTGTTACCAAGCTCTGCACGCCATCAATGCACGCAATCTGCCAAGCAAAGTCGTCCTGCCACGTTACAAACTCCACCACCCAAGTCGTCTCTTGTTCATCAAGTTTGACATGTTGTTTGATACGCCCATCTTCCAAAAGCAATACATGTGTGCAGTATTCATCAAGCTCGGACAAAATATGACTGGACACCAGCAGCGTCATGCCCGCTTCTTTGAGCGTCAAAAACAACTGCGACAGCTCATGGCGTGCCTTTGGGTCAAGACCGCTGGCTGGCTCATCTAAAATCAGCAGCTTGGGACGGTGGATAATCACCTGCCCTATGCCCACACGCTGTCTTTGCCCACGCGACAACTCACCAACTTTGGTCAACAGCTTGTCTGTCAAATTAAGCAGCTTTGCGCTTTGCTCAACCGCTTGGGCGACGCTGTCTTTGGGTAAGCCCTTAGCATGAGCCGAATAGGTCAAATGCTCCAGCACTGTCAAACCATCAGAGAGCCCAAAAAAGTCTGGCAAATAACCAATTTTGGCAAAACTGTCTTGCAAGTTATGTAAAATTGGCTGACCGTCTAACAACACCTGCCCCACATTTGGCTGACACAGTCCTGCAATACAGCGCATTAATGTGGATTTGCCCGCGCCATTTTGACCAATCAGTCCTGTGATGGTGTTCTTGTGCAGCGTGATGTCAAGGTCATAAAGCACCTGTTTGTTTTCATAAAAAAACGACAATTCCTTGATGGTAAGCATACAACTAAAATTATCCACCCCCAATTACGCACCGCACCAATAACCAATCGGCACCGAAGCGGTGCAAGTGCCAACTATTTTATTTTAATAATACGCCCATTTGTGCCAAAGGCTCGCCAAGTTTATTCACTGCCTCGGCAAGGGCTTTGGTATCATCGGCAGACAACTCATTATAAAACTTAAATTCATCGCCTTTTTTGTGTGAATCCAACAAGTCATGCACCGCCTTAAAACGCTCTTCTAGTGTCTTGACCAGAGCTGGGTCTTTGGCTTGTAGTTTGGGCGTCAAAATCTCAAAGATTTTTTGTGCCCCTTCAATATTGGCTTTAAAGTCATACAAATCAGTTTTGGAGAAAATTTCTTCTTCGCCAGTGATTTTGGTGGTCGATACCTCATTTAACAAATCCACCGAACCGCTAATCATCAGCTCGCCTGTAACTTCGGCGGTAGGAATTTTGGCGCGCAGCTCTTTGATGTCAGCAATCAGCTGGTCAGCCAATTCTTTGGTGCCTTCGGTGGTGTTTTGTGTCCATAAGATTTTTTCAATGGCATGAAAACCCGTCCACTTCTCGCCCTGCTCAAGGTCAGCTTCGCGGTTATCAATGCGTGGGTCAAGGTCGCCAAAAATCTCTGCCACTGGCTCACTGCGTTCAAAATACATACGCGCTTTGGGGTACAGGGCTTTGGCTTCGTCCAATTTGCCCGCCGCCAACAGTGCCACAAATTTTTCACTTTCGGTGAGCAACTGGTCAATTTGTCCTTCCACCCATGTTTTGTATTCGGCAGTTTCGGCGCTCAAATCCACAGCAACCGCTTGGGCTTCTGACGCTGCTTGTACTGCCGATGCCGCCGCTTCCACAACAGACGCCACTTCTTGTTTGGTTTGTTCTTCGGCAGGTTTTTGGCAAGCCACCAGCGCAGCCATCGCCACCACCAACGCCAACGGTTTAAACACAGACATAACGACACTCCTTATATAAACAATAACCATTTACATTTGTATTATACTACATTTATATTGCATTAACATATATTACCTGAACAAAAAACACACTCAATTTGAGTGTGTCTGTTCGGCTATATCAATCTCCTTACGGTCAGGCAAATTGATGTTCATCTCTAATACTTCTAAGCTGTCTTCACTGCGCTGTTTGATATTGACATCATCAATCTGCACGCCACTGACAAAGCGATTGACCACCGCCAATATTTCTCGTTTCATCTCGTCAAGGCGCTCGGGCGTCAAACGAACGCTCAAATGCCGATTGCTGGCAACAATCACCTTGAGACGGTCTTTGGCAACAGAAGCGCTGGTTGGCCCTTCTTCTGAATTGCCAAACATAGACCAAAATCCCCTTTTTTTCATCTTAGCCCCCAAATAATCTGGTTAGGAAGCCTTTCTTTTTGACATCTATATGACGCACAGGGCGCTCTTCGCCCAAAAAGCGAGCCACCACATCGTCATAGCATTGACCCGCCGCCGAATCCTTATAGTGAATGACGGGGCGTCCACGGTTTGATGCTTCTAGAACGGTTTTGCTCTCGGGTATGACACCCAGCAGTGGCACTCTTAAGATGTCGTTGGCAATGTCATCAATCCCCATCATCTCGCCTTGCTCTGCACGCTGAACATTAAAGCGGGTGATGATTAAATGTTCATTAACACTTTGACCTTGCTCTGCCTTTTTGGTGCGTGATTGCAAAATACCAATAATACGGTCAGAGTCGCGCACACTAGACACTTCAGGGTTGGTGATAATCAGCGCGTCATCGGCATGATACATCGCCAGCAGTGCCCCACGCTCAATGCCTGCAGGGCTGTCGCACACCACATAATCAAAACCCAGCTCATCAACCAACTCTTTAATGACTTGGGCGACCCCTTCATCGGTGAGTGCGTCTTTGTCGCGGGTTTGCGACGTAGGCAAAATAAATAAATTGTCCACCTGTTTGTCTTTGACCAAGGCTTGAGACAATTTGGCAGCGCCGCCAATCACGTCCACAAAATCATAAACAATGCGGTTTTCGCAGCCCATAATCAAATCCAAATTGCGCAAACCCACATCAAAATCTATCACCACAGTTTTGTAACCGCGCATTGCCAAACCCGCGCCAAAAGAAGCGCTTGTGGTGGTTTTGCCCACCCCGCCCTTTCCTGAAGTTACCACAATAATTCTTGCCACAAGGCACCTCACCAATATTATTACTTTATTTTTGTTGTTCG
Organism: Moraxella sp.; assembly: GCA_030528385.1. GTDB lineage: Bacteria > Pseudomonadota > Gammaproteobacteria > Pseudomonadales > Moraxellaceae > Moraxella. Next base: position 35,619 of record JAUMYZ010000007.1, read on the forward strand.
TTCGGTATCATAGCACAGATGTGCCAAAGAAAATTTTGACTTATTGTTTCAGCTTGTTAATAAAGAGAACACCAACCCTTTTTCTTCGTCATAACTTACTTGCACTGCTTTGTCTATCATCTCAGCAGGAATGGCATCGCTTAGGCAATAAGTGCCCGCCACCGACACCAAAGATGGGTTAAATTTTTGACAAAAAATGCGCGCTTCTTTGTCGCCTGTTGCGCCCGCCACCAAACGCCCCAGACCGCGACCATAAACGTGCAAATTGCTGTCTGTAATCGCTTCTGCGCCTGCATTGACGCCGCCCATAATAATCAAATCACCGCCAAGATGTTGTAGGCTCTGACCTGAGCGCACCAATTGTCCATGAATGACACTGGTGATGGACTGCCCACCAACTGTGCTGACCATCGCGGTATCAATGTCGCTTTGCTCTGTGGTTTGCAAGGTTTCTTCTGTGCTGTTGAGACGTTTAATGCGCTTGCCATCAGCAGGAAACGTTGCCAGTCTAAGCGCTTCGGCTTCTTTGGTCAACGCCCCTTCTACCACACCAATGGGTTGTAACCTAAACGACCAAAGCAGCTCAATAAGCTGTGCCAAGTCCAGTTTGACACTGCTGTCAATCACTATGGGTATGGACTCATTATGACAACCGCCAAGCAACTGTTGCAACTCACGCTCAACATCTTGTAAATTGTCGGTATTGATTTTTAGGCGGCTAAATGTCAGCATTCTACCAAATAAGGAAATGGCTTTCATAATATTACCACAATTATGATTAAAAGAAATACAACGGACATTAATTCATCAAATCGCCAATCACAAATGTAACTGCTCTTTGTGCTTCCATTGCTGAATTTTGACTTGTTTTTCAAAGGCATTTAATGCGTCATCTACAATTTCTCCTACCAATTTTTGCAACTCTGGACGATTGGTGTCAATGTTTGCCACCCCCTTAGCAATATGCACCATCAATGCATCCAGCGTTGCTTGGTCAAACAAATGCCGATTGATGGCGTCAGTTACATTTTGTCCGATGTGCCTGCCAATATGGGTGATTTGGTTTTCAATCATGCCGCCTGCTATGGGAATGAGTTTTAAATACCTGCTCAGCTCTGGGGTGTCTGCCAATGCTTTTTCTACCGCCAACCCCACATCAATTGAAAGCTGCTTGCCCGTTTGCTTAAGAAATGCCATTTGGAGTTTTGGCGTCAGTTCAGTGCTCAACAAATCCATCATTACCTTTTCAAAGGCGTCGCGGTTTTTGTCAATGGCAGACTGAATAAGCGCGCCATGCGTCTTGGATTGTGCCATTTGTTCACGAAAATTATCAATGGCGGTCAAAATCACGCGGTCAGACAATTCTTCTAAAATCACATGATAATAAAACTGCGCAGAGTTTAGCCATTTTTCGGGAATGACCTTAATGCCCATGCCGTGCAAGCGCTTGATAATCAGCCCAGCGCGCAACAGTCGCAAAGCACGCAGCGCAGGAAAGCAGCCGAGCACTTCATACCAATGCACAAACGGAAAAAAGAACCAACGAAAATAAGTCTTTTTTATCACCGCCCTTATCCAGCGCATGGTCAATTCAGCCACCCAAAACACGGTAAACACACCGCCAATGGCTGACACACCCAGATGATAATTACTTTGATAAGTGCCCAACCACAAGCCAAAGCCCAGCCACTGCGCCACCTTGGTCGCCAAAGCGCTCATCAACACTTTATCGCCCAAAATAAGCGTTAGGTCAATCAATAACAGCAGCACCATCACGATGTCATAGGTGATTTTGACTTTGCTGGGCGCGCTTTGCGCTTTGTCTTGATGAAACAAAGGAATGACATCTTCGGGGATATCTGCCTGCTTTGGCGCTTGCAAATCCGACAGTGGCGGCGTTTGTTTTGGTCGTGTCATGTCCGTCATCTATAATCGTTAAATCCTGCCAGCATTGTGTCAATGCGTTTGTCTTTGGCTGTCCATACGTCATCAAGCCAAGCAAATAACCGCGCTTTGGTTGCGCTGTCGGTGTCATATTTGCCCGCTTTGAGTGCCGCAAACAACTCGTCGTCCATCGCCAAATGACGAATGTCCACACCCAGACGGGTAATCTTGCCCTGCCACAAATCTTGATAAGTTGGCACGCCATCAGGGTAAACGATGGTCATGTCCAAAATCCCATCTATCTTGTCGCCCAAACTGCTAATCGCCAAAGCAAAACCGCCCGCCTTTGGTTTTAACAAATGCCGATAAGGCGAACGTTGCTGCGCATGCTTGGTAGGCGTCATGCGTGTGCCTTCTAAATAATTGAGCAACACAAATGGCTTGTTGGTCAGCAGCGCACAAGCCCTTTTGGCTTCTGCCAAATCTCTGGTCGCCAGCGCTGGATTTTTGGCAATTTCATCTTTGCTGTGGCGCTTCATCATCGGAAAATCCAATAAATAAAAGGTCTGCCCCACAATGGGAATATACAACAGCTCATGCTTGGCAAAAAATCGGGTGATGGGCAATTTGCCTTCGCTGACATACTGAATGATACTGGTGTCCACCCACGATTGATGGTTACAAATGAGCAAATATTTGCCATCAACCTTCAAATCATTTGGCATATTGATGTGCCACGTTTTATTTGGCAACACCTTGTCTATCAGCAAGTTGTTGGTTTTTATCCAATGGTTGGCAATGCCAATCACAGTTTTGTCCGCCCGCTGTGAGCTGGCAAACAATTTGGCAGCGCCCGCCACATACAATGGCACACTCACTGCCATACTATTAGCAACTATCGTGCCAGTAGTGGTTAAAAAAGAGAATTTTTGGGCAAATTTGGGAGATTTTTCATGCAATTTTTGAAAAAAAGGTAATGTTTGGCGCGTCTTCATCAATTCTCTCACCCCTAACAAACAATCAAAGCAAAAAGTTTTGTTGCCATCGCAGACTTGGCTCACCATCAGCAAAACTTTGTGATATTTTAGCAAACTTTGACTAAAAATTTGTCTAAAATCTTATAAACTTTATCACCCAAATGGCGACCAACCCCGCCAAACAAGCCATATAAACGCCTGTCAAAATTTGTCGCAACGCAGCACATCAAGCAAAATGGCTACACATTATATACATAGTTATAACAAAGTTATCAGTTTATTTGGGGCATAATACCGTTAAGTATACTGAGCATTTTGCTCACCATTTATAAGGAATTTTTATGAAAAAACTACTCATCACCACCGTTGCTGCCACCAGTATGATTATCACAGGTTGCGCCAGCACAGGCACAACTGGCAATGCTGACACCGCCAAAAAAGCAGGTTTGGGTGCGTTGGCAGGGGCAGTGCTGGGCGCAGGCATCTCAAAAGCCACAGGCGGTGAGCATACTGAGCGTGATGCCGCCATTGGTGCGGTGCTGGGCGCGGGCATTGGCGCTTATATGAGCAAACAAGCCAAACAAATTGAACAACAAATGGCGGGCACAGGCGTTGAAGTTAAGCAAGACCCCAACACGGGCAACATCAATCTTATCATGCCAGGCAACATCACTTTTGCTTATGACGACGCAACTTTGAACCCATCGTTCACCCCAAGCCTAAATCAGCTTGCCCAAACCATGAACCAATACAACCAAACCACCATCAACGTGGCAGGTCATACCGACAGCACAGGCTCAGACAATTACAACTACAACCTGTCTCGTCAGCGCGCGGCGTCTGTGGCAAATTATCTCATCTCTCGTGGCGTTGCCCCACACCGTATCAACACCATCGGCTATGGCGAGTCCAGACCCATCGCATCCAACGACAGCGAATATGGTCGTGCCCAAAACCGCCGCGTAGAAATCACCATCAACAGCCCACAATCGCTAAACTGACGTTGCTTGTTTGATTGATTGTTTTCTTATGTTCAACCGACCCCTATGGCGTTTGCTTTAGGGGTTTTTGCTTGTGATTGGCAATACCAAGTCTAAGACGCTTCTTTTTCTAATACCTGATGAAAAATTTCACTCAAAATCTCTACATCATTAACGCGGGCATAATTTAGTCGCGTAATAAACGCCAAACGCCTGTGCGGACCTGGCTCTTTGATTGGCACAGCCACTACATTGTCGCTGGTGATTTGCTCAAGCGCCATTTTTGGCACCAGCGTTGTGCCCATGCCCGCCAGCGCCATTTGAATGATGGTGTTCAGACTGGCGTCGCTAAAACCCGATTTAATGTCTTCTTTATTTAAGGCACACACCGACAAAGCATGGTCGGTCAAACAATGCCCTTCGCCCAATAACAACAAATTGGTTTTGGACAATTCATCGCTGTTGATGTGTTTTAGCTCAACATGACTGTCCGTTTTGGGGAAAATGGCAAAAAAATCTTCTGCCCAAAACTCAAAAGTGTGCAGCCCTTCAACGGCATAAGGCAAAGCAATAATCGCTGTGTCCATATGCCCATAACGCACTTGGTCAATCAGTCTTTCGGTTTGTTTTTCTATGACCGACAGCTCAAAATGCGGATAGGCTTGCTTTAGGGCGGGCAACACCTTTGGCAGCAAATATGGAGCAACCGTTGGGATAATGCCAATGCTCATCGGGTACGCCAGTGGCGTTTGATGACTGTGAGCTCTGGTTATCAAATCATTGATTTCACTAAAAATTCTTTGTGCTCTTTCCAACAACTCTTCTCCGATAGGCGTAATCAACACCTGTTTGTTGTTGCGTTCAAAAATCTGTGTGTCCAGCTGTTTTTCCAGCTCAGCAATGCCCAAACTTAGAGCAGATTGAGAGATATTACACTCTTCAGCAGCGCGCTTAAAGTGTTTGTGTTTGGCGACCGCCAAGGCAAATTCCAGTTGACGCAATGTAATCATAATTTATCCTACATAAAGTCTTTGCGCTTATTTTACCATCTAAGTTTTATAAAACAAAACAATACATTTAAAAGTTTTAACTGTATAAAAAAGCCAATTTTGTTATGATGGATAAGGGTAAGCATGCCCAAATCATTCACTTCTTTTGCTTAAGCAAGGCACTACTATGACAGCAATCATCAATCAGCACATTCCAGAGTTTAGCACCCAAGCCTATGTTAATGGCGAATTTACAACCATCTCTACCGATGACGTCAAAGGTAAGTGGGCGATTTTTTTGTTTTATCCACATGACTTTACTTTTGTTTGTCCCACCGAACTAGAAGACATGGCAGCGCACTACGACGAACTAAAAGCGCTGGGCGTAGAAGTGTATGCGGTCTCCACCGACACGCATTTTGTTCACAAAGCGTGGCACGACGCTTCTCCTGCCATTGGCAAGGTACAATATCCCATGTTGGGCGATGGCACCGGTGAGATTACCCGTGGCTTTAACATCATGATTGAAGGTCAGCACGCCGCACTGCGTGGCACTTTTTTGGTAGACCCAGATGGCTTGATTAAAGTTGCTGAGATTCACGATTTGGGCATTGGTCGCAGCGCCAAAGACATGGTGCGCAAAGTCAAGGCCGCCCAATATGTGCGCGACAATGACGGCGAAGTGTGTCCAGCCGCATGGGAAGCAGGTCAAGAAACCCTAAAACCCAGCCTAGATTTGGTTGGCAAAATCTAAAGCCACCACTTGTACAAAAGCCACCTATAAAAGGTGGCTTTTTTGTCTATCATTTAAGCAGTTCAGTGAATGTTTGTATTGTTTTGCCCAAAAGATGTTGCTATAATAAAACCATCATCACATCATGGTTTCAAGGAACAGACATGACATTGCCCAAAACACTGCTTGGTGTCGGCTTGGTTTGTTTGTTTTTAATGGGCTGTTCAGATTATTTGGACAACAAACTCCAAGAAGAAGTTCGCCAGACTTTCAAAGCGCCTGACAACTTTAAACTGAGCGAACAAGAAGTCGCCAACTTAAAAGACATGGGCATCACCATCAATATCCACAATGAGTATCCAGTGTTGTCGGTGCAAGCCAAATTTCACACCATCAACAAAGCACAAGTGCCCAGCGGTTTTTTGCACACTTTCGGTCAAGAGCTGTCAACACTCGCTTGTTCTTTGCTTGATGACCTAAGCCAGATGGACGAGCGACAGCGCAAAGCCATCGCCACCGTCATCACAGAAGACAAAGTCAGCACAAAGTTTGTTTTACAGGACAAAACAGGGCAGGTGATGATTGATGAACAAATACCGCTCACCCAGTGCCCCCAGTTTACACAGTTTCAATCCGCCAAATAACAAGCCACCAAATAATAAACGCAAGGTCAATCAAACCTTGCGTCCTTATTGATGATGACCATCATGCCTTATGCTTTAACTTTGGTCAGCAGATATTGATACAATTCGTCTTTTAGCGCCAGCTTCTTACGCTTTAACGCTTCAATCTCTTCGGCACGACTGACAGAAGCAACGGGGTCTTTTTCCAAGTTGTCAATCTTTGTGTCTAGCTCATTATGCTCATCAAACAGCTTGCTAAAATGCAAATCGCCTTCGGTTTTTAACTTGGTAATCAAATCACGGTATTCTGGAAACACAAAACTCTCCTAACTTATCGGAAAACTTCACTGGTGGGAAATAATCAATCTCATCACTCTTTGTCGCCTATATTAGCAAGATTATGACATTTTATCAAGCCAACAATCCGTTTAGCTTTTATAATGGCAGCATTTTAAATTCTTAACTTTTAAAATTTCAAACAACTGTATAAAATAAGTCAATTGTTTATATAAACTGAGCCTATTTATGTTAGACCAAAATCTCTTAGATGCTGTCAAGTCCTATAGCACCAACATGACTTGCCCCATCCAAATCGTCATCGGACAAGGCGAGCACCCCAAACGTGCTGAACTGATTGATTTTCTTGAACAAGTTGCCAGCACCAGCGACAAAATCGGTTTTGACAAAAGCGTCATCAACCCCCAATTGTCCGCCATGAGCTTTAAACTTTGTTACGACAACCACAAAGACGCTGGCATTGTGTTTAGTGGCATACCAGGGGGGCATGAATTTACTTCACTGATTTTGGCAATTTTACAAACAGGCGGGCACCCGCTCAAACTGGACGAAGGCATTCAAGCGCTGGTCAAACGCATTCAAAAACCACTGCAATTTCAAACTTTTGTGTCGCTGTCTTGTCATAACTGCCCCGAAGTGGTGCAAGCGCTCAACCAATTTGCCCTGCTCAATGACAACATCAGCAACGAAATGATTGATGGCGGCGTTTTTGGCGACTTGGTTGCCCAACACAACATTCAGGGCGTGCCTGCAGTATTTTTAAATGGCAAGCCCTTTTTAAATGGCAAAGTAGACACTGCACGCATCATTGACAAACTGCAAAATGAATACAGCGATTTGTTTAGCCAAATTGCTCCTGAGCAACTACAAACCCAAGACGTAACCGTCATCGGCGGTGGTCCTGCTGGCGCGGCGGCGGCGATTTATACAGCGCGCAAGGGGCTGCGTGTGGCGCTGGTTGCCGACCGCATTGGTGGACAGGTCAAAGACACCCAAGACATTGAAAACCTTATCTCTGTGCCACTCACCAACGGCAGCGCCTTGGCAACCAATCTTGCCACCCACATCAAAGAATATAACATTGACGTCAAAGAGCACGTCAGCGTCTTGAACATCACAGAAGTTGAAGGTGGCTATCAAGTAACGCTCAATACTGGTGCCAACTGGACATCGCGCACCTTGATTATTGCCACAGGAGCCAAATGGCGCAAACTGGGCGTCAAAGGTGAAGAAGAAAACATCGGCAATGGCGTGGCATACTGTCCGCACTGCGACGGTCCTTTCTTCAAGGGCAAGGCTGTGGCCGTTGTTGGTGGCGGCAACTCTGGCATAGAAGCCGCTTTGGACTTATCAGGCATTGTTAAGCACGTCAGTGTGCTAGAATTTAGCGACACATTGCGCGCCGACCAAGTGCTGATAGAAAAAGCCACCACCAAAGACAACATCACCATCATCACGTCTGCTGCCACCCAAGAAATCGTTGCCAAAGACGGTAAAGTTACCCAACTTATCTACCAAGACCGCACAACGGGCAACAGCAACGCGCTGGATTTATCGGCAGTCTTTGTGCAGATTGGGCTTGTGCCAAACTCTGAAATCGTCAAGGAGCTGGTCAAAACCAACGCTCATGGAGAGATTGAGATTGATACCAAATGTCGCACCAACAAAGCAGGTATTTTTGCTTGTGGCGATGTAACCACCGTGCCATTTAAACAAATCAACATCGCCATGGGCGAAGGCTCAAAAGCAGGTTTGGCAGCTTTTGAATACCTGATGATGCATTCATGATTGTTTGTGCTGCCAATGTCGCCACAGACGGTTTTGGGCGATGTTGGCTTTGATAAGTTTTTATTTCATGCGGGCGATTAGATTGTCTTTGAGCACAAACTGGTGGTACAAAGCCGCTGCCACGTGCGCCACCACCAAACACACCAACGCATAAAACACCAACCCTGTGTGCCAGTCATTAAAAAAACGCGCCATATCACGATTGGGTGCAACCAACGCAGGAATGTTTATCAACCCAAAAACACTCACGCTGCGACCACCATACATGGACATCAGCACCCCACTGATTGGCATGGCAAGCATGGCAACGTACAAACCCCAATGCACCAGATGTGCAATGAGCGTTTGCCATTTTGGCATTGGCACAACTGGTGGCACCGAGCCAACCAAACGATTGACAATCCGCAACAATGTCCATATCAAAAAGCTGACCCCAACCGATTTGTGCAAATCAACCCACCCATCGCCCTGTTCAATCAGTACCCAAGCAACAATAATGAGCAGCGCACCCACCCAATGAAAAATGCGCGTTACCACACTGTATTTAACAAGATGATTGCTGGCTGTTTGACCCAAAGGTTGTTTGGTTGTCATGGCTGTCTCTGATTTAATAGGAAGGTCAGTCAAAATTGTACCAAATCGCACCAGCACAAGCAAACTAAGCCAACAAAGTCTCCACAATGGCGTACAGATTAGGAATGATGTACAGTTCGTCGCCAATGCTTACCGCTTGATAAACAAAATGCTCTTTGCCGCTTTTGTCCAGCAGTGCCTTGGGGGTGCTGTTTTTGATGTTGGTGAGCACTTCTTGGCTCAGACTGACGTCCTTGACTTCTGAAATTCGCACGTGCATTGTTTGGATTTCACCTTGAATGTACAGTGCTGAGCGCTGCTCATCGTTACTGCCTTCTAAAATCACCACAGTGTCTGCAACCGCCCCTTCTGGCACCAAAGGATAAACAGGTATGCTTTGGCTGCCATCTTGGTGCTGCCACAAATAATGCTCTGTGCGCTCAGCGACCGCCACCGTGTCCAAAATCAGCGCCGATGGCAAAATCCAATCTGGCTGACCGACGGCAGGAATGATACTGACTTTGAGCACCCCTTTGGTTGCGCTCAATAGGCTAATCGCCCTAAAATGATGTTTTTGCATATCTGGTTGTCTTTTATGTGGATACGTTGAGCTTTAACAAAGCACGAATATGGCTTAGTAACTGTATTTCTTGAAACGGCTTGCCCAAATATTCATCAACCCCAATCTCAAAAGCGCGTTTGCGATGTTTTTCGCCAGTACGAGACGTAATCATGATGATTGGAACATCCTTTAGGCGTTGGCTATGGCGCACTTGGGTTGCCACTTCAAAACCATCCATGCGCGGCATTTCAATGTCTAGCAACATCAAATCTGGCACGGTGTCTTGCAAAATCTCAATGGCGTGTACCCCATCTTTGGCAACCACCACATCAAAACCTTGACGCTCCAAGAATCTTGAAGTTACTTTACGCACCGTTACTGAGTCATCAATCACCATAATCAAATGGCGCTGCACTTGGTCTGATGGCTCTTCTTTGGCATGCAGTTGTTGGGGCGTGCGCATCAAAGCTGGCAAATCCAAAATCAACATCACCGAACCATCACCCATAATGGTCGCTGCTGAAATGCCCGACAAACGCGACAGCTGATTGCCCAAAGGTTTTGCCACCACTTCCATGCGCGAGCCGACAATTTCATCCACCTGCAAGGCAAAGTATCCGACCTGACTTTTGGCAATGATGACAGGCACGCTGCTGTCCAAACCGTCTTCGCTAAATTGACAATTAGACAAGATTTCATTGAGATAACGCAAACGATATTCTTGACCTTCTAGGTCAATATTGACTTCGCCCGATTGATAATGCGCCAGCATTTTGGTGGCATCAACTTGAATCACCCGCTCAATTTGTACCAAAGGAACGGCATACTGATGGTCTGCCACGCGCACCACCAACACATCAGACAACGCCACCACCAAAGGCACACGCATGATAAAGCACGACCCTTGACCCATTGTTGACTCTACAGACACCGAACCGCCCAGCTGACGAATCTCGGTGCGCACCACGTCCATGCCAACCCCGCGTCCTGAAATTTGGGTAACCTTGCCTGCGGTGGACAAGCCTGCATTAAAGATGTATTGTATGACGTCATTGTCGCTGAGCTGTTCTTCGGGACGAATCAGCCCTTGGGCAAGGATTTTTTGGCGCACGCCATTGACATCAATGCCCGCACCATCATCGGACAGCAGCAACACCAGTTCGTTGCCTTCACGTCGCACTTGCAGCTTGATTTGCCCTGTGGTGGACTTACCAAGCTCACTGCGCCGCTCAGGAAATTCAATACCATGGTCAATGGCGTTGCGCAGCATGTGCTCAAGGGGCGCTGTGATGTGCTCCAAAATGGTTCTATCCACTTCGCCATCGGCATTGATGACCGTCAGCTCCACGATTTTGCCAAGTTCATTGGCGGTTTGGCGCACAATGCGATGCAGACGCGGCGTCAAGCGCGAAAACGGCACCATACGCGAACCCATCAGCTTGTCTTGCAACTCGGTTTGAATGCGCGACAATTGTAGGAGCAAACTTTCGCTGTTTCTGGTTTTGTCAAGCAACGTGGTTTTGATGTCCAGCAAGTCCGACGCCGATTCTGAGAGCGATTTGGAAAGCTGATTGAGCGATGAATATCTGTCCATTTCCAGTGGGTCAAAACCAGCGTCCAGCTTATCCATCTCATCAATTTGCGACAAAATTTGTGCTTCTAACTCAATGTCCATGCGCCGCAACTGGTCGGCCAAGCGTTGCACAGTAACGCCCATCTCTTCAATGCTCGCCGTCAAGCCCACAATGCTCATGTCAATACGCGCGCGGTTGATTGCCGTCTCACCAGAAAGGTTAATCATGTCTTCCATCACAGGCACGGCAATGCGAATCATCTCGGCGCTGGTGTGTTGCTTGGTTTTTTGGGCAAACATGCCTTGCATGGGCGGCATTTGGCTGATGTCGTGAGTTTGCGCCACTGGATTGTCAGCCGACTGATATTGCGCAATCACTTGTGCTTCACTGCTCAACGACACCAGCGGCACAGCCACCACGCTGTCAGGATTTTGGATAAATTGATGCAAGGCATCTATCAGCAAAGTCGGTCGCGGTGGGTTATAGTGGCTTTTTAGCAAATTAAGCGCCGCCACAATCCAATCGTGGCAAGCAAACAACAAATTGACCACCGATTGGTTGGCAAAGTAGCGATGGTTGCCCAAATCTTCATAAATGGTTTCCATCTCGTGGGCAAGGTCAGCAATGCCATTGACAGGCACCATGCGCGCGCCACCTTTGATGGTATGCAATTTGCGCTGCAAGGACTGCAAAACTTCTTTGTCGGCAGTATTATGACGAAATGTGGCAAAGTCTTCGCTGCTGCTTTCTGCCAGCTCTTTGGCTTCTTCTAAAAAAATGTTCAAAATGTCTTTGTCAGGCAGCATGCCATGCCAAGAATCTTTGATAAACTGCTGAACGTCAATGGGCGAACTGACGTCGGTTGACGCTTCTTCTGTGAGCAAATCGGGTTCATCTTCGGCGGTGTCAATCTCAACTTCTATGACAGGGGTGCGAATGGTTGCGCCCTTATCAAGGGTGCCTGCCGCCAAATATCGGTGCAAATCTTCAACCGCATGACACACAAAAAACGACTGTTTGCGATTTTTGATAAAATCAACTTGCAAAGCAAGCACGTCATATGCCTGTTGCAAAATGGACAGCCACTCATCATTGATGGCAATTTGTTCATCTTTTAGGCTCTCAAAGACCATTTCAGCAGCTTGCGCCATCTGATGAATGCTCATCACGCCTGCCAAACTTGAACCGCCAGCCAAGCTGTACAAATCGCGTTGCAAGGTTGTGGACAGCTCGGCATTATCCAGCTCATGACGCCACGCTTTAAAATTGTTGGCGCTTCTGCCGATGATGTCTTGGGCTTCGGTCAAGAAAATGTCCAACAGCTCATCATCGGTTGTGATGTCTTCAAACGCCAGTTCTTCAACAAGCACTGTTTTGCGTTTTTTTGTGGTTGCTGCAGCGTCTGTTGTCTTGGCTGTTGTTTGAGCGTTTAAATTGCTCAAACATTCGCCACACCAAGCGCTCAGTTGCTCCAGTGCCACTTCGTCAACCTTGAGCGACATGCTGCCAGCCAACGAATCAAACAATCCCACCAACTCACGATGTACCGCCATCAAAGTTTGTGCCAAGCACTCATCAAAACAATCAGGGTGGCAAGCAAGCAATTGATACGCCTGCGCCAATGCATCAAGCACCATTTGAAATTTGGGAAATTCATGGATACGCGTCAACAGCAACCCTATCTCTTGGCTTTGTTTGTTGGCGTACTCTGCCACAGCCGCTGGCGGTTTTTGGGTCAATTCGCCCAACTCAAGCTCAGCGTCTAGCAGCCCATCAATCCCTTCAATCAGCACCGCAATGTCTGACATGTCATCTTGACTGCTTTTGAGCAAAGATTCCAACGCGTGCTTATCTTCACTAAAGTCTGGGTTTTCTTTGATGGTCTCATCAGTACCAGCGTCTTCGTAAGCCAACAAATGCGCTTCTATCAGCTCCACAGCATGACCCAAAGCCTGCAAATGCGGGCGTTTCATGGGCGCGTCGTGTTGCTGCAAATTTTGTAACCCGTGCTCAATGATGGCGCCCACTTCAGCCACCAACGCCAAAGGCGGTAAGCCAGAAGCGCCCCTTAATGTATGAAAAGCGCGCACAATTCTGTCATTGACAGGCACGCTGTCTTTGCTTTGGTTGCTGTGCAAAAATGCCTTGACTTCGGTCAGCAGCTCTTTGCCTTCTTCAACAAATATCTGACAAAGCAATATCTCTTCTTCGTCATCTGGCGTTGTTGGTGTGGCGTTTAAGATAATGTCTTTGGCTTCTTGGATAAAGCCCAGAGTTTGCACGCTTTGACAAGGCGCTTCTGCAGGCGCGTTGTTGGTTTCTTGTGGCTCGCTTTGCTTATCAAGCGACCAATCCATGCCATGATTTTGGACAAAATGACTAAAAATGCGATAATCAAACTCGTCGCCATGACCTTGACTGTAGGCATGGGCACAAGCAATCCACAAAATCACATGCTCAGGATAGGCACACAGTCCATCGCGAAACACCGTCAGTAAGTGCCCAAAGTCTGCCAACACATCAGAAAGCAGCAGCACCATGCCATCATTGAGTGCCAACGATTCGTCAAGCACACGGTTGAGCAAATTTTCAATCGCCCAAGACAGCTCGCCAAGCTCTGCTGCCCCCACCATGCGCCCTGAGCCCTTTAGGGCATGAAAACCACAACGTATGTCCAACAAAAGCTGGTGTTGGCTGCGGTCTTTTTGCCACGCGCCAAATTTGGGAATGATTTGCGCCAACACTTCTTGGGCGTCTTCCACAAAAATCGCCCTAATGTCAGCGTCAGCGTCAGGAAACAAGGACGGCACAGGCTGGCTTGCCGCTTCCATAAATGGTGTCAACACTTCTGGCAACAACATTTCGTCATGCGCCAAATCGGCAGTAACGTCGCTTGGTTGTGTGCTGTTTTTGGGCGATTGTTCGCCAGATTCGCTTGAGCTTGGGGGCGCATCACCAATCAAACCATCGCCAATGGGTCTGCCTGCCAAAAGATTGTCAGCTTGTAAAATAAACCCCACATTGTCAACGCTTGGCGGCTGTTTTTGGGCGAAGTCTTGCACCATGATAGGAATGACATCAACCACCTTTGCCACCAAAGCAGCAATGTCTTCACTGACCTTAATCGTCGTATCAAGCACACGGTTGAGCAAATTTTCAATCGCCCAAGCCGTCTCCCCCAAACAAAACGCCCCCACCATGCGCCCTGAGCCTTTGAGTGTATGAAAATGACGGCGAATTTGTGTCAGCATTTCGTTGTCGGTGATGTTGGACTGCCAACTGGGCAAGACTTCACGCAGCTGCTCCAACACTTCGTCAACTTCTTCAATAAAAATCTCACGAAACTCTTCATCAAAGCCAAAATCATCGTCCTTTAGCGTCGCTTTGAGCGCCAAATACGCCGCGCCATGGGTTTGGACTGCGGCTTGGGGCTGCTGGCTTGGGGCTGCTGTGTTATTGTCATTCACTTGGTTGGTCTCTTCAATAAACTCTTTGTAAACCGACAGTGGCTTTGCTGCTTTGACAAATTTTGCTGCCGATTTGACGGCGTAGTACTGGGCATTTGCCGATGGTTTAAGCAGGCGTTCAATGGGGGTCAAATCTTCCACAACGCTATCCCCCATCATCGCATAAGCCGCCATTGCCTTGATGTCGTTATGATTGTCCTGATGGCTCAAAGTGATGTTAGGTATGGACAAAATGTCTGTCAAAAAAATGTCTTTGCTTTTGTATTCATCGTTGATAAATGGCGCCAAAGACTGTGCATGACCTGCAGGTTTGATGACAGAACCTACAGGCAAAGGAGATTTTTTGGGCAATATAATGTCGCTGACGAGCGCTTCTTCTATGTGTTCATCGTCATAATCGCCGTTTTGCTTGCTCAAGTCTGAGCCAATGACTTCGCCCATAACTGGCTCATGACAACCATCATCGTCATAAAGCGTGGTGTGCTGATGGGCAGTAAGCAGTTTGGCATAAATGTCAAAAATCTCATCAACTTCGTCCACCAAAGCAACCACCAAGCTCAGCGCTGCTTTGATGTGCTGTTTGGCTTGCTGTAGCGCCAAACGGTCAAAACGCTGCTTTGTCAATTCGTCCAAAAACAGCTCAAAAAACAACAAACCATCGGCCAGTTGATGAGCCAGTTGCCAACTGACCCGCTTGGGGGCTTTGTCGCACAGCGCATCAAACACAAGCGCCAACTGCTCACACACTTCCGACACCTGTGGCAAGCTGTCATCAAATGCCTGTTGGGGCTGCCAAAAATCATCAGCCTTGGGCAAATCATCAACGTCTTTGCTGCGCAAATAATCGCTAAATTGCTGCTTGGCTGTTTGGAGTGCTTGGTAGGTTTTGCCCAATGTGCTTGCGTTTTCGTCAACAGACACATCATCGTGCAGCAGCTCAGACAGCGCTTGGATTTCTTGATAAAGACCAGTCAAGTTGGGCGCTTCGTCTTTGTCAAGCTGCCACATGGCGTCATCAAGCCAGCTGGCGTACTTTTCCCAGCCACGAAGCAACAAATGCTTTTTGAGCGCTTGCAGTCTGTGCGCCGCCTGCTGTTTGTCGGTCAAATCAATGGTTTGCAATTCAACCGCCATATAAACAAAAAAATCCTGCTCAATCAGGTGGTTGTCTTCTAAGCTCTCCAAAAACTCTTGGGTGGTGTTATTGGGGCACTTTAGCGTTGCCAGCATCACATACACGTCAGCCAGCAAATTTTCCAGCCAAAAGATGGTGGATGCGTCTGGGTCATCTTGGGACAACAAAAATGCTTGGTGCAATTTGTCAAACAAACCAGCGCTGACCAACTTTTGCTGTTGATTTGGCGCATTATCCAGCCAAAGCGCAACCAACGCCCACAACTTGTGCAACAGCTGATGAACACTGGTGGCGCACAAAGTGGCCACTGCTTGCTTTAGCGCACTCATTTCATCTGCACTGGCAAAAGGGTCTGATTGTGGACTTTGATTTTGTAATTTTGCCAGCCATTCTTGCCACAAATGCGCAATGTTTGGGGCGTTTATTTGATTGCTTTGATGACAGGTGGTTGGTGGTATTTTTTCGCTAAACGCACAAAAGTCGGCTGGCAAGCTCGCCCCCAACAAATAAGACAAATAAGCGGTTTTTAGACCAAGCAGCGCATTGTGCAAAAAGCCTGTGCGCACATAGTGGTTCAATTCATAACACAACAAATAACTGGCACTCATCAGCTCATAATTATCACTGGGGGTTTGGTAGCTGGGGTGCTGCGCCATTGTGTGTATCAAACGCGCCAAAGCAGCGGCATCTGGCAAATTTGCCATCGTTAGTGCGCCAACAATATGCCGATATACTTTGGCAATGTCTTGACACAAAACACGCTCACTGTGCACACGGTCAAACTGCTCATTGAGTGGGTCAATCAACCACTCAAGCGCGACCAATTCATTGGATTGATGGTGATAATTTTTAAATTTGGTGGTATCTACCATGAGCCATCGCCTTTATCAAGCCACATCATTGAGCCGATTGACAAACCAACCCGCCACCAACACAACCACAGCCCACACATCAAAACTATGAGATGCTTTTGCTTGCCAATACGTCATCATCTGACAGCTTAAATCCTGAAACCGATTTTTGCAGGGCGGCTGCCATTTCGTTAAGATGACCCACAGAACGCGCGGTCTCCATCGTGCCTGATGATGTTTGTGATGTGATGTCTTGAATGATGTCCATGGTGCTTGAGATGTGCCCTGCCGATGTGGCTTGCTGACGTGCTGCATCAGAGATGTTTTGAATCAGCTCTGCCAACGTGTGCGAAACGGTTTGTACTTCGTCCAAGGCTTCGCCTGCGTCTTTGACCAGTTTTGCTCCTTTGACCACTTCAGACGTGGTAGACTCCATAGAAGAAACCGCTTCGTTGGTGTCTGCCTGAATGGTCTTGACCAGCATTTCAATTTGACGCGTTGCCCCTGCCGAGCGCTCTGCCAAACGCTGAACTTCGTCTGCCACCACCGCAAAACCACGCCCTGCTTCGCCCGCCATAGACGCCTGAATGGCGGCATTTAATGCCAAAATGTTGGTCTGGTCAGCAATGTCATTAATCAAACCCACAATATCACCAATCTCTTGCGAAGATTCGCCCAAGCGCTTGATGCGTTTGGCGGTTTCTTGGATTTGGTTACGAATGATGTTCATACCTTCAATGGAGCGATGTACCGCTTCGGCACCATTGTGCGCGATGGCAACTGAGCGCTGAGCAACGCTTGCCGATTCGGTGGCATTGGTAGACACTTGGTCAATAGACACCGCCATTTGGCTGATGGCTGCCGACACGCCTGCAATCTCTTGGGCTTGGTGCTCTGACGCTTCGGCAAGCTCCACTGCGGTCATCTGGGTTTGCTGTGAAGACAAAGCCACTTTGTCGGCGGTGGCGTTAATTGCCAACACCAACTGACGCAGCTGGTCAATGGCATAATTGACCGAGTCAGCAATCGCCCCTGTAAAATCTTCGGTAACGGTGGCACTCACCGTCAAATCCCCTTCTGCCAAATCGCCCAACTCATCAAGCAATCTTAAAATCGCCATCTGTGAACGTTCTTTGTCCGACTCCATGCGGCGCACACGGTCGGACTCAATGCGCGCCCTTTCGGCTTCCACTTCCATTTCTTGGCGCTGGCGCAAGGTTTCTTTTTCAATCACTGAGCGCTCAAGACGGCTGCGACTTCTAAACAAACGAGCCAGCGCATAAATCACCAGCAACATTGACAGCAGTGCACTCACCGCAGGAATGACAATGCTGGTCTGGGTGATAATGCCGCGATTTAAGCCTGCAAGCTGTTTTTGAGTGGTGGTCGCCAAATCGCTGAGCACTTGGGCATTTTGACGCGACTGAATGGCAGGGTCGCTTAGGTCGTTCAGCTGCAACGCAACAGGAGCAATCATCTGCTGAAAAACGCTGTCAATGCTTTGTAGCGTTGGCGCTGCTTGACCAAACGTACTTTGGTGGCTGGCAAGCACTTTGCTAAAGTCATCAACATACTTTTTAAAATCGTCAGCATTGGCGTCTGTTGAAGTGGTCAGTGCGCTTATCTCTTCGCTAATGCGCTCAAGCAAAACCACTTGGGATTGTATTTCGCGCAACGTCGCTGCTGGCATTTTTACTGCCATGGCTTGGTCAGTAACTTGAATATATTGCTCCTGCAGCTGCGTGGTGGCGTCTTTGACTTGTTTTTGTAAATCTTGCAGCGCATTGATGTCGTTTTGGTGTTCAATCACATAATCAACGCTGGGTTTTTTTTCTTGCCACGCTTGGTTGATGTGCTCAAAGGTGCTGCGATTGCCCAGTAACGCATTGTTTTGTAGGCTCAGCAGCGCCGCTTCATAGATTTGCACGTCTGTTGAAAGACGGGCGTGCGCATTTTTACTGACTTCAAAATCCCTTGAAAAGGTCGTGTCATTGACGTCTTTGACGATATTAACGGCGCTGACTTCAAGCTGATTGATGTCGCTTAGATAATCGGTGATTTTAAGCAGCGAATACACCAACCAAACAAGACTGACTACCGACAACAATCCAAAGACAATCAAGGCAAGCCACCATTTTTTTTCGTTTGCTGCAACGGGTGTTATAATCTCTGATGTCTTGTTGGCAGTATCGCTCATTGCGCTTTTTCCTTTATACATAAAAACGTTGTTTAATTATTGATGAAGCAAATTTAGTCAAGCCGAAGCCGCAGGAAAGTTTTATCCTGATTGATTTTTATCTTTATGAGCCGTCAATACAGACAAATTAACTAATTGATTGTGGCGTCCAAATAGTCAGGATTGCCAAACAACAATGACAATAACATAACAAACCAATCTTGTGTGTCTTTGACAAAAACGCCGTGATTATAAGGCGCAAAAGGCGAATCTTGGGCAATGCGGCGCGCTTGATATTCCGCTTGAGAAAACTGCATCATGCCCAACACTTGGTCAACCACGACACCAGAAAATATGCCATCTTGGTCAATGACCATCACTTTTGAGTCCTTTAGGCGATTTTGGCTTTGCAATCCCAAAAAACGCGCCAAATCCACCAGTGGCAATAAGCGACCACGCACATTTGCCACGCCCAGCAACCAAGTCTTGGTCAAAGGAACGGTGGTAAAATCAGGCATCGCCAAAATCTCTGAGACTTCGCCCATGGGCGCCACCAATCGCTGTTCTGCCACTTCAAAACCAATCCCTGTCCATTGATGGTGGATACTGTTATGGCGTTCTGCTTTGCGTGTTTTGCCAAGGTCAGCCAAACGCAACAATTCAACAAAGCCCGAAGAAGCCATGCCCTACCCCAATACAGCGCGAATGGCTTGTATGAGCTCATCTTCACTGACAGGCTTGACCAAATACTCTTTTGCCCCCTGTCTTTTGCCCCATACACGGTCTGTTTCTTGGTCTTTTGTACTGATGATAATCACAGGAATGTGCGCCGTTTTTTCATCGCGTGTGATTTTGCGCGTTGCCTGAAAACCGTTCATCTCTGGCATCACAATGTCCATCAAAATCACATCAGGCAAACACTCAAGCGCTTTGGCGCAGCCTGCTTCACCATCAAAGGCTTCAATGACTTCAAAGTCGTACTTACTTAACATGTCTTTAAACCTTGTCATCTCTAAAGGCGAGTCATCAACCACCAACACCTTTGTCATGATTTTCTCCTATTTTTTGGCAACAACAAAGTTGATATACTAACGATAGCGATTGATTGTGGCGAACAAATCTTCTTTGCTAAAAGGCTTGGTCAAATATTCGTCCGAACCAACAATGCGCCCACGCGCCTTATCAAACAACCCATCTTTTGACGACAGCATAATCACAGGTTTGGTGGCATATTCAGGGTGGTTTTTAATCATAGAACAAGTTTGGTAGCCATCAAGACGCGGCATCATGATGTCCACAAAAATGATGTCTGGATTGTGTTCAACAATTTTTGACAACGCATCAAAACCATCAACCGCCGTAATCACTTCGCAACCTTCTCTTTGCAACAGCGCTTCGGCGGTGCGTCTAATTGTTTTTGAATCGTCAATAATCATGACTTTTAGACCAGCAAATTCACTCACAGACAGTTCCTTATATAAATTGGTTAATACAAATGCAGTTTTTGGTCTATCACACCCAAAAAGACAATCACCAAGACCGCCAATTTGAGCGATACAGCCCACCAATACTTTTAGCACAACCGCATTGATTTTGCCAGTACTTTTTGACAAACCAAACGCCTGACCAAAACGCCATCTTTATGTCAAATAACGTGCTCAGCCCAGACAACTTGCTCATCTGCCTTACAAAATATGCTAAGATATTGATACACAATCACCGCAACTTGGTTATGTTTATTTTTGTTTATTTGCCATCGGTTTGGCGCGCTGTGTTGGTGCTGACTGGCTGGATTTTTTTAAGCGCCTGCCAGCCTGACACACCGCCAACAAATGCCACCAAAGCGCACATCAGCAGCGATAGGGTCGTGCTTGACAAACATGACGTCATCAACATCAAGCCTGAGCGTTATCAACCAAGTTTTCGCCTTGAAGGCGTGCTTAGCCCCATTGCTCATGCCACTTTGTCGCTGCCAAGCACATCAACCCTACAAACTTTGCACATCGCTCAAGGCAGCACTGTCAAAAAAGGACAAACCATTGCCACTTTTTCTCAAACGCTGCCTGCGCCAGCGCCAATCACTGCCGATGACGACACACAAAACAAAACTTTAAACCATCTGGCAACCGACCAAATACACCAAATACCCAATTTGCAACCACCAAGCAGTCCATCTTCGGTTGCCACGACCGATGTCATTGTCAATGACATTGCAATTATCGCGCCAATTTTTGGGAGAGTTGAAAATATTTTTGTAAAAAATGAAAAAATCGCCCACCCACAAGGCACAGCGATTGCCGACATTATTGATGACAGACAGCTTAGGTTTGTCAGTCCATTACCCAGCCGCTTTGCCGAGCATATCCGCATTGGCGATGCGGTCAATTTTAGCACCACAGACGGTCGGCTTTTTAATGGTCAGATTGCAAAAATCACTCCCGACACACACAAAACACACACACTCAATGTCCACGTGCATATCCGCACCACAGAAGTCAAAAAAGCCAAACTGACCATTGATGAGCGGGTGAGTGGTCATATAGAATATGGGCAAATGAGTGTGGGCACGCTTGTGCCAGCAAGCGCCATTTTTGACCATGCACTGCGCCCCTTGTCGCTCAAACATCTCAAACAACCACCACACAAGCCCGCCACGCCCATTCATGCGTTTTTATGGGTCATCGGACAAGATGAAAGATTGAGCTTGTTGTCTATTGAAGTGGTTGAATATTTTCCAAACAAAGACCAATATTTGATTTCTGGCGTCAGTTTGGATGGTTTGATTGTGGCAACACAGCTGCCCAAACACGCCCAAGCCAAACAAGTCAGACTAAGATAAACAGCAAGCAAACTAGCTGTCTTTGTCTTGAGTGTCCAAGTCTTGCAGCCATTTGGCTTGTTCTTTGTTGGGGACAAATTTTTCCCACAAGTCGGCTCTTTTTTGGCGGGTGGCTTTGACTTGCTCCAAAAAGCGCCATTTGGCAATATTTTGATGATGTCCTGACAAAAGCACTTGCGGCACACTTTGCCCACAAAACTGATAAGGCTTGGTATAATGGGGATAATCCAGCAGTCCCGACACAAAACTGTCCGCCCAAGCAGAATTGTCATCGTTCATCACCGCTGGCAATCGGCGAATGACGCTGTCCATCAGCACCATGGCAGGCAGCTCGCCACCTGTGAGCACATAATCACCAATAGAAATTTCCATGTCCACATAATGGCGAATAATTCGCTCATCAATGCCTTCATAGCGCCCACACAACAAAATCATGCCGTCCAGTTTGGCACAATCCACCACTTGAGCTTCACACAAAGTGCGTCCTTGTGGCGACAAATACACCACAGGGCATTTGGGATTGTCAATGTGCTGCTGCTCAAAATAGGTTTGTGCTTGCTTTTTGGCGCACAAAATGGCTTTTTGTAATGGCTCTGGCATCATCACCATGCCAGACCCACCCCCAAAGGGGCGTTCGTCAATGCGCCGATAATTGTCCGTGGTGAAATCGCGTGGGTTAATCAGTTGCACCACGACTTGTTGGCGTTTGATGGCACGCCCAGTAATCCCATACTCGCACACCGATGCAAACATCTGCGGCATGATACTGATGACTGCAAAAAACATCGCTTAATAATCGCGCTGCCATGCCACCAGCATGGTTTGTTGCAGCAAATCTATGTGCAAAACCACATCTTTGTGCCAAGGAATCAGCCTTGCTTCGTCATCAATACTGTCTTTGGTAGGCTCTACAGAAACAATCTCATGAGCGCCCGTCTCAAACAACTCCTTGATGACACCCAAAGTTTCGTTTTGTTCGTTAATGACCGTCAAGCCAAGCAAATCCGACCAATAATACTCATCTTCACCCAAAGCAGGCAGATTGCTCTTTTCTACCCAGACGGTTGCGCCATTCATGGTTTCGGCAACATTGCGGTCGCCAATTTCCTTAAAACTTGCCACCAAACCCTGCCCCTGCTGGCGCCACTGCGTTGGTGTCAAAGGTTTAAGACCCGCTGCGGTCTTGAGCCACCACGGCGACATCGCAAAAATATCGGCATGATTGTCGGTATGGCTAAACACCCACAACCAACCCTTAATGCCATAAGGTTTTTTGAGCGTGGCAATATGAATCAAATGCTCCATCTTAGGAATTTGTTTGTTGGCACTCATACAATACCCAACGAAAAATCACAAAAAAGCCGATTTGTGTGCCCACAAACAGACCACAAACCGACTCAAAAAATGCCAATTAGGCTTGCTTTTTTGCTTTAACCAGCTCAGCAACACGCTCTGAAGGCTGCGCGCCTTTTTCTAGCCAAGCATGATAAGCGTCTAGGTCAATGCGAAAATACTCTTCTTGACCGCGCGCCAATGGGTTAAAAAAACCAATTCTTTCAATGTGGCGACCATCGCGAGCAGCGCGCTTATCGGCAACAACAACTTGATAAAACGGACGCTTTTTGGCACCACCACGGGCTAAACGAATAACAACCATAAAAACTCTCTTTTGATAAATAATAAAATCAGCGCAAGAATGTCTAAAACTGGTCGCCAAAAATGAGGATGAGCCGTCAGCAAAACCAGAATTATCAAACTGTTTATTATAGCATATTTTTTGGCAAATCAAAGCATATTTGCTCATTTGTGCTTCTTTTTGGGCAAAACAACAACCCGCTTCATCAAAACAGCAAAGTTCACCAAGCTGTGATAAAATTTATACTCTGTCTTTAGTAAACTCTGCCATGAAAAAACTTAGCAAACGTTGGTCATTGACTCTGCGCCAACACTTTAATTCCAACACTTGGCACACCGTGATGATGATAACATTTATCGTGTTCGTCAGTGTTGCTTTGTCCATTTGGTTATTTTGGCGCAGTTTGTATTTGCCCGAGCTAAAAAACCACGCCAGCTATCTTGCCAAAGAATTGCAACTTATTGATAACATTAAACAAAATTCACCAATCTCTAACGAACAGTTGGTTTGGTTTTATCAAAACCGCCACATTGTGCTCATTGACAACCCCAAAGCGTTTCCAGAAGTCAGCGACAAATTGGTGGTGGATTTTTTGACCGACATTTTTGCCCAGCAAATCAAAAACGAGCTTGGGCGCGACGTCAAAGTGTATTTTAAGTTCAAACCCACCCCCAAACTTTGGCTACAAGACAGCAAATACCCGCAAATTTGGCTGCAAGAACCCGTCAATCACTACTCTCAATACAGCGCAGGCGTCTTGGTGGGCTTTGTGTTTGGTTTGCCCATTTTGACCATTTTGACCATTTTGATATTGGTACACAGACTAAACCGCCCCCTAAAAAAACTAGAACGCGCCGCCACCGACTACATCAATCTGGGTCATGCCACTACTTTACCCACACACACAGGTTCAAACGAAATCCGCAAAGTCAACACCGCCTTTAATCGGCTCTTTACCACCCTAAGCCAATCACAAAAAGAGCGCAACATCATGCTTGCAGGCATCTCGCACGACTTGCGCACCCCTTTGACGCGCATGCGCCTGACTGCTGAGATGTTGCCCGATGAGTTCTTTCGCGAAGGCTTGGTGTATGACATTGAAGACATGGACGCCATTTTGGAACAGTTCATCTCTTTTATGAAAGATGGTTCAGACGAAGCAATCAGACCCACCAATTTAGAAACGATTTTTCATGAAATCATGGTGCAGTTTAGCGACACCCAATTTATCCTAAATAACAGTGTCAACAGCGAAGTTGCCGTGCGCCCACTTTCTATCAAACGCTTGATTGTCAACTTGGTCAATAACGCCGTTCGTTATGGTCGCGAACCCATTCACCTACACGCCAGTATCTTGCCCGCCAAAGACGAATCCTTGCAGACGCCGTCTTTTGCCACGTTGCTCTTGTGCGTTCGCGATGAAGGCGCTGGGGTGGCTGACAGTGAACTTGAGCGCATCATGCAGCCTTTTGAGCGCGGCGAAACGGCGCGCACCACCCAAGGCAGTGGTCTGGGGCTGGCAATCGTTGGGCGAATTGTGCAATTACATCACGGACAAATGAGTGTCAAAAATCATCAAGATGGTGGACTGCAAGTGTGTGTCAGCATTCCCTTGCTGTCGCAAATCGTCAAACCCTAATCATTTTTTGCCGATTTCAAGGGGGAGCTTGTCGGTGGTGTTCTCAAAACTGACAGGGGCTTGCAAATTTGCGCGCATGCTCTGAATGTCTGCCGATTCTTTTTTTGGTGTCAAAAGCAAATAACCAAGCAATAAGGCATTGGCAAGCACCAAAAAACTAAACAAATAAGACATATGACTTCCTTTTGTGGACATTGAGCAAAGATTGGGTTTGGTTAACTTATTATCCTAACATATTTTAGCCACAAAAAACAATCGTCTGTATCATGACATCATTTGGTCGCCAATCAATTTTTCTTCGCTTTTGGCTTGGACAAATTTATCAGCCGCCACCACAACGCCCGTTTGTTTGACTGGCCATTGCATGGTAAATCTTGCGCCACGCAAACTGGGGCTTTCATCAACACTCATATTGCCCCCGAACCAAAACGCAATGCGACTTACAATGGACAAACCCAACCCATAACCGCCCGATGCGCGTGTGCGACTGTCATCAAGACGAGCAAAAGGAATAAACACTTTTTCGCGGTCAGCTTCAGGAATGCCTTGCCCATCATCTTCAACGCTCACAAAAGCCAAATGCTTGTCAACCCTTGCGCTGATGATGATGGTGCTGTTGGCATAACGCAGCGCATTGCCTGCCAAGTTTTGTACCACGCGATGCAAGTAACGTCGGTCTGCCATCGCCACCACTTTGGGTGCTGGTGGATTGATTTGCACTTTGATTGGTTTGCCCAATGCGTTGGTTTCTCGCTCAATTTGTTCCAACAATTCTTTTAGACAAACCATCTGCCAATTCATCTGCGGCGAGCCTTCTTCTAGCTTAGCATAAGTCAAAATCTCATCAATGAGCTCATTGAGCGATTCTATATCTTCATCAATCATCGCCTTTTGTGATTGGCGCGCGTCAAAATCGTCTTCATCAGCCAACATGTCCACCGCAAAACGAATGCGCGCCACTGGCGTACGCAATTCATGAGAAACGGCGCGGGTCAGCTCACGTTGGGACTCTATCAGGCGTCTGATGTGTTTGGTCATGGCATTAAACGTTGATGACAGACGCGCAATATCATCACTGCCCACCACTTGCACGCTGGTGTCCAACTCGCCTTTTGCCACCTTGTCCACCCCCACTTGCAGCAGCTGCAAACGGCGCTCCAACGGGAAAATCAACCCATAAACACCGACACTGATGAGCAGCAAACAAATACAAATCACGCTTGCCACAAGGTTTAAAGGAAAATAATTAAACAGCGCCACAGGCCCCACCACAATTGCCAGACCTTTGATTTTTGATTCAATTAAAATAGAAAAACTTGGGTCTTGGCTGCTGACACCGTCTTGAAACAACACCACAGGTTCGCCTTGGCGAAGTTTTTCAATTTGTTCTAAGTCCAAATCCATGTTCGCCATTGATTCAATGTACACAGGATAACCAAAGCGCTTGCTCAAAAAATCCAAACGCCCTTCTTTGGCATCCAAAGTAGAATAAGTGGACAGATCGTCCAACAAAAAAGCCATCATCGCCTTGAGCTGGCGCTCACTGACCTTAGAAGCGTTTATCCACAAGACATTGTCTTCGTTACCAATGCGATAATACACAAAGGCTTCGTTGGTTTTGACGTTGTAGCGCACGACCGCCTTTTCTTCTGCCAGACGTTTGAGCTCTCGCGCCTTAAAATCCACATCGTCAATAGCAGATATATTAAAGGTCAAACCAAACAAATCGCTGGTCTCGTCCAACCACGCCAGACGCATTTGCGCTTGTTGCTGATGTGCGATGTTTTGACTGACCAAATAAAACACGCCCGTGGCAACCGACTCTCGGTAAGATTGAATGCGCTCTTGATTGATTGTCTCTATCAACAAATAAGCAAAAAAAGCCACCGCCAAACACACCAGCAACAGCCCTGCATAAATGCGAAAAAAAATACTGCGGTCAGGCAAAGAAAACACACCCATAGTTTTATTTTTAATCAATAACACAAACAAAAGCCAGCACAGAGCTGACTTTTATCCATTGATGGTTTAAACACAAAGAAGTTAACCTTCTTTGACAAACAAATAACCCTTGCTGCGCACTGTTTTGATGCGTTTTGGGTTTTCGGGGTCATCACCAATTTTGGGACGAATGCGCGAAATACGCACATCAATAGAACGGTCTTGACCGTCATACTCAATGCCACGCAAACGCTCAAAAATATCTTCTCTTGACAAGATACGCCCAGCATTAGATGCCAAGAGCCAAAGCAGGTCATACTCAGCACTGGTAAAATCCACCAATCGTTCACCAAGCGTAACTGAGCGACCGCCATTGTCAATCACCAAATCACCAAATTCCAAGCGCTGTGGCGCATCTTGGGTGGGCGTGGTTTCAGAACGGCGAAGCAAAGCACGAATGCGCGCCAACAGTACACGCGGCTGAGCGGGTTTGGCAACATAATCGTCTGCCCCCATCTCCAAACCCAACACTTGGTCCATGTCTTCGGTACGCGCAGTGAGCATCAAAATCGGCTGTGTATAATGGGGACGCACTTCACGACAAACCGTCAAACCATCGCTGCCTGGCAACATCACATCAAGCACAACCAAATCTGGCTGCTCACTGACGATACGGCGAATCGCTCGCGTGCCATCAGTCTCAATCGCCACATCTAAGCCATTGCGTCTTAGATAATCTTGTGTCAGCATTGCCAAACGTTCGTCATCTTCAACAATCAAGATGCGCGGAATATCTTCTTTATCTGGTGTTGTTGTCATGTTGTGTCCTTGATTAAAACCCTATACAATATCACCGTTTCAAAACCTATCCAAATCTACTTTGAGTGTAAATTTAGCGTTTTTTACCCATTTTGTCGCGTCTGCGTTCGTTTGAACGCGGTCTTTATCAACTCCATAGGCACTGCAGCGAAGCTCACCGCCGTTTTTAATGGTTTTAAAGTCTAAAAAGACAATCGCGAAACACCCACTAATAAAATCGTATCTGCATGACAATTAGGGTCATTTCTTTTGTCAAACCCGCCCATTTTTAATCAATGGGCTTACGTTTTAGTAGCAGTGGCGAACCCTGAACCATCACTGAATACGATTTTGATGTTTTTTGATTGCTTGTAACTGCGCCAAAGATTCGGCCAACGAAGCAAGCACAGCACTGGTATCCATTGAAGTCTTTTGTTCGGCAAGCTGACGCTCTGCATCGCGACGAGCTTCTAGAATTTTTGCTTCATCTAAAGTGGCGGCGTGCTCGGCAGCGTCTGCCAACACACTGACCATATGTGGCTGAACTTCCAGCACACCACCTTTGATATAAATGACTTCATTGGTGCCATCAGGCTTTGTTAAATTCATTGCTCCAGGCTTTAGCAAGGTAATCAATGGCACATGGCCTGCCAAAATGCCCAGCTCACCTTCACAACCCATTGCAACCAGCATGGTAATATCGCCAGAATACAATTCTTCTTGAGCACTTACCACGCGGCAATTAAATGTTGTTGCCATCAACATACTCCCAAAAGGAACAACTTAATCAGATACCAAAATGATTGATAAAACCAACTCAAGGATTGGGCACAAACCCAATCCAAGTTTTGTTATGCTGCTTTTGCTGCAAGTTTTTCAGCTTTGGCAACCGCTTCATCAATGCCGCCCACCATATAGAAAGCTTGTTCTGGCAAGTGGTCATACTCACCTTCAATGATGGACTTAAAGCCAGCGATGGTATCACGCAATGCCACATATTTACCAGGTGCACCTGTAAACACTTCGGCAACGTGGAAAGGCTGAGACAAGAAGCGCTGAATCTTACGAGCACGATACACGACCATTTTGTCTTCTTCTGACAATTCGTCCATACCCAAAATGGCAATGATGTCTTTTAGCTCTTTGTAGCGCTGCAACACTTCTTGTACACCACGCGCAACATTATAATGTTCTTCACCAATCACTTGCGGGTCAAGCTGACGCGACGTAGAATCCAGTGGGTCAACCGCAGGATAAATGCCTTGCGAAGCGATATCGCGGCTAAGCACGACCGTTGCGTCCAAGTGAGCAAAGGTGGTGGCAGGGGATGGGTCAGTCAAGTCGTCTGCTGGTACATACACCGCCTGTACAGAAGTGATGGAGCCAGATTGTGTTGAAGTGATGCGTTCTTGGAGCAAACCCATCTCTTCTGCCAATGTTGGCTGATAGCCCACCGCCGATGGCATACGACCCAGCAATGCTGACACTTCGGTACCTGCCAAGGTATAACGATAAATATTATCTACAAACAGCAAAACATCGCGACCTTTGCCGGTGGTTTCGTCTTTTTCGTCGCGGAAATACTCTGCCATGGTCAAGCCAGTCAGCGCAACACGCAAACGGTTTCCTGGTGGCTCGTTCATCTGACCATAAACCATCGCAACTTTTGATTTGCTAAAATCTTCGGTATTGACAACGCCCGCTTCTTGCATTTCGTGATAAAAGTCGTTACCTTCACGCGTGCGCTCACCCACGCCAGCAAACACTGACAGACCTGAGTGCTTTAGAGCGATGTTGTTAATCAGTTCCATCATGTTTACGGTTTTGCCAACACCTGCACCACCAAACAGACCAACCTTGCCCCCTTTGGCAAATGGGCACAGCAAGTCAATCACCTTAATACCAGTTTCTAGCAGCTCAGTTGAGTTTGATTGTTCATCATAGCTTGGCGCTTCACGGTGGATTGACCATTTCTCGGCGGCATTGACTGGACCTTGTTCGTCAATGGGGCGACCCAACACGTCCATAATACGACCCAAAGTCGCTTGCCCTACTGGCACAGAAATGGGCGCTCCTGTGTTTGACACAGACAAGCCACGCTTTAACCCTTCGGTTGAACCCATGGCGATGGTGCGCACCACGCCATCACCCAACTGCTGTTGCACTTCCAATGTGGTTTCGGTGCCATCAACATGCAAGGCATCAAAAATCTGGGGCACTTGACCACGACCAAACTCAACGTCAATTACCGCACCAATAATCTGCACAATACGACCGCTCATTGCGTTCTCCTATCATTTATCTTTACTTAAGAAACAGCGGCAGCACCGCCAACGATTTCCGAAATCTCTCGGGTAATCGCCGCTTGACGCAGCTTGTTATAAATCAATTGTAAATCTTTAATTAAGTTGCCAGCATTGTCAGTTGCCGCTTTCATGGCAACCATACGAGCAGATTGCTCAGACGCGATATTTTCCAAAACTGCTTGATAAACAATGGATTTAATATATTTTGCCATCAGCTCATCAATCAACTCTTTGGCACTTGGCTCATAAATGTAATCCCAACCATAGACAACATCTGCATCTTGCTCCAACGAGCCTTCTGGCAGTGGCACAAGCTGTGTTAATGTTGGTTTTTGTGTCATCGCATTCACAAACTGATTGTACACCAAATAAATGCGGTCAACGCGACCTTCTGAATAATCTTTGAGCATTGACGCGACTGGCGAACTGACCGTCTCATAATCAGGGTTGTCGCCATAATCTGATTTTACAGCCGTTACTTTTCCACCAAAGCTCTTAAAAAAGCTGATGCCCTTAGAACCAATTACCGCAAACTCAGCTTCAACCGACTGCTCTTGATACTCTTTGACAGACATTACCAACTTTTTAAACAGGTTGATGTTTAGACCACCTGCCAAGCCCCTATCAGAAGTAACCACAATAAAACCAACTCGGTTTATAGGGCGACTTATCATATATGGGTGTTTATACTCTGCCTTTGCCTGCACCAAATGCGAAATAATACGACGCATACTTTCAGCATAAGGGCGTCCTACTTCCATGCGCTCTTGCGCTCGGCGCATTTTACTGGCAGCGACCATCTGCATCGCTCTGGTAATCTTTTGGGTGCTTTTAATACTGGTTACTTTTGCACGTATTTCTTTTAAACTTGCCATAATTGTTCCAATACTGGACTTATGTTAACTAAGTCTATGGTGTATCAAAAGCAATACACCATATTTACTGACACTTAGTAGCTATTTAGTGATTTAAAAGACTCAATGGCAGATTTTAGACGATTTTCGATGTCGTCATTATAGTTTGCTGTTTGGTCAATCTCATTCATCAACGCTGCGTGGTCATTACGCAAATAACGCAACAAGGCTTCTTCAAAGGCGCCGATTTTTTCTACCGCCACATCGGCCAAATAGCCTTCGTTTGACGCATAAATCACCGCCGCTTGGTCAGCAATAGACATTGGTGCGTATTGCTTTTGTTTCATCAGTTCAGTAACGCGCTGACCATGTTCTAGCTGCTGCTTGGTGGCGTCATCAAGGTCTGAAGCAAACTGCGCAAATGCCGCCAATTCACGATACTGCGCCAATGCCGTACGAATGCCGCCCGAGAGCTTTTTGATAATCTTGGTCTGCGCCGCACCACCCACACGCGATACCGAAATACCCGCATTTACCGCAGGACGGATACCTGAGTTAAATAGGTTGGACTCAAGGAAAATCTGACCGTCTGTGATAGAAATCACGTTGGTTGGTACGAATGCTGATACGTCCCCAGCTTGGGTCTCAATGATAGGCAAAGCAGTCAATGAACCAGTTTTGCCTTTAACTTCACCATTGGTAAA
This sequence comes from Moraxella sp., assembly GCA_030528385.1. Classification (GTDB taxonomy): domain Bacteria; phylum Pseudomonadota; class Gammaproteobacteria; order Pseudomonadales; family Moraxellaceae; genus Moraxella. The sequence goes on from JAUMYZ010000007.1 coordinate 66,945, forward strand.
TGCTTCCACATAATCAGCATTCACACGAGACGCACGCTCCAGCAAACGTGAGTGCAAATAGAACACGTCCCCTGGATACGCTTCACGCCCTGGTGGACGGCGCAACAACAACGAAATTTGACGATAAGCAACCGCTTGCTTTGACAAATCGTCATACACAATCAGCGCGTCTTCGCCACGGTCGCGGAAATATTCACCCATCGTACAGCCAGAATAAGGCGCGATGTATTGCAGTGCAGCAGGTTCAGACGCTGACGCCACCACCACTGTGGTATAAGCCAAAGCGCCAGTTTCTTCTAATTTGCGCACCACGTTAGCGATGGTTGAACGCTTTTGACCAACGGCAACATAGATACACTTGATGCCTGAGTCTTTTTGGGCAATGATGGCATCAATTGCCATGGCAGTTTTACCAGTTTGACGGTCGCCGATGATAAGCTCACGCTGACCGCGTCCAATAGGAATCATCGTGTCTACCGCTTTATAACCCGTCATCACAGGTTGGTCAACCGATTGGCGCGCAATCACACCTGGGGCAATTTTTTCAACCTTATCGGTCAGTTTGGCATTGATTGGGCCTTTGCCGTCAATGGGATTGCCCAAGGCATCAACCACACGACCCAAAAGCTCAGGACCTACAGGCACTTCCAAAATACGCCCTGTACAATAAGCCTTTTGACCTTCTTGTAAGCCCAAATAATCGCCCAAAACAACCGCGCCGACTGAGTCTTGCTCAAGGTTTAATGCCATACCATAGACACCCCCTTCAAACTCAATCATCTCGCCATACATGGCTTCTTCTAAACCATGAATCTGTACGATACCATCAGAGACACTGACGATAACGCCTTCAGTTTTTGCAGTCGCACCCACGTCAAGGTCTTGAATACGCTGCTTAATCAGGTTGCTGATTTCCGCTGGATTCAATTGTTGCATTGCCTTGTTTCCTTTAAATTTAGACAGCCGCCTACGCAGTCAGCTGATTTTTTAACTGTTTTAACTTGCCACGCACTGAGCCATCAGTAAACTTATCGCCCACTTTAATTGTTGCACCACCCAACAGTTCTGGGTCAATGATTTCATGCAAAATAACGATTGCACCAGTAGAGATTGCAAGACGTTCTTGTAAGGTTTTGCGCTGGGCTTCGGTTAATGGATAAGCTGATGTGATATAAGCATCAACCTGCTTTAATTCTTGCGATTTTAACTTAGCATAGTGGATAGAAATTTCAGGTAACAAAGCCAATCTGTGATTTTGTGCCAACTGAACAATAAAATTGTTAAGCGCTTCAGATGGCTTGTTAATTCCTGACAGCACTTGAGTAACCGTGCTTACATCAACCCCTTGAGAAGCTACATTGTGTAAATTTTTTGCAAGTGGTGAACCCAAAGCTGTTTGCGATGTATATATGTCCATCAAAACAGCAGATTTTTGTATTGCAGAGATGGCTGGATTGTTCAACAATAAAGCAAATTCTTTATCACAAACAACACTACTGGTGATTGACAAAAAGTCTTCCCATTCGTTAATTGCGTTATGCTCTTTGGCATAATCAAACGCTGCTTTGGCATAAGGTCTTGCCAAGGTAGATAATTCAGCCATGATATCCTCTAAATTACAGCTTTGCTGCCAGCTGTTCTAACATACTAGCATGTTTTTGTTCATCAACTTTGTCTTGCAAAATCTTTTCTGCACCCAATACCGCCAGTTGAGCAACTTGCTGACGCAACTGTTCACGCGTTTGGGCAGCTTCTTGCTCAATGGCACTGCGAGCCGCCGAAATGATACGTTCGCCTTCCAAACGAGCTTGCTCTTTGGCCTCTTCAATCATCTGGCTGGCAGTTTTATTGGCACGTTCAATGATAGAAGCCGCTTCTGTTTTTGCCGCTGCAAACTCTCGCTCTGCTTTTTCTTCGGCAGACGCCAAGTCAGCTTTGGCTTTTTCGGCAGCATTGAGACCTTCTTCAATCTTACGCTGACGTTCAACAATCGCACCGATCAGCAGCGGCCATACAAATTTCATGCAAAACATCACGAAAATGGCAAACGCAATCGCCTGACCGAAAATAGTATAATTGATCATCCAATCACCTCATTAGTTAGTGAAAGTCAGGTGATGACCAATTCTGTGTTAGCACTATTGACCCAACACAGAAGTGGACATAACCGACAACTAGCCTGTGAATGGGTTGGCGAACAATAGAAGCATCGCAACACCCACACCAATCATTGGTACGGCATCAAGCAGACCTGCCACGATAAACATCTTGGTTTGAAGCTGAGAACCAAGCTCTGGCTGACGAGCTGTGCTTTCTAAAAACTTGCCACCCAAGATAGCAAAACCAATACCTGTTGCCAAGGCACCAAGACCGATAAGTAAAGCCACTGCAAGCAGAGTGTATTGAGCGATAACTGGATCCATGATGTCTCCTTATGACCTATATAAACTAAGGGTTAAAAATAAACTAAATCAATGCTCTGAAGTTTGTGAAATGAGCGACAAATAAACGATAGTCAGCATCATAAACACAAACGCCTGAAGCGTAATTACCAAAATGTGGAAGATTGCCCACGGCACAGACAGCACCCACTGAACCCAAAATGGCATCAAGGCAATCAAAATAAAGATGAGTTCGCCTGCATACATGTTACCAAACAGTCGCAGACCCAACGAAATCGGTTTGGCAAGCAAGGTTACCACTTCTAGCACCAAGTTGATGGGAATGAGCACCGCTTGTAAAATTGGGTTTTTGGCACTAAAAGGATGCAAGGTAAATTCTGCAATAAAACCGCCAATGCCCTTATATTTGATACCAAAACCAATAATCAAAAACAGCACGCTGATTGCCATGCCCAAAGTAATGTTGGGGTCGGTACTGGGGACAATTTTCATATAAACGTGGTGCGGGTCGTATCCCATCAAACCACCAATCCACTGAGCGGTGGCTGGAATAAAGTCAATGGGCACCAAATCCATCAAGTTCATCAAAAAAATCCATACAAAAATGGTCAACGCCAAAGGCGCAATCAATTTTGATGGACCGTTGTAAGATTCTCGGACACAGTTGTCTACAAACTCCACAATCATTTCAATGAAAGCCTGCAGCTTGGTGGGCACACCTGAAGTTGCCTTTTTGCCCACCGCCCAAAATAACGCACAAAAAAAGATGCCCAAACCAACAGACCAAAGCATGGAATCCACATGAATGGCATTAAAGCCCATCTTGGCTGCTTCTTCGGCAGTTTCCGCTACTTTCCAAGTTTGGGTGTCTGGGCTGTAACCATATGTCCAGTTGGTTAAATGGTGAGCAATATAATCTGAAGATGTTTGTTCGTCTGCCATAATAAGCTCTTAATTCAAACAAAAGATTGGTGAAGATACGCCAAATCAACAATCAAAAACTACTGTTTGGTTTTGACAATTTGCCGTAAATGCCATTCACTAACTTTACAGCAGTGTTTGTGTGAACTGTAACAATTTCTTGTTTTTAATTGAAAAAACTAATCAAAATTAACAAAATTACAAATAATTCACAACAACAATCATATATGTCGCTAAACGTGTATCTTACTGTACTAGAAGTGATATGTAAAGAGTAAATGCGCTTTTTCTTACTGAATTTTTTCAATTTTTAGCGCGATTTGCTGATGTGCGGTCAGTTGTCAATTCGCCACAAGGACAGCACAGCCAACATTTGTACAATAAAATAGCTCACAAATACCGCCAAAGCATAAATGGGTTTGATGGCAACAAAAATCAGCACAAAACCCACTGCCGTCAATGTCCATTTTAGCGCTTGCCCCAGATACATATTCAGCATTATCATCTGACGCGCCCTTGCGCCCGTTGTGCGATACGCCACCCACATAAAAGCACTCTGGGCAATGTAGGCAAGCACCGCGCCTGCCGCCACACTCTTGACCAAAATTTGTGCCCGACCAAGCCACACATCCAAACCCCAAGCCAACAAAATCAACACAAAAACTGACCAAATTTGGCGTTTTTGGTGTGCAAAAATCTGCAATTTGTGGTTTTTTTGGCTGGGTCTCATACGCGTTTATCGTGTTAAACCCATAATTATAAAAAACTGAGCAAAAGTTGCAAGTTATTTTTTGTTGACACACTGCCGAATTTTTTGTACAGAATCCACCCAAGTCGCCACAAAGTCCGTCTTGGCGTCCGTGATTTTGGCGTCGCTCATGTCTTCTTGCAGCAGCAAATCACTGACATTGCCCAGTTTGTTTTTGATGCCGTCAGAGACTTTGCCCTGCGACACAAGGCACATATGAGCACTTGGTCGGCTCTTGTTGAGCGCTTTGATTTGGCTGGCTTTGGGGCTTAGGTGATGGTCGGGCGTCAACGCACCAAAAAACGACAGTTTGGCAGAGCGCTCCATATACTGATAAGCGTCATGATACGCCCAATAAGGCAATGGCTGCGCTTGGGCAAACTCAGCCACCGCCTTGTCCATACGCTCGGCAAAAGTTTGTGCGTTCTTTAGATAAAGCGCCTTGTGCTCGGGGTTGGCATGACCGTGTATCACCGCCAACGCCCGCACGATTGCTTTGGCATTGTCAGGGTCAAGCCAAATATGCGGGTCTAAAGTGTCTGCTTTTGGCGTGCCATCAACATCACGCAAAGGCAAACGGGTAAATGCTCTAAATTTGTACAAAGTAATGACGTTGGGCGCGTGCTGCAGGGTATTGACTAAATTTTGTTCAAGCTCTTGACCAAACCACACCACAAACTGGCTGTCCTTAACCAGCTTAACACCGCTGGGACTGAGCGAGCCATGATGACCCACATCGCCCGCTTCTAACAACACTTGGGCGTCTGCATTGCCTTGTGTTACTTCGTTGGACAATAAGAGTAAAGGATAATTACTGACACTGACTGTGCCTGCGCGCGCCAAAGTGCTGCCAAACAGCACAAACAAAACCACCTTCAGCACCATCTGCCAAGTTTTTATCATCACAAACACCCACTGATATTTAACCTGTAATGGCAGATTATAGCATACAATCGTTGATTTTGTTATAATATATCAATACTTCCACCAAACCAACACAACTTTTGTCTGATTTGACACCAAATGTTACACGTTGTTGGGTTGTTTTGGCATATGATGGATTGTATGATAAGACATTGTCATCAACACCAAAGGTTTTTTATGTACGCTCAAGAATGCGTCTGCTCGCATCATCATAACGTTCACCAAACTCACGACCCCAAGGCGCGCCTGTCAGAAGCAAAAGCCCTTTGTCAAAGTCGCGGTGTGCGCTTTACCCCCCTAAGAGAAGAAGTGTATTTGTTGATTTTGTCCGCCAACAAACCCCTAGGGGCTTATGACCTAATCAGTGCCCTGCAAAGCAACCGCCAACAAACCCACGCCAAAAACAAAAATGTCGCGCCACCCACCGTGTACCGCTCGCTTGAGTTTTTGCTTGCCGAAGGGCTGATTCATCAGCTAAGCTCCATCAATGCTTATGTGCCATGTTGCCACCCACGTTCACAGCACGCGGCTGCCTTTTTGATTTGCAAAAAATGCCACAGCGTTGAAGAATGCAGCAACATGCCTGTGGACAGCATCATTGAATTTGCCAAACAAGACGCCAAATTTGCCATTGAACGCACCGTCATTGAACTAAAAGGCATATGCCATGCCTGCCAATAATCTCCTATTACAGCTAGAGAACGTCAGTTATCACACCAACGACGCAACGCTGCTGAGCGACATCTCTTTTAGCTTGAACCAAGGTGAGATGGTCAGCCTAATTGGCCCTAATGGGGCTGGCAAATCCACTTTGGTTAAGCTGATTTTGGGCTTGCTCAAACCTAGCACAGGAACGCTGTGTTGCCATGCCAACATGCTCAGCTATGTTCCCCAAAAATTTAGCGTGCCAACGATTTTGCCGCTGCGCGTGATGGATTTGCTCGCCCAAGCCCATCGTCGGCGCCTTAGCCCCACCCAAAAAGCGCAGATTATTGACAAGCTGTTTTTGTCTGCCCTGCTCAATCGGCAAATCCACCATCTGTCAGGGGGCGAAACCCAACGGGTGCTGCTGGCGCGAGCGCTGCTGGACAAACCTGAACTGCTGATTTTGGACGAACCCATGCAAGGACTTGACCCCGACAGCGAAGCGTGGCTTTATGAATTCATTGACCAAATGCCCGACTTTTTGCACTGCGCCATGCTGGTGGTGTCGCACGATTTGCATTGGGTCATGAAAGGTTCGCGGCGCGTCATTTGTCTGAACAAACACATTTGTTGTCAAGGTGAGCCCAGCCAAATCGCGCTCAGCCCTGAGTTTTTGTCGTTGTTTGGCAATCATCAAACGCCTTATATTCATCATCATGACCACTGTCAGCACCACGCCTAATTATCAATGTAATCATTTTTTACCCATTTGACCGCAACTTATGAACGACTGGCTACCAATTATCGCTCCTGCTTGGATTGCAGGCTCATTACTGGCTTTATTTTCTGCGCCGCTTGGCTGTTTGGTGCTTTGGCGACGCATGGCGTTTTTTGCAGACACTTTGGCACACGGAGCGCTGCTTGGGGTGGCGCTGGCGGCTTGGTTGTCGCTGCCTGCCGATGTTGGCGTGGCGCTGGTCAGTGTTTTGGTTGTAACAGCGCTGATGGTCATTGAAGACACGCGCCTGCCCAACGACGCTGTGCTGGCGGTGCTGGCCGCCAGTTTGTTGTGTTTTGGACTGTTGACGCTCACCCAACTCACCCAACAACAAGCCAATGTGCTTGGTTTCTTGTTTGGCAATTTGTTGGACATGGATTGGGCAGATTTGCCCAGATTGGCACTGATGGTTGGTGCAGGGCTTGGGTTTTTGATGTGGATTTGGCAAAAACAAGTCAAACTTGCCACCTTTGAAGCATTGGCCTGTATCAATGGCATCAATCCCACCACCCAAAAGCTCTTTTTTATGGGGCTACTGGCTGGATTTTGTACCATTGCCATTCAAGCGGTTGGCAGTTTGCTCATCAGTGGGCTGCTTATTTTGCCAGCGCTCATTGCCAGACTTTTGGCAAACTCGCCCAAACACATGGTGATTTTGGCAATCATTGTTGGCGAAATTGCGGTGAGCATTGGCATTTGGGGGAGTGTATGGCTTGACACCCAAACTGGCTTGTCCATCGTTTTGACCTTGGCAATGATATTTTTTATTGCCCTAATCGTCAGCAAACTCAAAACCCCCCTATGAACTACCCACCCACGACACTCAGCGCCAACGACACCTTGACCATCGCCCAAATCAGTGATTTACACCTAAGTGGTCAGCCAAGTTGTGCACCCAGTTATCAAAAGTTTTTGCACGTTTTAGCGCTTGCTCAACGCGAGCGACCCAATCTTTTGCTTTTGACGGGTGATTTGGTTAATGATGGCGACAAACGCGCTTATGATTGGCTGTTTGACACCTTAGCGCGCACAAATCTTGCCTTTGCTTGTATTGCTGGCAATCACGACGTAACGCTTGAACATCACAAACATCTGCCCTTTGAGCGGCGCACATTTGAGCCCATCGCTGCAGACGCGCGCCTGCTTGATAAGCACAAAATCACCATCACCCTAGCCCAAGGCGTCTGGCAAATCTTGCTGCTCAACTCGGCAGTTGGTGGCAAAATCTACGGTCAGCTAAATGCCGACAGCCTAACTTGGCTACAATGCCATCTGCGCACCCAAATCCCCACCATCATTGCCATGCACCACCACCCCACCGACGTGGCATCGGCATGGATTGATGCGCATTGCCTACAAAACAAGGCAGAATTTTGGCGCATCATCAACGACTGTCCCCACGTCAAGGCGGTGTTGTGTGGTCATGTTCATCAAGCCCACCAACTGATCGCGCCCACTCAACACCAATGCACCGTTTATACCTGTCCTTCTACCGACCGTCAGTTTATGCCCCACCAAGACAGCTTTATGCTTGACAACCAACTGGGGGGATTGCGTATACTACGGCTCAACCATCACGCCATCATCGCCGCTGATACCAAAAGATATGACGTTTGTCCCAAATAATAAAATATGGCACGATTTTTGCTTGTTATTGGTTTGGGCTTGATGAGCAATCAACCACATCAGCACCCCATTGACCCATCAGTCCAAACCCTTGAAAAAGCTAAAATCACCCACATCTATCGTGGGTTTTATTTCAATCGGTGGCAGGCAACAACCACCAGCAACCTTAAGGAAACAAGCAATGACAGGTGCCACTTTTAGCCCTTATCACCCTGCCAAAGACGAAGAGTACATGTCCAAAGCACAGCTTGAACATTTTCGCACTTTGCTTTTGACATGGAAAGCAGAGCTGCTTGCCGAAGCAGAACGCACCAAGGACTATATCAACGAAGAAACCAACGCCATGGCGGACATCAACGACCGAGCCACCCAAGAAGAAGAGTTCGCCCTTGCGCTGCGCACCCGCGACCGCGAACGCAAACTCATTCGCAAAATTGACAAATCCATCTTGGAGATTGAAACTGGCGACTATGGTTATTGTGAAACTTGTGGCACCGAGATTGGACTGCGCCGCCTAGAAGCCCGCCCCACCGCCACCCAATGTATTGACTGCAAAACCATGTCTGAAATCAAAGAAAAACAAACGCACGGACACTGATTTTGTCCACAAACGTGCGCGGGCGGTTTGCACCATCACCCACAGGTCATCTGCACTTGGGCTCGCTGACCACCGCCGTGGCGAGCTTTTGTCATATCAAATCACTGGGCGGGCAGTGGCTGGTGCGCATTGAAGATGTGGACTTTGAGCGTTGCAAAAATCAATACACCACTTCCATTTTGTATGATTTAGAAAATTTGGGGTTGTACACCGACCAAGAGATTGTCTATCAATCCAGACGTCTGCCCATTTATCAAGAGTTCCTAGACGGTCATTTGGCTGAGTTTGTGTATGATTGTACTTGCTCCAGAAAGACCCTTGCTGCCTATTTTGCCACCCACGACAGCACCCCCTATCAAGCCCAAATCCAGCACACACACCTAAATCACACCCAAGATTTGTACATGCCGCCCATTTATCCCAGATTGTGCCTAAATCAAGCAAAACAGCAGACCAATAACACCAAAGTACGGCTTGTTTTGCCCGATGTCCTTAGTGCGTTTTATGATGGCATTTGTGGGGTGATTTGGGACAATCCCGCCAAAAGTCTGGGCGATGTGGTGGTCAAACGCCAAAATGGCATGATAAATTATGTGCTGGCGTGCGCCATTGACGATGGCTTACAAAACATCACCCACGTCATGCGTGGATTGGACATCTTGCCAATGACCATTGCCCAAATTCACATCATCGGGCAGTGCCAGTTGCCCTTACCCCAGCGCTTTTATCACTTGCCCCTACTGCACAACCATGACGGACAAAAGCTCTCCAAACAAAACCTTGCCACCCCCATTGACACCAAAACCCCCAAAAACGCCAGCAAACTTCTAATCACAGCGCTGCGCCTGCTTGGTCAAACCCTGCCTGCAGACATGCTTGATGGCACGCCCAGCGAAATTTTGCGCTTTGCCAGCAACCACTGGGACAACGCGCCCCTACGCCACAAACGCAGTCTTGGGATTGCTCACTGATGGCTAATACTCTCGGTTTTTGTTGTCGCGGTGGATTTGCTCGCTGCATTTGTCCACCTTCAAAATAATGCCAACAGCAATCATCACCGACAACAAAGATGAGCCGCCAAAACTATAAAACGGCAGAGTCAACCCCTTGGGCGGCAACAAACCCATCGCCATGCCTGCATTAATCAGCACCTGCCCAAACAACACCACACCAAAACCAAACACCATATAACTTAATCGCAGCTGACGGCGTTTTAGGGCGCTGTGGCTGATTTTCATGATGGCGCCGATGATGAGAGCTTGCAACAACAAAACAAAAAACACCCCAAAAAAGCCCAACTCTTCGCCTGTGATAGACAGCAAAAAGTCGGTATGCGCTTCGGGCAGGTGGGACAATTTTAAGATACTGTTGCCATAACCGACGCCGTTCCACTCACCACGAGCAAATGCCGACAAAGAACGCGCCAACTGAAAATCTCTGTGGCTGGTATCATCAAAAGGATTCCAATAGGACAATACCCGCGCCCTACGATAATCTGCCAACCAGACCACCACCGCAATCAGCACCGAGACAGCGCCTGCAAACGTAAAAAAATCTCGCTTGGGCACACCGCTGACAAACAACACCACACTGGCCGACGCTATCACCACCGCCACCGAACCAAAATCAGGGTGCAACAAAAACAAACCGATGACGGGCGTGTACCAAAACAGCAACTTCCAACTTGTCCACATATTTTGGCGCACTTCACCAGAGCGGCGCACCACATAATCTGAAATCACCAACACCATGAGTATTTTGGTAAATTCGGCAGTTTGTAAATTAAAAAATCCCAAATCCAGCCAGCGCCTTGAGCCGTTGATTTTGTCCGCCACCAACAAAGTCAGCAAAAGCAAAAAGACAATCACCACCCACGCACACACCAAAACAGGAAATTTAAAATACAAATTCAGTGGCAAGCGATACACCACATAGGCCGCCGTCCCGCCAATGCCGATATACAACAGCTGCATCCAAAAAAAACGCAGTTCAGGCATGCCATACTTTATCGCCACAGGCACTGACGCTGAAATAATCATCAACAAACTCATGACTAACAGCAAAAACAAGCTGACCATCAAGGTGGTGCGCGCTGTTGGCATATAAGCAGATTGGCTTATTCTTTCAAACAATGTTGGCATGGTGGTATCACAGACAAATAAAAGCACTATTATAAACCACTTTTTGGGCGCAGCACAAAATTATACCACCCCAAAACAACAAAAGCCGCCACAAAGATTGTGGCAGCGATTTAAAATTCGCTGGACTTACTTTAGCTGACTGACCAACTCCACAAAACGTTCACCGCGCTGCTGATAACCTACAAACTGGTCAAAACTGGCGCAGGCTGGCGACAACAGCACCGCTTTGGCATGGCTTTGGCTGGCAAGCGTTACTGCCGCTTCTAACGTGTCTGCCTGCACAAGGCGACCTGCCAGCACTGGCACAGTGAGCAATTCTTGGGTAATTTTGGGAGCGTCTTCGCCGATAAGGCACACCACACAAGCAAAGCTCTCCACAAACGGCGCAAGCTCGCTAAAGTCTTGACCCTTGCCCTGCCCGCCCAAAATAAGCGCCAACGACCGCTTGCCATACACCGCGCCCAATCCATCAACGGCGGCGATGGTTGAGCCGATGTTGGTGCCCTTAGAATCGTTAAAATACGCTTTGTCAGCGACCTTTGCCACAAATTGACAGCGATGTGGCAGCCCCGCAAAACTTTTGAGCGTCTCCAACATGTGCTCCATTGGCAAGCCCACTGCATGCCCCAGCGCCAGTGCTGACAAGGCATTAAGTAGGTTGTGTTTGCCCTTAATGAGCAGTTTGTCGGCATTTAACAAATGCGTGCCTTGATGACACAAATAAATCTCGCCCGCTTGCTCCAGCAAACAAAAATCCCCATGACAGCATGCGCCAAGTTGCCCGCTGGTGGTGGTAACGACAACGTCGCTGGGCAAAACCGCTTGGCACTGCGCCGACAACTCCTTGTCATCAAGACAAATCACCGCCTGTTTGACACCATCAAAAATGCGCAGCTTTTGGGCAAGATAGTTTTGCATCGTGCCATGACGGTCAAGATGGTCGGCAGACAAATTCAAAATGGTGGCAACGGTCGCGCCCAAACCGCTGACGTGCTCCAGCTGAAAACTAGACAGCTCAAGTACCACCAATTCAAGCCCTTTTATCTTTAACAATTCCAATGCAGGCGTGCCAATATTGCCACCGACACCCACCACTTTGCCAGCATTTTTTGCCATCTCCCCCACCAAAGTGGTAACGGTGGATTTGGCGTTTGAGCCTGTGATGGCAACTATTGGTGTATGACCGCCTTGGGCTTTGTCTTGGTCGCGCAAAGCCTGAGCAAACAGCTGTATATCACTATAAATGGGCACACCTGCTTGCTTGGCACGGCTCACTGGCTCAATCAATGGGTCAATACCTGGACTAATCACAATGCCATCTGCATTCAATAACAGCTCGGCATCTATCGCCCCAAAAGCGGTCGTTACCGTGCTTGGCAGCTGCTTTGCCAGTGCTGGACTGGGGTGATTGTCGCTCACAGCCACCCGATGCCCTTGCTCCAACAAAAACTTGACCGCCGACAACCCTGAAGCGCCCAGACCAACCACCACATAGTTTTTCATCTTTTTTCTCATTGTTGTTACAAAACAACCCATTTTAACAGATTTATTGATGAATTATCAAAATCCGATGGGTTGGATTTTTGCCACATTTCCCTATATAATGAGCAGAGTGTCGCCAACCGCCAAGGATTTTTTATGAAACTTATTTGCGCCATTATCAAACCATTTAAACTAGATGACGTGCGCGAAGCGCTGTCCGAAATCGGCGTCAACGGCATTACCATCACCGAAGTCAAAGGCTTCGGTCGCCAAAAAGGACACACCGAAATGTATCGCGGCGCTGAATACGTGGTGGATTTTTTACCCAAAATCAAGATTGAAATTGCTTGCGCTGACGACATGACCGACAACATCATCAATGCCATCATCAGCACCGCCAACACCGGCAAAATCGGCGATGGTAAAATTTTTGTTACCCCGCTTGAGCAAGTCATTCGCATTCGCACAGGCGAAACGGACGAACACGCCTTATAACCGACACAACCTAAATGCCCATGAAACACACACTGACCATCGCCACCCGCCAAAGTCCCCTTGCGCTTTGGCAAGCCAACTTTATCAAAGACCAACTCGTCGCATTGTATCCTGATTTGACCATCAATCTTTTGACACTGGTTACGCGTGGCGACAAGATTTTGGACACGCCACTTGCCAAAATCGGCGGTAAGGGCTTGTTTGTCAAAGAGCTGGAACAAGCCTTATTTGACCAAACAGCTGACATCGCTGTGCACTCACTAAAAGATGTGCCGATGGTACTGCCCGAAGGTTTGACGTTGGGGGCGTATTGTCAGCGCCACGCGCCGACAGATGCTTTTGTGTCCAATCATTACCAGCATTTGGACGAGCTGCCATCAGGGGCAGTTCTTGGCACTTCAAGTCTGCGCCGTGAATGTCAGTTGCGCCAATATCGCCCAGATTTGACCATCAAATCCTTGCGCGGCAATGTTGGCACACGGCTTGCCAAACTGGACAATGATGAATATGACGCCATTGTACTGGCGACCAGCGGGCTACAAAGACTGAACTTGGACGAACGTATCAGGCACGAACTGGGCAGCGACATCAGCCTGCCTGCGGTCGGTCAAGGGGCGCTGACCATAGAATGCCGAGCTGGTGATGACGATGTGTTGTCTTTGCTTGCGCCGCTCAACCATCTTGACACCCAACTTTGTGTGTCGGCAGAACGCGCCATGAACAAAGCCCTAGAAGGCGGCTGTCAAGTACCAATTGCTGGCTTTGCCACATTGGACAACGAGCTGCTCACCCTAGAAGGTCGCGTCGGCACACCAGACGGCAAAACATTGCTGTCTGCAAAAGAAACCATCGCGCTTGGCAATCAGCCGCACCACAGCGCTGAGCAGTTGGGACAAAACATCGCCCAACGCCTGATTGAACAAGGCGCCAGACAGATTTTGCAAGCCCTTTATCAGCTTTAATGCCATGCGCCCTGTTTTGCTTTATACACGCCCCAAACAAGCCACATCCCTTGTTTTTGATGACATAGACGTCATCGATTTGCCACTCCTGCGTTTGCACTGCTTTGGGGTAGACAAACTAAGCTGCGATGACAAAGACGCCATGTTGGCGTTTATGGCGGGCAGTTTTGATGTGGTAGTGGTGGTGAGCACAGAAGCGGCGTACGGCGCCATGCGCTTTTTACAAACACACAACATTCATCACGCCAGCGAGCTTGGTTATCGGCGCGCGCCCATTTTTATAGCGGTTGGTCAAGCCACCAAAGACGCTCTGGCACAGTTTGGTTTTTGTGCCATCACCCCCGATGTGATGAGCAATGAAGGCATGCTTGCCATGTCAGAGATTAATGGTCTAAATAGCCAACATCGGGTGCTGATTTGGCGCGGTATTGGTGGTCGGCGCGTGCTCCACAACGCTTTGGTTGAGCGCGGAACAGACGTACGAGCCATTGCTTGGTATCAGCGACAAATACCCGATGAATTGCCCAGTCAATACCAGCAGCTTATCACCACTTTGCCCGACGGCGTACCCATTTTTGTGCTTATCACCAGTCAGCTTAGTTTACAGGCGTGGACAGCACTGCCCCATCGGCGCCCCTTTGTCTGTTTGCCTTTGGGCAACAGACTTTGTCGGCTGACCCAAGCGCAATGCCCCAACGCCGACATTGTTCAACTGAACAATTTAAAAGCCGAACACATCCACCAAGCCATCACTGCTTATCAAAAGAACACCGTTAATGATGAATAACCCCCAACAAGACAATCCAGACCTAAAACAACAAACCGAGCAGGCTCGGCGGGTACTGATGCGCCTACAATGGCTGATGATTGTTTTGTTGGCAAGTGGCATTGTGTGGTTGTATACGTCTTTTGAATCGGTTGTGGCGCGCGTGGACAGCAAACTTGTCATTGTGGACAACATAGACACGCGCCTAAACAACATTGACGACCGCTTGTTTGCACTGACCCCCAGTCAAGCCACCAGTGAGCCCAATCCATCAACCCCCAAGAATGACAGCGAGTTATTTTTTATTCAATTGTCGCTGACCAATCAGCTGTTCAGACAGGGCAATTTTGATGACACGCTGACCGCCTTGCAAACCATTCAATGGCAACTAAGTCAAAGTACCAACATCGCCACGCCCATCAAAGCCATGCTCCAAGAAAGCCTAAAAAAAGACATCGCGTATGTCAGCGCCCTAAAAAACCAGCCAGACGCATGGCAAGCGCACGTCATCAAAATGCGCGACGTGCAGTCGTTTTTGCGCAGCCAGCAAAGCCAAACCAACACATCGCTCAACCACAAGGACATTGTGCTGCACGATGCCACCATACTTTTGTCGTTGGCGATTGCTTCGGCAAATGTGCGCGACAGAAACCAAATGACCGCTTATCTACAAGAAGTCAAAAGCCAGTTACAGACTTATATTGAGCTTAGCAAACCCAACAAAAATGAGCAAAATCAACAACAAAATCAATCATCTGACAAGACTTTGCCCACGCTACAAACACCAGATGATGCTGTGTATTGGATAAACCATTTGCTCGCCAACACCCCCAAAAACAAAAGCCTACAAAGCACACAAATTTTACAAAACGCCAATCCAAGGAATCACCATGCACGCCGTTGAGAGCATTTTTGAGCCAATTTTGATGGGCGACAAACGCCCCGCACTTCTAAAAGACTATGCAGTTGTACACATTCAACCTGTGGCATGGGGCGAGATGGATGCCTTTAACCACCTAAACAATGTCGCCTATTATCGCTATGCTGAGTCGGCACGTATCAGCTATTTGCGCGCCATCGGACTGACCTTCGCCCGCAGCGACCTTTTGACCATCTTGGCAAGCTCAAGCTGCCAATACCTGCGCCCTGTAAGTTATCCTGACACTTTGTTTATCGGTGTGCGCGTCAAAAAGCTGGGCAACACCAGCATGATTTTTGAATATGCCTTTGTCAGCCACACCCAACAAGCCGTCGTTGCCACCGCCGAAGCGGTCATTGTGCGCACCAACGAAAAAATGCAAAAACAGCCTTGGAGCGAGCGCGAGCACCAATTATTGCGCGAATTTGAAGGCAAAGAATTTTGATGGCAAACCCAATTTTTGGTATGTCTTACAACCGTTTGCAAAAACACTTGTGCCATGATTGTTAATCACAATAAAATACCATAGGATTGGGGCTTTTATCAATATGCAGAACTTTGGACAACACCAGCTTTGACATCAAAGACAGTCAAGATGTGCGCCTGACACCCACTTATTGGTATAAGCCCAAAGCCAAAGCCGATTTTGGGGCTGATTGACGGGCTAGGCGCTCACCATCTCCACGATATTTAAGTCAAAGCCTGAGATGTTAAATTTGGCATTGCTAGAAAGCAAGCGCATGTCGCGCACGCCAAGCAAACGCAAAATCTGTGCCCCCACGCCAATACTGCGATAAGGCTCGGCGGTTTCATGGACACTGTTATGGGTGGTGAGTTTGTCCAGCGCGCCGCTCACGTCCACCGCTTGGGCATTGTCAATCCACACCAGCACGCCTTGTTCGCTTTGGGCAATCTGTGCCAGCGCCGAGCGAATGTCCCAACTGTGCTTGCTGTGGGTGGCAGCAAACAAGTCTTTGAGCGGATTGAGCGCATGAACGCGCACCGTACTGACACCAGCTTTGGGGTCGCCTTTGACCAAGGCCACGTGCACCGAAGCTGCGCCATACTCCCTGAAGCGATGCAAGGTAAACTGTCCAAACTCACTGGCAAAGGGCTGACTGTCAATCAGCTCCACCGTCTGTTCGTTGGTCATGCGATAATGAATCAGGTCAGCAATCGTGCCGATTTTTAGCCCGTGTTTTTGGGCAAAAATCTCAAGGTCATCGCGGCGCGCCATCTCGCCATCTTCTTTGATAATCTCACAAATCACTGCCGCAGGCTCAAGCCCCGCCAGCCGTGCCAAATCACAACCCGCTTCGGTGTGTCCAGCTCGGTGCAGCACGCCGCCCTTTTTTGCCATGATGGGGAAAATGTGCCCAGGTTGGACGATGTCGGCAGGTTTGGCAAAGGGTGCCACCGCTGCGGCAATGGTGCGGGCACGGTCGGCAGC
Source organism: Moraxella sp. (assembly GCA_030528385.1). GTDB lineage: Bacteria > Pseudomonadota > Gammaproteobacteria > Pseudomonadales > Moraxellaceae > Moraxella. Next base: position 83,802 of record JAUMYZ010000007.1, read on the forward strand.
ACTGATGCCTGTGCTTACCCCTTCGGCAGCTTCAATGGACAGCGTAAAATTGGTGCTAAATTTTGCGCCGTTTTTGTCGCTCATCAAAGGCAATTCCAGCTGGCGACAACGTGCTTCGGACAAAGTCAAACACACCAAACCACGAGCATGGGTAATCATAAAATTGATGTCTGCTGGCGTAACGTGGGTCGCTGCCATGACGATGTCGCCTTCGTTTTCGCGGTCTTCATCGTCCATCAAAATCACCATCTTGCCTGCTTTGATGTCTTGGATAATCTCTTCTGTGCTATTTAGTGCCATACAATGCCATTGCCCATTTAAAATTTTAGCTTAGATGGGGACAGATTGTGCAAAAAAAAGATGGCGTCAGCAAATAAAAGCACAGCAATCGCTTGCCGTGCTTTGGCAGTTTAAACACTTATAGCCAGAGCAAGCCTTGCTTTCAATCTCACTGAGCATTCGTGATTTGCTTTTGCAACTGCCGTGTTTTTTGTACTCACAATCGCTACGACTGCCTTTGACAAACTTTATGTCACCATTGCCAGCTGGGTACGCACATAAACGCCATCGGCATAACCAATATACACTTCTGCTCTTTTGTCGCCATCATAAGTGTATGAATGGTCTGTGCACATTCAAAGTGAACAAGAATGTCGCAACAATCGCCATAGTGATTGATGGGTATCTTTATCGCTCTTATTCTCCTGTGAGAGTAAACAAGGCGCTGTTTACAAGAGCTGAAAAAGCACTTTCATGTATTAAAAATGTAAATATTATTACTTATTTGATACATTACGCATTTTTATCCAGCCGCCACTGTCTGTCTGTTGATATCGCCAATTTGAGCTGATGATATTTTAACAAAGTTGAACGGTGTCCCACGCTGATGATTGTCATTGTGGGCAGTTTTTGTGCCAACAAGCGATACATGGCGTCTTCTAGCCCTTCGTCCATGCTGGCGCTGGCTTCGTCCAAAAACGCCACCGCAGGTTTGTGCAGCAGCAAACGCGCAAACGCCAATCGCTGTTGTTCGCCCAAGGACAAAATATGCGTCCAGTCGTGTTCTTCGTCAAGCTTGTCCGTCAGATGACCCAAATGCACTTCATCAAGCAGTTTTGCCATATCGTTCATGTCCACATCGCTGGGCACAACGTGCGGATAATGCACCGCGTCAATCAGTTTCCCTTGGGGCAGATAGGGCTTTTGCGACAAAAACAGTGCGTCATCAGGGCGAGCAATATAACCGTCGGCATACGACCACAAACCCGCCACCGTACGCAGCAACGTGGTCTTGCCTGCGCCTGACTTGCCTTGGATAAGCAGTCTGCTGCCCTTAGGCAAATTCAGCGTCAGCTTGTCAATCAGCACCGTACCAACGGGGGATTTAACGGTGAGCTCATCAAACACCACATCAGTGTCATGGTGTTCAATCTTGGCTTGGCTGATGTTGCCCGCTTTGACAATCACGTCTTCAAAGCCAGTCAAACGGTCAAGCGTGGCTTTATATCTGGCAAAATCGTCATAGGCATTACGAAAATAGGACAAATTGCCATGCAAACGCCCAAACACTTGCATGGTCTGCATCAAATCGCCCAATTTGATTTGTTGTGAAAAATAACGCCCCACTTGTATCAACAGCGGAAACACCACCGAAACTTGGCTCACCACCAAGTTAAAACCCGAAAACTTCAGCGTGCGATACACGATGTCCCACATATTGCCAATCACTTGACGAAACTGACGATACAGCAAGTTTTTTTCTACTTTTTCGCCGGCATAAAAGGCAATGCTCTCGGCGTATTCTTTGACGCGAATCAGCGAATAACGATAATTGGCGTTCAGGCGTTCGTTGGCAAAGTTCAAATCAATCAATGGGCGACCCAACCAAAAAGCAATGGTGGTGGCAATGAGCACATAAATAAACACCAAAAACACCATCATATGGGGAATGTCCACGCCCAACACTTTCATCGGCCCTGACAACCCCCACAACAAAATGGTAAAAGAGATGATGGAACTGACCGCCGAAATCACCCCTGTGGCAAATGATAAAGACTGCTTGACATACAGTTGCACGTCTTGTTGAATGCGTTGGTCGGGGTTGTCAAGCTCGCCAAAATTTTGTTGGGTCTTGTAGTAGGCTTGGTTGGCAAGCCATTTGTCCAGCAGATGGGCGTTGAGCCACTCAATCCAGTTGATGATAAAGCGCTGCTCGGCATAATAAGACAGCAAGGCATTGGCAACAGCAGCAGCAGCAATAAAACAAAACACCACCATCTGTTGCCAAAAGACGGTTTGGTTTAGGTCTTGTAGTGAGCTGTACATGGTGTTGTACCAGTTAGAATGCACCAAACTGATACGCACTTCTAGCAAAGTTAGCCCAACAATAAACACAAAAAACAACAAGGGCTTCACACTGCGCTTGGGGGTCAAGTAGCCTTCCGCCATTGACCAAAATTGTCTGCCCCAGCGGGTAAAACGTATTAACAAAAACATCGCCAAAGCAAACACCACCGCCGTGATGCTTAGGCTCTTGGCAATCCACAAAGCAGAATCAATGAGTTCTTTTGACCAATCCATTTTTTATACCAGCAAAAAATACCTGCGTATTCTAGCACAACGTTGGACAATTGGATAACTATTGATGAGATTTTATATTATTTAATAATCATTATTATTTATGACAACGGGCACGACAATCAATCAGCAAGCCGATGGCAGCTTGTTGTAGCGTCTATTTTGGGCAAAATAATCGGGCGCATTTTGGCATCATAGATTTTGTTGGCGCAAATCATGGCTTGATTTGTCAGGATTGTCAAGCAGGACAAAAGTTAGTTATCGCCCTTTAGCCACGCCATATAAGCCTTGAGCGCTTGCTCTTTTGGGTTGTCGCCATATTGATAAAAACGCCGCCCAAGCAAACTGTCGGGCAAATACTGCTGGGGGTGATAATGGTTGGGGTAATCGTGCGGGTAGACATAGCCTTGACCATAACCTTGACTTTTCATCAGTGCCGTTACGCCATTTCTTAGGTGCAGTGGCACAGGCGATTGGTCGTGCTGGGCAACGCTCATCGCTTCGTTGATGGCTTTGTAGGCGGTATTGGATTTGGCAGAAGTCGCCAAATAAATCGCCACTTGTCCCAAAATAATACGCGCTTCTGGCATGCCAACCGCCTTGACGCTGCGCATGGCACTGTCCGCCAAAAGCAGTGCGTTGGGATTGGCAAGCCCAATGTCTTCGCTGGCACAGATAAGCAAACGTCTGGCAACAAACTCGGGCGGCTCGCCTGCCACAAGCATACGCGCCAACCAGTACAGCGCCGCATCAGCGTCCGAACCACGAATGGATTTTATCATTGCTGACGCCAAATCGTAATGCATGTCCCCATCTTTGTCATAGCGTGGCAACAGCGTCTGGGCAACTTGTTCAATAAGCACATGGTCAATGACGATGTTGCCTGTTTTGTTCGCTGCGGCGCTATAAACCGCCATTTCTAATAAATTAAGCGCCTTACGAACATCGCCACTGGCAAACTTGGCAATGGCGGCTGGCTCAACAAGGGTGATATCAAGGCTTTTTAAATAAGGGTCTTGGCTGATGGTGCGTTGCAACACTTGCACAATCTCATGCTCATCAGGCGGATACAGCCGATACACCTGACAGCGAGAAAGCAGCGCGTGATTGACACTAAACGATGGGTTTTCGGTGGTTGCGCCAATCAGCACAATCACGCCCTTTTCTACCGCGCCAAGCAGTGCGTCTTGTTGGGCTTTGTTAAAACGATGAATCTCGTCAATGAACAAAACAGGCGCACCAAAATTTAGCCCCTGTTCGTTGTTCATCAACTCCTTTAGCCCTTTGACCGTCAAATCCAATGCCGACAACCAATGAAACTGCCGACCCATCTTTGATGACAAAAGTCGCGCAATGGTGGTTTTGCCAATGCCTGCTTCGCCATGCAAAATCAAGCTGGGCAAATGTCCGCTTTGGAGCATGCGCGTGATGGGGGCGTCGCTGCCCAACAGATGTTCTTGTCCTACGATTTGCTCAAGCGATGTTGGGCGCATGCGTTCAGCAAGGGGAATGTGTGTGTTCATAAGTTTTGCCATTTTGGGGTACAAAAGTGCCAATAAGCGCTGACGATGTGTATGATTATTACCAATATCAATACCACAAACACCCGCACGAATACTGCGCTTATCAGTAGCGGTAAAAACACAAACATCAGTGCGTATAATAAAAAACAGACCTCGGCTTGCACGCTCAAGCGCCGATTGACCACCAGCGTTTGTTGGCAGTTATGGCAGCGGTAGTGCTCTTGGTGTTTGTAAATACGCTGCGAATAACAATGCGGGCAATGTGGCACACTGGGGCGAAAAATATCCGCCAATGTCACTAATGCTGCGCCAATTTTGTCGTCGTCTTTGACCTGCATTAGACTGTCCACGCCTTGTCTGATGGGATTGATGATGGGTTTTTTGTTGGCAGACACTTGTTTTTGTTGTTGAATATCTGTCCAAAGCAACCAAGCCATCAAGCCCACCACAGCAACCAACAAACCACCAACAAATATTTGTATGGTGGCAAACCAATGCGACCAACCATCAAGCAACTGCCAAAGCAGCATCCAACCAAACGCCACGCCAAGATACAGCCAGCCATTACGCTTAGCTATTAACAGTGCAAACGTGCCAAAACCAACTCCATCAGGCAATGTCTCCATCAGCACGCTTTTATGACAATGCGGACAAAACATCACGCCCTGATGGCAGTCTGCCAAACAAAAAGTGCGCCGACAATCATCGTGTGGACAAACAGACGTGGCATTTTTGGGACTGACAATGTTGGGGATTTTGCCCAGCCAAATATCTTCACAAATCTTGCCTTGCTGCTCAATGTTGTATTGCCAAAAGTTTTTGTTTTCATCAAAGGTATAACGATAGGGATTATAACGAAAACCACTCAAATAATAAGCACTTTGTAGCCACGCCCCCTTTAGCAGCACACACACGCCTTGTTGATACTGAAACACATGGGTCATTTCATGAATGAACACTTGTTTGTACATCGCCCCCGCCGCGCTAAAGTCATCTTGGTGGTGCTTTTTACCGACAAATATCCAGCCATTGGGCGCAATAAACACATCATCCGCCTGCCACGGCACATAAGGATAATCAACAATCCTGACCCGCTCATAATCCACCAAATCACCAAACACCGTCTTGGCAAGCGCCGTCTCACCGTCGGTCAAAGCACGGACAAAGGGCTTGTGCTTTTGGTGTTTTTTGATAAGCCAAGGCAACATTAACATCACATCAGTTCGCCATCCACCACCTGCAAAAACAAGCGTCTGCTCAAATATCCCACCGCAAAGCTATGATGGACGAGCGTTTGAAGTTGGGTGTTGGCATAATATTCGTCTTGTTTGGCTTTGGTTATGGCTGTCTTCACAAAATCGCTCCTTGGACATCGCCCACACCATGCTGGGCTACTCACGGTTGACACAGGCGTATTTAAAAAACCACCTGAGTGGCTGCTCAGGTGGTGTGATGGACATCAGTGCTTAAGGATTTTTAGGTCTTTGATGTGGTAGTTGTTGAGCGGGTCAGCTTCAGCAAATCCTTGCACATAAGGCTTAATCAAACGTGGCGACACATATTGATACACAAAGATGGTGGCACTGTCTTTGTCTAGTAAGGCTTCGGCTTGGTGGTAAAGCTCAGCACGCTGCTCAGGCGTTACATCAGCCCCCAAAGTTTTGTTCATGATGGCATCAAACTCAGGGCTGTTGTACTTGCCGTAGTTGCCAGAGTCGGTGGACAGTAAGGTGTTAAGAAAGGTTGATGGCTCGTTGTAGTCGGCACACCAGCCACCACGCGACATTTGGTGTTTTTGATTGCGGCGCGTTTCCAGATAAGTTTTCCACTCTTGGTTGTTGAGCGTGGCTTCTACAAAGCCCAAGTCCTTTTTCCAAAACGATGCCACTGCCACTGCCAATGTTTTGTGTTGTTCGTTGGTGTTGTACAGCAGTTCAAATTTGAGTGGATTGCTTTCGTTATAGCCAGCTTCGTTGAGCAGTCTTTTGGCTTCAGCAATGCGCTTTTCTCTGTCCCAGCTTACCCATTCTGGGGTGTAGTTTTTCATGCCGTCTGTGCTTTCGGGGGTGTATTGGTGTGCTGGCTTTTGTCCTTGATTGAGAATTTTGTAAGCGATGGTGTCGCGGTCAAGCGTCAAAGACAGCGCCTTGCGCACACGCACATCATTAAAGGGTGGCTTGGTGTGGTTAAAGTCGTAATAATAGGTACACAGTCTGGGTTGCACCCTGACTTGGTCGCCCAGCTCTTTTTTGAGCGATTCAAACTGGGTGGGCGGCAGTGCATCATAAGTAACGTCAATCTCGCCAGCTTTGTAGCGCGCCACATCGGTGGTGTCGGCGGTAATGCTAAGGAAAGTGGCGGTGTTGATGGTGGTTTTGTCGTTGTTGTAGTAGCTTGGGTTGCGCTCAAGCACAATACGCTCGTTTACTTGCCAATCTTTGAGCTTATAAGCGCCATTGCCCACGAAGTTCTGGGGCGATGTCCATTTGTCGCCGTGGGCTTGTACCACTTTTTGATTGACAGGCTTGACCGACGTGTGGAACATGGCATTGGGGAAATAAGGCACAGGCTCCGACAGGGTAATCTCCAGCGTCTTGTCATCAATGGCTTTAACGCCGAGCGTCTCAGGTTTGGCTTTGCCATCAACCACCGCTTCGGCATTGGCAACCTTCAAACCGACCAAATAAGTGGCATAAGGCGAAGCGGTTACAGGGTCTACCAAGCGTCGTAAGCTGTACACAAAATCATGGGCGGTTACAGGGTCGCCATTTGACCAGTTGGCATCGCGCAGTTTGAATGTCCAAACTTTGTTGTCAGGACTGCTCCATTCACTTGCCATGCCAGGGGCAATCTTGCCATTGCTGTCGGTGGTGGTCAAGCCTTCAAACATCTGGCGTATCAAGTTGGATTCGGGCACGCCGCTGACTTTGTGCGGGTCAAGCGATTCAGGTTCGGCGGCGTTGTTTAGGGTGATTTCTTGGACATCGGCAAGCTCGCCAGTTGGGGCGCTTGTGGCACTGCTGTCAGCAGCTTTTTGGGCAGCTTTGTCATTGCCACAACCAAACAAAGCCAAACTGATGGCAACCAATAATGCCGATGGTATCAATTTTGTGTTCATCATCTGTCCTTACAATTTGTTGTCTGCTGCCGTCCTAGAATTAACGACAAGCTATATATAAGCCAATAATCAACAAAAAGTCAAGCATATTTCTACAGTTTTGACAAAATGTATCCATAACTTGCTTGTGTTTGTTGTTTGTCATTTTCCCAAATAAAAATACAGCCAAAGATTGACTGTATTTTAAGCAAACCAAATGCTTTATTTGAGCATGCGCTGCATTTGTTCAAAACGCTCGGTGATTTCACGCTTGGGCGGCGGAGTGATAAGGCTGACCACCACCGTGGCGATGGCACTGAACAAAAAGCCAGGCATGATAGAATAAATCGCGTCATTGGCAGGTTTGCCACCGATTTCAAAACCACCATACACCCAAATAATCACCGTCAAAGCACCAACAATCATGCCAGCGAGCGCCCCAAAGCGGTTCATGCGTTTCCACATCAAGCTAAGCAGCACCAAAGGACCAAACGCCGCGCCAAAGCCAGCCCATGCGTGCGACACCAGCTTGAGCACCGAGCTGTTTTTATCGCCAGCGAGTATGATGGCAACGATTGCCACAATCACCACCGAAATGCGTCCAATCATCACTTGGCGTGCTTCTGTGGCTTCTTTGTCCAAAAACAGCTTATAGACATCGCGGGTGAGTGAGCTTGACACCACCAACAGTTGGCTGGAGATGGTGCTCATAATCGCCGCCAAAATCGCCGCCAACAAAAAGCCTGAAATCAAAGGGTGAAATAGGATTTGTGAAAACACCAAAAAGATGGTTTCTGGGTCGTCCAGTTTCATGCCATTGTTGTGGATATACGCCACACCTGACAGACCCACCATCAGCGCGCCAATCAAACTTAAAATCATCCAGCTCATGCCAATGCCGCACGCCACAGGCACGTCCTTGACCGAACGAATCGCCATAAAACGCACGATGATGTGTGGTTGTCCAAAATAGCCCAGACCCCACGCCGCCAGCGAAATCGCCCCCATCACACTAACACCGCTCATGATGTTAAACAGCTCAGGATTGACAGATTTGGCAACGTCAATGCCCGCCGAAACACCGCCAATCTCATTAAACGCCACAAAAGGCACAAGCAACATGGCAACGAGCATAATCACCCCTTGCACAAAGTCGGTCAAAGACACCGCCAAAAAGCCGCCAAACAGGGTATAAAGCACCACCACACCAGCCGTTACCCACAGTCCAAGCTGATAACTCATGCCCAGCGAACTCTCAAAGAGTTTGCCACCGCCAACCAAACTGGCCGCGGTATATACCGTAAAGAACAAAATCACCACCACCGCTGACATCATGCGCAATGCGTGCGACGAATCATCAAAACGGTTGGCAAAAAAGTCAGGCAATGTTACGGCATTGTCAGCAATCTCGGTATAAACGCGCAGGCGCGGCGCAACCAAAAGATAGTTGGCAAACGCACCCAGCGTCAAGCCCCCTGCAATCCAAAAACTCACAATGCCTGAAGCGTACATATAACCAGGCAAGCCCAAAAGCAACCAGCCTGACATATCGGACGCACCCGCCGATAATGCTGCCACCGCAGGACTTAGGTTACGCCCGCCCAACATATAGCCTTCAACATCGTTTTTTTGTTTGAAATAGGCATATATCCCAATGGCAACCATGATGACAAAATAGGCAGCCAACGAAATCCATACGCCAGAAGCCACTGTATTCATGACATTCTCCTTGTATTTGGTTGTTTTTTGTGCGCGATTGACTTATATAGAGTTATCACAAATTTTGTTGGTCATATAAAAAAATGTGATATATTTATAAGTTTTTTAACATCAAGTAGCATTATAGCAAAAAATACGACCAAATACGAAATTTTCTCATTAGGTCAAGTGTTTGAATTATCCAAAAAGACACTTGGTAAATGAACAAAACCTTGTTATAATAGGCAGATTTGTAGAGCCCATAGCTGGTCGCAAGTTATGGACATTTTTTAAGGAACTGTCATGAGTTATACGCTAAATGCCGTTGTGCGCAACGAACAAGAGCAGGGCAAAGGTGCGAGCCGCCGCCTGCGCAAACAAAACCTAGTACCAGCCATCGTCTATGGCGGTAATGACAAAGCGGTCAGCATCTGCGTCAAAAACAACGAATTGGTGCGCGCCCTAGAAGATGAAGCCTTTTTTTCAAGCCTAATCAACTTGTCTTTAGACGGCGGCAGCGAAGAAGTGGTCATCAAAGCCTTGCAACGCCACCCATCAAAAGGCATTCCGCTGCATGTGGACTTTCAGCGTGTGGTGCGCGGTCAAAGCATGAACTTTACTGTGCCTTTGCACTTTGTGGGCACGTCTGTTGGCGCCAAAGCAGGTGGCGTGTTGTCCACCAACATCACCGAAGTTGAAGTAACTTGCTTGCCACGTCAGTTGCCTGAGTTTATTGAAGTGGACGTAACAGCGCTTAACGTTGGCGATTTGCTGCGTTTGTCTGACATCAAACTTCCAGAAGGCTTGAGCGTGGTTGAGCTCACTCACGGTGGCACCGACCGCGTGGTGGTGAGCGTACAAGCACCAACCGTTGAACCAAAGAGCGAAGACAGCGCCGAATAAGCGCCGATTTGACCGATAAAGCCAATAGAGTTTCTGTTGGCTTTATTTTTATTGATTTGTTGGAAAAACGATGATTAAATTGATTGTGGGGCTGGGCAATGTGGGCGCCGCTTATACAGACACCCGCCATAATGCCGGCTTTTGGTTTGTCAAGGCACTGGCAGAGAAGTTTGCCATCAGCTTGTCTTATGACAAAAAGTTTCATGGCGAAGTCGGACGCGGCACGATTTATGGACAAGACGTGCGCCTTTTGTTGCCCAACACACTGATGAATCGTTCGGGGCTGGCAGTGGCGCCACTGGCGAAGTTTTATAATATTGCTGCCGAAGAAATTTTGATTGCGCATGATGAGCTGGACATCAAAGCGGGTGCCATTCGTCTCAAACAAGGTGGCGGGCACGGCGGGCACAACGGACTTAGAGACATCGTGCCGCACATTGGCGCCGACTTTTATCGTTTGCGCATTGGCATTGGACACCCTGGCGACGCCACCAAAGTCAGTGGCTGGGTACTCTCCAAACCAAGCTGTGATGACCGCAGCAGCATTGACAGAGCGATGGTTTGCGCCATAGAAGCGCTTTCTTTGTTGATGGCAGGGCAAATCCAAAAAGCCACCAGCCAAATCAACGGCTTTAAGCTGCCTAATTAACAGACAACAAACCACTGACGATGGCGCTTTGGTAAAGGCGTTTGGCTCGGCTGCCCGTAGCACAAAAGACCATCACAGGTTTGGGCAGCTCATTAAGCAAACGCGCAAATTGTTGCACACTGTCAAGGTGCAGACTGTTGCCATCAACTGGCAAATGGTGGTAATGTATGCCCACTTGGCTGGCGCTTTTGTGGATGTCGGCATCTTTGGGCTGGTTGGCGCACTCATCGTCAAAACGCAAATTGATAAGGCTTTTAAAACCAAGATTTGACAAAGTTTGGCATTGACAAGGGTGGATTTGTTTGTATAAAGTGATGGCGTGCATAAACTTTCCTTTGTGTCTTTTGTGGGTTATCTTACCCAAATTTTTATGTTGCTTCAATGTTGATTTGGCATAAGCATATGCACAAAATTTTAGTTTTTTATTTTTATTATTCTTTTTTGGAATAATTAAATGCGCCAGCATTTGCTCAAGTTGTCATCAATAAACCCAACCAATAGTGAGCGAACACCATCATGGCACTAAAAATCACCAGCGATTGCATTAATTGCGACATTTGCGAACCTGAATGCCCCAACGAAGCCATCAGTTATGACAACAAAACCCAAAAAACCTACGTCATCAACGCAGATTTGTGCACCGAATGTGTCGGTTTTTATGATGAGCCAACCTGCGACAAAGTGTGTCCGATTGATTGTATCATCAAAGATGACGAACACCCAGAAAGCCACGACGAACTGATGGCAAAATACAAACGAATTTGGAACAAATAAGGCAAAACCATGAGCAACCCTATCCGCGATGAATTGATGGCGCGCGCCAAACAATGGCGACAAGACATCTGCTTTCGCCAAGACGTGCTGCAACAGCCCTTTGAATTTACGACCACTTGGGGGATTTTTAGTCCCGAAAAATTGGACGATGGCAGCTTAATGCTTCTTGAGCACATTGATTTTCAAACAGACGACAACAGCATTGATTTGGGCTGTGGCTACGGCGTGCTAGGCATGACAGCAGCGCGCGAGTGTCCACAGGGCAACCATTTGCTGATTGACAAGGATTTTGTGGCGGTGGAATACGCCAAACTCAACTGCCAAAAAAACAACTTGACCAACACCCAAGTCTTGCTCTCCAATGGCTTTAATCACGTGGACAAACATCATCGGTTCAGTTTGGTGATGAGCAATTTGCCCGCCAAAGTTGGCAAAGAACAGCATTATTTGTACCTTTTGGACGCTTATGAGCGCATGACGGTGGGCGGACGCTTTTATGTGGTTACCATCAATGGCTTGCGTCAGTTTATGAAACGCGCCTTTGGCGAAGTGTTTGGCAACAGCACAAAAGTCAAACAAGGCAAGACCCACACCGTTACGATGGCGGTCAAGTCAGAACATTGATTGTGTCATCAACAAATTGCCCAATGACAGGATAATTACGACACAAATACAGGATAATTGAGTATAATACACGTGTATCACCCACAACGAACAGCGCCCTTTGCCATTTGTTGTGTGTGTGATTTTTGTTGCTCATAAAATATAAAGACATCGCCAAAACATCATAAATGCAACCAAAGGAAATGGTTTTTGGTCGTTGATTAGCACCCCAGCAGATGAGAATGCCATGTTTAAATTGATTGTCAGACGTCTCTTAGAAGCAATTCCCACCATGTTGTTTCTAATCACCATCTCGTTTTTTATGATGCGTCTTGCCCCTGGCAGCCCCTTTACAGGCGAGCGCAACTTGCCACCTGTGGTGCTTGCCAATATTGAAGCCAAATACAACCTAAACGACCCCCTATGGCTACAATACATCAACTACCTAAAACAACTCTTGCAAGGCGATTTTGGCCCTTCTTTTAAATACAAAGACCACACCATCAACGAGCTGCTTGCCCAGCATTTGCCTGTGTCGGTTGAAATTGGGGTGTATGCTTTTGTGATTGCCTTGATTTTGGGCATCAGCTTTGGCGTCATCGCCGCCCTAAAACAAAACAGCTTTTTTGATTATGCGCTGATGACCTTGGCAATGACAGGAGTGGTCATGCCCAGTTTTGTCAAGGCGCCACTGTTGGTGCTGATATTTGCGGTCAGCCTACAATGGCTGCCTGCTGGCGGCTGGAACGATGGCGCACTTGCCAACCTAATTTTGCCTGTGGGCACGCTCGCCATCGCCTACACGTCCAGCATTGCGCGTGTTACGCGTGGCTCCATGATTGAAGTGATGAACAGCCCCTTTATTCGCACCGCCCGCGCCAAGGGCTTGCCCACATCGCATATTGTCCTAAAACACGCTTTGCGCCCCGCCATGCTGCCCGTGATTTCTTTTTTGGGTCCTGCCTTTGTGGGAATCATCACAGGCTCTATTGTCATTGAAACCATTTTTGGTCTGCCTGGTATCGGGCAGTTGTTTGTCAATGGCGCGCTCAATCGCGATTACAGCTTGGTGCTGAGTCTGACCATTTTGGTGGGGGTACTGACGATTGTCTTTAATGCCATCGTGGACATTTTGTACGCTTTAATTGACCCAAAAATCAAATACTAACCAAAGGATTGTTTATGTCTGTTCAAGCAAGCCATAGCGCAGCGCCAGCCAACATCAAAGAACCCCAAGGTCGCAGTCTTTGGCAAGACGCGTGGCGACGCTTTCGCCGTAACAAAGCCGCCATCGCCAGTGGTGTCATCTTATTATTTGTCGCTTTATTTGTCATCATTGCCCCATCGTTGGTGCCCTTTGGTTATGCCGACACCGATTGGGCAAACATGCAGTCAGCGCCATCACTAGAGAACAAACACTACTTTGGCACAGACACCTTAGGTCGCGATTTGTTTGTGCGTGTGGCGGTTGGCGGGCGCATCTCACTGATGGTGGGCGTGGCAGGAGCGTTTGTGGCGGTACTGATTGGCACGATTTATGGCGCCATTTCAGGCTACCTTGGCGGCAAGGTGGACATACTGATGATGCGTTTTTTAGAAGTGCTAAGCGCCTTTCCTTTTATGTTCTTTGTGATTTTGCTCGTTACGCTGTTTGGTCGCAACATTTTTTTGATTTTTGTGGCGATTGGTCTGGTGTCGTGGCTGGACGTGGCGCGCATTGTGCGCGGTCAAACCCTTAGTCTGCGTAACAAAGAATACATAGAAGCGGCTCACGTTGGCGGCGTCTCCAACTGGAAAATCATCACCCGTCATATCGTTCCTAATGTGCTGGGCGTGGTGGTGGTGTACGCTTCTTTGACCGTGCCAGGTATGATTTTGTTTGAGTCTTTTCTTAGCTTTTTGGGCTTGGGCGTCCAAGAACCGATGACCAGCTGGGGCGCTTTGCTCCAAGAAGGGGCTCAAACCATGCAAGTTGCGCCTTGGCAGCTGCTTGTGCCGTCTGTATTTTTGGTGATTACGCTGTTTTGTTTTAACTTTATTGGCGATGGCTTGCGCGACGCTCTTGACCCCAAAGACCGATAGGAACACATCATGGAATTATTAAAAGTCAAAGACTTAACCGTCAAGTTTGCCACCGACGATGGGTTTGTAACAGCAGTCAATGGGCTAAATTTTAGCTTGCGCCAAGGCGAAACCTTGGGCATTGTTGGCGAATCAGGCTCGGGCAAATCCCAAACCGCCTTTGCCATTTTGGGCTTACTTGCCAAAAACGGTCAAGCCACAGGCTCAATTAAATTTGAAGACAAAGAACTGCTGACACTCTCCAAAAAAGAGCTCAACCACATTCGCGCCAACGAAATCTCTATCATCTTTCAAGACCCAATGACCAGCCTGAACCCCTTTATGAAAGTGGGCGACCAACTGGCAGAAGTGCTGATTTTGCACAAAGGCATGAGCAAAAAAGACGCTTGGGCAGAAGCCATCAACATGCTAGACGCGGTCAAAATCCCCGAAGCCAGAAAACGCATTGGCATGTATCCGCATGAGTTTTCAGGCGGCATGCGCCAACGGGTGATGATTGCCATGGCGCTGCTTTGTCGCCCCAAACTGCTCATCGCCGATGAGCCGACCACCGCACTTGATGTAACCGTACAAGCACAAATCATGACGCTGCTTAGCGAGCTAAAGCGTGATTTTAACACCACCATCATCATGATTACCCACGATTTGGGCGTGGTAGCAGGCAGCTGCGACAGGGTGCTGGTGATGTATGCTGGGCGCACGATGGCATATGGCATGACCGAAGAAATTTTTTATCACCCCACCCACCCTTATACCATTGGACTGCTGGGTGCTGTGCCCCGCTTAGACAGCAACAGTGAACGCTTGGCGACCATTGCTGGCAACCCACCCAATCTGCTCAACTTGCCCACAGGCTGCCCCTTTCAAGAGCGCTGCCAATACGTCATGGACATCTGTCGCACCACACCGCCAGAGCTGACATTCTTGCCCAACGACAGACAACGCGCCTGCCACTGGCAACCCCCATCTGACCCACAAAAGGAAGTTTTGCAATGAGCCAACCCTTATTACAAGTACGCAACGTAGTAACCACCTTTGACATTCCCAAAAAGGGCGGCTTCTTTTGGCAAAAACCTGCAACACTCAAGGCGGTCAATGGCGTGTCCTTTGACCTAAACGCGGGTGAAACCTTGGGTGTGGTGGGCGAATCTGGCTGTGGCAAATCCACATTGGCACGCACCATCATCGGACTGCTCAAAGCCAACTCTGGCAGCATTGTCTTTGATGGCGAAGAGCTTATCGGTGCGTCCGCCAAAACCCTGCGCCAAAAACGCAAAGACATTCAGATGATTTTCCAAGACCCACTCGCTTCGCTCAACCCACGCATGACGGTTGGCGACATCATTGCTGAGCCGTTACACACCTACTATCCTGAACTGACAAAAGAAGCGGTGCTAGAACAGGTGCGCGCGATGATGAAAAAGGTGGGACTGCTGCCCAACCAAATCAACCGCTATCCGCATGAGTTTTCAGGTGGGCAGTGCCAGCGCATTGGTATCGCCCGAGCATTGATTTTAAAACCCAAACTCATCATCTGCGATGAACCCGTCTCGGCACTGGACGTCTCTATCCAAGCCCAAGTCATCAACCTACTCCAAGACGTCCAACAAGAAATGGGGCTGGCACTGATTTTTATTGCTCATGATTTGTCGGTGGTCAAACACATCTCTGACCGTGTGATGGTGATGTATCTGGGCAACGCTGTGGAACTTGGCACAGACGCGGCAGTCTACGCCAAGCCCACTCACCCCTACACCCAAGCGCTGATGAGTGCGGTGCCACTGCCCGACCCTGAGCTGGAGCGCCACAAACAAATCCAACTCTTAGAAGGCGACTTGCCCAGCCCCATCAATCCGCCATCTGGCTGTGTGTTTCGCACACGTTGCCCACTGGCAGACGAAGGTTGTGCCAAAACCAAACCCACCCTACAAGGCAACGACCTACACGAAGTGGCTTGCCTAAAAACAAAAGTCGCCTAGCAAGTCGCCAAAACAACCTACTTAAAGGCGATGGTGGCGATGATGTTGCCTTGAACTCTGCCTGCGTGCACAATGCCGTCTGTATTGACATAATGCACTGCAAAATCGGACTGGTAATGCCCGCCAGCGGTGTTGCTTACTTGCCATTGATTGGCTGCTGGCTTGTCTATATTGGCAGGCTCAGGCGAAAAATAAACGTCCTTATCAGCGTGCTTAAAAAGCAAGCCCACACCCACTGCCTGCCCTGTGCCTTGTTTGGTGCTCAGTATCTTGCTGGTGTTGCTTGGTTGCAGTGCGTCTTTAAACGCCATTTGCACATCAACACCACTGCCATTGCAATCAATGTCCAAAGAAAACTTGCCCGCAGGGTAGGTGTCATCTTTGTGGCGGATATTGTTGGTCTCAATGCTTGTTAGTTCAAGGGTTTGGTTTTTTTGCCTAAAGGCACAAACGGCTGGTTGCTTAATCTCAAAAGCATTGACAAACACTTGGTGGTGCTCTGTGCCATCAGAAAAATGCAACAGAGTCATCGCTGGCACTTGATACGAACCCGCCGCACTGCTGGTAGGATGGTACTGCAAGTGCAACCTTAGTGGTGGATACTCGTCAGCGACGTCCAAGTCTTGGGCAGGCAAATCACTGATGGCTTGGTCGTTGATGGACAAGACGCCCTGAACGTCATCGCTGGCTCTAAACGCCAGTCTGCCATCTGCCGATGAATGAAAAACAACACCATCATCAGCTTTAAGGGTCAATTTGTCGCGACCAGCCTTGATGGTCGGCTGATAACTTAACTGACACACCATCGTCTTGTTATCAAGCTGGCAGTCCTTTGCTGATACGTGAACAGCATGCACAGTGGTCGCCAAAGCGTCTGGGACACACCAACAACAGCCCAGCACCATCGCTGCCTGCAGAGTTTTTGTAGCCACAGTTTTCATTTATTCACTCCTAGTGAGACGAGCACGCCACAGGATAAATCTGTATGGCTTGCCTATCCTGCGCACTTAACTCATAATCAAAGACACATCGCTGTTCGCCGTCATCTTGCCAAGTTAGGGTGATTTTGCCTTGGGTGTTGTCAAGGCGCGCCAACAAACGACCGTCTTGCAACACATAACCAACGATGTTGTGATGGTCATCATAAGCGGGCGTGGTCAATGGCGGTAAGCCCTGTGGGCGCTGAATGTCAAACAGCACCGACTGACCCGACTGGGTTTGAAACTCAACCACATTGGTGGTGTTGGCGCGCGGCACCAGCTCCTTGCCTGTGGCGCTAATCTCCACATCGTCGGGCAGACCTTCGGCGTCAATCGCCACGCGATTGAGTTGATAGGGGGTCAGATAATTCACTATGCCATTGCCCCATCGGTCAATCTTGCTGCCACTGTTGTTCAAAATCGGCGTACCTTTGGCGTTTTTGGCACGAATGATGGCAAATGTGTCGCTCAAATCGTTGTTGAGCGCCACACCGTGTTGATATGCAATAATCGCGCCCGAAACCGCATAACTGTATTGCGTGCTGTCATTTTGTTTGCTTGCTGACAGCCCAACCTTTGCCATTGGCAGCAGCGCATTGACACTGCCCGACACCACAGGTTGTCTGTCGCTGTGTTTGCCAAAGGACAGTGAATAATCGTACTGGTTTTGCTTGCCAAAGCTCTGCCCAAAACCAACCTGTGTGGAGCTGCCCTGTGGCGTGTGGTTATAACTGGCAGACAGCGACATTTTTTTGCTGTCTGTGCCAAAATCACCAAAAGGAATAAAGGCACTGACAAAAAATGCGTTTTCTGCCTTGGCTTTGCTCGCGTTATAACTGCGCGACGCGCCCAAGCGATATTGGATTTTTTTGAAAAAATTGCTATAAGCCAGCTGATAGCTATAATAATCCTTGCCTTGCCAATAGTCGTTGAACACTCCTGACACAGACACGCCGCCCAATTTGTCGCCGAGCTGCTGGCTTAGGCTTAGGCGGTATTGGTTTTTGAGCGGTTGTTCATTGCCGCTTTGTTGCTTGGGCAAAAACACTTGGGCCGGCTGAGTCTGCCAACGCGAAAAATGACGCACCATGTCTGCAGCCACATAGGTTTTTGATTGGCTAAAGTGCTTGCTGTAGCCAAGAGTGAGTTTGCTGCTGTTGATGGTTTGGGGGGCGATGTTGGCACGGCTGCTTTGTAGGTCTGCTGACCACGCCCCCAGTTTGTTGCCCCAGACGCCACCAAGGCTTGCCACTTGATAATCTTGATTGGCAATCACACCCGCTTGGGCGGTCAGGTGGTTGTTTACCCCATAATGCAGTGAGCTGTGCAGCAAAGGCGTGTTGGCGATGGTGCTTTGTGAGCGATAATAGCCCATCGCCGCATAATAACGCAACTGACGCGGACGCAACATATGACTGGTGGCAAAAAACGGTACGCTAAAGACGTTTTTTGAGCCATCAGCTTCTAGCACTTCAACCGTCAAATCCCCCAGCGCCGACGAAAAGGCGTACAAATCGCTAATCACAAACGGCCCTGCGCCAACACTGGTTTCATAAATAATGCTGTCATTTTGTCGCACACGCACGCGCGCGTTGCTGTTGGCAATCCCTTGTATCTGTGGGGCAAAGCCAGTTTGTGAGCTCGGCAACATTCTGACATCTGACGCCAAAGAGACGCCACGCATGGCAAAATTGTCCAACAACGGACTTTGGGTGCTAAAGTCCCCCACCCTTAGGCGACCGTTGATTTGGTCAATGTCTCGTTGGAGATAGGCTTGATGATAGCGATAATCGCTTCTTTTGTGGTCGCGCCACGACAGCGACCCTTGATGGCGCAGCGACCATGTGCCCAAATTGGCGCCCGCCTGCAGCCCCAAAAACTGCTGATGATTGTGCTTGTTGGCGATTTGGTTGTCATAGCCGTTGAACTGATAACGCAAAAAAGCCGCTGGCACGCCCGACTGCCAACGACTGCGCGGTATATAGCCCCTAGGGTGAATCACCATCAGTGCTTGTGGAATGGACACATCAAGCCGATGATTGGCGATGTCAAAGGCAAAAGACAGCTGTTTGGTGGCACTCATCGCAGCGATACATTGACTGTCGCTGGGCTCTTGTATGACCGCTTCGGGCTTGATTTGTAAGGTCTCTAGCAAATTGGGCGACCAACATAGCCCCTGCATGGGGTTTTGGCTCACTTCAACAAACTTTAACAAAGTCTGTCCACGAAAGGCATTATTGACATAGACATCTGCCAAATACTCGCCCGCCGAAATGGGATTGCCATAGCGAAAACGCGACAAATCCACCTTGCTTTGACCTGCCGATTGGTGCAAAAATATCTCATTAAACTCCGCTTCTGTGGCACACGCCAAAGAAGTGCTCAGACACGCACCAAGCACGCCTACTAGTTTATTCATAACCTGCCTTACTGTAGCTGTGTTTGTCCTGATTGTACGCCGCCATAGTCATTGATGACATACCATATCAACCGATTGGCGGTGGGAGCTTGTTTTAGATTGATGGTCTGACTGCTAAACGGTGCTAGCATATCAATGTCTGATGTGCTATAAACTGGCGTGTCGTCTTGGCTAAACTCAAGCCCTGCATAAGTGATATAATACGGCGTTGGATTGGTCGCCAGCAGTTTGTCGCCCGTCAAAGACCACTGCACTTTGTCATAAGCCTTGTCCACCGCATAAGGCAGTTTGGCAGGACGAAAAAAGAATTTAAGCCGATTGCGAAAGGTAAATTGCAAATAACTGCTGTTTTCTTGTAAGTCTTTGGGTTTGGCAGGAATGTCCAAAATATTCAGATAAAACAGACTTTCACGGTCTTGGGGCAGTGGCTCGCCCGTATGACGAATACGCAGACTTTGTATGGACTTGGCTTCTATGCGTGTCAAAGGGGGTGTAATCACAAAAGGCACTTTTTGCACTGATTGGCTGTCCGCCTGCTCCACCCAAGATTGTGCCAGCACGGGCGTGTCGTCCACATTGCTCAGTTGTACTGCGATGTTTTTTGCTTGGCTTGGATAAATAAAACGTGTTCCTGAAATCACAATGCCCGCTTGTGCCACACCACACAGCAGCCCCAACCCCACTAATAACCATTTCATTGTTTGCTCCCATGATATGACTGACAAAACCACCCCAAACGGAGTGGTCTTGTTGGCAGATGACTACAGTGATTTATTTGTAATCAACTTTAAATGGGATATGAGAGTGGAAAATACCAGGAGTTACCAAGCCTGTTCTGACATAATCAGCTTTGAAATCAAACTGGATATCACCCCGAGCTTCGCCATCTTTTACCAAGGCCTGCAAGTGCGAGCTGGCATCTGCTTTGCTTAGGTCAACCTTGCCATTCACGTCTGAGATTTGTACTTGTAGATTTTCAGCTCTGAAACCATCTGCGATGTTTTTTAGGTTACCATCTTCAACGTTGGCACCACCACCAACAAAGGTAACAGCCACATTGCTAAACAGTTCACCAGTTGTCAGACTGCGATAGCTGGCAGGACACTCTTTTAGATTGATGTTAAAATTTTGGGTAAGACTAGGCGTGCCTTTTGCCAACGCATTGAGTGCATTGACAGAATTTTTGCCCATGTCAACTTCAACACGACCGTGTGTATTCTCAACAGCACAGGTTGAGTTGGTTACCAAGCCGTCAACAGCAAGATAAGTCTCATCGGCAAGTGCTGCGGTGCTTAGCAAAGAGAGAGAGAGAGAGAGAGAGTAGAAGCGACAAACAGTGCTTTTTTCATCTTAAACTCCAATTTATCATGAATTGTTTATAGAAATAATACAAGCCTTTAGATAAACGGTAGGTTAATACCGACTATCTGTGATTGATTTTAATTATCGTTACAAAATAAGTCAATTACAATTTGCTACTTTTTGATAACGTGTCTAAACTTTTGGACAAATTAAATACACATATGCCATCATATTGTCAAAAATGTACTAAATACTTGATGATTATGATAAATTTTGGGTGATTTATAAAAGTTGGTATTATTCTTGCATAATATAAAAAGCGTTAAATATAATAAAAATTGTAGCAATCATGCTTTTTATTAAAACTATTTTTTATATATAACGGATTATTTAATATAAAAATAAATTGATAAAAATTTGTATAATATTTTATCCCACCCCGCCATAAAAGATTTTCCAAAAATCAATATGGCACAAAATCTGTTGGTCTTGATTTGGGCATAAATACGCAAATCAACTTGCCCAAGCCCAAAGAGCCAGCAAGAAAAAGCAAGTCAAAGCCATTCGCGCTAAAATCAAAAATAGCAGGCTTAACGCCATTTATATGATAGGCATGGGCTTTTGCCACAATACCGCCAACACCGCCAACAAATCGTATTCATGCTGCGTAAGCATCCCATCATAAACCATCGCTGTGGCGACGCCGTCCAACACACTGCGATGAGTGTCATTCATCGCCCCCATCAGCACCCACCAATCTGCGACACTCAGCACACGCACCTGATACATCAGTTTGATGATGGTGTCATCGTCTATATCGCTGACAAGGTTGAGCGCTTGACACCAGCGTCTGAATGTGCCAATGGGTTTGTCATAACGGCACAAATATATGCCATTGTCTTGGGCGCTGAGCAAAAATATCAGCAGCAGCCACAACAGCGCGTCAGCATGTGCGCCGTCAGCACCCAGCAAGCAAGCAAGCAGCTGCTGCCGATACGCTGGCATGGGTGCAGCCACAAACAAGCGCCACAAAGTCGCCATCACCGCACCTTGGTATACCCTGTCAAAATGCGCAGGACAGTTGCCATCGCGTGTCAGTTGCTCATCAAAACTTAGGTTGTTGTATTGACGTATGGTCGCACCATCAACGCTGGCAGACAACAGCCAACGCAAACTTGCTTGATAATCTTGGACAAATGCCGATGACGACTGCCTTTGTAATGCACATAAGTGCCGCAGCCCAATCGCCAGCAATACCCCATTTAAACGTCTGTCAAACTTTGCCACCGTCTCAAGCAGCTCACTGGGCAACTTGTGCACTGGTGCAGGACTGTCGGCGATGGGCAGATGATAAATGGTGGGCAGGGCGTATGGCGTATGCAGCCGCACAACGCGCTGATAACGACACAGTAAAATCGCTTCAACAAGCGCCACCGTGCTGGGCAGCTTGCCAAGTGCCTTGGTGATTTGCCACGGCAAGCCGCTGTTTTTGATGACATCGGCAGACACATGCCCCATTTGCGGGTCAAACGATGGCTCAATGTCTGGGTGTGCTTTGGTGTGTGATGGGCAGATGATGGGCGTCTCTGCGGGTGTCTGCCATGCTTGGGTCAGCAGCCGACCATCAACCACCACTTCAGGTTCTGCCCAAAATTCAAACACCCGCTCTGGCTCATCGCTTGCCATCTCATCAGGCTCATCGCCAAGTGCCAGCTGATAATCCTGCACAAACTGATGGGCGCGCGCAAGTTTTTGGTCGTCTATGTCGGCGGTCATCTGCTCACCAAAGGTTTGATAATCGCGAGCATACAGCACATCAAGGCGCTTATTGATGTCGGGGTGGCTGTGCAAATAACCGCCATTTTTGGGACTGGCAAAGAAAAAATGTCCCATAGACGTGCCAAAAATGGGATTATGCAAAGCGGTATGATGGCGTTTTAGGCTTTGTAGAGCTGCGACCACATCGGCGCTGCGCGTCAGTTGGACACTGGTGGCGTCTGCCAAAAACTCGCGCTGGTGGTTAAACTGCTGTTTTATCCACTCTGCAGATGCCATACCAATCACCCCAAACAGTCGCAGCGCCACCAACGGCAAAGCAACAAGCACATAAGCCATCAAGGCATAGACCTGATTATCTTGGACGCCAGATTTGATGTCGCCAAACTTGCTTGCTTGTATGATGTCTTGGCGATTTTGTTGCAGATAGCGTACCCACGCTTGTTTGTCTTGACCCAACGGCACTTGCAGTGCCCTTGCGCCAATCTGCAGCGACTGGGGTTGTTGATGGTAATTTTTGTCAAATTTGCCAAAAATCCATTCTTGCAGCACATCAACAAAATCATAAATCCAACCCAACATCGTCAGCATGACGTATATTTTTAGATTAAGGCGGGCGTCGCCATGAATCATGTGCCCAAACTCATGCCCCAGCAGTCCATACAGCTCGGCATTGCTGAGCTTGTCCAGCGCACCTTGGGTGAGCACCATCACCGTGTCAGAGACATCAAAGCCCGCCACAAAGCCATTGACGCCTTGTTCAAAGGGCAGCACATACAGTTTGGGCAGCGGCACACCCGAAGCAATGGCAAGCTGCTCGGCAAATTCATAATACCGCTGATAACTGTGGGGCAGCTCTTTTGGGCTTGCCACTCGGATAAACGATGGGCTAAACACCGTTTGTTCGGCGCTGGGATAAACAAACAAGCGCACGGCTTTGGCTTGTTTGGCAATGGAAATGCCGCCGTATTTGACCGTTTGTTGGGCAATCAGCGCCCCCGTCAACAAATACAGCGCCAACACCACCATTGCCCACATCATCAGCAACACGCCCACCCGTCCTGTGGTCAGATAGGTCAAGGTCGCCGTCAATACCAGCAACAAAACGAGCTGCACACAGACCACCACAAGCAGCAGCCCATAAAACAGCCAGCTCATGCGCGCATAATAACGCTGAGCGACAAAAAAATTGCTCAGACGCGGCATGGTCAGCTAAGACTTACCACAGGGGCAGTATTGATGATGGATTTGTCGGCAAACTGCAAACTGGCGATTGGCTCAAAGGCAAACACAGCACTAACCAAATTATTGGGGAACATCTCACGCGCGTTGTTATAAAACATCACGCTGTCGTTATAGTGCTGACGAGCAAAGCCAATGCGGTTTTCGGTGTTGGTCAGCTCATCAAAAAGTTCTTTGACCAGTTTGTCCGCCTTGAGTTCTGGATAATTTTCTACCACCGCATACAACTGCCCAAGCGCCCTAGAAAGCTGGGTTTCTGCTTGAGCCAATAACGCCAAATAATCGCCGCGCTGCTCTTGGTGCGCGCCGCCATGCAACTGACTGGCATGATTTCTGGCGGCAATAACTGCCTGCAAAGTTTGGGTTTCGTGCTGCAGATAACCTTTGGTGGTCGCCACCAAATTGGGAATCAAATCATGGCGGCGTTTAAGTTGTACATCAATTTGCACCAAAGCGTTTTTGACTTGGTTGCGCATCTTAACCAGACCATTAAATATCATCACCAGCCAAATCGCCAGCAGCACCAGTGCCGCACCAACCACCATTGCCATACGCGTTCCTTTTGGTCAATCAAAACTTGCCATCAAACAATCTTTATTTGCATTGTAGCACAAAAACCCAAACGCCATTGACCAATCATTGCCACCAAAAAACCGTCCATATTGAACGGTTTGTTGTTTGTCAAGCCCACTACTGATAGTCAAACATGGCGCTGATGGATTCTTCGTTATTGATACGGCGCAAGCTCTCGGCCAGCATGGGCGCGATGGACACTTGGCGGATTTTTGGGCAAGCCTGCGCCTGCTCAGTCAAAGGAATGGTGTCGGTTACCACAATTTCGTCCAACGCAGAATGGGCGATGGTCTCTACCGCATTGCCCGACAACACAGGGTGCGTGATATAACCCACCACGCGTCTGGCGCCATTGTCTTTGAGCGCTTGGGCGGCTTTACATAACGTGCCTGCGGTGTCTACGATGTCATCAACAATCACACAATCGCGGTCTTTGACATCGCCGATGATGTGCATGACCTGAGATTCGTTGGCACGCGCTCTGCGTTTGTCAATGATGGCAAGGTCAGCGTCGCCCAGCGATTTTGCCATCGCGCGTGCGCGCACCACACCGCCGACATCTGGCGACACCACCATCAAGTTTTCGTAGTTTTTTTGTTTTAGGTCGTTGAGCAGCACAGGCGTGCCATACAGATTGTCCACAGGTATGTCAAAAAAGCCCTGAATCTGGTCAGCGTGCAAATCCACCACCATCACGCGGTCAATACCACCAATAGACAACATGTCTGCCACCACACGCGCCGAGATGGGCACACGCGCCGAACGTGGGCGACGGTCTTGACGGGCATAACCAAAATAAGGAATCACCGCCGTAATACGCCCTGCACTGGAGCGACGCAACGCGTCCGCCAACAACACCACTTCCATCAAATGGTCGTTGGTTGGCGCACAAGTTGGCTGCAAAATAAATACGTCCTTGCCGCGCACGTTTTCTTTGATTTCAACAGCGATTTCGCCATCAGAAAAACGCATAATATCGGCTTTGCTTAGGGGAATGTGGAGATGGTTGGCGACAGTTTGGGCAAGCTGGGGATTGGCACTCCCTGAAAAGACAGCCATATATGACATGACAAAATCCTATGGTTGGACAAATAATGAAGACTAAAGAAATATTTTAGCATTTTTGCCCAAAAACCGCCATGATTTTAGCACAACACCCAAATCGGCAGCAAAAAAACAAAAAACCAATCACAAGGATTGGTTTCTTATTTCAAATTTCAAACAACATATCAAGAAGTCTTGATAAATTGGCAGAGGTGGCTGGACTCGAACCAACGAATGTCAGGATCAAAACCTGATGCCTTACCAACTTGGCGACACCCCTATAGGACGGATATTATAACAAAAACTTTTGGGTTTGCAAGGGATTTTTGTAAAAAAAAATTAATTGACAGCAAAAAACCAACCGCAGGGGTTGGTTTTCTTGGAGCTTTTTAAGGAGATATTAAAAAGTGGCAGAGGTGGCTGGACTCGAACCAACGAATGTCAGGATCAAAACCTGATGCCTTACCAACTTGGCGACACCCCTATAGGACGCATATTATAACAAAAACTTTTGGGTTTGCAAGGGATTTTTGTAAAAAAACGACAGTTTGCTTGTTTTGGGCTCTTTAATACAAACTGCCAACCAACCGTGCCCGACATGGGGCTTGCTGCACAAAAGCGTGCCTGTCTGCTTGGGTCAGCCCATAAACAATCGGCAAAAACACCGCACTGCCTGTGCCCGTCATGCGCGCGTCCGTCTTGGTGATGGGTGCCAGCGTCTGCAAATACGCCAGTGCGTTGGCAACTTTGGGTGATGATGACACAACCAACGATTCAAACACATTACAAAACGGCGCTGACAACCTATCCAAAAACCCATCTTGCTGGCTGGCAATGTCAACAATCTTTGCCATCTTTGTGTTTGGCGCCAGATTGGCAAAACATTCGGCAGTGGACGAATGCTCATCGGGCAGCAGCAACAAATATTCGCGCTTGGGCAACTCAATGGCGCTGAGCTCTTCGCCAATGCCGCCAACGATGGCGTCGCTTTGGTTTAGGTGCGCAAACACAAAAAACGGCACGTCCGCCCCAAGCGTGGCAGCAATGGCAATCAGCTCTTTGACACCCAAACGCAGCCCCCACAGCTCATTGATGGCAATCAAAGTCATCGCGCAGTTGCCAGAGCCGCCACCGAGCCCCGCCCCTGTGGGGATTTGTTTGTCCAAAATCACCTGCACCGACGACTGATAGGCAGGAAATCTCTGCGCAAGGGC
Organism: Moraxella sp.; assembly: GCA_030528385.1. GTDB lineage: Bacteria > Pseudomonadota > Gammaproteobacteria > Pseudomonadales > Moraxellaceae > Moraxella. The sequence goes on from JAUMYZ010000007.1 coordinate 110,237, forward strand.
ATGAACCGCTTTGACAATCAAATTGTCGTCGGGCGTGTCTGTCAAACCATCTGCCCCAATCAACGTTACCAGCCGACTGCTGCTGCTGCGCCGAAAGGTCAAGGTGTCCCCAAAATCCAGCGCACGAAACACGCTTTGTAGGTTATGATAACCATCATCGCGCCGACCCGTCAGGTGCAAAAACAAATTGATTTTGGCGGGCGAAAATAAACTCAGCTCATTCATAAAAACTGTCCATGTGGGTGGGCAATGGTCATCACCACCTTATGACCGTCAGCGTGGGTGATGGTTAGGCGATTGGGTCGTTTGTCGTTTTTGCCATAGCTAAAGACCGCCGACCATTGATGGTTGCTGCTTTTTATCAAACGCTCGCCATCAAACACACCATCTACGTCATCAGGGGCAAGCCGACCGACAATCCAATAAGGCAACTGGCTGATGGGCGCTTGATGACCTGTTGCGCGCAGCAACAAAGCTTCTGGACTGTCCGCCATGATTTCGCCCGTGTGGTCGCTCAACAACTTGGCGGTTTTGCCATCAAAACTGATGGAAGTGGCGCCCATGCCCAAAATGCCCGTCAACTCTATGGCAAAACGCTCATCTTCTTGGCTCCATGTATAAAAAGCACTGGCGGCACGCTTGGCGTCGGCGGTTTGGGTGGTGATACCGATTTTGCCAGTGATGGCAAAACTGAGCGCGTTATTTGACACACTGGTGATGGGTTTGTCTGCTGGCAAGCTCTGACACGCACCCAGCGCCAGCGCCAGCAGCAACATCAACCCTGTTTTTTTATTCATTAACGTCATGATTGTACACAATGATTGGTTGGTTAGTATTTTTGCAGTTCTGCGCCTGCGTTTTGTTGTCCAAAAGCAAAACGGCTTTGTAATTCGGCAAGCAAGCTGGCAACCTTATCGCTTTGTCCAAGCCCTTGATAAGCACGCAACAGCAAAATGCCCGCATTAAGCTCAGGGGCAACATCATAAGGGATTTGTAAGTGATTGATGACTGCTACAAAATCCCCTTGCCCCAACGCTTGATTTGCCAGCACCATCAGCGCTTCAAACTGCAACGCACTGTCATAATTGGGGTCGCTGATGTTCATTTTGCTGATTTGGGTAGCAATGTTTAGCGCCTGAATATCGTGTGGGTTGTTTAGCAGCCGCAACTTGACATCGCTGAGCTGATACTCAAGATTGTCAGGGTCAATCTGTATCAATCTGTCAATGGTGGCACGCTTGTCGTCATTGCTTAGATTTGCTTCTAGCAGCTTATAACTGGCAAACAACAAGCGGTCATCGTCTGGATATTCACGGTTGGCGCTGGTCAATAAATCTTGCGCACTTTGTTTGCTGCCCTGACGCAACAAAATCTCCGCTTGCAACAAATAGCTGTCGGTGGCATACACTTCATATTCATCACGCAGTCGCACCAAGGTCGTTATCGCCTTGTCCACCGCGCCATCAAGCAAATAAAAACCCACCACTTTGGTGCGCGCATCTAACACATGCTCATCTTTGACGCGCTCATAATGTTGGCGGGCATTATCAATATCACCCGTGCGCTCATAACCGACCCCCAAATAATAATGCGCGCGACTGGCAAACTCTGGATACTGAGTCAAGGTGGTCAAAATCGCTGTCGCCTGACGGTATTCACCAATGTCCAAACCCACCAATGATGCCAGCAGTGCCACTTCGGGGTCTTTGGTTTGTTTGTTGGCAAGCAGCAGCAATCGCCACGCTTGTGCCAAGTCGCCATTTTCTATCAACTGGCGGATTTCGTACAAATGCAGCTCTTTTTCTCGGGGCAGCTCTTGGCGTTTTTTGCGCACAAAATCCCACAAAGCGTCCGTTTGCCCACTTGCCTTTAAGATGTCCATCTTTAGGGTGATAAAAGCCAAATTGGCGGGCTCACTTTTTAGCGCCTTATTAACGTGCAACAGTGCAGGCGGATAATTGCCCAAACGCATCAACAAACCCGCTCGCAGCACCGAAAGCGAAGGGTTGTCCGTCTCATCATCAACTTCTTGCAGGGCAAAAAACAAAGCACGCTGGTCGCTTGGATTGCTTGGAAAAATGCCCGTCAAAATCTGCGTCAAATCGGCTTTTTTGTCGTATGCCAAAATCATGGACAAGGTTTTGGCAGCCTGCTGATAGTCTTTGGCTTTGAGTGCCAAATGCGCCACATAAAACCATGCAGGAATGTGCTCTGGGTTGTTTAGTTGCCAAGCATTGGCAAATGCCAGCGACTCTTGGGGCGCTTCGTATTCTATGGACAGTGCCAATGCCCGCTCAAAAACTGCAGTGGCATTTTTTTTAAAACTTTCGGTTTTGTAGATTTGTAGCGCCCCTTGAATGTCGCCACGGTCGGCAGCAAACTCAGCAGACAACAAATTGTACAAATCAAGCTCACCAAGCACGGGGTTGGTGTCGGGCGCAGTCAAGGTGTCGTCCAACAACACACTGGGCAAGTCCAGCGCAGATGGGTCATAGGCGGGCAAATCTTCGTCAGGCGTGTGCCACTCATCGGTTTCATCAACCAACAAATCTGCTTGGACATCTTGGGCTTGGTCGGGGTTTCGGTCGTCCTTTTTATAAAAAGGCAACAGCACTTTAAGCAAAGTGTCAAAAACGCCCGCTTGAGCTGGCACAGGCATCAGCAACACCGCGCTCAACAACAACACAAACCAGCCCCTAAGGCGACATCGGCGCCCATCAAACCAGCTTGTCAAACAAAAAGACTGTTTGTGTTGAAATTTCATAAATGATGTCTGTCCAGACTTTAAGACCCTATATTATAAAGACAATAGCAAAAAGTGCAATATAAAAAGCCTGCCACAAAAACAGCCAAGCAAGCAAGACACACAAGCAATGCCCACCAACCCACAGTAAGCGCAAAAAAGACTGGCAAATATTACAAACAGCAAATGCACAGACAAAAAGCGTTGAGCGATTATAGCATATTTTGTTGATTTATTTTATCTGGATTATTGGCAGAACTCATACAATTTTGTCATACAGCTTCCAAAAAACTTGTTATAATAGTAAGTTTATTTGTCATCTAAAATTGTTATGAAATTAGCTGTCATTGGGGTCAATCACAAAACCGCGCCAGTTGCCATGCGTGAGCGATTGTCTTTTGGTTCAGACCTGACAGACGCCATTCATTCTTTGTATCATACCATCAACCCACACGGCGTGCTTATTATCTCAACATGCAATCGCAGTGAAATTTATATTGGCTTTGACGAACAATGGTTGTCTGATGAGCAGGCGCTCAGCCATCAATGCCAACAAACCCACCAATGGCTTGCCAACTTTAAAGGTTTGCCCTTATCAGAGATTTCCCCTTTTTTATACACTTATGAAGACAACCGCGCCCTAAACCACTGGCTCAGGGTTGCCGCAGGGCTTGATTCCATGATTTTGGGCGAACCACAAATTTTGGGACAAATCCGCCAAGCCGTTGCCATCGCCAAAGAAGCAGGTGGCATCGGCAGCCAATTTGACTGGCTTACCCAACAAATATTTGCCGCCGCACGCAGCATTCGCCGCGACACCAAAATTGGCAAACAAGCCGTAACTCTTGGTTTTGCTGCCGCCAAATTGGTAACACAAATTTTTGACAAACCCAGCGACACCACTTTGTTGGTGGTGGCGGCAGGCGAAATGAACCGCTTGGTCGCCCACAACATCGCCGCGCTTGGCATGACACACATCATCATCGCCAATCGCAGCGCTGAGCGCGCCGCCATTTTGCAAGACGAGCTGACACAAATGGCAAACAATGCAGGACGCAAAGTGCGCATAGATTGCGTAGGACTGGACAAACTTGGCGAAGTCTTGCAACTTGCTGACGTGGTGAGCAGTTGTAGTGGCAGTATGGACATTTTGATTGATGTTGCCATGATAAAAAACGCGCAAGTGGCACGCCGTCATCAGCCGTTGCTACTCGTGGACTTGGCAGTACCAAGAGACATTGACCCAAATGCAAGAGTACTTGATGATGTTTATTTGTACTCTGTTGATGACTTACAACACGTCATTGCAGGCAACCTTGAAGAGCGCAAGCAAGCTGCGGTTGAAGCCGAACTGCTGGTCAGTCAGCTCACCATCAATATTGAAAGCCAAATGCAAGTGCTGTCGGCACGCAAACTCATCAGCGATTATCGCCAAATCGCCCTTGCTCACAAACAACGCCTGCTCAACCTTGCCACTTGGCGCTTGGACAACGGCGCAGACGCTCATGCAGTGCTGCATGATTTTGCCCACACACTCACCCAAACGCTCACTCACCCCCCATCAAAACTCATTCGCAACGTCGCCCAAACGGCTGACCCTGCCACGCTGGACATGGTTATCAATGGCTTAGACAGCTACCGCAAATAAACCCAAAACGACAAAACCCCACTTTTTGCGATGTGCTTGACCAATTTTTCATTGATTTTTTGTGTGCTTTTAGGTAAATTAGCTCTTTTATTCATACAGTATTTACTTACATATTACATAAGGAATTGCCATGCCCGCCTTACGAGCAGATGTTGACCCTGATGGTTTGCTTGAATATTCAGTGGTTTATACCGACAGAGCGCTAAACCATATGTCAAAAACCTTTCAAGGTGTAATGACAGAATTGTCCGCCCTTTTAAAAGAATTGTACCAAGCAGACGCGGTCGCCATCGTGCCTGGCTCTGGCACATTTGGTATGGAAGCAGTTGCCCGAACCTTTGCCACCAACAAAGCATGCGTCATCATTCGTAATGGCTGGTTCAGTTATCGCTGGACACAAATTTTACAGGCAGGCAACATCAGCAAATCCAGCCAAGTATTCAGCGCCCAAAACACGTCCGCCACCGACAAAGCGGTATTTGCCCCAGCAAATATTGACCAAGTTACCGATTTTATCCACCAAAATCGCCCACAAATTGTCTTTGCACCACACGTTGAAACCGCTTCGGGCATGATGTTAAGCGAAGATTATATCTTGGCACTGAGCCAAGCCATTCACGAAGTTGGCGGAATCTTGGTCATTGACTGTATCGCTTCGGGCTGTGTTTGGCTTGATATGAAAAAACTTGGCATTGATGTTTTATTGTCTGCCCCACAAAAAGGACTGTCTAGCACCCCTTGTGCTGGATTGGTCATGCTTTCTGAGCACGCCAAATCTTTGGTGTTGCACGGTCAATCCACCAGCTTTGCTTTGGATTTAAAAGCGTGGCTTAATATCATGATGGCATATGAAAATGGTGGACATGCCTACTACGCCACCATGCCAACCGATGGACTAAAACAGCTGCGAGACACCCTTAAAGAATGCCAAAAAATCGGCTTTGAAAAACTCAAACAAGCACAATTCACACTTGGTAAAGAAATTTTGGCGCTTCTTCAAGGCAAAGGTCTGCAAAGCGTTGCTCACATTGACCACCAAGCGATGGGCGTGATTGTTTGTCATGCACCAACAGAAGATATCCACAAAGGTGTGGCATTTGCCCAAGCAGGCGTACAAATCGCAGGTGGTGTGCCACTGCAAGTGGGCGAACCTGCCGATTATAAGAGCTTTAGAATTGGTTTGTTTGGCTTGGACAAATTAACCGACATCGAAGGCACAGTTACACGCTTTCAAACCGCTTGTGACAGTGTTTTTGTTTAACACCCCCTCCTAACCCACACATTCCCCACCTGCGTTACCACCACCCGATAAC
>JAUMYZ010000018.1 GCA_030528385.1 Moraxella sp.
GGAATGGGTGATGAGATGGGTTTGGTTATTGAAGGGTTGGTTGTATAATGGGGGGGGGTGATTGTTACTTTTGAGAGTAAAAAACCACTAGCCAGTATATGGATAGTGGATTGATTGGTGATGATTTTTTATTTGGCTTTACAAGTGGCTGGGCTGCCAACATCATAATAGGTAAATACGGCCATATCACCTTTTTGGTGCCATTCGCCACCTTTGCCATAGATGCCAGTTTTGGACACGTAGAGTGTGCCTGAAGCAGCTGGAGCAATGGTCATAATTGTTGGTGTGGCATCGCCAAGTGGACTGGTAAATTCAATTTGGTCTTGGTTAAGCGCGCGAATGGTTGGTGTTGCGCCATTGTCGCACACAAAGGTTTGTGCTTTGATGCTATTGTGTTGGTGGCTGGTTGGTGGTTGTTGTGGTGCTGGTTTTTTGGGCAAGATTGGGCTGCTTGCACAACCTACTAATGCCAGAGCAACAATGCCAGCGGCAAAAAGTGCTTTCATGCTGTTTTCCTTATAAAAACGGGATTGACATCAAAATAAAAATTCAATTTACGTGCACCATTTTAGGCTAAAGTTGACATACTGGCAAGCAGATATCACACTTTTATTAAAACGATTACAATCTTTTAAGCATGCTTACAATTGCTTAGTCTATCTTAACACCCATTACATCTATGAAGTTTAATGGCAATCTAGAACAAGTTTTGAAGATTTGTTATACTGGCATTTTTAGTAGCAGGAATGTGTGATGCAAGTATTTGACCCCAAAACCAACATGGTATTTTGTCGCAAATATCAACAAAACCTACCCAAGTTGCCAAATCCGCCTTTTCCCAATGCCAAGGGTCAAGAAATCCAAGACACCGTATCAGCCAAGGCGTGGGGTGAATGGCTGGAGCTACAAACGATGTTGATTAACGAAAAACATCTGAGTATGGTGGACAAGGACGCCAAACAATTTATCGCTCAGCAACGAGAGTTGTTTTTGGACAATGGCGATTACGAAAAGCCAGCAGGTTATAAGCCCAAAGACTGAAAAGCTCAAGGGCTTGCCAATCAAAATAACCTACCACACAATAATACATGCGCTTTTGTGCGTCGGTTTTGTCTGACTCTGTGCGATGCACCAAAGGTTTTGTGCAATCTTTGGGTTTGTCTGTGCGCACACAAATAAAAACGCCGTTTAAATGGCAACGCAACTGTCAGCAAGCAGGTTTTATTTGATTGTGATGGCTTTTAAAGTGGTAGCACCTTGCTATCTGCCACCACGTCGTATTTGACTGGACTGACCAAAGTAGACGTGGCTGTTTTTGTGTTTGGTGTGCTGGTGATTAAGAACTTTTTGTTGGCATTTCCTTAGGCTTTGTGGGCGTATTTGGGGTCAGCCGCTGCAGTGAACAGCACATCAGTTGATGAGTTTAGGGCGGTTTCGGCAGAGTCTTGTACCACGCTGATGATAAAGCCGATGGCAACCACTTGCATGGCAACTTCGTTGGGAATATTAAACAAGCTGCACGCCAAAGGAATGAGCAGCAGTGAGCCACCCGCCACGCCCGATGCGCCACAGGCGCTGATTGAGCTAATCACAGCCAGCAGCAATGCCGAACCAAAGCTGATTTCTATGCCCAAGGTGTGTGCCGCTGCCAAAGTCAAAACGTTGATAGTGATGGCAGCACCCGCCATGTTAATGGTGGCGCCAAGTGGAATGCTCACAGAATAAGTGTCTTTATTCAGTCCCAGTTTGTGCGCCAAACTCATATTAACAGGAATGTTGGCGGCGGACGAACGCGTAAAAAATGCCGTTACCCCAGATTCACGCAGGCACTGCATGACCAGTGGGTAGGGGTTTTTGCGTGTCATCACAAAAACGATGATGGGGTTGGCGACCAAGGCAATGAATGCCATTGAGCCAAGCAGCACCAGCAGCAGTTGTCTGTAGCTTCTGAGTGCGTCAAAGCCTGTTTCAGCGATGGTGCTGGCAACCAAACCCAAAATCCCAAATGGTGCGATGTTGATGACCCATTTGACCACAGCAGAGATGGCAAAAGACAAATCGGCCACTACTTGACGTGTGGTGTCGCTGCCTTGGCGCAGTGCCAAGCCAATCAAAATCGCCCAAGTTAAAATTCCCATATAATTGGCGTTGCTGATGGCGTTGATAGGGTTGGCGACCAAATTCATCAACAAGTTGGTGAGCACTTCGTTTAGGCTGCTGGGCGCGCTTTGTTCAACGGCAGATTGGGCGTTTAAACCTATAATTTGGGTGGGAAAAGCAAAGCTGGCAACCACCGCCGTCAAGGCTGCCATGAATGTGCCAATCAAATACAGCATTAACACAGGTTTGATATAAACTTGCTTGCCTGCTTGGTGTCCTGTGATGGCAGCAAGCACCAAAACAAACACCAAAATCGGGGCAACGGCTTTTAGCGCCCCCACAAAAATTGACCCTAAAATGCCCAGTCCAAGCCCCACTTGGGGCATAAGCCAGCCAATGAGCGTGCCCAGTATCAAAGCAATGATAATCAGTGGCACCAGACCGACGCGCAAATAAGCGTGAACCAATTGACGCATAATTAACTCCATAAAGGTTATGTGTAAATAATAAATATTATTATATGATAAAAATTATCACTTGTATTTTATCAATGGACAACATAATTGATTAATGACGATAAATTTAGCTCAATCATCACGAAAAAAAGCGACAAGATTGCCGCTTCTTTGGTGGTGGTTGATTATTGTTGAGTTTTTAGGTATGCCATTAACATGGGTACTGGGCGACCTGTTGCACCTTTTTGTTCGCCGCTTTGCCATGCTGTGCCTGCGATGTCCAGATGTGCCCACGCTTGACCTTCTTTGATAAAACGCTGCAAGAAGCAAGCGGCGGTGATGGAGCCGCCTTCGCGACCACCGATGTTGGGCAAGTCTGCAAAGTTGGATTTGAGTTGTTCGGCATAAGCGTCATCTAGGGGCATTTGCCACACAAGGTCGCCCGACGTTTCGCTGGCAGCTTCTAGGGCAAATAAGGTATCTTCATCATTGCAGTACAGACCTGAGCGCACCCCGCCTAAGGCAATCACGCACGCCCCTGTCAAAGTGGCGGCATCAATGATGGTTTTGGGCTTGTAGGTGTCTTGGGCGTAACACAGAGCATCACACAGCACCAAGCGACCTTCGGCGTCGGTGTTCAAAATCTCAACGCTGGTGCCGTTCATTGCAGTAACGATGTCGCCAGGACGTGTGGCTTTGCCTGACGGCATGTTTTCGGCGCATGCCAGCACCACCACGATGTCCACTGCCAAGTTGGCCGCACAAACCGCCTTAATCGTGCCAAGCATGGCGGCCGCACCGCCCATGTCAAACTTCATCTCGTCCATGCCAGCGGCGGGCTTTAAGGAAATGCCCCCAGTATCAAAGGTAATGCCTTTGCCCACAAGGGCGATGGGGTCTTTGAGCTTGGCTTTTTTGTTTTTGCCTGATTTGCCATGGTATTCAATCACCACCAACTTGCCTTCTTGGTCTGATCCTTGGGAAACCGCCAAAAAGCAGCCCATGCCCAATTTTGCCATGTCTTTTTCGCCAAGAATGCTCACATTGACCTTGTCGCTGTGCTCTTTGCCCAGTTGTTTGGCGAGTTTGGCAAGGTGGCTGGGGGTGCAGACGTTGGGTGCTTCGTTGGCGACATCGCGACTTAGGCTTTGTCCGATAAAGATGGCTTGGGCATATGCTAAGGCTTCTTGGTAGTCGTTGTCGGCTTGGTTGTTTACCAAGGTGATGGCGCTGATGGCGTCTTTGTCTTTTTTGCTTTTATGGGTATCAAAGCGATAACTGGCGTTTAAAAGCGCCAAAGCAAATTGTCCAAAGTGCTTTTGGCAAATGGTGTCGCCCCACAAAATACTGGCTTTTTTGTGTTGTTTGATGAGTTGATAAACGCTTTTGCCAAGTTTTTGGATTTGCCCAGCGAGTTTGTCTGGTTTGCCTACACCCACCACACTGATGATGTGAGCATTGTCATCTAAGCCAAAATCGCTGACTGTTTTGCCAAATTCTCCTTGAAATTGTGCGTGTTTGATGAGTTTTGTGGCGCGTTCTAAGCAGTCGGCATTGTCAAGATTGCCCAAAATTTTGCCTGTATCATCAGCAAAAACAACGACATGCTCCGCCAGAGCGCTTTTGCTTTTTTTGGGGCTGAATTTTTTGGCGGTGCTCAGGGTGAATTTTGTTGTCATAACTTCTCTCCTTTTGGGCATAAATGTCTTAGACAATCAATCTTATGGCTCTAGTGTAACATATTTGTTTGGCTTAACAAGTGCTTTTTCTTGGGTGTGTTAAAATATCAAGTAAGCGGTATTTTTTATGCCACAGCTTTGTTTTTATTTTGGAAAAAGTTATGTTATTACAACAAATGCGCTATTTTATTCATGTGGCACAAACCAAAAGTTTTAGCCAGTCGGCGCGTCTTTTGGGCATTTCACAGCCATCGCTTAGTCGCCATATCGGTCAGCTGGAAAATGTGTTGGGGCAAAGGTTGTTTGACCGTTATCATCGCCCCTTGATACTGACGCCAGCGGGTGAGTTTTTTTTGGCGCACATTCGTCCCAACGTGAGCAATTTGTACCAAACCATTGAACTGACCAAAAAATTTAACCAATCTGGTGAGCCAAATACATTGACCATCGGCTTTGTGGCGTCTATTTTGTATGGACTGTTGCCAGAGATTATTGCCACGCTGCGCCAAAAGTTGCCAAAATTGGAAGTGCGTTTGGTAGAAGTGGGTTCTAATGAGCAAATGCAGGCGCTCAAAACGGGCAAGATTGATGTGGGCTTTGGGCGCTTTTTGTGCGATGATGAGTTTGTGCGCCAAGTTTTTTTGCGTCATGAACGCTTGGTGGTGGCACTGCCCATTTATCACCCACTGGCGCAGCGCAGTGGGGTGTTGGGCATTTCTTTTAAAGAGTTGGTGAGCGAAACGCTGATTTTGTACCACCGAACACCGCTGCCGACCGCGCAGGGCAATGGCGACCAGTTGTTGCATTTGTTTAATCAACACCAGCTGAGCCCAAAACACACCACCAAAGCCAGCGATATCCAAATTGCACTCGGTTTGGTGGCGGGGGGTGTGGGCGTAACGCTCGTGCCTGAGAGTCTAAAAAGCGTGCGTGCCGAGCAAATCCACTACCATCAGCTGCACCACGAGAACGCCACATCGCCCATCTATATGAACACTTTGAGTCAGTCGGCGCACCCGAGCGTGCCAGCGCTGTTAGAAGCAGTTTATCAGGTTTATGACGTTCATCGGCTGCATTATCATCGGTCGGCATGACACGGTTGATAACTTTCCAAGAAAAATGTAACAAAATGTAAAATTTTCTGCAAAATACCTTGATGGTGGCAAGGTTTTTATGCAAAAACTGTATGATGGCTGACGTAAATTATGCAATATAGTAAAAATATTATTTGTATTACAAATAATATAAAAAATTTTTTATTTAAAAAAACTTTTTTTTATTATTAAGCAGAATTTTGCCAAACACACCACAAGACAAATGTGCATTTTGTCGCTATACTAAGTCTAGCCAAACATGACAAAAAGGAAACAATCATGAGCCAACTCTCCGCAGGTCGCAAATTTCGTGAAGCCATCGCCAGCGAAAAGAGCCAGAACAAACCCCTTCAAATTGTCGGCACGATTAATGCCTACACCGCGATGATGGCAACCCAAGTTGGGCACAAAGCCATCTATCTGTCAGGTGGCGGCGTTGCCAATGCGTCTTTTGGTTTGCCTGACCTTGGTATGACCAGTCTTAATGACGTGCTAGAAGACGCCACCCGTATCACCAATGCGGTGGACACGCCACTGTTGGTGGACATTGACACAGGTTGGGGTGGGGCGTTTAACATCGCTCAAACCATCAAAAAAATGCAAAAAGCAGGCGTGGCAGCGGTACACATTGAAGACCAAGTTGCCCAAAAACGCTGCGGACACCGCCCCAACAAAGAAATCGTCTCCACCGCCGAAATGGTAGACCGTTTAAAAGCCGCCCTTGACGCCAAAACCGACCCTGATTTTGTGGTGATGGCTCGCACTGACGCCCTAGCGGTAGAAGGCTTAGACGCCGCCGTTGAGCGGGCAGTGGCTTTTGCTGAAGCGGGGGCGGACATGATTTTTGCTGAAGCCTTGACCGACATTGAGATGTATCGCAAATTTACCGATGTTTTGGACATTCCTGTGCTTGCCAACATGACCGAGTTTGGACAGACTGACCTGTACACCACCGATGAGCTGTATACGGTGGGCGTGGACATGGTGCTGTATCCATTATCGGCGTTTCGGGCGATGAATAAAGCGGCACTCAACGTCTATCAAACACTCAAAAACGACGGCGTACAAACGGCGGTACTAGACACCATGCAGACACGCATGGAGCTGTACGACTTTTTAAACTATCATGACTTTGAACAAAAACTGGATAAATTGTTTAAAAAATGACGCATGACTGTCAGCTCACCAAGCAATCGGGTTTGGTATGACGCAAGAGTTGTTTGAGCTACTGACCTTTGCCATTGCGTCTGTTTTGCACGGCATTACGGGCATGGCGTTTCCGATGATTGGCACAACGACATTGGCATTTGTCATGCCCTTGTCCAAGGCAGTGGCGATGGTGGCACTGCCCAGTATCGTCATGAGTTTTTTGGTGATGAGTGCCAATCGGGTGCGACCACTGACGGCGGAGATTTGGCATTATTGTCAGCATTATAAATTGCTTGCCCTAAGCAGTATGATGGGCGGTGTTGTTGGCGTGCAGTTGTTGTTGGTTTTGCCAAATTATCTTTTATATTTGGTGATGTCAGTCATTACGCTGTATTATGTCGCCCAAGGTTTTTTAAGTTTAAAGGGCAAAATCACAGAACTTAGCGTGCCAACCACCCCAATGAGCATGGCAAGTTTTGGTTTTTTGGCAGGTGTTGTCGGCGGTTCAACCAATGCCATGTCGCCGATTTTGCTGATGTTTTTGATGAGTTATACCAAAGACAAAAACGCCATCGCCAAAGCCAGCAACTTGTGCTATCTTTTGGGCAAACTGGTGCAAGTGCTGTTATTAAAAGCCCAGTTTTTAAGTTTTAACCAAAAAGATTGGCTCATGCTGATGATTTTAACCGCCGTCTCTATTGGATTTTTATTTGTTGGCATTCATCTGCGTACCAAGATGAGTATCAACACCTTTAAAGCCTTGACCTATGGCGTGCTGTTGTTGCTTGCTTTAAAAATTGGTTATTCAGGCTTGCAAGGATTGATGACATCTGTTTAAATGTTTTGTGAAATACAGGTGTTTAATAAAGCAAAAGTTTTATATTTCATGCCAGTATTTTTTTATAAAAGTACCAGCTTTCCCGCCAAAACAAGGAGTTTATCATGGCAAATTCAACCCCAACCACCCAAACCCCCACCTTCAAACCCAAAAAGAGCGTGGCACTCTCTGGCGTGCCAGCAGGCAACACCGCTCTTTGTACCGTTGGTCGCTCGGGCAATGATTTGTCTTATCGTGGCTATGACATTTTGGATTTGGCAAAGCATTGCGAGTTTGAAGAAGTCGCCCATCTTTTAATCCACGGTCATTTGCCCAACAAATTTGAGCTTGCCGCCTACAAAGCCAAACTCAAATCTTTGCGCGGCTTGCCCATTCGTGTCATTGAAGTGTTAGAGAGTTTGCCCGCTCATACCCACCCCATGGACGTTTTGCGTACAGGTGTGTCTATGATGGGCTGTGTCCACCCTGAGCGTGAAAGCCAGCCAGCTTCTGAAGCCCGAGACATCGCCGACAAACTCATTGCGTCGCTTGGCTCAATGCTGCTGTACTGGTATCAATATAGCCACAACGGCAAACGTATCAGCGTGGAGAGTGAAGAAGACAGCATTGGCGGACATTTCTTGCATATGCTCCACGGCAAACGCCCAAGCGAGAGCCACATCAAAGCCATGCACATTTCACTTATCCTATACGCCGAGCATGAGTTTAATGCGTCCACCTTTACCAGCCGCGTCATCGCTGGCACAGGCTCAGACATTTATTCATGTATCACAGGCTCTATCGGGGCTCTAAAAGGTCCTAAACACGGCGGAGCAAACGAAGTCGCTTACGACATTCAAAAACGCTATCGCAACGCCGACGAAGCTGAAGCCGACATTCGTGAACGTATTGGACGCAAAGAAATCATCATCGGCTTTGGACACCCTGTTTATACCATCAGCGACCCACGCAACGTGGTCATTAAACAAGTCGCCAAAGACCTATCGGCTGAAACGGGCGATATGCGTTTGTTTGACATTGCTGAGCGTTTGGAAACCTTGATGTGGGACGAGAAAAAAATGTTCCCCAATTTGGATTGGTTCAGTGCAGTCAGCTATCAGAAACTTGGCGTACCAACAGCGATGTTTACCCCCTTGTTTGTCATCTCACGCACCACAGGCTGGTCAGCTCATGTGTTAGAACAACGTGCTGATGGCAAGATTATCCGCCCATCTGCCAACTACACAGGTCCTGATGATTTGGCGTTTGTAGAGATGGATAAGCGTTAAACCAAACAACCTTACAGTTGGGGCAATGCCCTGACTGTAAGCATATCAAGCGTGCTGATAATTAGGGTGTCTATGATTATTGATATTCCCCCACATATTGAACAGATGATTATCGCCAAAGCCCAATCGCAAAATCTTAGCGTGGCTGATTTGATTACCCAATGGGCAACAGACGATGATGTGTTATTGACCGACTTTTTTGCGTCATTGCCAAAAATAGATGTCTTTGATGAGATTGACCCTGTGGCATATCAGCGAGCTTTGCGTGATGAATGGCGTTAATTATCTATTGGATACTTGTACGTTGATTGCTTTGTAAAAACAAAGTCCAGAGAGTTTAGGACGGTTTGCCGAGCATAAGATTTATCTGTCGCAATGTGCCATCAGCGTGATAACTTATATGGAATTTGTGGGATGTTATGGTGTTAATACACAAACCGCCAAGCACTTAGAGTTAATTGTTAAGCAATTTTATTGCTATCCGTTGTCTGATGATATTCGTGATTTGACCATTGCCATTCGCCAGCAATATAAAATCAAGTTGCCTGATGCTTTAATTTTGGCAACAGCAAAAGCACATCAATTACAACTTTTGACGTTGGATGATAAATTGGCAAAAATTTATAAACAACAATAACGGGGCATATTAACATCATATGCCTTTTGTTTTTAAAATCTATGCTTTAAAGCATGAAGTTAATTTTATGAAAACTCTATCCTATGTCCTAATCAGCCTATTGGGTGGGGCGATTATCCCCTTGCAACTAGCAATGGTTAATAGCTTTCGTCAAAGCACACAAGCCACCCAAATTCAAGCGACCTTTTATTTGTATTTGGGTGGCACAATCGCATCTTTGCTGCTGTCTTTTGTGATAAGTGGTGGGATTAAACCGCCGAATATGCAAAATGCCCAGTGGTGGCAATATTTGACAGGATTTTTGGGTAGTTTTTATATTTTATTTATGTTTATCGCCGCCCCAAAAATTGGCTCTGCCAGTACGCTTTTATGGGTGTTTTTAGGACAAATGTTATTTGCCACCGCCCTTGCCCATTATGGGGTTTTGGGTTTGGACGTGCGTAAAGTTGAGCCAGTTAAACTCATTGGGCTTGGGCTGATTGCCATCGGTGGCGGGGTGCTGATTTGGGCAGAACAAATCCATTCACTTAATACCCATTGATGTATTTGTGATTATTAAGGAGTAAAAAAATGATTCGTCTCAATGATTGCCATCAGATGCGTTATATCGTGCCAGCCAATAAAGGTGTGCCCAATTTATATCCTGAATCTGCTCATTTTGTTGCCATGCCACCCGTCTTTGCCACTGGATTTTTGGTGGGCTTGATGGAATGGGCGTGCATTGAACATCTTGATGTTGCCAAGCATTTGAACGACGGTCAAGGCTCTTTGGGGCTGGGTATGGATATGGTGCATGATGCTGCCTGCACCGAAGGGGCTGTGCTTGATGTGCATTGTGTCTGCACAGATATTGGCAAACGCTCTGTTACATGGCAAGTAGAAGTGTATTGTCAAGATGTTTTGATGGGACATGGCAAACACAAACGTGTGATTGTGGATAAACAAACCTTTGTCAATCATGTGAACAATCAAACGGCGGTTATTGGTGGTAAAGTGATTAAATGGCATTAAAAAACCACATAAAATTTAGCAAGGAAATGTTAGATAGGAAGTTCTATGTTTCGTTTTGCATTTGGTGTGTTGTTTAGTCTGTTGTGGTCATCGGCATTTATTGCTGGTAAATATATGGTGCTTCGGCTACCGCCATTAGATGGGTTAAGTTTGCGATTTTTATTGGCAGGCGGGCTAATTTTTCTTATCAGTTTAATCATGGAGCGTGGTTCTCTCGTTCAATGGCGTAGCAAAACCCTATGGATACATGGGCTCATCTTGGCACTATTTAATTATGTGTTATATCTTGGGTGGTCTTATACAGGTTTGCAGACCGTCTCACCAGAATTGGTGGTGTTGTTGGTTTCTACCATGCCTTTTGTTACTACCTTTGTGGTATCGCTGATTGCTCGGCGTTGGCTGTGGTTACAATGGGTGGCGATTTTGCTTGGCTTTATTGGCGTGTATTTGGTGTTATCAACCAGAATGCCACAGGCAAGTTTTTCTATTGGGGTTGTTTGGACGGTCTTGGGTATGTTGGCTCTGGCGGCTGGCACATTGTTTTACCAGTTTAAAGCTCATAATCATATGGTTTTGCCTTTAACGGGTGTCCAAAACTTATTAGCTGGATTGATTTTGTTGTTGGTGTCCACGCCCAGTCAGTGGGTGTCTGCCATGAGCGAACCTGTGTTTGCCATCTCAGTATGGTATCAAGTCATTGTGGTATCCATCATCGCAATGCTCATGTGGTTTTATTTGGTGCGTTGGTTTGGTTCTGCCAATGCTTCCGCCTTTCATCTGCTCAACCCCATTTTTGCGGCGGTGCTGGCTTGGTGGTTTTTTGACGTGTCGCTGGGTCTTTGGGACATAGTAGGAACATTGATGGTCATAGGAGCGTTGGGATTACTGCATAAAAGCAAAACAGACCAAAGCACAACAAGCTAAACTGCATTTGACAATGGAGAAAAAACATGACCGACTGGAACGCCAAACACTACGCACAGTTTTTAGACGAACGCACCCGCCCTGCCAAGGAGCTGCTGGCTTTGATTGCTCATCACAAGGCAAATTTTATCACCGATTTGGGCTGTGGTCCTGCCAATAGCACCGAACTTTTGTACAAAAATTGGTCAGATGCTCATATCATCGGTGTGGACAGCTCGGCAAATATGATAGCCACCGCCAAGGCAACGCTGCCACAAGTACAGTTTATCCAAGCCGATTTTAACACTTGGCAGGCGGACATACCTCAAGATGTGATTTTTGCCAATGCGTCTTTACAATGGGCGGATAATCAGCGTGAATTGCTCCCCAGATTGGTGGCTAATTTGACAGATGGGGGCGTGCTTGCCATACAAATGCCCAATAACTTAAATGAGCCATCGCACCGTTTAATGCGTGAGCTTGCAAACAGTGATACATGGCAGGGCAAGTTTAAGCAGTCCACCACTCGCCCACCGATGTTGTCAATCCATGAATATTATGACATTTTGACGCAGGCAGATTGCACGGTGGACGCTTGGCAGACCACTTATTATCATGTGTTGCCGAGCGTGGAGAGCATTGCCCAGTGGTTTGGTAGCACGGCTCTCAGACCCTACATGGACGCTTTGGGCGATGATGATAAGCTCACTTTTTATCAAAATTATGTGGCAGAGCTTAGCAAAGCCTATCAGGTGCAAGCCGATGGCAAAGTGCTGATGGCACTGCCAAGATTGTTTATGGTGGCGATAAAGCGTTAAACATCGTAAATTTTAAATGTTAGTCATGATTTAAGCAAAGAAAATTAAATATGTCATTATGTAGTTTAATTATCGCTAAAAAGCCAATAGAAATAATTGGTAAAGACAGGCATCATAAACACACATTGATTTATGAAAACAGCCAAGACCATATTTATGTTTACAGCCGAATGTTTGACAATATCTTGGCACCACGAACACGAAAACCGCAGGTTTTGCCGTCTTATTATCAATTTTTATCCAGCGTTAATCAAATTTCACCGATTTTTGTGGTCATTGGCGATTTAATCCGTCGGCAAAGTGAACTGGATTTGGCAATGGAAAAAATCAAATTGCTCAATGACCAAGCCATAACCGCATTAAACATAGAAACGCCAATAGAATATGGCAAAATTTATTTGATTACTTAAGTTTATTAACCACGGAGTAGCCAATATGGAACTAAACAGCCAATACCGTAAACCCCTACCCAGCACCGAGCTTGAATTTTTTGACACCCGTCAAGCCATCAATGATATCACGCCAAACGCTTATGACAAACTGCCTTATACATCACGCATTTTGGCAGAGCAATTGGTGCGAAAAGTAAGTGATAAAGACGAACTCACCACCGCGTTAAAACAAATCATCAACCGTGAGCGTACGTCTGATTTTCCTTGGTATCCGTGCCGTGTGGTGTGTCACGACATTTTGGGGCAGACGGCTTTGGTGGATTTGGCAGGGCTAAGAGACGCCATCGCTGAGCAAGGGGGCGACCCAAGCAAGGTCAATCCTGTGGTGCAAACTCAGCTGATTGTAGACCATTCTTTGGCGGTGGAGCATGGTGGCTATGACCCTGACGCTTTTGCCAAAAACCGTGCCATTGAAGACCGCCGAAACGATGACCGTTTTCATTTTATCAACTGGACAAAAACCGCCTTTGAAAACGTGGACGTAATCCCTGCTGGCAACGGCATCATGCACCAAATCAACCTTGAAAAAATGTCGCCTGTGGTGCAAGTCAAAGACGGATTGGCTTATCCTGATACCTGTGTGGGGACAGACAGCCACACGCCCCATGTGGACGCTTTGGGCGTGATTAGTGTGGGCGTGGGCGGACTAGAAGCTGAATGCGTCATGCTTGGTTTGCCATCCATGATGCGACTGCCTGACATTGTGGGCGTGCATTTGACGGGTAAGAGACAAGCAGGCATTACCGCCACTGATATTGTGCTTGCCTTGACCGAATTTTTGCGTAAAGAGCGTGTCGTTGGGGCGTTCGTGGAGTTTTTTGGTGAAGGGGCAAGCGTCTTGTCCATTGGCGATAGAGCCACGATTTCCAACATGACCCCTGAATATGGGGCGACCGCAGGGCTGTTTTATATTGACCAGCAGACCATTGATTATTTGCGTTTGACAGGGCGTGATGACGAACAAGTCAAACTGGTTGAACAGTATGCCAAACATACAGGACTGTGGGCAGATAGCCTAAAAACGGCAGAGTATGAGCGTGTGCTGACTTTTGATTTATCCAGCGTAACGCGTAACATCGCAGGCCCAAGCAATCCGCATGCTCGTGTCTCAACGGCTGATTTAAAGGCAAAAGGCATTGCAGGCGTGGTAGAAAACCGCACTGATGGCTTAATGCCTGATGGGGCGGTGATTATTGCAGCGATTACGTCTTGTACCAACACATCAAACCCCAGAAATGTGGTCGCCGCCGCCTTACTTGCCAAAAAAGCAAACGAGCTTGGTTTAACTCGCAAACCTTGGGTCAAATCATCGTTCGCCCCCGGTTCAAAAGTGGCGGAAATTTACCTAAAAGAAGCCAATCTTTTGCCAGAACTGGAAAAATTGGGCTTTGGCATTGTCGCTTTTGCTTGCACCACTTGTAACGGCATGAGCGGTGCATTAGACCCCAAAATCCAACAAGAAATCATTGACCGAGACCTATACGCCACCGCCGTATTATCAGGCAACCGCAACTTTGACGGACGCATTCACCCTTATGCCAAACAAGCCTTTTTGGCAAGCCCACCGCTCGTTGTCGCTTACGCCATTGCAGGGACAATCCGCTTTGACATTGAAAAAGACGTGCTGGGTGTGGTGAACGGCAAAGAAATTCGCTTGATTGACATCTGGCCAAGCGATGAAGAAATTGATGACATCGTTGCCAAATACGTCAAACCTGAGCAGTTTCGTGAAGTTTATATTCCGATGTTTAACCTTGACCGCAGTCAAAAGGCGGATAGCCCACTGTATGACTGGCGACCCATGTCCACCTATATCCGCCGTCCGCCGTATTGGGAAGGGGCACTCGCTGGCGAGCGTACCTTAAAAGGCATGCGTCCTTTGGCGATTTTACCTGATAACATCACCACCGACCATTTGTCGCCATCAAACGCCATTTTGCCAAGCTCGGCGGCGGGTGAATATTTGGCAAAAATGGGCTTGCCCGAAGAAGATTTTAACAGCTATGCCACCCACCGTGGCGACCATTTGACTGCTCAGCGTGCCACTTTTGCCAACCCTAAGCTGTTTAATGAAATGGTCAAAAATGATGACGGCACCACCCGTCAAGGATCGCTTGCCCGTGTAGAACCTGACGGCGAAGTCATGCGTATGTGGGAAGCGATTGAGACCTATATGAATCGCAAACAGCCATTGATTATCATCGCAGGGGCGGACTATGGTCAAGGGTCAAGCCGAGACTGGGCAGCCAAAGGCGTGCGTTTGGCAGGCGTGGAAGCCATTGTTGCCGAAGGGTTTGAACGTATTCACCGCACCAATTTGATTGGTATGGGCGTGTTGCCTTTGCAGTTTAAAGATGGCACCACTCGCCACACACTGGGACTTGACGGTACAGAAACCTATGACGTGGTTGGTGAGCTTGCCCCCCGTTGTGAGATGACGCTCGTTATCAATAAACGTGATGGTGATGTGGTCAAAGTGCCTGTCATCTGCCGGCTAGACAGCGATGCCGAAGTCAAGACTTATAAAGCAGGTGGGGTGTTGCAGCAATTTGCGGGGGAGTTTTTGGGGAATGGGTAAGTTTTAGTTTATGGTGGTTAAAGACAAGATAATTTGTGATATAATTATTTTGTCTTTATAGATAATATCAATTATCAGGTGGTTTATGGCAAAAATACAAGGTTTTAGAATTAGAAATTTTCGAGTATTAAAAGATATAACACTAGGAAAATTATGGAACACTCAACAAAAAGATGCTTTGAGTAATATGACTGTTGTTATTGGAAAGAATGGTGTTGGTAAAAGTACTATATTTGATGCTTTTGGTTTTCTTTCAGATTGCTTAAAATCAGGTGTTGAAGAAGCGTGTGATATGCATGGTCGAGGTGGATTTCAAAAAATATTATCAAAAGGAGGGGGAGGTGCTATTGAATTTGAGATTTATTACAAAGAGGATGGGAATGCTAGACCTATTACATATGAGCTATCTATATCCTTAGATTCTCACCAAAGACCATATGTATCAAAAGAACGACTAAGACAGCGAAGAAAAGGACAGAAACACGGTCAGCCATTTTCTTTTTTGCATTTAGAAAACGGCAAAGGGCTAGTATGGAAAGGAGAAAATACCTCTGATAAATATGATGAATTAGAGATTTTGATGAAAAAAATCCTTGATCAGGAAAGTAACGAAAGTGAGATAATAGAATTAGAGGATAAACGAAGACTTGGTATTGCCACTTTAGGATCTTTGAAGCAACATTCGCGAATATCGGCCTTTCGTCAATTTATTGAGGGATGGTATTTAAGTTACTTTACCCCTGATGCAGCACGAAGCCTTCCAATGGCTGGACCTCAAAAACATCTTAATAGACACGGTGATAATTTGGGTAATGTAGTGCAATATCTGGAAAGAGAAAACCCTAAAAAGTTTCATAGTATATTAAATAGAGTAGCTGGAAAAATTCCGGGTATTAGGAACATTGCTACAGAAAAAACGGAAGATGGTAGACTATTGCTGAAATTCAATGATAGGGGTTTTAAAGATCCATTTTTTGCACAACAAATGTCCGATGGCACTCTAAAGGTCTTTGCATATCTGTTATTGCTGGAGGATCCCAATCCTCCCCCTTTTATTTGTATTGAAGAGCCAGAAAATGGTCTTTATCATAAATTACTAGAATCTCTGGCTAAAGAGTTTAGAGAACATGCCGCTAATAAAAAAGATGGATCTCAAATTTTTATAACAACACACCAACCATATTTTGTTGATGCATTATTACCAGAGGAAGTTTGGGTCTTGGAAAAAGGAGAGGATGGTTTTGCTAAGGTTCGAAGAGTAAGCGATGATAGTCTTATAATTTATTTGGTTCAGGAAGAATTACCTTTGGGGAGTTTATGGTATAGTGATTATTTAAAAATACAATGAGGTTAATAATGCATTTAATATTTTTGGTTGAAGATAAATCTGGAGAGACTGCCTTAAACTTATTGGTCCCTAAATTGATATCTGGAGGTAATACTACATTTGAAATACACTCTTATAAAGGGGTTGGGCATATCCCAAAAAATTTAAACAACCAATTAAATAATAAAAAAACCACTTTATTGGGAAAGTTGCCTCAATTGTTAAAAGGATTTGAAAAAACCTTTCAATATACCAATTATGCTACTTTTGTAGTTTGTGATTTGGATGACAACAACCTTATAGAGTTCAAAGAACAACTTCAAGAATTGGCTGGAAAATCGGTTGCCTATCCTGAAAAAGTATTTTTCTGTTTCGCTATAGAGGAAATGGAGGCTTGGTTATTAGGTGATATTGAAGCTATAAAAAAAGCATATCCAAATTCAAAAATAAATATTCTTAACTCGTACATGAACGATTCAATTTCTGGAACATGGGAAATATTGGCTGATGCAATATACAAAGGTGGATCTAGAAAATTGAAAAATAATAAAGATTATTATAGTGTTGGTGCAGAAAAAATAAGCTGGGCTAAAAATATCTGTCCTTATATGGATATAGATAAAAATTCATCTAAAAGTTTTAATTATTTTAGAAAAACTATTGATATTGCTTTAAGTAAATAGACAGGTTTTTATGGTGTAAATAGATTAGGTTAAAATAAAATTTTATTAGATTTTAGTCCTAATACTCTAAAGAAGAAAGAATTTAAATTTGGCTTTTCTACTTTGCATTTAGTAATTTGATGAAATAATATGATTGAATAAGGAACTTAACAATGCAAACCCCAACCCGTGCCACCTACATGCGTGGTGGTACTTCCAAAGGTACATTTTTTAAACTGTCCGATTTACCTTCAGCGTGCCAAGTAGCAGGACAAGCTCGTGATAACTTTTTATTGCGTGTTGTCGGCAGTCCTGACCCCTATGGCAAGCAGATTGATGGACTTGGCAATGGCTCATCAAGTACGTCCAAAGTGGCGATTTTATCCAAGTCTGACGTGGCTGACCATGACGTCAATTATCTGTTTGGACAAGTGGCGATTGACAAGCCAATGATTGACTGGTCGGGCAACTGTGGCAATCTCACCGCAGCGGTTGGCTCATTTGCTATTGTCAACGGCTTGGTGGATAAAGCTAAAATCCCTGACAATGGCATTTGTGAAGTCAAAATTTGGCAACAAAACATCTCTAAGACCATCATCGCCCATGTGCCTATTAAAGACGGACAAGTGCAAGAAACGGGCGATTTTGAGCTTGATGGCGTAACCTTTCCTGCCGCAGAAGTAAAAATTGAATTTATTGACCCTGTGGACGAGGGAGGGGATATGTTTCCCACAGGCAATTTGATTGACCGTTTAATTGTGCCAGACGTGGGCGAGTTTGATGTAACCTTTATCAATGCAGGCATTCCCACCATCTTTTTGCGAGCGGTTGATTTGGGTTTTACAGGCACTGAATTGCAAAAAGACATCAATTCAAACAGCGACATTTTAACCAAATTAGAAAAAATTCGTGCCTATGGTGCGGTACAAATGGGCTTAATTTCAGATGTGAAGGAAGCTGAGACACGCCAGCATACACCCAAAATCGCTTGGGTGGCTCCGCCCACCAACTACACAGCGTCTAGCGGTAAGCAGGTGAAAGCGAGTGAAATCAACCTTTTGGCACGAGCGATGAGCATGGGGCAACTTCATCATGCCATGATGGGAACGGCAAGTGTGGCAATTGGCACGGCAGCGACCATTGTGGGAACGATTGTCAATGAAGCGGCAGGCGGACAAGCCTTGTCTGAAGTGCGTTTTGGACACCCATCAGGCACGCTACTGGTTGGTGGTCAGTCTGAGTGCGTGGACGGCAAATGGCTTGCCAAAAAGGTGTCTATGAGTCGCTCAGCAAGACGGCTGATGACGGGTGAAGTGTGGGTGCCTGCAGACAGTTTTTAGGGTGGTTTGTTTTGAAAATGGGTCAAGATTGACCCATTTTTTATGGACGAATGACGCCATCAGCCAACAAAAGTGCGTTGTTTTTTTGTTATAATAACCAATTGCCATCATATTTAAAAGTCTGCCTATGATTTTACGCCGTTATATGATACGCCAAGTTTTTATCACCACCGCTTTGGTGTTGGGGTTTTTGGTGGTCATGCTCTTGGGTGGGCGTTTGATACGCTATTTTGGCATTGCTGCCGAAGGTGGGTTGGACGTTGGCGTGCTGTTTAGCTTGATTGGCTATAATTTGCCGTTTTTTCTTGAGTTGATTTTGCCATTGTCCTTTTTTATTGGGCTGATGCTTGTCTTTGGCAGAATGTATGTGGACAATGAAATGGCGGTGCTCAGTGGCAGTGGTGTTGGTCGTGGTAGGTTGGCTGGATTTTTGTTGCCGTTGGTTGTGCTGTTGTTTTTGCTTGAAGCGTGGCTGACTTTGGTGGCTAAGCCATGGGGCATTGCAAGGGTAAATAACATTTGGCAAGAACAATCGGTGGTCAAGATTTTTGACTTAATTCGTCCAAAGCAATTTGTCAGCAGTGGCGATTATCATCTGTATGTGGGAGAAGTGGGCGACGACGGCGAATATCTTAAAGACGTGATGCTTGTGTTGATGAATGGCAAGGGCAAGTTGGCGCAACACGCGTCTGTGGATGTCGCGTCAGAGAGTCAGGTTCAGGCGCTGCCAAGCGATAAAGACAGCATTATTTTTGCCAAATCTGCCACCCAAGTGCAAAGTGCCGATGGGGCAATTTTGCTTGATTTACATCAAGGTCGCCGTTATGAGATAGATACGCGCAGTAAGCAATACAGCCAAGTGGGTTTTGAACGTTATCGCATTACTTTGGCGGGCAAAAGCGACCCCCAAGAACAAGCGCTCAAAATAGAAGCGTTGCCAACCGAGCGCTTGATGGCGCTGTTACAAGCTCCAAATGCACCTTTTAGCCATCAACAAATCGGTGCTGAGCTGGGGTATCGTGGCAGTTTGCCATGGTTGATTGTCATTGCTTTGTTGTTGTCTGTGCCACTGTCTGTGGTGCAACCAAGGCAAGGTCGCTGGCTCAAATTGATTCCTGCCATTTTTATTTTTGTGGCCAATGTGTTGGTGTTGATTTCTTTAAAAGAAACCGTCAGCAAAGGCAGGGTTGGCGTGTGGGCATATCCTGTGGTGCTGGTATTGTTATTGGCTTTTGCTGTGTGCCTTAATTATTATGAGCAACTGTTTACCAAATTGCGCCAAAAATCCCACCCACTCAAGGAGACAGCATGAAAGTTGCGATTTTGCCATATTATGTGATGAAGTCGGCTTTGTGGTTCATGCTGGGCGCGGTGGTGGGATTGTGGCTGCTGCAAGTGCTGTTTGCTTATTTGTCAGAATTGCCAGACGTGTCAGAGACATACACCGCGGTTGATGCGTTTTGGTACATTGTGTACCGTTCGCCGTATTTTTTGGTGCAGTTTATGCCCACAGGCGCGCTTTTGGGGGCGGTGATTGGGCTGGGGTTGTTGGCAGACAACAGCGAATTGGTGGTCATGCGTGCAGCAGGCGTGAGTGTTTATCGTATTGTTGGTTGGGTGATGGTGCCAGCGTTTTTGTTTGTGCTGTTATCATTGTGTGTCAACCAGTTTGTGCTGCCCGGCAGCAACCAAAAGGCAGACAGCATCATCAGTCGCCAAAGCCAAGACGGCTTGGTCAGTGTTAATGGCTATTGGTCGGTCAACAGTCATGATAAGGGCATGGACGTTGTGTACGTCAGTTATGCCGACAGTGCAGGCAATTTGGGGCAAACCAAACAATATCGCTTGGACAATCATGCCAATTTGACGGCGGCGCTTAGTGCCAATACTGGCAGTTATGATAAACAACAAGACCATCGCTACTGGTGGCAGCTGAGCGACGTTTATCAGGTGGTGATTGCACAAACGGTGCAACAAAATCATCATCATCAGCAAGCGTTGGTGCTGCCCATCGCTCCCAATCATGTTCATCTGTTGACAAAAGACGCGGACGATTTGTCGGTAACGGATTTGTATGCCCACAAACAGTTGATGGCACAACAAAATCTGCGTTCACTGCAACATGAGCTAAATTTTTGGCAAAAACTGTTTTCGCCTTTGGCAATTTTGTCGTTGGTATTGGTGGCAACATCTTTTGTGTTTGGTTCTGTGCGCACTTACAGCTTGGGATTGCGCATGGTGGTGGCGTTGTTGGTGGGATTGCTGTTTAGCTATTTGTCGGACTTGTCGGCTTTTGTGTCGCTGGCAACCAAAGTTTCGCCTTTGTTGATGACCGTCTTGCCAATCGTATTAAGTGCCACTGTGGGTATGTGGCTGTTGACCAAACACTAAAAAAGCCTAATTGCTTTGGCGAATGTCTTGACTGGGATTGTCAAAAAGCGCTTTTTCTAATTGGGGTAGGGCGGTTTTCATTAGGCTGCCCACATTGATTTGTGGTTCAGATGGGGTAAAGCCCATCAGCGCTTCACGCTCACCCACGCGACGCACTGTCTGCGCAAAAGCGCGTTCAAAACTGGTGTTTTCGCGCAAACTTTGGGCAAAAAAGGCGCGTCCAAAATAAGTCAAATCGGCGTCATTGGTGCAGCCAAAAGAAGCTCTGTCAGCCCGTGAAGCGGTGATGATGGCGGTGGTTGCAGAAGCCAGTTTTTCAATAAAGCCACCAGAGTAGCATGCCGACACCACAATCACACGCCAGCGAATGCCCGATGCGTCTAAAGTTTGTCTGAGCCACTCAGGGTCAATGTCTTCTAATTCAAGGGGTGGGTTTTGCATCACCAAATCGCCAACAATGCGGTCGTTTTCGTCTACCGCGCCGTGTGAGCTGAGAGTCAAAAACAACACATCTTCGTCGGCGTTCATTTGTTTGCCGATGTATTTTAGGGTTTTTTCAAGGCTGGTTTTGCTGGCGATGGGGTGGCTTTGCCATGTATTGGGGTTGTTCAGTAGGGAGATGGATTTGCCTTTTGTGCCAAAACGCACATCAAAAAGCTGACGCGCTTCGGTGATTTCGTTGGCAAACACGTCTTGACTGGCATAGCCTGCCACACCCACAAAGTACCAATCGCTGACGCCTTCGCTGTTTTTGTCAAGTGCCAACAATTGTTCGTTGAGCAAAGCAGGCTGGGCATAAAAGCTGCTTTCATCAATGGTGGGCGTGTTGTCTGCCAACTTAAAAATCGGCTGGTCGGCGACATTTTTTTGCCAAACCACCAACAGTCCAATCGCCCCTGCCAGCATAATCACCTGCTCCCACCAAGGCCAGTGCAATTTTTTGGCAAAAACCCAAAGCAAGGCAGCAGTTTGCCACACAAACAACACCATAAACAAGACAGGAATGATGTCATAAGACCAAGCGGGCAGCCAGCCTTGCAGACCCAAAAACTGAATGCCGCTTTGTAGCAAAATAAGCAGCGTGTCTGCCGTGAGCCACAAAATCACTGGCACAAAAAGTAATGAGTAGTTTTGTGAGCGTTTGGCCAAAATGGTGCCAGCAATGAGCATCACCACAGGCCAAATCAGGTAACTGATAAGTCCTTGTTCGTTGAATTGACTGCCAAAATCCGCTGCCAACCATGCAAACAAAATATTGGCCGCAAGTGCCAAAACCAAAAAAAGGACAAACTGCCCAATGGTGGGTTTGACCCAAGTAAATGCCCTGATTGAACCCAAGAGCATCCACAAGGCGGCCACGATGTTGGCAGCAAAATTGAGCGAAAATCGTGGTAACGATTCAATTTTTAATGATGATAATGACAAGGCTGGCTCTTTTTGTAGTGTGTCAATGTGTTTATTTTCTCAAACTGTGGTTGTTGTGGCAATGTTTTTCTTGGCGTTTGCTAAGAAAAAGTGCGTGCACAAAACTAAACAGTATTGTAACAAATTTTTACCAAAAAAGGGCATTTAATGGTTGATTATAAGACAAAAATGTTGCTGTTGTGGCTGTTATTGGGCGGGAATCAGTTTTAGTTCGTCTTTGAGACTCATCAAAGTTAGGATATTGTCATGATGGGTAAAGCCGTACAAATCACCAAGAATGCGCATGATGTCGTCTTCGGTGCTGTCTGAGCAGTCGGTCAATTTGCGCTCAATTTGCACGATGGACAGTCCCCCTGACAGTGCCGCTGTGGTGTCAAGCTCAAAATGAATAACACCACAGTTGGTGATGGCTTGACCCAGTCCATCTTGAAACCGCGTCAAATCAATCACAACAGGATAAGAGATGGGAATGTTGTTGATGGCGGTCAGTCGCCATTTTTTGCTGATGTATTTTTGTAGCGCGTTGAGCTGACCTTGTCCAATGGCGCTGTTGGGTGTGTACAAAGGAACGGTTGGTTTTTGGCTGGTGTGCTGGGATTCGTTGGCGATGGTGGCGGGTTCTTTGATGTGCTCATCACTGCAAGCAATGCCAACAAATAGCAAAGGTGTACAAACACACGCGCCCACCACACCGCGTATCTGTTTGGTAAAAAATATAGCCCTTTTTTGCTGTGTTATTGGGTGGTTCATAGGCGACTATAACCTGACCGTTGTTGATGGATGATTGACAAAGATGGCAAATTTTAGCATTGATTGCAAGATAAGATTGTTGTTTTTTGTAGCCATTATGGCAGGTAAGTGCTTGAAATTGCCAATAATAGTAACATATCAGCAGTATTGTCATTACAAACCAAAGAAAGCGGTTTGACGTATAAATAATAAACAGTGCCACACGCTCATCATTGATTGTTGGTCAGCAATCTAAAATCTGGTGTTTGACCAATTTATCAGCACTTAATAAATTATCGCGCTGGGCACAAAACAAAAATAAATTTGTTTGTGTTACAATATGTAAGCATGGTTTGTGGAGAGAGTTTTGGTTAGTATTTATTTATTGATTCCCTTAAGTTTGATGCTCTTTGTGGTGGCGATTTGGGCGATTGTGTATGCGGTTAAGTCCAATCAATTTGAGGATTTGGATAATGCGCCTGACCAAATCATTTTAGACGATAGGCAAGCCAGACGAGAAGTCTTACAAAAGCCAGCCGAACGCGAGTGATTGGGAGAATAAAGATGAGCATGACATTATTGGCACCCGCGCTGTTGATGGGTTTTTTGGGGTCGCCGCATTGTATGGGTATGTGCGGTGGCATTGTGGCCGCCTTTGGAATTTCTATTAAGGACTCAAGTCCCAAAAAGCGCGCGCTGTTGATTGGCACTTATCACACAGGTCGCCTTATCAGTTATATGGCACTTGGTGTGGTGGCGACTTTGTTTGGTGAGCACATTTTGGCGCCATTTTTGATGGGCAATGCCTTGCCTAGGATTGTGCTGGGTTTGGCGATTGTGTTTGCGGCGCTGCTCATGCTGGGTGTGCCGTTTTTCAATCGTCTTGAAAAGGTGGGTTTGGGTCTGTGGAATGCTCTGGCACCCGTGCGTCAAAAGGTGCTGCCAATGAACAGCGTGCCCAAAGCCTTGGCGGCAGGGCTGCTTTGGGGGCTGCTGCCTTGTGGGTTGGTGTACGGGGCGTTGGTCATGGCGGTCAGTATCTCGGCAACTGGTCAAACAAGCGGTCTGGGCGTGCTGTTTATGCTTGCTTTTGGTGTTGGCACACTGCCTGCCTTGGTGCTGTCTGGAGTAACCTTGTCTTGGCTTCAAGCCAAAGTAAAAGTCTTTAATCTGCGCAAATTTAGCGGTGCAATTATGTTGGTGTCGGGTTTGTTTGTGATGCTCTCACAGCCAGTAATGCAGTATATGCATGGTCATGGCGAACACGGACACCATCATCATGGACATCACCACAGTGCTCACCACGAACAACAAAACCACGCCCACCACAGACACCATCATGGACATTGACCAAAACGTGGGTGGCGCAAACTGCCATCGTCGTTTGTCAGTGTGTGCACAAAGTCTTGGGTGGCTTGGCTAAGCTGGTGAATGTGTTGGCTGTCGGCTTTGCCCATCAAAAGTTGCCAGCGCAGATAAATCAACCACGTATTTATCACATCGGATTCACAATACGTGGTCAGTTTTTGCCACTGCCCCGCCTGCACCATGGGCACAACTTGTGAGCCTTCAATGTCGCCTTTGCCAGCAAAGCCACACAAGCTGGCGATGGTGTCCAGCTTTTGTTTGCTGCCCCACGCGCCAAAACTGAATTTGTCCATCAAATCAATGTGTTTTTCGCTGTAGCGGTGCAGATAGTCGTATTTTTGTGCGCCTGCATTGACCAGAGCGCTGGCGTTGATTTGATGGTGGGTCATGCGATACAAAAGCACAGGCAAATCAAAATTTGCGCCATTCCAAGAAATCAACATGGGCTTTTTGGCAAAGGCGCGCAAAAAGGTGCTTAAAATTTGAGCTTCGTCCATTTTATCCAATGACAAAGAACGCAAGGTAAAGTTGCCATTGTCCACCCACAAAAACGACAAACAAGCAATCTTGTGCAAAGGCAGGCGCATAAACTCGTTGCCTGCTTCGGCTTGGCGCAGGGCGATAAGGGCGGTCAATGCGTCATCGTCAGACAGCTCGCCAATGCTGGGATAGAGTTTTTTGCCTGTGGCTATGTCAGGAATGGTTTCAATGTCAAAAACTAAAGTTGGTGTGTTCATCGTTTGGCTCTGCTGGGGTGTTGGATTAGTATAACATAGCTTGGGCTATTGACCAAAAGGACATCGTGGGTGCTTTAATTTGGTTGTGATGAATGGTTATAAAAATACCAACACCTGTGGCTGCAGAGTGTTTGGCTGCTCTTGATTGAATGGATTTTAAGATAACAGACATCTTTGCCATTGTCTTTGATATCAAAATCATGGATTTTATACTGGCATAAATTTATTGCTGTCATCAATGTCAAAATAGAAAACTTCGTATCCGTGTTTGTCTTTTCTTAATCCTTGACGACCCCCAATTAAATTGTCAGGCTTTTTTGCTTTTTGTTTGCAATTTGTTTAAATCCCCAATAGACATATAAAACCAAAATAACGGTATGACATCATAAACAGACAGCAATCAATCCTTTTGTGCTGGGTTCTTTGCCGTCAAACAAATGATGGCTTATGGGATTTGTGGTTGATTTGCTTTGATTGTGTTTTGTCAAAAATTCATTGTCTAAAATTGCAATGCCCAAAATAAAAATACCACTTGGGTGGGGTGTTTTGTGGTTGTTGCTTCATTGTGCGCGGTCAAACACTCCTGTGGACAAATACCTGTCGCCCGTTCTAAAAAACCTACCCAAATCTACCCAAAGGCAAATTTAGTATTTTCTTCC
>JAUMYZ010000008.1 GCA_030528385.1 Moraxella sp.
CAGCATCTTATTTAAGCCCCCGCATTGGAAGATGTGGGGGTTTGTTGTTGGGGGGAATTATGCAGCTTGAAAAGATGTATGTAGTTGGTGGTCTTGGAATTGCCATTTGTATTTGGGTAGAAGCGATAATGCTGGAAAAGAATGCAGGCAGATTTTTGCAAGACAGTGTCTTGTTTGCTGTGATCAGTTTATTGACGCTGATTTGGCTGTTGGTGTCGGCTGCTGCGCTTTATTTTTTACAATTTGACCGTTATGCCATCAGTGTGCCTGTTGTATATGGCATTTATTCTGTGATGGGTTGGGTATATGGTGCAAAGTTGGTGGATAAATTGCCAGATGACCCCAGAGAACTGGTCATGCCAGCCAAATATTTGGTATTTTCCAAGTCATTTGCGCTGGTGTTTGCTGCCTTATGTGTTTTTGTTTTACTAAAGCATGATGCCTGAAGATGTCGATTTTTTGCTGATTTTTTAAAATAAATTACTTTTTTATTAAAAAATTTGTTATACTGAGCCAGTGGTATTTATGTACCAATGAGTTAAGTTGTAAAAGGTATTTTATTATAAAGTACAAAACGACTTTGATAGACTTGCAACAAGTGCGGTGATATCAGGGCGTATGGTTGATTTGAACAATTTTAGACTATAGTGGTTTAGTATTGGTTGAATGTTGGCGTCGTTATTTCATACTTATTTTGCACGTTTTGGCAACATAAATATTTTGTGGGCAGTTTTGCCATTTCAATCAATTTCAAATAGGAAATCTCTATGTCAAATAAAGTTCAAGGCACTGTCAAGTGGTTTAATGAAGCCAAAGGTTTTGGGTTTATTGCTCAAGACAATGGCGGTCAAGATGTGTTTGCGCACTATAGCGCCATTCAGGGCACAGGTTTTAAAACCCTTACTGAAGGTCAAAAGGTTCTGTTCGTGCTCACTGAAGGTCAAAAAGGGCCACAAGCTGAGCAGATTGAAACCATGTAATTGACTAAGACCAAGAACATCGCTGCAACAGCGGTGTTTTTTATTGCCAATAAAAAATGACCCATGATTCACCCAAATAAGTTGCGTTGTTTTGGCGATTTTTGCACAATTTGAGTCATGGGCACAATTGTTGTTTACAAACCTGTTTTCAAATGATATAAAGGGTTGTTGATTCTTATTATTTAACGATGGAGAAACCATGAAAGTATTAGTTGCGGTTAAGCGTGTGGTTGACCACAATGTCAAGGTGCGCGTTAAAGCGGATGAATCTGGTGTTGAGCTGACCAATGCCAAGATGAGCGTTAATCCATTTTGTGAGATTGCCATTGAAGAAGCGGTGCGTCTCAAAGAAAAAGGCATTGCCAGTGAGATTATTGCTGTCAGCGTGGGCACAAGCCAAGCCCAAGAACAAATTCGCTCGGCGTTGGCTTTGGGTGCTGACCGTGGTATTTTGGTGCAAACCGATGACAAGGCCTATCCTTTGCAGGTGGCAAAGATTTTAAAAGCGATTGCCACTGCCGAAGATGCAAAAATTGTCTTACTGGGCAAACAAGCCATTGACGATGACAACAACCAAACAGGTCAGATGTTGGCGGCACTGATGAATGTGGCTCAGGGCACTTTTGCTTCAGAAGTGGTGGTAGAAGGCGACCGCGTCAAAGTAACGCGCGAGATTGATGGTGGATTACAGACCGTTGCGTTGTCATTGCCTGCAGTGATTACTGCCGATTTGCGTCTAAATGAGCCACGCTATCCAAAATTGCCCAATATTATGGCAGCCAAGAAAAAACCACTTGAAACCAAAACCCCTGCAGACTTTGGTGTGGATATGACGGCCAAACTAAAAACCATCAAAGTGGTGGCACCAGCTGAGCGTGGTGCGGGTGTTAAAGTGGCAAGCGTTGATGAGCTGCTTGACAAACTAAAAAATGAAGCCAAAGTACTTTGATAGTGATTGACAGATTTTTATAAGGATACCAATATGACGATTTTGGTTTATGCAGAACACGACAATAAAGAACTTAAATCAGCCACCCTTGCCACCATTACTGCGGCAGCGCAAATCAATGCCGATGTGCATGTGTTGGTAGCAGGTGCTGGTGTCGCTGCGGTGGCTGATGCGTTGTCTCAAGTTGCGGGCGTTGGCAAGGTGTTGGTGGCAGACAATGCTGTTTTTGCTCATCAACTGGCAGAAAATGTGGCGCCTTTAGTGGCGACTTTGGCACAAGACTACACCCACATCGTTGCCCCAGCGACCACCACAGGCAAAAACTTTATGCCGCGTGTGGCGGCGCTGCTTGATGTGAGCATGGTGTCAGACATCACGGCAGTTGTTGCGCCAGACACTTTTGAGCGTCCCATTTATGCTGGCAATGCTGTTGCCACAGTACAAACTGGCGAAGATAAAGTTGTTCTAACGGTGCGCACCACCGCTTTTGATTTGGCCAGTGCCACAGGTGGCAACGCCAGCATTGAGACCGTTTCTATTGGTGAAGATAAAGGGCAATCTAACTTTGTTAGCGAAGAGCTTGCCAAGAGCGACCGTCCAGAGCTGACTTCGGCATCGGTGGTGGTGTCAGGCGGACGGGCGTTGGCAAATGGCGAAAACTTTGCCAAATACATTGAGCCATTGGCGGACAAGCTGGGTGCGGCAGTGGGCGCATCTCGTGCGGCGGTGGACGCGGGCTTTGTGCCAAATGACATGCAAGTGGGTCAAACTGGTAAGATTGTTGCGCCAAACCTGTATATCGCTGTGGGCATTTCGGGTGCAATTCAGCATTTGGCGGGCATGAAAGATTCCAAAGTGATTGTGGCAATCAACAACGACCCTGAAGCGCCGATTGCCAGCGTGGCAGATTATTTCTTGGAAGCCGATTTGTTTGATGTGTTGCCAGAGCTGACTGGCAAACTATAATCGGTTGCCATTTTATTGGCACAAAACGCACCTTGATAAAAGCTATCGGGTGCGTTTTTGAATAATTGCTATAAATAAAGCTGCTTTTATGGTTTGGCGGCAATCACCATGATTTCTATAAGCCAGTTGGGATTGACCAAATTTGCTTCAATGGTGGCACGAGATGGTGGGGTGATGTCGGCGACCCACTGTGTCCATACTGCATTAAATGCGTCAAAATCCGCCAAGTTTTTGATGAATACTTGCACTGATAGCATACGTGATTTGTCTGTGCCTGCCAAAGCAAGCATTTTGTCAATGTTGGCAAGCACTTGTTTGCTTTGACCAACAATGTCTAAGCTGTCATCGTCGGGCACTTGCCCTGCCAAATAAACGGTGTGATTGTGTACGCTCACTTCACTTAGTGTGGCGCTGCTTTTAAAACGTTGAATGTCGCTCATAATTCACCTTTGTTGATATCTGTCCAACGATAAGCCGTCTAAGCTGATGTCCGTTGGGCGACCAAGCACAATGTCGCTGATTAGTTTACCAGAGCCGCACGCCATCGTCCAGCCAAGTGTGCCATGTCCTGTATTGATGGTCAGATTGTTAAATTTGGTGCGTCCGATGATGGGGGTGCTGTCTGGGGTCATGGGGCGCAAGCCCGTCCAGAATGTTGCTTTGGATAAATCGCCCCCTGTAAATAAGCTGCCAACAACCATCTCAAGAGTCTTGCGGCGTGCTTGTTTCAAAGACAAATCAAAGCCTGACAACTCCGCCATGCCACCCACACGGATACGCTCATCAAAACGGGTGATGGCAACTTTGTAGGTTTCGTCCAGCACTGTGGAGACAGGCGCGCGCTTGGCGTCTTTGATGGGAATGGTCAAAGAATAACCTTTGACAGGATAGACAGGCAAATCAAGACCCAACGGCTTGGCAAGCTGGCGCGAATAGCTGCCACAAGCAAGCACATATTGGTCGGCACTGAGCTGCTGTCCGTTGATGACGATGCCGGTGATGCTGTTGCTGTCGGTTACTATTTTTTCAATATGTTGATTAAAAAGAAACTCTACGCCCAGCTCGCTGGCGAGTTTGGCAAGGGCTTTGGTGAATAAATTGCAGTCGCCTGTCTCATCATTGGGCAGTCTAAGACCGCCAACCAAACCATCGGCATATGCCAGCGCTGGCTCAACCGTGCTCAGCTGTTGGGCGCTGTCAAACAATTCATAAGCCACGCCGCATTCTTGCAACACTTGAACGTCTTTGCCCACAGCGTCAAGTTGGGCTTGAGTACGAAACAGCTGCAGCGTGCCTTGGGTGCGTTGCTGGTATTGTATGTTGGTGTCGGCGCGCAACTGACGCAAGCAATCTCGGCTGTATTCAGAGACGCGCATAAGACGTTCTTTGTTGATGGTGTAGCTGTGTAAGTTGCAGTTTTGGAGCATTTGCCACATCCATGACAGTTGCCACAGGCCGCCATCAATGCCGATGGATAGGGGAGCATGCTTGTCAAAGAGCCATTTGATGGCTTTTAGGGGAATGCCAGGGGCTGCCCAAGGTGTTGAATAACCAGGGGATATCTGCCCTGCGTTGCCATGGCTGGTTTCTTCGGCGACATCGCTTTGGCGTTCAATGACCGTAACACTGACACCTTGTTTGGCAAGATAATATGCTGTGCTAACACCGATGACGCCGCCGCCTAACACAAAAACTTTCATGGAATGGTTCCTAAAAATCAATAACGCATTTATTATAAAGCAACTTTATATGATAACAAGCTGTCAGTGGCTTTGACAAGTTAAAATTGTTTGCAATATAATAGCAACATGTACATATGTTGCTTGCTCACCCAAACCAATCAGAACAAGAGCCATTGGGCGGCAAAATTAAGTATGACATTGATTGAGTAATGGTTTTTATTGATTTGATAGGAGATATATAATGAATAATTTCACTTATTTATTAAATTATGTTGACAAAGAACAATACCCGCAGTTGTATTTGGTGATTGATTTGGGTGTACAAGCCGAAAAATACCTATTTGTGGATACCAATGTTGCGCTGTTTAAGTTGCGCCAGCTTAATGAATCTTTTGTGAAGTTGATTGCCCAAAAAAATGACATCAGCCTTGAGCAGTATGATGAGACCAAAGAGCGGGTGATTGAGTTGTCCGTCGCTGCGCTGATTCACCAAATTACCAGCAAACTCAATATCAGCAACTACACCAGAGAGTTGTTTTATAAAATTTTGGAAGT
This sequence comes from Moraxella sp., assembly GCA_030528385.1. GTDB lineage: Bacteria > Pseudomonadota > Gammaproteobacteria > Pseudomonadales > Moraxellaceae > Moraxella. Next base: position 5,133 of record JAUMYZ010000008.1, read on the forward strand.
GGGCAATGAAGCGGTGCATGACCCGTTATACAATGACATTGACGTGGCACAACACCGCTTGCAAGACGCTTATAACATCGTTTGTGTTTTCTTTGTGTGGCACTATGCGCCAAGGGATTTTGTGCAGCGTGCGTTTGTTACTCCAGAGTTGCCAACGTCAGCGCCAGCGTCAGAGCAACCAGCGCCAACACTGACACCGACCAGTGCGGCAACCCAAGCACCAACCAAGTCAGTTGATGAACAAAAAGCCAACGATTGGGTGCAGCAGGGCAATCAATTTCGCAAACTAAGAAATTATTACAAGGCGCGAGAATGTTATGAGAATGCCATACAAGAAAATCCCAATCATGGCTTTGCCATCTATCAGCTGGGCATGCTGTACAAAAACTCACGCGAAGATGGCGGTCGTGATAAGGCTGAGACATTTTTTGAAAAAGCGGTGGGGCTAAACTATGGATTTGCTTATGCGCCTTTGGCGGAGATGTTGTTGGACAAAAATGATGGTCTGCTTGCAGAGCGTGTCTTTGATTTGCTCAATCGCAGTTTGAGTTTTGATAAGCCCAACAATCTCACTTATGTGCTGCTGTCCAAGATTTATGAAAAAGGACTGCTTGGCACACCCAAGGATTTGCCAAAGGCATTGGAATACGCAATCCAAGCCCACGAAGCAAAATATCCCAATATGGAAGCTAAGATAGCCCGCCTAGAAAGATTGGTGCAAGAGCAACCTGCAGCACAGACCAGTAGCAAGACAGATAATGTGGACAATATTACGATGGATACGCCTGCACAGGCTTCAGCAGTGCCAATATCCATCAAAACCATCAATGCGCGTTTAGCTGCATTAAAGGCACTGTATCAAGAGTGCTATGGCGAATCTTTGGCGGTGAAGCGGCTTGATGAGCATTGGTTGCAGCAGGCGGATTTATCAGACAGTTCGGCGCTGAGTGAGCTTTTGGCGCTGACAGAGAAGGTGTCGTTTAATAAGATGAGCGTCGTTGCCATTTATGAGTTTGTCAAGCAGATAAATGGCTTGGTTGAGCGTTGCCATCGCTTGCTTGGTCAAAAAATGTCAGACGCCAAGCCAAGCGCTGAGCAAAAAGTAAGCAGTCAAATGGCAAACGAACCATGCCAACAAGCAAAGCAATGCTATCAAGCCAAAGAGTATGCCAAAGTGATAGAGCTTGTAAAACCTATAAAGGATAAAGTATCTGATGAAATGCGTCTGTTGTTGGCACAAAGCTATTTTGAATGGGGGCGTATACATCATCATGGTTATGGGGTGGAGCAAGACTTGAGTCGTGCTTTGCAATGCTACCAAGACAGTCAACTGCCCGAAGCCCAAATTGCCATCAAAGAGCTGATAGACCAGTATTTTGATACACCAGAAGTCAAAAGATTTTTGGCGAATTATCGAGCATAAGCGCCATGTGGCGCTGTTGTGTGTCAAATTTTAAAAGGGGTCTAGCCCCTTTTTTTAGGTGTTAATCCCATAAATCTTACGAACCACGCGTTTGTAGTAAGCAAAAGCGTCATCGGCACCTTTCATGGCGGCTTTTTTGTCTGCAGCAGACAAAGGCAAAGCGTCAATTTTGGCTTTAACGCTGCGCCAGTGGGGCATGCGTCCATCTGGATGGGCTGCAAGATGAGAAGCGCCAAAACTGTCTGTCAACTCAATTTTGCCTGCTTCTTTGTATAAGATTGCCGCACCTACATTGGAGCCTTCTGCGCAGTAGAGCCAACCGATGGCTTCGGCGTCGTTAAATTGTGGCGTTTCAACTGCTTTGCCATAGGGCTCAACGTTTAGGTCTTGCATGTCATTTGTCAGACGTTCAAGGCGACTTAGTGCTGCAAGTCCGTCAAATTGTGCCGCCAGCACTTTGTTGTGGTAAATGGGGCTGACAGTGCGGTGAAATTCATATTGGACTTGTAAAAATTTACGATAATTGTCCTGACTGGCAAAGGGTTGTGCGCTCATTACAAGGCTGTCTACAGAATCGTGCGTGGTGCGCGAATGTTCTTTTAGGGCTTGAGTTAAGGTAAGTTCGCTCATAAATCACCTATGCGTTTGTTGTAAATGAAACAATAATAAAATAACCGATTTTTGTCAATTTGTAAATAAAATAATGATTATCATTTGTATTTAAAGCGCATGTGATTGCTTGGGTGAATTCGGCTGTAAAAATTGAAAAATTGTGTTTTGGACAAAACTTGTCTGAATGTCAAAAGTCATTGCTTTTTAAAGCATACAATATATAATGAAATGACGTGTATATGAAGTGGTGTTTGATTGGCTGTCATTTGATTTGGCTTATAAAAAGGTGAGTATCATGATAAAGGCGTATTTGCTTAGTGTATTGCTGTATTTATTTGTCGGTCAAGTGGTCATGGCAGATGATGTATTTGCTGCTGATAAAATAGAAAAATATCATCATATCAAAAAGTTAGATTTGTCAACCATGCTAACAACATTTTATCCCAATCAGCAACAAAACTTTCACCTAAATGCACAAAGTATTGGGGAGCTCAATGGTATGCCCTATGCGGGTTTGAGACAGCAGATTTTTCCGATTGGTAATCATGATTATCAAACTGTTGCTATCATGCATCCTGTACAAACCTATAAAAATGCGCAACAACAAACTCGCTATTTGGTACTGATTGAAAAATGTCTCTCTAATAAGCAAGGAGAGCTGTTATCTGGAGTAAGCATTGCTTATGCCGAAGGCGATTTATATGTATTTAAAAAAATAAATCATGGTTATCAGTTGGTTGCTCGCAGTGCAGACGATACAGAGTTTGATTTTGCTTATGGAAGATTGCTGTTGGATTTGCCACAGCTTGCCAAAAGTTTAAAACCTGTGGGTGGGCACGTTCAAGCCAAGATAGAAGGCTATCAGGCACGTCAAAAAATAACAAGAATACTGACCATTAAAGAAGGTCAACATATTGTCCTTAAATAATCGCTGTGGCTTATTTGCCTGCCAAACTTTGCGCTTGTATGTTTTGTAATGAAATTTATCACAATGCAAAGATGTCATTCTGCATAACAATACTGTACAATGTGATAATCATGTCATCAATCCCTGATAAAACTCCAAACTTGCCACGCAGCGTACATCACAGTGCACTGATGCGGTGGTTGTTTTTTATCATGGGTTTTGTGTTTGTAGGATTGGGAATGTTGGGAGTGATTTTGCCAGGATTGCCCACCACGGTGTTTGTTTTGTTGGCAGGCTATTGCTGGGCAAAAAGCTCAACGCGTTTTCACGGCTGGTTGTTGTGCCACAAGGTTTTTGGCAAAATCTTGCTAGATTGGCAAGAGCGACGCGCCATGCCACGTTTTGCCAAATATATGGCGTGGGGTATGATGTGTGCTTCTGGTGTGTTTTTGTTTTATCGCATGCCAGCCGACAAAATGTGGCTTGCATATTGCATTGGTGGGCTGTGTTTGGCGATTAGCATTTGGATGGCAAAACTGCCTGACGCCTGATGTTGCTTCTATGGCCATAAATCATAAACCCCATTTTGGTCAGTTAACACCAAAATGGGGTTTGTCGGTTGTGGCTTAGACGTTAGATGACGGGTCTATCTCACCACAGTCGTCGCTTGCTTTGCGTTTGACCACTTGGGCTTTTTGAGCCGCTTTAGATGTTTTTTTGGCAACGGACTTTGCAACTTTGGGTTTGTTGGCTTTGGGCTTTTTGGGCGCAACCAAACTCAAAATCCCCACAGGTTGCAGCAATTGACCTGAGACATTTTCTATCATGTCCTTGTAACTGCTGGTTGGTTTGTCTTTTTTGTTGTCTGCTGCAACATCTGTATCTGTATTGGCACTCGTGTCATCGGACGCCTTGCTGTGCGTTTCATTCTCGTTGCTTGTGTCGTTGGGACTGTCAATGACAACATCGTCAGCACCATCATCATTGTCCTGAGTTGCCACACCGTCTTGAGCGTCTGTGGGGGCTGGGAGACTGGTTGGCTCTTGTGTTGCTTGCTGTGCATTGACCACATCATCATCTTTGGCATTGTCATCGTGATTGACGGGCGCGTCATTGCTGGGCGTATCGGCAGCCAAAACGTCATCGGCAATGACAGAGCCAAAGTCAGGATACTGACCGCGCGGGTCATTGCTGGCGCGCTGGGTGATGGGGCGCATGACAACGTCAGTTTTGCCCTGTGCGATGTGGTATTGACCTTTGGCGTTGGTGCATTGATAAAAGGCGGTCAAATACTCTGACGACAAGGGCGCGTAGCCATAATTGGCAAAGTCAAAGTGCTGGGGTGCTCGGTATTTTGCCATGGCTGCCAAAAAGTTACTGACAAAATGTTTGCCAGCGTCAGCGCCCAGCATTGCAACAATCAACTCTCCTGCGCTCATGCTGCATAAGTCTGGTGTTTTTTGGTGATAAGCACTGACCACGCGCGGGTCATTGATGGCTTTGTTCATCTGTTTTGCCAGTGCAACCAGTGTGTCATCGTTGCTGATGGCTTGATTGGTGGTATTGACTCCCTTGTCGGCTGCCTGCTCGTTGGTGTTTGTGCTGCTGTCATTGGACACAGGCGTTTGGGTTTCACCGACTGGTTCGTTAGATTTGTCTGCAGATTGCTCGGTCAAATCTTTGTTTGGGTTGATTTTGCTGTCGTCCAAAGACAAACACACCGCTTTGGAGACGACGTCTGCTTTGTTGATTGGGCTAACGCGCAGCACCACTTTGTCCGTATCCACAGGCTTTGGTGGTGTTTTTTCTGCTTTTGTTGTTTTGTGGTGTTGGGGCTTGTCGTGTTCCTTTTTGTCTGTTTTGGCTTGGGCAGGCTTTAGGGTTTCGGCGCGCACCACTTCAGCGCGGGGTTCTCGGTATGAGCCTGTCTCACGTCTTGGGTAGGAGTTTTTGTCTTCTTTTTTGCCTTTTTTGTCGTTACGCTCTTTGTGCTCTGTGCTTTCTTCTTTGATTTCGCGCTTGGCAGTTGGCTTTTTGGGTTTGTGTTTGCGCTCTTCTTCGTTGTGGGCTTTGGGGGTTTCTTGCTCGCTGGTTGGCTGAACGATACTGCCAAATGCGCCCAAACTAACACCACCTGCGTTGACAATGCTTTCTATGGCAGCGGCAGCGTCAGTATTGTTTAGGCTGCTAACAAGGTTGGCTTGGGGTTTGGGAGCAAATAGGTTGGACAGCCATGCCACCGCTGTGGGCGCAGCCACTGGCTCGCTCTTTGATGGAGCCTTTTTCTTGTCGCTGCTGGGGGCTTTTTGCCAGCGACTGTTGGGGGTGGGCTCTTCGTTTTTGGTTTGCCAATTGACGTCATAACCGCGGTCAATGGTTTCTTTTTCTTCGGTGTCGGCAATGCGCTCGTAGCTGGATGGGGCAAAGCCATCGGGGTTAAAATGCAAACTAAAATTAGGGCTTTCAAGGTGGGCGTGTGGCAAGATGGTGATGCGTGTGCCACTGTCTTGTTCTAAATATACCAAACTTTCGCGCTTTTCGTTGAGCAAAAAAGCGGCAATGTCGGTGGGTACTTCGGCTTGAATCTCGCCCATGCGTTCTTGTAGGGCAATGTGTTCAATTTGGCGCATGATGGACAATGCCAGCGAGCGCAAATCGCGTATCATGCCATTGCCATGACAACGTGGACAAATATAGCCTGTGGCTTCTTCTAATGATGGGCGCAGACGCTGACGGCTCATTTCCATCAAGCCAAATTTGCTAATTTCGGCAAATTGTACGCGTGCGCGGTCATAGCGAGTGGCATCAATCAAGCGTTTTTCAACATCTTTTTGGTGGCGGGGGTCGTTCATGTCAATAAAATCAATGACAATCAATCCGCCCATATCACGCAGGCGTAGCTGGCGGGCAATCTCGTCGGCGGCTTCTAAGTTGGTGTGATAAGCGGTTTGGGCGACGTCTGAGCCTTTGGTGGATTTGGCGGAGTTGATGTCAATGGCGACCATCGCTTCGGTTTGGTCAATGACGATAGAGCCGCCAGATGGCAGACGCACTTCGCGTTGGTAGGCGGTTTCAATCTGACGTTCAATGTCAAAGCGGGCAAACAAGGGCTTGTAGTCGGTGTATTTGCGCAGTTTGCTCATTTGGCTGGGCATGACGGCGGCGATAAAATTGGCGGCTTCGTTATAAGCGTGTTCACTGTCAATCCATATTTCGCCAATATCATCACGCAAATAATCACGCATGGCGCGAGTAACTACGCCTGCTTCTTGATGGACAAGGCAAGGGCTGGGGCGCTTTTTGTTTTGGTCTAAGATGGACGCCCAGATGTCAAGCAAGTGATTTAGGTCGTTTTGTAGGTCTTCAAAGCCTTTGCCCAAGCCAGCGGTGCGCACAATGACGCTCATGCCGTGGGGCACAGACAAACTGGCGATGATTTGTTTCATTTCATCACGCACTTTGCCTGAGATTTGGCGACTGATGCCACCGCCTTTTGAGTTGTTGGGCATCAGTACCAGATAGCGACCCGCCAAAGAAATGAAAGTTGAAAGCGCAGCGCCTTTGTTGCCGCGTTCTTCTTTTTCTACTTGGACAATGACTTCGTCGCCTTCTTTGATAAGCTGTTTGATGTTGTCGTTGCGTATGTCGCCTTTTAGGTATTCAGGAGCAATCTCACGCAGCGGCAAAAAGCCTTGGCGTACCGAGCCGTATTCTACAAACACCGCTTCAAGCGATGGCTCAACACGGGTGATATGACCTTTATAAATATTGGCTTTTTTTTGTTCACGCGTGCGATTTTCTAAGTCAAAATCGTAAAGATGGCTGTCTTTGCACAGTGCCACACGAATCTCTTCGTTGTGGGTGGCGTTGATTAAAATGCGTTTCATGATGTTCCTTAAAATCAAAGGCACATCAAGGCAGTAAGATGGGGCGTTGCCTATTTAGACAAATGGTTGGGCTTTTATGTTGAATTGAATTTATTTAATCATGGCAAATTAAATCTTGCACCGTCTTGGCACAAAATACCTACATGAAAACCCATTTGGCAAAAATCACCAAATCAGTTCAACGCCTATAATAAAATTGGTTAAAATACCGTCTTCAAAATCTGTCATCACCGCCTGCACCGATGTTTTTGACCACCAAATTTCTACAACCACAGTGTTTGTCTTGTGCGGTTGTGGGTGGTATTTGCTCTTACGCACCTTGATGTGCAAAATAAAAAGTTATGGATTGCTTGTGATAAATGAAATATATCAAATACACAAATATGATGAGTATTTCTTAAAAACACGCCATGTTTGGCAAAATTATCACTTTTCTTGGCAACGTGTTAAACTATATCAGATTTGCCCAAATTTTCCTATTAAAATTTTATAAATATGCAAAAAAAATCTCCCAAATCTGCAACCACGCCACGCCACGCCAATGATGGCATTGATGATTTTTCCCAAGTCAATTTTATCACCGTCGGTGAATATCAAGACGGGCAACGCATTGACAACTTTTTGTTGTCCATATTAAAGGGGTTGCCACGCTCGCACCTGTATAAACTTATCCGAGATGGACAAATCCGCCTAAACAAAAAACGCTGTAAACCGCATGAGCGTTTAAGCGTCGGCGATGTGCTGCGTGTTGCCCCTGTGCGTCTGGGTGTGCGTGATAAACCTGTGATTTCTGATGCGTTTGCTCGCGGGCTGCTTGACAGGGTTGTTTTTGAAGATGATGGCTTGATGGTGCTAAACAAAGTACATGGCTTGGCGGTGCATGGCGGTAGTGGTGAGAGTTTTGGGGTGATAGAAGCCATCAGGGTCGCCACGGGCAAAAAATATTTAGAGCTGGTTCATCGCATTGACAAAGACACTTCAGGTTTGTTATTGATTGCCAAAAAACGTAGCATACTCAAAGACTTACAAGAGCAGTTTCGTGATAAAACCATCAAAAAAGACTATCTGTGTGTGGTGCATGGCACGCTCAAAAGCGGTCAAACCATTGATAAACCACTGCTTAAATACACCCTAGCCAATGGCGAACGCCGTGTCAAAGTGGATGTGATGGGCAAATCTAGCCAAACGGTGATAGAAGTTTTGGCAAACTTTGACCTTGGTGGCATGGCGGTCAGTCTTATCAAGGCAAGCCCAAAAACAGGACGCACCCACCAAATCCGTGTCCACATGGCAAGTATGGGTCATGCTTTGCTTGGCGATGACAAATATCAAAGCGATGAGCAGGCGACTTTGGCGACCCAAAAAGGCATTAAACGACTGTGTTTGCACGCTTGGCGATTGACCTTGGCAGATGGTAAACGTTTTGAAGCAAGGCTTTCTGATGACATGGTAGACTTATTAAAAGGTGCTGGCGTTGATAAGTGCCAAAATGCATGGTCGTATTTATTAAGGCTGTGTGATTGGCAAAACTTGGGCAAAAGTGGCTTTGTCATTTGGTCAATCAACACTTGTGTCAAGCCAAACATGGTTTACATACTTGGTTGATTGTTGTCAATTTTGGCGTTACTCACGCCAAACAGTTTGCCACATCAAATAACCAACGATTACACAAAACCCCCTTGTTAATTACCTTATTTTATTTTAAATTAAACCATTTGTTTTAAAAGATGTTTTGAGAGATTTTATGAAACCTGTGATGATTGATACCACCGCTCGCCACGCCCAAATCGCTAAATCGCTCCATGACGCCCATATCAGTCGTGATGAGTTGCTCGGTGCGATTGATTTGGGTTCAAACAGTTTTCATTTGGCGATTGCTCGCCTTGACCATGGCGAAGTTCGCCGTATCGCCAGCATTTCTGAAAAAGTGCAACTGGCGGCAGGGCTGGACGAAAATAATGTGTTGTCCGAAGAAGCCATACAGCGTGGGCTGGACTGTTTGCACCGCTTTTTGCCCCACGTCAGTGAGATTGCTCCCAATCGCTTGCGTATTGTCGCAACCAATGCGTTGCGTAAGGCGGTCAATGCTGGCGAGTTTATCGCTCGTGCCAATGCCTTTTTGCCCAAGCCGATTGAGATTATCGCAGGACGCGAAGAAGCACGACTGATTTATCTGGGTGTGTCGCACTCAAACGCCAGTACCGACAAACGTTTGGTGATTGACATTGGTGGCGGTAGCACCGAATTTATTATCGGTCAAGGTTTTGAGCCCATTGAAATGGAAAGTTTGCAAATGGGCTGTGTGTCTTTTACCAAGAAGTTTTTTGCTGATGGCAAAATCAGCGAAAAAGCCTTTGACAGTGCCATGACTGCCACCGAAGTGGAGCTTTTGAGCATTGCCAAGCGTTATAAAAAAGTTGGCTGGGACAATGCCATAGCCTCTAGTGGCACAGCCAAAGCGTGTAAATTGGTGCTAGAAGAGCTTAACCTTGCCAAAGACGTCATCACCATGGACGGCATGATAAAACTCAAAAACCATCTGATGAAGCTGGGGCATATTGACAAAATCGCCTTTGATGGGGTCAAAGCCCATCGCCAAGCGGTGTTTCCTGCAGGGGTGGCAGAGCTGATGGCAATCATGCAGACCTTTGGCATTGCAGAGTTGTATTATTCGGATGGGGCATTGCGTGAAGGGGTGATGTATGACATGCTGGGGCGACTGGGCAACGAAGATGTCCGTGACCGCTCGGTGTCGGCTCTGGCGGGGCGGTATTCGGTGGACATCAAGCAAGCAGGGCGGGTGATGGCAACGTGTGCCCGACTGTTTGATATGGTCAAAGACACACTCGGTTTTAGCGACGAAGACAAGGATTTGCTTCGCCGAGCGTCCAATTTGCACGAGATTGGGTTGGCGGTGGGGCACAGCAACTACCAAAAGCACAGTGCTTATCTGTTGGAGTTTTCGGACATTGCAGGTTTTGCTCAGTCAGGGCAGGCGAGCATGGCACAAATCGCCTTAAATCACCGCCGTAAACTTAGGGTGGAAAACCTAGAAACCGCCCTTGCCCTAGGCGGTCGCAAACTGGTCTATTTGTGCCTACTTTTGCGTCTTGCGGTTACTGCCAATCATTCTCGCACCATCAAATCTGCCCCGATTTATTTGTCCATTTTAAATAAAAATACAGACCACTGGCAAATCAGCATCGGTGATGGTCTGCACAAAGAGCTTGTCAAAAGCGAGCTAAGTAATGACATTGCCCAGTTTGCCAAATGGGGGGTGAAATTAAGCGTGGTTTGATTTATATTCAGTCCACATCGTTATAAAATAAAGAAACGCTAAGTTTTTGGCGTTTCTTGATTGCGGGTTTTATGACGTGCCCAATCAAGGCGATATTGTTATCCCTTTTGTGGTCATGTAAAAGAATTTTGGTAAAGATAAGTTTTTATAAATAGAAAAATAGTATGGTATTTTGTCCATTTTATGCTGATATTTGGTGGCAATCATTATCGGTTCAATCATCTTTTATCAAGATGATGATATTTGGTAAACTTTTACTGTTTTGCAGTTTTTGGTTTTGTGCTGGAATATTTTTTTGCTGGCAAAAAAGAAAAAAGCAAATCCAAGAAATCAATTATTCAACTAAAACCACGTCATGTATCAAAATTGACGGCATAACAATTTTTAGATTTAAATATAATATGCTGCTTTTTATTTAAAGATAAAAAATTGGCTAAGTTGTGTTATCCTTTGACCAAAAATGAAAATGCTTCATTGTATGATTTTAGACATCAGGATAAGGATATAAAGTGGAAAAAGCTGACTGGATAATTGATGGTATTGTCCAATTGTTAAAACAAAATCCACTGCCAGTCGTTTTTACTTTAAAAAGAAAAATTATATCAATAGGCGGGCATGGGACGACCCTTAAATTTTTGCCAATGACTAACAATTTTTGCTAAAATGTGCTAAACTATCCAAGTTTACATTTGTATATTAGGAAAGCATATGACAACCGTCTGGGAAAGCGTAAAACTTGCTCGCCATACTGACCGCCCCTTGTTTTTGGACTATGTGGCAAGTTTATTTACTGAATTTGACGAATTGCATGGCGACCGTGCTTTTGCTGATGACCATGCCATTTTGGGTGGTTTGGCACGTTTTGATGGTAAGCCTGTGATGGTTGTTGGTCAACATCGTGGACGCTCAACCCGTGAACGCATTGCCCATAATTTTGGTATGGCAAGCCCCGAAGGTTATCGCAAAGTCATCCGTCTGGCACAGATGGCAGAGCGGTTTGGGTTGCCGTTATTGACCTTTATTGACACCCCAGGGGCGTATCCAGGGGTGGGTGCAGAAGAGCGCGGACAAGCCGAAGCCATCGCCAAAGCCATTGCGGTGTTTTCTAGCCTAAAAACCCCCATCATTGCCACGGTTATTGGCGAAGGTGGTTCGGGTGGGGCGCTTGCCATCGGCGTGGCAAATAAGGTCAATATGCTCCAAAACAGCATTTATTCGGTCATCTCGCCCGAAGGTTGTGCGTCTATCCTATGGAAAACCGCTGAAAAAGCGCCCGATGCGTCCGAAGCCCTGAAGTTAAACGCCCATAACTTGCACCAGCTTGGTCTGATTGATGAAGTGGTGGACGAAGGCGCGGGTGCGCACCAAGAACCAGAATTGACCATGCACAACCTAAAAGCGCTGCTCGCTGCTCAGTTGCATGAATTGGAGATGCTTGGCGACAATGAGCTGTTGACTCAGCGCTATGACAGGCTGATGAAGTTCAGTTCTGCATTGTCATTGTGATGGGCGGTGAGCTCATAATAAACCATACAAAAGCCATCAAGAAAGTCTTAAACCTTTTGTGGATATGGCGTGCTTGGGCGCTCTGGGCGTTGTGATGACCAGAAAATACGCCCAGCAGTTTGTCGTCTTCATCATCACCATCTTGGCACATGTGCCACAACAAACACACCGAACAAACAGGTGCCAAGAAAGCCTTGGTGAGTGGCGGTTACCGTGCTCTACTTAGGGACTTTATCGGTGAGCGATTTGGACAACTCTTTGGTATAATGGCACTTTTGTAAGAATGTAATCAATGAAGCAGCCATATATCCCAACCGATGAGCAGCTTGCCGCTTTGGAGATGGCAAAAACAGGCGACTCTTTTAAGATTGTTGCTTATGCAGGTGCAGGCAAGACCAGCACCTTAAAACTTATTAGCGAACAGCTGTTGGGTCGCGGACTGTATTTGGCGTTTAATAAAGCCATCGCCACCGAAGCCCAAGCCAAGTTTGCCAGCAACATCAAATGCCAGACTTTTCATGCGCTTGCCTTTCGTCATGTGGACAGAGCCATCACCGCCAAAATCGGCTTGCCGCGCATGACCCCAGCTTTGCTCGCCAAAGAGCTGGCTTTGCCGAGCGTGCAGGTGGAGCGCACCATTGAAGGCGTCAAAAAGCACATCACCTTAACGCCGATAAAACTTGCCAATTTGATTGGCGAAGCCATCACCAATTTTTGCAAAACGTCCAGCAATTATCCTGCGCCACGCCATATCCCTGTGCCAGCATGGCTTAGCGAGAGCGACAAAGCCAATTTGCAAGCCTTGTTGTATCCCGCTTTTGAAAAGCGTTGGCTACAATCCATTGACCCGCGCCATCAAGCAGGCATTGGCCACGACATTTATCTAAAGCTGTGGACGCTGTCCAATCCTGTCATCCCTGCCGATTTTATTTTGTTTGACGAAGCCCAAGACGCTGACCCCTTGATGATGGGGGCGCTGCTCAAACAACAAAAACAAACCATCTATGTGGGCGATGCTCATCAGCAGATTTATGAATGGCGTGGTGCCATCAACGCCATGAAGCGCTTGCCTTATCCGCAGTCTTTATTGACGCAGTCCTTTCGTTTTGGTGAAAAAATCGCCGACGTTGCCAACGTTTTTTTAAGAGCGCTCCAAGAAGACGTTCCCTTAAGGGGCAACCCCAAGCGCCACTCTGGCATTGACAAACTTTTGGCTCAAGACAAAAAAGACGCCATTTTGTGCCGCACCAATGCCAATGCCATCGTGCGGCTGCTGGCAGGGCAAAAATTGGGACACAAAGTGGCGTTACAAGCCGACAGTCAGCGAATTTTAAGGTTTTGTCAGGGAGCACAAAATTTAAAAAACGGACACTCTGCCCAAGGCATTGCCGAGCTGGCGTTTTTTAATCATTGGGCAGAAGTACAAGAGTTTAGCGAAACGCGCGATGGCGGCGATTTAAAAACGTGGGTTAGGCTGATTGAAGAGCACGGCACCAAAACCATCACCACTGCCATCAACGCCCTAAGCAAAATTCAGGCAGCCGATTATGTGGTGTCCACCGCCCACAAATCCAAAGGGCTGGAATGGGGTAGGGTGCAAATAGATGACGATTTTTTGTACGACGTTAACCGCCAAAGCGTCAAAATCAGCCCCGAAGAGTTGCGTCTTTTGTATGTGGCGTGTACTCGTGCCAAAGACGTGCTTGATATAGAAAAAATCAGCGATTTGCTTAGGGGCTTAAAAGATAAGAAGCTGATTTATGCATAAGCAAAAGATAAACATCACCACGCTTGTCGTTGGGCAAAACAACAAGCGTGTTTTTGCATTTTATGGATTTGTTAGCGTTAGTTAAACTTATCCAAATCCAGCCCTGTCTCATCAGTACAGCCTTGTAATGCCCCAAGAGTAATAGTTTGGATAAATATCTTTTTCTTGGCTGGTTTTGCCTTGGAGCTGTTCATAAACCACTTGCAATGTGTGGCTGATAAGTTGGTTGCTGCTGCTTTACCCAAAGACTTGGCTAAAGGTTTGTGCAAACTGTTGGTTGAACTGTGTTTGTTTTTGGTTTTGGCTAAGTCCGTTTTGACGATTTGTCATGGCTTGATAGGACAAAAACTCAGCAGTGAACAGCCCGTAAAGGTGTTTTATTCTTACTTGGTGGGGGTGGATTTGGCATGAGCCGTAGCAACTGTTAAAGGTGGCAAGGCGATTAGGGCGATTTTTTAAGCATAAAAATTCCTTGCTTGGCAAATTTAGTGTAACAAAGCTCGTGCGTTTTAAAAAGTGATTGATGGTTGTTGTATTTTAAAACCGCTTGCAATTTGCCCCCAAGCCTTTTATATTAGCTTATTTTATGATTGTGTACGATAAGGAAAATCCATGACCGCCGACCTTGCCACCTATATGACCCAAGTGGGGCAATCCGCCAAACAAGCATCTGCCCTGCTGGCTCGTGCTGACACCGCCACCAAAAACCAAGCCCTGTCTTATATCAAAGATGAGCTTATCGCCCGCAAAGACGAGATTTTGTCCGCCAACGCCAAAGACGTGCAAAACGCCAAGCAAAAAGGCATTGCCACTGCACTCATTGACCGCCTTGTTATTAACGATAAAGTGTTTGATGGCATAATCAGTTCGTTAGATGATGTGATTGGTCTGGCTGACCCCATCGGTGAAATCACTGAGCTGACCTATCGCCCAAGTGGGATACAGTTGGGCAAAATGCGAGTGCCTTTGGGGGTGATAGCGATGATTTATGAAAGTCGTCCCAACGTTACCCTAGAAGCGGGCAGTCTTGCCATCAAATCAGGCAACGCCATCATTTTGCGTGGTGGTTCAGAAGCGTTTCACTCCAACCATGTCCTTGCCAAATGTATACATCTGGGGCTGTCTTGTGCAGGTCTGCCCACCGAAGCGGTGCAGGTGCTTGCGACCACTGACCGTAATGCGGTGGACGCACTGATTGGCATGACAGGCGTGGTTGATGTGGTGATTCCTAGGGGCGGTCGTGGGCTCATTGAGCGTATTGCCAATAACGCTCGTGTGCCTGTGATTAAGCACCTAGACGGTAATTGTCATACCTTTGTTGATGAATATGCCGATATGGATATGGCAATCAGCATAGCGGTCAATGCCAAGACATCGCGTTATGGCACTTGCAACACGATGGAAACTTTGCTGGTGCATCAGGCGGTTGCCCCTGTGGCGTTGCCACAGATTTTGTCAGCGATTAAAGGCGCTGATGCACAGATGAGTTTTCGCGTGTGTGAGCAGACGCTGGCATTATTGTCCGAGCAAGCAGAGCTTTTGACGCTAAGTCCTGCCAGTGATGAAGATTGGTATGCCGAGTATTTAGCCCCGATTTTGGCGGTAAAAGTGGTCAGTGATTTAGATGAAGCCATCAGCCATATTAACCACTATGGCAGTCATCACACCGATGTGATTATCACCAATAACTACGCCCATGCCCAACGCTTTATCCGTGAAGTGGATTCTAGTTCGGTGATGATAAATGCGTCCAGCCGTTTTGCTGATGGCTTTGAATATGGGCTTGGGGCGGAGATTGGCATTTCTACCGACAAAATTCACGCTCGTGGCCCTGTGGGTCTGCACGGCTTGACATCACAAAAGTGGGTGGTGTTTGGGCACGGAGAAACCAGATGACAAACAGTCAAAACGTTGTCTGGTTTGGTTGTGCTGGCTTAAATACTGTTGGGCTTTATCACAAAGCAAGGCGCAGCCAATTAATCATCAACTGGTCAATCAGTGCGCCAACGTTTTATGGATTTGTTGGTGGTGTGGACGTGGTCTTGGCGGGAATGTCTAAGCGCAGTTGCTCTTCGGCTTGTTTTTGGGCGTGATAACCCAACGCCAAACTGGTGGCAAAAAAAACCGTCGCCAGCACTGCGGTGGTGCGCGTCAAAAAGTTGGCTGACCCTGCTGCGCCAAAGACGGTGCCTGCTGCGCCTGAACCAAAGGACGCGCCAGCGTCTGCGCCTTTGCCGTGCTGAATTAAAATCAGTCCCGACAAAGCAATAGCAACGATGATGTGAATGGCAAGAATGACTGTAAACATGCTGTTCTCTTAATAATGGGTGGTTAGCATAGGCTAACTTGATGAATTTTTGTGGCTAAAGGCTTGGACTATCGCCAAAAAGCTGTCGGACTTTAGAGACGCCCCCCCAACCAAGACGCCATCAGTCAAGGGCGATTGGGCAAATTGTGTGGCATTTTTGTCATTGACACTGCCGCCGTACAAAATGGGCGCCCCCACTTCTAAGCTGCTCAGTGTTTCGCTAATAAAGTTGTGCACCGCTTCTACTTCTTCAAAGGTGGGTGTCAGCCCCGTGCCAATTGCCCAGACGGGCTCATAGGCAATGATAAGTTTGGGCAGTGTGCCCACCTTGCCAAAGTTGATTTCTTGACTAAAGGGAGCAAGTAGCTCCAATTGTTTTGCAAGGACAGCGAGAGTTTGCTCTGCTTGATACTGCTCTTTGCTCTCACCAATGCAATAAATCACCGACAAGCCATTATCAAAAGCATGGCGGATTTTGTTGGTGAGTAGTTCACTGGTTTCATGATGATATTGGCGACGCTCTGAATGTCCCACCAAAACGAACTTTGCTCCCATGTTTGCCACTTGACTGGCGCAGATGTCGCCTGTAAATGCTCCCGTATCGGCGCTGCGACCATGAATGTCTTGTGCGCCAAGCCAAATATTGTCTGCCAGCACGGCGCCCACCGCCGCCAAATGCACAAAACTGGGCGCACAGCCCACCAAACAAGTTGATGAATGCACCAGCTTACTGGCAAGATTGATGGCTTCGTCGGTGGTGGCAGGGTTGCTTTTCCAGTTGCCGATAACGTATTTTTGGCTCATGGCAGTGTCTCTTGGTTTGATGGCTGTATTATACTGTGAGTTGGGGTCATCATCAAGCCTAAGGTTGGTTGGCAGCATTATAGGTTTGTTTGCCAAAATAAATTTGTAACAAGTGCGTTGACTGGCGCTGATGGTTGCGGTATAAAAAAGCCTACAATTGGTTAAAAATAGCGCATTTGTAACACGAAGCCATCACAAAAGTGCAGGCGTATCCTAACAATTTGCAGTAAAATATTAAAAAATAATACAATTAAAGACACCGTCAGTTTGGTGGTTTTAGGAGCATTTATGTCCACAAGTTTTGGTGGTTTGGCACATTTGTTGGTGTCAAATGGAATCTTAACGCCTGAAGTCATGGCGCGCGCTTTGGCAGAATCTCAGCAGCAGCAAGCGGCTCTTGTGCCTTTTTTGGTAGAAAACAAACTGGCTTCTGCCAATAAAATTGCCCATTTGTTGTCTTATGAGTTTGGCGACCCTTTGTTTGACCTAAATGCCTTGAACACGGCGGTCATTCCCAAAGACATTGTTGATGAAAAAACGGTCAATCGTTATGGAGCGCTGCCTTTATTTAAACGTGGACAGCGTTTGTTTGTGGGGTTGTCTGACCCTACGCGCCTTGATGCCATTGACGCCATCGCTTTTAATGCCAAGCTGTCTGTAGAGACGGTGGTGGTAGAAGAAGACAAACTCAAAAAATTGATTGAGAGTGTCTATAGCAGCAGTAATTTTGGTGATTTTGGCAATGTGGATTTGTCATCAGACATTGACGAGCATGACAAAGAAGATGACGAAAGCACAGACATTAACGACACGGGCGGTGATGACGCTCCTGTGGTGAAGTTTGTCAATAAAATGCTGCTTGACGCCATTCGTATGGGCGCTTCGGACTTGCACTTTGAGCCTTATGAAAAATCGTATCGGGTGCGTTTTCGTGTGGATGGGGTCATGCAGGTGGTCAGTCGCCCCCCTGTGCAGCTTGCTGGCAAAATCGCCGCTCGTCTAAAGGTGATGTCGCAGATGGACATTTCAGAGCGGCGCGCACCCCAAGACGGTCGTATCAAGCTCAAACTCTCCAAAACCAAAGCCATTGATTTTCGTGTCAGCTCTTTGCCGACTTTGTTTGGCGAAAAGCTGGTGCTGCGTATTCTTGACCCGTCATCGGCAATGCTGGGCATTGATGTGCTCGGTTATGAAGCCGACCAAAAGGCGCTGTTTTTAGAAGCACTAAAAAAGCCCCAAGGCATGCTTCTTATCACAGGCCCAACGGGCTCAGGTAAAACGGTGTCGTTGTATACGGGGCTCAATATTTTAAACACCCCAGAGACCAACATTTCCACCGCCGAAGACCCTGTAGAGATTAACTTAGAAGGCATTAACCAAGTCAACGTCAATCCTAAAGTGGGTTTAACCTTTGCTTCAGCCCTAAGGGCTTTTTTGCGTCAAGACCCTGATATTGTGATGGTGGGGGAGATTCGTGATTTAGAAACCGCCGAAATTGCCATCAAGGCTGCCCAAACAGGGCATATGGTGCTCTCCACTTTGCACACCAATTCTGCCCCAGAGACGCTGACACGTCTGCGTAATATGGGGGTGGCTTCGTTTAATATTGCCACGTCGGTCAACTTGGTGATTGCACAGCGTCTGGCGCGCCGTCTGTGCAAAGTGTGCAAAAAACCTGCCGACATTCCCAAGCAAAGTCTGCTTGAGATGGGCTTTACCGAAGAAGATTTGGCAAATCCTGACCATGTGATTTATGAGCCAGTCGGCTGTGGCGAGTGTCGTGAAGGCTACAAAGGTCGTGTGGGTATTTATGAAGTGATGAAAATCACACCCAACATTTCGCGCATTATCATGGAAGACGGCAACGCCATTGAAATCAAAGACGCGGCGATGACAGAAGGTTTTCGCGATTTGCGCCGCTCGGGCATCATGAAAGTGTTACAAGGCACAACCAGTATCCAAGAGATGTATCGGGTAACGTCTGATTAGTGGTTTGGTGGTGCGTCTTTTACGTGGCGTCATTGTGTGTGATACAATGGCGATGTTTGGTGTGTAAGACAAATACAAAAACAGTGAGACAAATCATGCAAAAATCACAAATGACGATTATTGCTGCATTGCTGCTTGGTGGCTTGATTGGTTGTCAGATGCCCCAGTCGGTGATACAAACCACCGCCAGCACCGACTTGACCAGCGGTCAGTTACAAAGCCACGATTGGCAACTGGTGTCGGTTACCAACAAAGCGGGCAAGCCGATTAAAACAGAACTGTTTAATCCTGCTAATAAGCCTTTGGTGGTCAGTTTTGATAAAGACAATGTGCGTTTTAAAAACACTTGTAATCATCTTTGGGGTGGTTATCAAGTGATTGGTACCAAGGTGGTGATTGGTGATTTGGCATCTGCCATGAAACTGTGTGAGCCTGCTTTGATGGCGGTGGACAGACTTGCCCCAAGTACTCTAAAAGGTCAGTATGATTTTGTGCAGGTGGTGGGTAAATTGCCCACATTGGTGGTCAGTTCTGATGAGCAAATCAGTCGCTTTATCGCTGTCGCCAAATAAAGTCATTTAAAAATCCCTAAGAATTCTTAGGGATTTTATTTGGTTGTCAGCTTTACCAACCTTTGACCACACCATCTTTGAACTGTTTTTTGGCTTCGGCTTCTACTTCGTCGGACTGGTATGCCTTGACAAAGTTTTGAATGGCTTCAGACTGGGCGTTGTCTTTGCGCGCCACAATGATGTTGACATAAGGCGAGTCTTTGTCTTCTACAAAGACGCCGTCATTGGCAGTCAAGCCCACTTGTCCAGCATAAGTGTTGTTGACCACCGCCAAATCCACGTCGTCCAAAGCGCGCGCGGCAACCGACGTGTCCACTTCTTTGATGGTGAGTTTTTTGGGGTTTTCGCTGATGTCAAGCGACGTGGCAAGCAAATTGGTGTTGTCTTTTAGTTTGATAAGTCCTTGTTTTTCAAGCAAAATCAGCGCACGCGCTAGGTTGCTTGGGTCGTTTGGCACAGCAACGACCGCGCCGTCTTTTAGCTCGCTGACGTTTTTGATTTTTTTGGAATAGCCCGCCAAGGGATAAACAAAGGTGTTGCCAACAATCTCCAAATTATCCAGCTTTTTTTGTTTGCTGTCTTCTTCTAGGTAGGGTTTGTGCTGCATGGCGTTGGCGTCCAAGTCCCTTGTAGAGACGGCGCTATTGGGTAGGGCGTAGTCGTTAAACTCCACGTATTCTACTACAAGTCCGTATTTTTCTTTGGCGACTTTGGCGGCCACTTCGGCAACGGTGTGTTCAGGACCACTCATCACGCCCACTTTGATTTTGCCAGTTTCGGCAGGCGTGGTTTGGCTGGCAGTTTCTTTTTGGGTGGGCTGTTCGGAAGTCTTGTCGCCACCGCCACAGCCAACTAGGGTAATGCCAGAAGCTAAGGCACACAGACTAAAAATTTGAGTAAATTTCATGATGTTATCTCGCAATGTGAAAAAATACCAATAAAACGGTTGCCATATTAAAACAAAAAACGCCATCATGTTCAATATGAATTTTAGGTCAATGCTTATAAAAGCTAATTCCAAAATAGAAAAAAGCCAGCGAGCTGACTTTTGTTGGGCAATGACTTACATTATTCAATAATATAAACATGGGCATAGCGGTTGGTCATGTCCACAGCAACATACACATTGCCACGTTTGATGCGTCTTTGGGTGGCAGAGCTGATGTTGCTTTTGTCAATGAGCCGTTGCAGAGCTTCGCGGTTTTTGATATTTTCAAATCCACAATAATCAGGACTATCGCCGCTAGGAATGCCAGCATAAAAGTTGGCGCGGTCTTGGCGGATAATCTGACCAATGGTGGTAAGTCTGACTCCTTTGGAGCTGTACAAATCATTACGGTCAATATAAGTTTCAAAACTGCAATTACTGGCAAAGACTGGCAAACACACTGCCAACAAAGCAGTACAGATGACACTTTTAAATACAGACATCACAAACCCCCTAAGTCAAAAGTGGTAAATCATGTTGAGATAATGGCTTTATTGTAGGACAAATAACGGGTTTTGTGCATACGCTTTTGTTGGTAAAATGTAAGCATTGTTTGCCAAGCACTTAACGATGGTCAAACTTCACCGCCAACACATCGCCAATCTTTTGGCAAATCATCACAATCGCGACGATGATGATGGTGGAGAGCCATTTGACATAAATCATGCCGCGATGTTCGCCATAGCTGATGGCAAGATTGCCCAGCCCGCCACCACCAACCACGCCCGCCATCGCCGAATAACCAATGAGCGACACAAGTGTCAAAGTGATGGCGTTGATGAGCATGGGCAAACTCTCTGGTAGGTAGTATTTGCTGATGACTTGCCAGTTGGTTGCTCCCATGGCGTGCGCCGCTTCGGTCAATCCTGTGGGGATTTCGGTCAGAGCGTTGGCGGTTAAGCGGGCAAAAAAGGGAATGGCAGCCACGCTCAGTGGCACGATGGCGGCGGTTGTGCCCAGCGTTGTGCCCACCAACAATCGTGTAATAGGCAACAAAATGATGAGCAAAATAATAAATGGCACCGAACGCCCAATGTTAATCACCATGTCCAAGATGGCAAACAGCGTTTTATGCTCCAAAATCCGTCCCTTGCCCGTCAAAAACGCCAAAAAGCCCAACGGCAAACCCACCACCACCGAAATCAAGGTGGACATCAGTCCCATGTAGATGGTCTCGGCAGTGGATTTGCCGACCATTTGCCACATTTGGGGGGTCAGCTCATTGATAAAACTTTGATAAAGTTCATGCCACATAACCGAGTATCTCCAATCCAACGTGATGGTCGCTAAAAAACCGTTTGGCTTGGGCGGTGGCTTGGGGGTCGCCCAGCACCTGCGCGATGGTAAAACCAAACTTAACGCCGCCTGCGTAGTCCATCTGTGAAGTTAAAATGTTAAATTCCACACCAAAGCGTTTGCTGGCTTGAGAAAACAGCGGACTGTCTACAGAATTGCCCGTAAATTCAAACTTGATGACAGGGTAGGTGTGAGCAGCTGGCGTTGGTAACAGCGCCTGCAAAAAGGTATCGGGCAAGCCAATATGAAAGGTGGAACGGATAAAGGCTTTGGCAAGTTCGGTTGTTGGGTTGGCAAAAATTTCGCTGACCGAGCCTTGTTCCACCAACACGCCTTTGTCAATGACCGCCACTTTGTCGCAAATTTGTTTGACCACGTCCATTTCGTGGGTGATGAGTAAGATGGTGATGCCCAGTTCGCGGTTGATTTTTTTGAGCAGTGCCAAAATCGCTTGGGTGGTGGCAGGGTCAAGCGCGGACGTGGCTTCATCGCAGAGCAGTACTTTGGGGTCAGACGCGAGCGCTCGGGCAATCGCCACACGCTGTTTTTGACCGCCCGAAAGATTGGCAGGATAAACGTGGTGTTTGTCGCTTAGTCCCACCAAAGCCAGAAGCTCGGCGACTTTTTTGCCGATGGTGGTTTTGGCAGTGCCTGACAATTCTAGGGGCAGGGCGACGTTGTCAAAGACGTTGCGCGAATGGAGCAAATTAAAATGCTGAAAAATCATGCCGATTTTGCGGCGTTCTTTGATGAGTTTGTCGGCAGACAGGGCGGTCAAGTCTACGCCATCAACCAGCACTTGTCCTTGGGTGGGGCGCTCAAGCAAATTGACGCAGCGAATGAGCGTGCTTTTGCCTGCGCCCGACGCACCAATCACCCCAAAAATCTCTCCTTGGGCGACGGTCAAATTGGTGGGTTGTACGGCAACAAATTCTGTCGCGCGCCCATCTTTTTTGATATAAAAACTTTTGCTAACACCGTTTAGTTGTATCATGGTGATGATTCGTTACAAAAGCTCTTATTATAACAGGTTCATTTGACAAAAAATATTAATAAGACAGCCATTTTGGCATGAGCTTAGTTGTGATTGGACTAAGGCTCGCCAAAGCCGTTTTTGCCTTTGAGTGGCAGCAGCAGCAAAAAGCGGGTTTTGCCTTGCCAAACGTCAGTGCTGATATGACCATTGTGCGCTTCGGTGATTTGTGCAACGAGAGACAATCCCAAGCCAGAGCCCTTTTTTTCTTGCTTGAGCCGCACAAAAGGGTTAAAAATGGCTTCGCGTTTTTCTATGCTGATGCCTACACCTTGGTCAATGACCGCCAAAACCGCAAAATTGGCTTCGGGCTCGCCTTTGCTTTTGTCTTTGCGCGCCAAACGCTTTAAGAAACTGTTTTTGGTGGGCTGGGTGGTGGTTTCGGTGTCGGTGGCGTTGTCTGTGGTGTCTTCGCAGTCTATCAAACGGCTGTCGCTGCTGGCGCTCGCCAAATCGGTCAAGGCTTTGGGAATGAGCTGCGCGTCTTTGGCACTGGTGGCGGTGTACAGATACACTTCAATGGGGGGCGTGCCATGTATCATGGCATTGTTGAGCAAATTTCGTACAAGATGGGTGAGCAATTTGGGTTGGGCAACCATTGAAACGGGCGTGGCAAACAGTGTGGACTCTGGATAATGCTGGCATTCGTTTTTGACCAACTCATACAAATCAATGGATTTGGCGTTTTGTAGGGCATGACCTGCGTCCAAGCGGCTAACGAGCAAAATGCTTTCCACCAAATCGTTGAGTCCTGTCAAATCCTTGTTAATGGCGGCGGCGCGTTTGTCAAATTTTTCTTTATCGGCGGGGCTGAGTTTTTGGGCGAGTATGTCCATCATCTCAATTTGTAGGCGAATACGGGTGATGGGGGTGCGAAACTCATGCGAAGCGTGCGCAAGCAGCAGGCTGTTGGCGTTGATAAGGCTTTCTATTTTTTGGGCGGATTGGTTAAATCCATAAGCGAGCATGGCGATTTCGTCATTGCCATTGTCGCTGACGCGCACGCTAAAATCGCCATCGCCCAATTTGGTCATTTGTTGGCTCATCTGATTGATGCGCCAAGTGATGTTGTGGGCAATCCACCACAACACCGCCGACATGATGATAAGCAACAAAAGTGTGCCTGTAAATAAGTTGAACATGCCCAAAAATGGCGACTGTCTGGGCGGATTGCGACTTTCGTACCAGACGGTATAACCTGTGCTGCTTTTGATGAGCACATGTCGATTGCTGTTGCCTGCAAAAGTGGACATCATGCTGGTAACCCAAGACGGCTCTAAGTGCAGCTGGCTGGGCAATTCTGAATTTTCGGTTTGGACGATGAGTCTGCGATTTTGGTCATAAAGACCGATTTTGGCGTGCAAACTTTCATCAAAAATGTCAAAACTTTTTTTGACGATGGCTAAAATAAAACGCGCTTCTAAGCGGTTATTGGCGGCATTAAGACCGTCAACTTCCACCAAAAAAGGGTCAATTTGATTGGTGATTTGGCTGGCGATGACCTGTGAGCGCATGCTGTCAGAATTGTTGTGCACCAGTTGTGTCAAAAACACCATCGCCACAGCAAAGATAATCAGTGCCAAAAACACGCTGATAAACAGCCGAGCAAACACTGAGCGAAAACCAAAGCCAGTGCGGTGTTGGGTGGGTAAATCGTCTTTCATCGGGTGTATGGTGTTTTTGATGTCATCTTTTATGACAAAAAGGTGGCAAAACCACCTTTGTGATGATGCTTGTTATATTTGGTCGGTGGCGAACTGATAACCAACGCCGCGCACGGTGATGATGCGTTTGGGCTGACGTGGGTTGTCTTCAATGAGCGCACGCAAGCGAGAAATGTGCACATCAATGGCACGGTCAATGTTTTCGGAGCTGTCGTCATTGGGCATGGCTTGCCAGAGCTGTTCGCGATTGAGTACTTTGCCTGCATGGGTGGCAAAATAATGCAAAAGCTGGAACTGGTGGGTGGTCAGACGCACAATCTTGTCATCAATGGTAACTTCGTGGCTGTCAGGAAAGACCGACAAACGCCCAAAGGTCAGGCTGCCAGAGTTGATGTCCACTTGGTTGGGGGTTTCGTGGCGGCGCAGCACCGCCCGAATGCGCGCCAGCAACTCGCGTGGCTCAAAGGGTTTGGAGATGTAATCGTCAGCGCCCATCTCAAGACCAAGCACGCGGTCGGTGGTGTCGCCTTTGGCGGTGAGCATGATGATAGGGACTTTGTTGATTTGGGTGTTTTTTGAGCCACGCACTTTTTGGCAAACTTGCATGCCGTCCATGTCAGGCAACATCAAATCAAGCACCACCAAATCAATGTCGCGCTCTTTGGTGTCCAAGATGTCTAAACCTGCTTGAGCGGTTAGGGCGTGATGAACTTCATAATAATTCATGGACAAATAATCGCTGATAAGTTCTGCCAAATCTGGGTCGTCTTCAATCAACAAAATCTGTTTACTCATAGTACACCTGTTTACTAAAATAATGTTGTGATTTGAGTGTGTTGCATTGGCTATATTGCCAATCTTTGGCAGTCTTAGCAAGCAATAATTGACGATTGGGTACAAAAAATCACAAAATTAACCAATTATTTGCACCAATTTGTCCACAGTTTGTCGTCAATGTTGCTAGACTTTGCCAATTTTGGCACAAGGGCAAAAGTCATAAAGCAGGCTTGCTTTTTGTGGTAAATTTTTATAAAATAGCAAGGTTTTTTGTGTCTATGTGGCTAAGACAAGTTTTTGCTAAAGACAAAAACATGACGATTACGATGATACGCGGCCTTTTGCCACACAAATAAAGGTTTGGAGCCTATGTCATCTATTTTGGAGTGCTCCCATGAGTAACAAACACCCCTTGGTACAACAAATTGAGAATGCCCAACTAAAACAACACCCAGCTTTTGCCCCAGGTGATACTGTGGTGGTGCAAGTCAAAGTGCGCGAAGGCGACCGTGAGCGTTTGCAGGCCTTTGAAGGTGTGGTCATTGCTAAGCGCAATCGTGGTCTTAACTCATCATTCACCGTACGCAAAATCTCAAGTGGCATTGGCGTTGAGCGTGCCTTTCAGTTGCATTCGCCCTTGATTGACAGCATCAGCGTCAAGCGCCGTGGCGATGTGCGCCGTGCCAAACTGTACTACTTGCGTAGCCGCTCTGGTAAAGCTGCCCGCATCAAAGAAAAACTGGGCAAAAAAGAAGCCTAAGTTTTCTTTATCAAGCAAACCCTGTCAATTTGGCGGGGTTTTGTTTTGACTGTCAGTGAGACGATGGTGATGAACACACAAAACAGACAAATGCGACTGAGCCAACTGCTCAAAAATTTGCCCAACTTGCCAGGGGTGTACCAAATGCTGAGCAAGACAGGTGAAATACTGTATGTCGGCAAAGCCAAATCGCTAAAAAGCCGAGTGTCCAGTTATTTTAACAAACACCTTGACCACCCAAAAACCAAAGCGTTGGTGCAACGCATTGATGACATTGAAACCATCGTGGTGCACAGTGAAAGCGAAGCGCTGCTGCTTGAACAAAATCTGATTAAAGCACATCGCCCGCCTTATAATGTGATGTTGCGCGATGACAAATCGTATTTGTATTTGTTTGTTTCTGTGGATAAATTTGCCAAAATTGGCATTGGGCGTGGCAAGGCAAAGCACAAACAGGCGCGTTTTTTTGGGCCTTATCCGTCATCAAGCAGCGCCAAAGAAGCGCTAGAAGTGTTGCAAAAACTGTTTTTGCTTAGAGACTGCACCAATCAAGTGTTTGCCACCCGACAGCGCCCTTGTTTGCAATACCAGATTAAACGTTGTTCGGCGCCTTGTGTGGGACTCATTGACCACAGAGACTATGAGCAAGATGTCCAAAGGGCGTTGCAATTTTTGCAAGGCAACAGCCAAGCACTGCAAGCCGACCTTATCCAAAAAATGCACGAGTGCGCCGACAAAATGCAGTTTGAGCAGGCGGTGTTTTATCGTGAACGTCTGGCGATGTTGTCAGAGATTGGCGCCAAGCAAGCGGTGTATCGTTTGGACGGCAGCGCCGATGTGTTTGCCATTGCTCAGCAGGCGGGATTGTTGGCGGTGAATGTGTTGACGGTGCGTGGCGGCAAAGTGCTCGGCGACAAACCCTATTTTCTTGACATGCCCATGTTGGGCGATGAAACGCTCAGCGAGACTTTGGAGCGCTTTTTGTTGTCGTTTTATGCAGATGTCAGCGACGATTTGCCCAAAGAAATCATTGTGGATAGGGCGCTAACCAACAGCCAAACCATACAAACGCTGTTACAAACACATTTTAAACAAAAAACCTTGATAAAACACCAAGTGCAGACGCACCGTGCCCAGTGGCTGGCTTTGAGCAAACTCAACCTGACCAATGCGCTTGCTGTTAAACTGCTGGATTATCACGAGTTGCAACAGCGTTTTGGGCAGCTACAAAAGGTGCTGTCTGGAGTGTCAGATAGGGCGATTGAGCGCATTGAGTGCTTTGACATTTCGCACACCATGGGTGAACTGGCAGTGGCATCGTGCGTGGTGTTTGACTCATCAGGAGCAAAAAAGCGCGACTATCGCCAATACAATCTCTCAAACATCGCCAGTGGTGATGATTATGCGGCGATGGCGCAAGTTCTAAAGCGTCGCTATAGCAAGCACGCTTTGCCTGATTTGTTATTGATTGATGGTGGTAAGGGGCAGCTTGGTGTTGCCAAAACGGTGTTGGAGCAACTTGGCAAACTCAAACAAACTCTGCTGGTGGGCATTGCCAAAGGCGAAGGGCGCAAAGCAGGATTGGAAGTGCTGCATTTTTTGCACCATCAGCCCATTGACCTGCCAGCAGACAGCAAGGCGCTGCATTTGTTGATGTATGTTCGCGATGAAGCGCACCGTTTTGCCATCAGCGCGCACCGCAAAAAACGCGATAAGGCGCGCGGTTCGTCGGTGCTGGAAGTCATTCCCAATCTGGGCGTCAAGCGCAGGCGTGAGTTGCTGGCACATTTTGGGGGCATGAGTCAGTTGCTTGGCGCATCACAGATGGACATTGCCAGCGTCAAAGGCATTGGCAAGGGGTTGGCAAGTACCATCTACAAGGCGCTGCATGAGTGATGTTTAGTGGGCGTTTTTGGATTCTTCTAGCAACATGACCATTTTGGCGGTGTGCTTCATCAATCTGTCCAACCAGCGCTGAGCAACAATCATTTGCAAAGCATCTGAAGCGTTATGGTCAGTAATGGCGGTTTGTTCAACGATGGAGACGCGCAGGTCGTCTTTTTCGGCTTTGAGCGTGTCGCCGGACGCCACAAAGTACGCCACAAAAGCGCTGGGCAAACCATTGTCAGGCAGTGCATTTAGGTAATAAATCAGTTCCTTAAGGTTGCCCATCACTTGGGTTAGGCGCTCACTGCCGAAGCCTTGGCGCAGCACATCAACAAAAGAAACGTTCAGCAAGTCATCGCGAATCACGCGCACATAAACCACCAAGCGCAACAGCTCAATCAAATGCTGTTGGTCGCTTTGGGCTTGGGGCACGGGCATTTTTTTGAGATAATCGTCCACTTTGCTCAAGGTTTCGTCCAATGCTTGTATGTCAATTTGTTCGCTGCTGATGGTGCCTTTGCTGGCTTCAACCACTTGTTGGTATGCCCAAGACAGGCTTTGGCAGAGCGCACGTCTGGCGGTAAAGATTGCCACCGCAGGCAGTGAAAACAAACTTTCGTCCAAAAAGCGCGTGGCAGGAATGTCCTTTTCGGGCAACAATTTTTCAATGATGTATTGAAACTTTTTGGTAAAGGGCATAAACATCAGCGCCCCCAACAAACTAAAAGCGGTATGAAAGGCGGCAATGATGACGGTGTTGTCCCAGACGATGACGCGAGCTTCTACCAGCCACAAGGTTAGGGGCATCAGCCCAAAAAACGCCACCACGGCGGTAATCACATTAAAAATCACGTGCACAGCGGCGGTGCGTTTGGCACTGATGGTGGCACCAACTGCGGCCAGTACGGCGGTGGCAACTGTGCCGATATTTTGACCAATCACCAAAGCCAAGGCTTGGGGCAGATCAATGGCTTGGCTGGCTAGGGCGGCAAGTGTGGCGGTGATGGCGGCGGTTGATGATTGTAATAAAATGGTCATCACCAGTCCAATGACCACCAAAATCAATTGGGTGAGCCAGTCGTTGTTTGACCATTGGCTCAAATCCACTTGGTTGGCAAATCCCGCCATGGCTTCTTGCAAAAAGTCAATGCCCAAAAACAACAAACCAAAACCTGCCAGCGACAATCCAATCAAAGACACGGTGTCTTTGCCGAGCAGTTTTAGCATGGCGCCTACGCCAACCATTGGCAGGGCAAATGCCGAAATGGAGAACTTTAGCCCCAAAAATGCCACTATCCAACCTGTGCTGGTGGTGCCGATGTTTGCCCCAATAATCACCCCGATGGCTTGAATAAAAGAAAGCACGCCAGCACTGACAAAACCGATGGTCGCCAAGGTGGTGGCGGTTGATGATTGCACAACCAAAGTAAAGGCAATGCCTGAGAACATCGCTTTGGTGGGTGAGCCAGTAAAGCGTCCCAGCCACAGGCGTAAGCTCTCACCTGCAACGGCTTTTAGGCTGTCAGTCATCAGCGCCATGCCAAGCAAAAACAACCCAATTCCCCCTGTAAGGGGCAAAACTACATCAAACAAAATCACTCCTTAGAAACAAAGCGGTTTATTTAAACTCATCGTAGGCGTCTTTCATGAGTTGTTTTAACACGTCTTTTTTGTGGTCGTCAGAAAAATCACTGACAGTAACAAAGATGCGATAGCGCCCACTATAATCCAATGTGTCAAACAGGTTGTTGATTTTTTCGTCCAAAATTTCGCTTTGTTCTAATTTTAATTCAACAATCACTTGTGAGCGTCTGACCCGAAACAAGACAAAGTTTTTGATTTGACCGTTGCCAATTTCTATGCCGATGTAGGATTTGTTGTATTTGGGTCTGGCATCGATGCCTGCGTCTTTTAGGCTGGCAAACAGTTTGTCCAGCAAAGTCATCGTTTCTTTGGTGCCGCGCGCTTCCCAATAAGTGCGGTCTGCCAGCTCGGTTTTGGTTTCGTCGTCGTCCACAAAGCCAAGCACCATTTCATCTAGCACTTTGGTAAAGGTCAAAAAGGTTTTGTTTTCAAATTGATATGCCGACATCTTTAGGGCGATGAGTGGAATGCTGCCATTAAACAATTGTAAGACATTAAAAAAGCGCTGGGTGATGTCTTCGGCGATGATGACAGCAACGTGTTTGTACTGCGGATAGCGTTTGCGCTCTATGTCCCAATATTCAATGGTGCGAATGATGTGGCTTTCGTCCATTTTGCCAAGCTGGATTTCTACTTCAAAGCGTTTTTTGTTGGTGGTGTCTTGCAGTAAAACATCAAGCCTGCCTGCGTTGGTGTGCCGTCTTTCGCGGTCCAAATAAGACAAATCGCCCAAACCCAAGATGGTGGGGTTTTTGGCGATGATGTCTTGGATTTGGTTTTCGCTGATGCCGATGTGTTTTAGGTGTATGGGGCTTGCGTGTAATAAAGTCATGGTCTTTGTTGCGGTTGTTATTTGCCTGTGAGTTGCCCTGCTATCCAGCGTTTGAGTGGGGGTAGGTGGTTGCTGATGCGCAGCGTCGCGTCGCGCACCAGTGTTAAGGGTTTTTTGTCGCTGGTAAAGAGCGCAACCATCGTGTTGGTGCCGTGATACAGTGGACGGGTATGCAGTTGGTGCTGGCGGTCATAAGCACGCAATAGCGCGTCTGCAGCGATGTCTTGGTTGGCATGGTGGGCTTTTAGCACCGCTTGGGCTAGGGTGGCAGCGCTCATCAGCCCCAAGTTGAAGCCGTGCGCGGTTACAGGGTGCATGCCCACTGCGCTGTCGCCAATGAGTGCTGCGCGCCTACCAACAAAGCTCTTGGCGTGCACGCCCATCAAGGGATAATGGTGTACCGTGCCTGCCAGCGTCAGTTTGCCCAGCTTGTCGTTCATCATGCGTTGGACTTCTAAGGCGAGCTCATCACCATTCATGGCAAGCAAGGTGGGCGCTTGGGTATTGTCAAGGGTGATGACGCAATTGGTTAGGTTGTCCGTCAGGGGCAGCAGCGCCAGTGTGCGACCGTACAAAAAACACTCTTGTGCGGTGGCTTCGTTGGACAAAGGGTGCGACACCCGAAACACAATCACCGTGCGCCCAAAGTCGTTCATCTGTGCCCCAATGCCCAGCTCACGACGCACAAAGGACAAGCGACTGTCTGCCCCAACCAACAGGCGTGCCGTATAAACGTCGCCAGTGTCCAAGCGAACGCTGACTTGGTCGGCAGCTGTGTTGATGGACGTGATGGTGCTTTGGGGCAAAAGGCGCACATTGGGCAACTCTTTGACTTCGTCATACAAGGCTTGACGAATGTTATGGTTAGAAATCAGGTTGCCCAAGCGGTCAATGGACGTCAATGCCAACAAATCTTTGGGTACTTTAAAATGTAAGGCATAACCAAAGTCGCCGTTGTACACTTTGGCGTCTTTGAGTTTATAAACGTCTTGGTCATCAAAGCGTTGCCATGCCCCTAAATTTTGTAGGATTTCTTTGGAGCGGTGGGTCAGAGCAATCTCACGCCCATCATATTTGGGCTGAGCAATGTCATCAAGCGGGGCTTTTTCAAGGATGGTGATGGACAAATTTGTGCCCTTAAAATGGCGCGCAAATGCCAGACCTGCAGGTCCAGCACCGACAATGATGATGTCGCTATGATGTGTGTTCATAAAAGTTCCTTTGGTTTAACGCAGTTCATCATCAATGGCGGTTTTGAGCCATGTTTTTAAATCGTCTGACAACTGACCAAGATGTTTGCTCAAGGCGTCGTCAATTTGTGCCGATAATTTGTCATAGATATGTTGCGCGATGATGTGTTTGTCATCGGGTTGGGCTGTTTGGGTGGTTGTGTATGGCGCGTCGGTTTTTGCGGTTGTGGGCATAAACTTGATTGAGTTGGTGCTGTGTTTGTTGGGAAGCAACAGCACTTCAATGGTGGCATCAAAATCAGGATAGGTAAAGCTATAAGATTTGGCACTGCTGTCGCTTTGCAGCAGACCGATGATGTCTTCAAGTTCCTGATACAGCGCTTGTTTGATGGCAGTGGGGGTGCTGTGCCAGCGTTGATAAAAGTCAGAACGGTAAGCAGATGTTGGCATGGTTGTCCTTATCAGTGTCGGTGGTTGTGGCCGTGTTGGTATTGTAAAGCAAATTTGGGGTCTTTAAAAGACTTGTGGGCAATCTATTTGCCAAAGGCTTGGCGATAAGCGTCGGAATAGGTGATGGCAAATGGTGCACTGTCGTTGGTGATAAAAATGGCTTGGATTTGCTGGCGGTTTGCCATGCTTAGTGCTTCTTGAAAAGGCACTGCCGACAACGCCGTTGCCCAGCCGTCTGCCAAAGCCACGCTGTGGTGAATGACGCTGACCGATGGTGCGCTGTTTTGGACAGGTTGGGCGCTGGTGGGGTTGATGGTGTGGCTGTACATATGGTCGCCATAACGCAGCATGTTACGGTAGTTGCCCGATGTGGCGATGTGCAGGGGCTGACCAGATGGCGCGCTGACGGTGGTGGCGATTTGGCGGGTGCTGACGGTGCTTCCCATGATGGGCGCGTCAATGGCGAGTGTCCAAGACTTGCCTTTGTGATTGAGACCTGATGTGGCAACTTCACCGCCGATTTCTACCATGTAGTTATTGATTTTGTAGTCATTTTTGAGCACGCCAGCAATCACATCTACGCCATAGCCTTTGGCAATCGCCGAAAAATCCAAACCAACGCCATCAGCAGTTTTGGAAAGTTGATTGCCGTTGAGTGTGATTTTATCCAAACCAATTTTGTCTTTGGTGGCATTGATGTTGTCATCACTGGGTGGATTTTGTAAGCGTTCAGCGCTCATTTTGCTGCCAAATCCCCAAAGCTCCACCAAAGGATAGACGGTGGGGTCAAAAGCATGACCTGATTTGTCATAAATCGTGCGACTGTCGTCCAACACCTTGATAAAATCGCTGTCTATTTGTATCGTTTGCCCTGCTGGTAGGGTGTTAAATTTGGAGATGGTGCTGTTTTTGTCGTAGGTGGACATGCTGGCGTTGATTTGGGCTAGGCGTTTTTCAATGCTGTTTTGAACGTCGCTGACGGCAAGGTTTTTGGGCACTTCAAAGGTGATGTGATAGCTGGTTCCCATCGTTTGCCCTTCTAGTTTTTGATAGGTGGGTGTTTTGGTACAAGCACTGATGGCAGTAATAGTAAAAATGGCAACAAAAATTCTCATAAGTTTGTTTGATTGGCTAAAAAAGGATAAATTGACCGACGATTGGTGATGGTTATTGTAGCACCAAATTTTGTTTGGGCACAAAAATCCAAGTTGTGATTGGCAAAAATAAAAACCCCTGCGGTTGCAAGGGTTTTTTGGACTAACCACCAAAGTCATCAAGTAAGATGTTTTCATCTTCTACGCCGAGTGATTTAAGCATATTGATGACCGCCGCGTTCATCACTGGTGGACCACACATATAAAACTCACAGTCTTCTGGGGCGGGGTGGTCTTTTAGGTAGTTTTCATACAGAACGTTGTGGATAAAGCCTGTATAGCCTTCCCAGTTGTCTTCTGGCTGTGGGTCAGACAGAGCAACGTGCCATTCAAAGTTAGGGAACTCGGCAGCCAGCCCGTCATAGTCTTCCACATAGAACATCTCACGCTTGGAGCGTGCACCATACCAAAAGCTGATTTTACGGTCAGATTTTAGGCGTTTTAATTGGTCAAAGATGTGCGAACGCATGGGTGCCATGCCTGCACCGCCACCGATAAACACCATCTCAGCTTTGGTGTCTTTGGCAAAAAACTCACCATAAGGGCCTGACACGGTAATCTTGTCTCCTGGTTTTAGGCTAAACACATAGGACGACATCTTACCAGGGGGGATGCCTTCAGGGCCACGTGGCGGTGGGCTGGCGATACGAATGTTGAACTTAATAATGCCCTTTTCTTCGGGGTAGTTTGCCATAGAATA
Organism: Moraxella sp.; assembly: GCA_030528385.1. Lineage (GTDB taxonomy): Bacteria > Pseudomonadota > Gammaproteobacteria > Pseudomonadales > Moraxellaceae > Moraxella. Next base: position 38,582 of record JAUMYZ010000008.1, read on the forward strand.
GGCACGAATGACAGGCTCATCTACGGTGGACGTATAACGCCATAGGTTAAAGTTATCCCAGTCTTCGTGATATTCTTTGGCAATGTCAAAGTCCTTATAATGCACCGTATGTGGTGGGGCTTCTAGCTGTACATAGCCACCAGCACGAAACGGCACAACCTCGCCCTCGGGGATTTTTAGGGTCAGCTCCTTAATAAAGGTCGCCACGTTGTCATTGGAAATAACTTCACATTCCCACTTTTTGACATCAAAAAACTCAGGGTCAATCTCAATTTTCATGTCTTGTTTGACGGCAACTTGACATGCCAAACGCATGCCGTCGCGTATCTCGCCTTGGGTGAAATGCCCTTCTTCGGTGGGCAAAATAGAGCCACCACCGTCAAGCACCTTACAGCGACATTGACCACACGTGCCACCACCACCACAGGCAGATGACAAAAAGATGCCTTCGGCAGCTAAGGTTTGCAAAAGTTTGCCACCTGCGGGCGTTACGACATTGTTGTCGGGGTTTTCATTGATATTGATGGTTACGTTGCCAGAGCTGACCAATCGTGAGCGAGCGATAAGAATAATCACCACAAGGCTCATGATGATGGCGGTAAACATGGCAACACCACCGAATGCTGTACCAAACATGGTTTCTCCTTATAGACTCATACCGCCAAATGACATAAAGCCAAGCGACATTAGACCAACGGTAACAAAGGTAATGCCCAGACCACGCAGCGGTGCTGGTACGTCTGAATATTTGAGCTTTTCACGCACGCCCGCCAAAGTGGCAATCGCCAACGCCCAACCAAAGCCAGAACCCACACCATAAACAATGGATTCGCCAAAGTTATAATCACGCTCCACCATAAACAGCACGCCACCCATGATGGCACAGTTTACAGTAATCAGTGGCAAAAACACCCCCAAAGCGTTATATAGGGCAGGCACAAACTTGTCCAAAATCATCTCTAAGATTTGTACGGTGGCAGCAATTAGGGCGATGTAGCTTAGTAGCCCCAAAAAGGACAAGTCAGTATTGGGAAAGCCCGCCCACGCCAGTGCCCCATCTTTGAGCAAGAATTGATAAAGCAGGTTGTTTAGTGGCACACAGATTGCCATCACCACGATGACCGCCACGCCCAAACCGATGGCGGTGGAGACTTTTTTGGAGACGGCGATAAACGTACACATGCCCAAGAAAAAGGCAAGTGCCATGTTTTCAATAAATACAGACGTGATAAATAAACTGATATAGTGTCCCATTAGTGTCCTCCCATGCCCTTAGATTGTGGTTTTAGGGTGTATTCGGCAGGTTCAACTTGCTCAGGCTTCCAAAGACGCACAATGGCGATAAACAAAGCAATCACAAAGAACGCCGATGGTGGCAATAGCAACAAACCGTTGGGGATATACCAACCACCATCGGTGGCTTTTTCTAGTAGCTGAATGCCAAACCAGCTGCCATTACCCAAAATCTCACGAATGCTCGCCACAAAAATCAGCACCGCCGAATAGCCCAAGCCGTTACCAATACCGTCCAAAAAGCTAGGAATGGGTGGGTTGCTCATGGCGTAGGCTTCGGCACGCCCCATGACGATACAGTTGGTGATAATCAGCCCCACAAAGACCGACAAGGACTTGGCGACATCATAAGCGACCGCTTTTAGGATTTGGTCAACGACAATCACCAGCGATGCAATCACCACCATCTGTACGATGATACGAATGGACGATGGGATTTTATTTCTGATAATAGAGATAAAAAAGCTAGAAAATGCCGTTACCAAAGTTAGGGCAATACACATCACCAAAGCGTTTTTGACGCTGGTGGTTACCGCCAGTGCCGAACAAATGCCTAAGATTTGTAAGGCGATGGGGTTGTTATTAAAAATCGGCGTGGTTAAAATCTTTTTGGTGTCCGCCATGATTATGCTCCTTTACCGTCCGCTGTGCCAGCTTTTAGGTTGTCCAAAAACAGCTTGTAGCCGTCTGCTCCCAACCAAAACTGCACCATGTTATTGACGCCACGACCCGTCAAGGTAGCTCCGCTGATACCGTCCACCTGTTCAGGCTTGGCAGTACCTGCTTTGGCAACACCCATGATGACTTCACCGCTGTCGTTGTGAGATTTTTTGCCCACCCACAAGGCACGCCAAGGCTCATCAGCAATCCGAGAACCCAAGCCGGGGGTTTCTTTGTGTTCGTAGAAATTGACGCCTTTGATGGTGTTAAAGTCTTTGTCCAGCGTCAACAGTCCATAGATTTGACCCCACAGACCCGCCCCATGAAAAGGCAGAACAATCATGTCAATTTGACCGTTGGCGTCTTTGAGCAGATAGGCTTTACTGAACTTGGGCTTGCCACCAATGCCTGCCACGTCATCACTAAGTGGCGTGCTAAGTGCGGGCGTGCGAGCGGCTTTGGCAACGCTGTATCCGTCAATGTCGCTAATGCCCGCTTGGCTAAGCTCTGCGTCTGTGGCAAAAGTGCCAGTGTCCAAATTGACCATTTTGACTTCAAAATCGGCAAACCGCTCTGCCACCACGCTGTTGCTGTCTTTGGCGGGGTCAAATTTGCCTGTGGCAATTAAGACGTTTTTGTTAAAGTCTAGCGTGCTGTTTTCGGTTTGTTTGGGTTTTAAACCCACCGCCACCGCTGATACGGCAATGGAGCAAACCAAGCACAGTACCAGTGCAGTTACGATGGTCGTAACGTTACTATTTTTGGCTGACATGAGCTAATCTCCGTGCTGTTTGGCGTTTGATGTTGGCTTGTTTGACAAAATAGTCAAACAGCGGAGCAAACAAGTTGGCGAACAAGATGGCAAGCATGATGCCTTCTGGGAAAGCTGGGTTGATGACACGAATGGTAACGGTCATAAAGCCGATGAGCAAGCCATAGCACCAGCGACCGGTGTTGGTATGAGCCGCTGACACAGGGTCAGTTGCCATAAATACCGCCCCAAACATAAAGCCACCGATGACCAAATGCCAATGTGGCGCTAGGCTCATCATGGGGTTGTCGCCACCAATCAGATTAAAGACAAAGGCAGTGAGCAAAAGCCCAATCACCGCACCGAGTATCACACGCCAGCTGGCGATTTTGGTATAAACCAGCACCGCCCCGCCAATAAGGATAGCAAGGGTAGAAACTTCGCCGATAGAGCCTTGCATATTGCCCAAAAAGGCTTGACCCCAGCTGATGGTTTGCCCATAAGCGTCCACAAAAGCACCAGCAGGTGTGCCAGCAGCGGCTTGTCCTAAGGGGGTTGCACCGCTATAACCATCTACGCTGGCAAGTCCTTTAACCGCTGTCCACACAGCGTCCCCCGACATATAGGCAGGGTAGGCAAAGTATAAGAAGGCACGACCTGCCAAGGCGGGGTTAAGAAAGTTTTTGCCTGTACCACCAAAGACTTCTTTGGCAACCACCACACCAAAGCTAATGCCCAAAGCCACTTGCCACAGCGGAATGTCAGGCGGTAGCGATAGGGCAAATAGTACGGACGTTACAAAGAAGCCTTCATTGACTTCGTGTCCACGCACCACCGCAAAGATGACTTCCCACAAAATACCTACGCCAAAAGTTACGGCATAAATGGGCAAAAACTGCATTGCCCCATAAACAAAGCACGCCCAAATGCTGTTAGGGTCATAATTTGTCATATCTGTGATGACGGTACGCCAACCTGTTGGGGTGATGCCAAAATGCTGTATGGCGGTCAGTGCTTGAAAGCCGACATTGTACATACCCCAAAACATCACAGGGAAGGTGCATAGCCACACCGTAATCATGATGCGTTTTAGGTCAATGCCATCGCGGACGTGGCTTGCCGAGTAGGTTTGTGATGATGGCTGACGAAAAAAGGTGTCAAACATCTCAAACACGGCGTAGTATTTTTCGTATTTGCCACCTTTGGTAAAGGACGGCTCCATACGGTCAAAGATATTGTGAATAAATTTCATCGTTTAGCCTTCCTGCTCAATACGGGTCAAGTTATCACGCAAAATATCGCCAAATTCGTATTTACCAGGCGATACAAAGGTGCAAAGTGCCAAATCTTCTTCGTCAAGCTCCAACGCCCCAAGCTCCACCGCTTCTATGATGTCGCCAACAATCAGCGAACGCAGTAGTTGGGTGGGTAGGTAGTCTTGGGGCATGACTTTTTCAAAAGTGCCAATGGGTACCATCGCACGCGGTGAGCCGTTGGTTGATGTGGTAAAGGCAAATTTTTTGCCTGTGAAAAACTGGGAAATATAAATCGGCAGAGCGGAAAAGCGGTTCGCCCCCAGTGTCAAAAAGTGCAGGGCGGGGCGTTCACGACCTTCGGCAAGCACCGATACTTGGTTGTGAAAGCGTCCCAAATATGCCACCGTATCACTGGCTTTACGCCCTGACAGCACCGAACCTGAGATGATGCGGCTGTCTGCGTTGTTTAACTCGCCAGCGGTCAGCTCGTTTAAATCCGCCCCGCGCGTGGTCTTAATCAGACGCGGTTTGCTAACAGTGGTGCCTGCCAGACTGATGGTGCGTTCAGTATAAATTTTGCCTGTGGTAAAGAGTTTGCCAATGGCAATCACGTCTTGATAGCCAATCGTCCACACCATCACCCCACGTGCTAAAGGGTGCAAAAAGTGAACGTGCGTACCTGCATTACCAGCGGGGTGCTTGCCTGTAAAGCCGTGGTATTCGGTTTGGTTGCCTGTGGCAAGGCTCGTTGCCTTGGTGGGGGCGACCGCTCCATGACAGACAAAGGTTTTGGGCGACAACACTGATAAAATTGCCAAGCCGTCATTAAAGGCGTCAATGTTGGCATTGATGATGTCGGCAGGGTCGGCGGCCAGTGGGTTGGTGTCGGTGGCGGTAACAAAAATGGCAGATGGCACGCTGTCAAGTTCAGGGGTGCGACTAAATGGACGGGTGCGAAACGCCACCCATTCGCCTGCGTCATTTAACTGAGTTACCACGTCATCGCGACTTAGCTTAGTTAAGGCGTCCGATGAATGTGCTTTAAAAGTAATCTCATCACCTGCTTGGGCGGCAATCACCAAACTTTCAAAGACACGGCGTTCGCCACGATTGATGGCAACCACTTTGCCACTGACAGGTGCGGTATATTTGACGCCCGCTCGTTTTTTGTCTTCAAACAATACCTGCCCTTTGGCAACCACGTCGCCTTCCTTGACATTCATGGTCGGACGCATACCGATATAATCATAACCGATAAGGGCGACATGAGCGGGGGCGTGCTCGCTAATCTCTTTGGCAGGTTCGCCTTCAATGGGCAAGTCCAAGCCTTTTTTGATGGTAATCATAAGCGGATACTTAAATTAAGACCAAAATACACCAGCACAGACAAGCCCTTGGGGTATGTTGTAATTTGGGTATACATCATGTCAAGTGGCTACCTAAGTGGCTGGCTACCAAGTTTTCCAAAATCAACCAACGACCATGAGCCGATTGTCAATCTTAGAAAGGCATAACAAAGCATTATCAATAACAAAAAACAAATTCCAATTTGTTTTTATGTTACTCAAAGTTTTCTATAAGCAGTGTTATGCGTACAATAAACCTTTCCATTATACGCCAAAGCACCAAAAAATAACAGCACTTTTACAGTTGTAAGTGCCCGATGACCCACTTTAGGTGATTGGTTTTTATTGGGTTTTAAAACCCCTTGTTTTATCATGGGTTATCGGTTGCGCTCACCAAGTTTGTTGCAAAAATTTTTAAAATTTTTTGGATTATCTGTTACAATTTTGTTTTTGTGATTTGACCGATGATAAGGAAAACTATGTCCATGTTGATTATTCCTGCCATTGATTTAAAAGATGGCAAATGTGTTCGCCTAAAACAAGGGCGTATGGAAGATGACACGGTGTTTGGTGATGACCCTGTTTTGATGGCAAGTCGGTGGGTGGCACAAGGCGCAAGACGGCTGCATTTGGTGGATTTAAATGGGGCGTTTGATGGCGTGCCTGTGCACAAAACGGTGGTGGAACAAATCGCCAAAGCTCACCCCAATTTACCCATACAGCTGGGCGGTGGCGTGCGCAGTTTGTCCACGATTGAGCATTATTTGTCAGCAGGGCTAAGTTATATCATCATCGGCACTAAGGCGCTAGAAGAGCCAGCGTTTGTGGATGAGGCGTGCCGTGAGTTTGGCGGGCATATCATCGTGGGCATTGATGCCAAAGACGGTTTTGTGGCGACACATGGCTGGGCAAATGTTACCGATACCCTTGCCACCGACCTTGCCAAACGTTTTGCTGATGCTGGCGTGTCGTCCATCGTTTATACCGACATTGCCAAAGATGGTATGATGGCTGGGGTGAATATTGAACAAACGGTTGCGCTTGCTTGTGCCTGCGGTTTGCCTGTCATCGCATCAGGGGGTGTTACTGACATGAGCGATATTAAAGCATTAAAACCTTATGGCAAGTATCTGCTTGGCGCGATTACAGGGCGTGCCATCTATGAAGGTACGTTAGATTTGTCAAGCGCTCAAGCGTTTTTGGACAGCACCGAATAAAATAAAAGCACCACCTTGGTTTGTTCAAGTGTGGTGCTTTTGGCGACTAAATTACTGTTTTACGCCAGTTTGTGTGCCTGTGATGCTTTTGATGGCGATGTTGTTGCCGTTGATGGTGATGTTGACTGTGCCCTTGACGCCCAGTGTGGGATGTTTGCCTTTGCCTTTGTATTTGCCATCGCCAAGCGATTTGATATTAAATAAAATTTGCTGACCTTCTGTCTTTTTGGCTTTTTCGGTCAAACCCTTGGTCATTTTGCCAAAAAACTCACCATTGGACTCGCTGATGGTGATGATGGCTTTGGCTTCGCCTTTTTCGCTCATTTTCCAGTTGCCAACAATGGGGTCGGTGGCAAAGGCGCTCATGGATAAGCCAATACCAGCACCGATGGCAATCATCTTGGTCAGTTTCATAAAAATTCCTTGTTTGTTGAACACAATCTAAAAACAAACTTGCCACCAGACAAGTCTGACAGCATTATAACCAAGCCATTTGGCAAATGCAAATCACTCTGTTGTGCGAAATTGGCAGTTTTGTAGGACTTTTTGTGTGCTTTGTTTCAGACAATCAGTCAAAAGGGTTTTTTACGTTTTTGCTGGGCGTTTGTGGGTCTTTGGGCTTGGACAATTCGTGTTCGTCCAGCTCATCAAAGCGCGTCAGTAACGCTTTGGCAAAGTCATAGAGCATGGCGGCTTGTTTTTTGCCATCAAGAGATTTGTCAATTTGCACATCGCCGACAATGACGACGCAATCGTGCTGATTTTCAATGGTCAAACTGCCCAGTTGCAGCACTTCGTGGTCGTTGTTAAAAATATCCATACAGCGCCTTTATGCTTTGTTTAGAAGGTTTACCAAAAATTGCAGCAGTTGTGTCAAAAGCAGCAGCCAGCCACTTTGTTCTTGTGATTGGCTGGGCTGGGTTGGTTTGGACGATTCTGGCTTTTGGTTGGGGTCGGGCAATTCTAGTTTGTTTGTTTGTACCGGCTCTGCCAAAGTGGGCATTGCCATGATGCCTGTTTTTTGGGCAAGTTCACTCAGGCTGAGCACCTGATAGTTGCCGTTTTCGTTGTTGGCTGAGTAATAAACGCCTGCTTGGTCAATGCTGGGAATATAAATCGCCTTAAAAAAATGGCTGGGCACCAGCACACCAGAACCAATGCTTTGGATATTTTTGCCCGCAAAAATCACCCCCGTAACCACATAAACTTCGCCATATTGGTTGGTCAGGTGGCGGGTGGTGCTCTCAATCAGGCGCCAAATATTGCGGTTGTGTGTGCCATTTTGGGGGGCGATGTTGGCAAGGCTAAAGCTGTCAAATTGTTGTGATTTGTTTGCCATGTCGCCATTGGGTGCCAAGTGTCCACGGTCAAAGCCAGAACGCGCATAGTCTGACAGCTCGGCGCGCACATCGTGGGGCAAGCGGCTTTCGCTGTGAAAACTGTCTTCGCGTGCTAGGGTTTTGGCTTTGGCAATTCTGTCGCGCGTCAGATGCTCTGCCGACCAAATGGGGGTGCGCGAGACGCCAGAATACAACACCGCAAAACCATCAAAACACAGCTCGTAGTTGCGCTGACCAAGTTTTTTGCCTTTGCTGCCAACAAGTTTGGGGGCTTGTCCTGCATAAAAATGGTGTGAACAAGTGTCAAGGTTTTGGGCGGTATTGACCGACGCGCTGATGTTTTGCCCCAAATAAACATCGCCATTATTGGCGCGGACAAGCGACACTGTCGCACCCAAACAAATCGCTAATAAAAAAATCGTCTTCATCACTATATTATAGCAAATATCACAACATTGTCCTAAAAAAAGCGTGCATTGTCCCCATAAATGCCAGATTGATGGTTGTGGACAACAAAATTATGACAAAACAACATAATCACCAGCAGACAAGTGCCACTTTTGCGGGGCGTTTGTTGGCGTGGTTTGAATGCAGTGGTCGCCATGATTTGCCGTGGCAGCAGCACAAAAAGGCGGTGGCTGATGTGTATGCCGTTTGGCTGTCGGAGATTATGCTTCAACAAACCCAAGTGGCGACTGTGATGGGGTATTTTAACCGCTTTGTACAAGCATTACCAACGGTGCACGATTTGGCAAACGCTGATTGGCACGTGGTGGCGGATTTGTGGGCGGGGCTGGGGTATTATGCGCGAGCCAGAAACCTACAAGCGGGTGCCAAACAAGTGGTGGCATTTATCCAGCAACACGGCAGATTTCCCCAAACGGTTGATGAATGGCAAGCCATCAAAGGCGTGGGACGCAGCACCGCAGGAGCGATTGTGGCGATGGGCGTGGGTGGTCGTGGGGTGATTTGTGATGGCAATGTCAAGCGTGTGCTGACGCGCCACCGCGCCATTGCTGATGATATCACCAAGTCTGCCACCGATAAACTGCTTTGGCAGCTGGCGGATACATTGACGCCCAATGAGCGCAGTGGTCATTTTGCCCAAGCGATGATGGATTTGGGGGCAACCGTTTGTACGCGCACCAAACCCAAATGCGGGCATTGCCCTGTGTCTGGCGATTGTCTGGCGTATCGGCAAAACAACCCAACCGCTTATCCTGTCAAAGCCAAAAAGCGCACCAAACCCAGTCGGCATTCGTTGGCGCTGCGTATACGATATGGCGACCAAGTCTTGTGGCTAAAGCGCGCCGAAAGTCAAAAAAGCGGCATTTGGGAAGGGCTTTGGTGTTTGCCATTATTAACCGTTGCGCAGTCAACGCCTGTCAGCCTAAACACTGATGATTTGATAAAACAGCTGAACAATAGCTTGTCTGATGATGAATGTCTGCGCTGGGCTCAGTTTGCAGAGCAGCAGCTCTTTTGTGTGCTGGCAGACTTGTGCTCACTTTATCACACAAACGTTGGACAAACCATCAAACACAGCTTGACGCATTTTTATTGGCATTTGACCTTGATGACCATTGATATTGACGACAAATTGTTTACCCACATCAATCAGGCACTTAATGCCAGCCAGAGCACATTTGTTTGGCAAAGTTGGCAAACCGCCATACCTGCTGCGATGAGTAAATTGTTAAATGGCGTTTAATGACGACGTTTTTGTAGCCAATCAACCATTTGGATAAGCGGGTTGGTTGCGCCAAACGTTGACACGCTATGGCGGGCGCGTTCAAACAATCGCTGGGCATAGTCGCTGGCTTGGGCAGTGCCAAGCAGACGCACATAAGTGGATTTTTGGTGTTTTTCATCGCTGCCAGTAGGTTTGCCCAGTGTGCTGGGGTCGGCAATGACGTCCAGTACATCGTCTTGTACTTGAAAAGCAAGTCCAATATCACAAGCATAGTCCAAAAGCTGCGCCATTTGCTTGTCTGTGGCGCTGGCACAAACGCCGCCCATCAGCGCTGCCGCTTCAATGAGCGCGCCTGTTTTGTCCTTGTGGATGTTTTCTAAGTGCTGCTGGTTTGGGTTTTGTGCTTCGCCATTAAGGTCTAACTGCTGCCCTGACACCATGCGTCTGGCTCTGGGGGCGAGTACCGCCAAAAGTTTGCTGCTGTCTTGGGGTGGGTGCATGGTGGGTATGGCAGCGCTAAGCGCTTCAAAAGCCAAAGACTGCAAGACATCGCCTGCCAGTAAAGCCGTCGCTTCGCCGTAGACCACATGACAGGTGGGTTTGCCGCGGCGCAGTTCGTCATTGTCCATACAGGGCAAATCGTCATGAATGAGAGAATAACCATGAATCAACTCAATTGCCATCATCGCTCGGCGCACCATGTCTAGCTGCACGTTGCTGACAGATTGAGTGGTTGCTAAAAAACTGCTCAGCACCAACAGTGGGCGTACGCGTTTTCCGCCGTTTTGTATGGTGTAGCGACTGGCTTCATTAAGGGGGCTGGGCAAACAAACTGTGTCAAAAAACAACTCAAAATCGTGCTGCAGTTGCTTAAGGGCGAGTGTTTGTATGTTTTGTAGGGTGGCGTTTGTTGGGTGCAGTTGTGTTAAATGGGTCATTTTGCTGTGCTCTTAAATTGATGGTGTGTATCATACTTGAGCAAACTGGCTAATTCAACAACATTGTTTTGTCTGGCGCTGCGCAAAAGACGGACGTTTGAAGGACACAAACCCTGTGTTGTGTTTTGGGCATTGTTCAGACGTGGCGGCTAAGATGGGGGTGCGATTTTTGTGGTAAATGTAAAAAAAGTTAAAAAAACGCTTGCAAGATTTTTAAAATCTGGTATCATACGCAGCACTAAGCAACGAAGGCGCGGTAGCTCAGTCGGGAGAGCAACGGATTGAAAATCCGTGTGTCGGCAGTTCGATCCTGCCCCACGCCACCATATATCCATCAAACGGTCAATTCTTTTATTGACCGTTTTTTGTTTGGGCTGATTTGGCGTTGTTGTGTGGTCATTGCTAAAATTGCCAATAATTGGCTGTTGGCAGACAAACAGACATAAAAAAAAGAGCCATAAAGGCTCTTTTTGTGTGTCAGCAATCAGTTGCCAGCGGCAGACGCAGTGGCTTCGGCGCTTGATGCCATCGCTTCGGTTGCAGAAGCCATTGCTTCAGTGGCTGACGCCATCGCTTCGGTTGCAGAAGCGGCAGCTTCGGTGGCAACTTCAGCTGGTTTTTCTTCAGGCTTTTGGCAGGCGGTTAGGGCTAGCGAAGCGATAAGTGCAGTAAAAATCAACTTAGTTTTCATAAAAGTCTCCATAATGGAATAAGTGAGCAAAAGACCCCATCACCACAGAACAAACAGATGAAATGGGTCAATGTACTGGCTTGCTGGTGAATTATACATGAAAAATTGAAAAATAAATAGCATTTTTTAAAAATCTTTCATAAAAAAGTAACAAAAATTTGCTAAAAATACACTTTTATTTAATTTTTAGTAAAGTTATGCTCATAATTATTTAAAATTCTAATGAGTTGGCTATTTATTTTTGGTCATATTGCTAAAAAATTCGTCATTGGTTTTACAATCTTTTAGCCTGTCAAGTAAAAATTCAGTGGCTTGACTGTCTTCCATGGGTTGTAGCAACTTGCGCAGCACCCAAACGCGGCGTAACGTCTCTTCATCAAGCAGGCGCTCTTCGCGACGGGTGCTGGACTTTTTGATGTTGATGGCAGGGAAAATGCGCCGTTCGGCAAGTTCACGTTCAAGAGTGATTTCTTGGTTGCCCGTGCCTTTAAACTCTTCAAAAATCACGCTGTCCATCTTGGAGCCGGTGTCGGTCAAGGCGGTAGAAATGATGGTGAGACTGCCGCCTTCTTCAATGTTGCGCGCCGCACCAAAAAAGCGTTTGGGGCGTTCTAGGGCGTTGGCGTCCACACCGCCTGTCAAGACTTTGCCGCTAGAAGGGATGATGGTGTTGTAGGCGCGCGCCAGACGGGTGATGGAATCTAGCAAGATGACCACGTCTTGTTTGTGTTCCACTAGGCGTTTGGCTTTTTCAATGACCATCTCAGCCACTTGGATATGGCGCTGGGGCGGCTCATCAAAGGTGGAAGCCACCACTTCACCGCGCACGGTGCGTTGCATTTCGGTAACTTCTTCGGGGCGTTCATCAATGAGCAGCACAATCACATAACATTCTGGGTGGTTTTTGGTGATGGCTTGGGCAATGCTTTGTAACAGTACGGTTTTGCCTGCTTTGGGCGGGGCAACGATGATGGAGCGCTGTCCTTTGCCAATGGGGGCAATCAGGTCAATCACCCGACCTGTCAAATCTTCGGTGGTGCCATTGCCCACTTCTAAGCGCAGCTGCTGCGTGGGAAATAAAGGGGTTAGATTTTCAAAAATGAGTTTGTGGCGTGAGCGGTCGGGTGTGTCAAAGTTGATTTCGCTGACTTTGAGCAGGGCAAAATAACGCTCAGAATCTTTGGGGGGGCGAATTTGTCCTGCGATGGAGTCGCCTGTTTGGAGATTGAAACGGCGGATTTGACTGGGGCTGACATAAATGTCGTCAGGACCTGCCAAGTATGACCCTTCACTAGAGCGCAAAAAACCAAAGCCATCGGGCAAAATCTCTAGCACCCCATCGCCATAAATGGCTTCACCATTGCGGGCGTGGGTTTTTAAAATGGTAAAAATAATGTCTTGTTTGCGACTGCGCGCCATATTTTCTAATCCAATATGTTCGGCAATCGCCAAAAGTTCAGCAACAGATTTGCGTTTAAGTTCGGTTAAGTTCATAGATGTGTCTTGACAACGGTAAGGGGCTTGCTATGGCTGGCGTTGTGGCAAAGCAAAGATTTGGTTGTCTTAGCCAACAAGATTGACCACCTGCGAGTGCATAGAAGGCGTTCTAGTCATTTTTGATGATGATACAAGAAGCAGCAGAAAAGTGCTGTGCGTGTCATATTAAGGCTTTGCGCGCGATTTGTCAATTTTTTTTGTAACTTTTTTGTAATTGTACTCAACAATAGTCTCGCAAGGAGACTATCAAGATGAGCAGACGGGCGTTTTATAGGTGGTTGTCAATCAAAGTTGCCAGTTCGCTTTTGGGGCGACCGCCCACCACAGCTTCTACTTTTTGGCCATTTTTGAAGACAAAAAGTGCAGGAATGCTGCGAATGCCGAATTGGGCTGCCAAGTTTGGGTTGTCATCAACATTGACTTTGATGATGCGCGCGCGTTCGGCGTATTCTACAGACAGGTCGTCCAGTATGGGGGCGATGGCTTTACACGGCGCGCACCATGGTGCCCAAAAATCCACCAAAACAGGCAAGTTGCCTTCTAGGGCGCTTTGAAAATTGGCTTCATCAACGTTGATGACATTTGACATAACAGTTCCTTAAATCAAAACAGGGATGATGTTGGCTAAAAATCTTGCCATTATAACAAATTTGTTAATAAGGTTTTGTTTTGTTTTATCAAGGATTGTGTTAAATTTTAGGAAATTGTTGTTATCTTGGGGCTACAATGACGTTAAATGACGAATGTATAAAACAGCTAAATGCGTGGGAAAATTCTCAAAGTATTGATTTTTTTGAAGAATTTATACAGTCAATCACCATTTATGAAGACGATGACATTTGGGTGTTAGACAAGCCAGCAGGACTGCTCAGCGTTGATGGTCGCGCGCTCAAGGTCAGTTTGCAATCAAGGCTGCTCAAGGTCAATCCAAACATCAAGCTCATTCATCGTTTGGACATGGACACATCGGGGCTGATTATTTTTGCCAAACACGCTCAAGCCCAAAGCCATGTCAGCAAGCAGTTTATTGAGCGCATTCCCCAAAAGCAATATCAAGCGGTGGTCTTTGGCACCGTTGTCAGTGATGACAAAAAAGGCGTGATTGATGTGCCTGTGCGTTATGAGCCAAGCACCAAGCCGCGTCATATTGTTGATATGTCGTGGAGCAAACAAGCGCTCACCCATTATGAAGTGTTGCACCACGAATTGCGCACCGATTCTGCAGGCAAGGCGCACCCTGTAACGCGTGTGGCACTCAGTCCCATCACAGGTCGCAGCCATCAGCTGCGTGTGCATATGGCGTACTTGGGTCATGTGATGATAGGCGACCCTATTTATGCCACTGGCATTGCGTTGCAACTGGCGCCGCGCTTAAATTTGCACGCGCACAGACTGCGCCTAAAACACCCTGTGCAGGGCATTTGGCTAGAATGGCAAAGCGATGTGCCGTTTTGATGTCTTTATTCTAGCCCCTTTTTGACGTCGCTGGCGACTTTTTTGCCTTTGCCGAACCAATGGCGCGCTTTTTTGACGAACTTAATCGCTGCGGTCAAGGCGCTTTGGGTGTGTTTTGCCTTGCCGTCGGGAATGACAAAGGTGTTGCCTTGTGCGTCGGTGGTATGAGTGGCGTCTTGATGAAAGCCATCATGGTCGCTATTGGGGCTGCTTGGCTGGTCTTGCAGTTGGGTGATTTGTTGTTTTTGGCGCAAAGGCGTGCCTTGAAATAATGCGCCCAGCGAAATGTCCAGCTCTTTTTTGGCGACGCTTTCTATTTTGTCCAATTGTTGGTAGAGTTCAACAAACCAAGGGTCATAGTCGGCTTGTTGCAATTTGTCAAGCTCGTCTTTGATGGGTAGTGGGTAGGGGAGTTTTTTGTAAAATTGCCACAGGCTAATGCCATCTAGGTTGGTGCACAAAATGTAGCGGTCGTCTTTGGTGCTGGCAATCAATTCGTTGCGAACAAGTTCATCAATGTACAAATTCCATTTGGGCAGCTCTTTTCTGCCGAGCACATCGCGCAGCTCTTTTTCGCTGACGGTTTTGCCTTGTTGGTAGCGTTTGTAAATCAGGTTGAGCATGTCCAACAAGCTGAGCAAGGGGTGGCGCACGGCGACTTCTTTGCTGTCAAAGATGGTCAAGGTGTAGCTGATTTCTACTCCCAATAAAATCACATTCCATGATAAATATATCCACAATAAAAATACAGGCAACGCGGCAAATGCCCCATAAATGGCTTCGTAGCTGGTAAAGTTGCTCATCACTGTGCCAAAGAGCTGCTTGAGTGTTTCAAACAAGACTGCCACAATCACCCCTGCGATGGCGGCGTATTTGATGGGGACATTGACTTTGGGGACAAACCAGTACATGCCAATAAAACCTGCCACGGTGAACAAAAATGAGACAATTTGTGCCCATATTGCCCAGTCAATGCCATAGCCTGCGATTTGTTGGTTCATAAAGCTGATGCCACGAATGGCGCTTGATGCCCCAAATGCCACGCCCAGCACAATGGGGGCAAGGGTTATCATCGTCCAATAGCGCAGCACACTGGACAAACCGCCCGAGCGCTCGCTGACGCGCCAAATTGTGTTAAAGGCTTCTTCAATGGTCATCAAAGTCATGATGGTGGTAACAAACAAGCCCAGCACGCCAATCAAGCCCAGATTGCTGGACTTTTCGGTAAAATCGTTGATGTGTTCGCTGATGGCGGCGTTGGATGCGGGCAAAAGATTGCTATAAATGGCGTTTTGTACTTGTTCTCTGACATCGGCAAGCGCAGGCACCATAGAAAACACCACCAAAATCACGGTGATGATTGGCACAAGTGATAATAAGGTGGTGTAAGTTAGGCTGGCAGCCCTTTGTGAACAACCATCGCTCAAAAAATGCCGAAACAAAAGACGCAAGTACATAAACCAAGCGTGATGGGCAAAGGGAAGTTTGTTGAGAAATTGGCTCATAATTTGTGTGAGATTGAATCAATAAAGGTAAACGCTTGTCATTGTAACAACATTGCTGTGGATTTACTAGGGCATTATCTGATGACAAGCGCTGACGGTGGTTGTGTGAAAGACAAAGCAAATCGGCGCTTTTTTGGGTATAATGGGGTCGGTTTGTCGCCTTTGCTGTGGATTGGTTGCGACAGATTGTCCTAAATTTTACAACGTTACAAAAGCCCATGAAAAAACCAAGCACATCGCTCAAGCCCATCTTGCCCATTCAAAAAACGCTGCGCCATTTATGGACGGTGTGGTTGCTGTATCGGTTGTTTGGGTATCCTGCGCTGGTAGGCATTGCCACAGGAGCAAATGTCGTCTTAGGGGTATTGTGGCAGCTGTTTGTGTTGTTGCCTGCTTTTGGGCTGACTACGGCGGTGCTCAAGGCTCGCTCGCCTTACGCGCTTATGGTGGCAAGCATGCTGGCTTTGGTGTATTTGGCGACCGTTGGTGTGTTTTTGTTGGTGCGCTTGTATGAAAATGCGCCGATGGCAATTTGGGC
This sequence comes from Moraxella sp., assembly GCA_030528385.1. Classification (GTDB taxonomy): domain Bacteria; phylum Pseudomonadota; class Gammaproteobacteria; order Pseudomonadales; family Moraxellaceae; genus Moraxella. The sequence goes on from JAUMYZ010000008.1 coordinate 54,762, forward strand.
AGGCTTTGCTGCAGAGACGCTACTCTTGCTGGCGATAAATTGGTATTTGTTGGTGTTGCTCAAAAGACTGCCACCCATGCACAAAACATCAGCCACCAGAGCTGTGGAGTAATCATGCGTTTTTTAAAGAGATGTCGTACTTGTTTGGCGGTGGTTTTGGGAGTGTGTTTGGTGCAAAAAACCACCGCAAATATGGCAACTTATCATGCGCCCGATGTGTTTTTGGACGTCCATAAAAAAGATTTGTCAGTTTTAATAAACCCACCAAATACCCATCAGCTGAGCCCTGTCATTACCACAGGCGCGCGCTTTAACGAACAGCACATCAATCAAAAAATCGCCCAATGGTCATTGCAGCAAGTCAATCAATCTTTGCCACTGATAGACGACCCTTGGGTCAATCAGCTGATTTTTTCTATGAGTGCTCAGATGAATGCCCAAGTCAGACAGCAGGCGCTGCTTGGGGTAGCTGTTATTGATGACCAAGCGATTAATGCCTTTGCGGTGGTTGGTGGGTTAATCGGATTAAATACAGGCACAGTTTTGTCGGCCAACGCCCTTGACGAAGTGGCGAGTGTCTTGGCGCATGAGATTGCCCATTTGTCCCAGCGCCATTATGAGCACAGCAAAGACAATAATGCCAAACTTTTGGCATTGCAGTTTGGTGGGCTGCTGGCGGCGATTGTGGCAAGTTCGGTCAGTGGCGACGCGGCAGCCACAGCGCTGATTGGCGCTCAAACCGCCACCGCTGAAACGGCTGCTGCCCATAGCCGAGAACACGAAAAAGAAGCCGATAGAGTGGGCATGCAAATCTTGGCGCAAGCAGGCTATGATGCCAATGCCATGCCACGATTTTTTGAGCGGTTACACAAACAAACCACGTTGCACCAGTCTGACCAAGTGTTTGTGCCCAGTTTTATGCAGTCTCATCCCTTTACCACTGAGCGTTTGTCAGAAGCGGCCGCGCGCGCCAGCGCTTATCCTGTGGTGAGCCTAAGCCAAAAACAGCAGCAAATTGCCATCTTTGAGCAGCTGACATGGCGACTAAAATATCTGGGCAAACAAGTGAGCTTGGCTGAGCTCTTTGGTGCCAGCAAACACAGTCGCGGCGCGACATTGGCGTTGGTGGCTTATTTGGCGGATGAAGGCAGAACAGACGTTGCCAAGCAAGTTTTTGAGACGGCAAATTTTGATGGCAGCGACCCGCTGGTGTGTATCACGCACGCGCATGTATTGGACGCCCAAAAAAGCCATCAACAAGCGATTGATGTTTTGCAGGCGTGTCATGTCCTTTATCCAGAGCGGCGCGATTTAAGATTGTATTTGGCAGGCGCCTTGATAAAGGCAAATCAGCCTGCCCATGCGCTTTTAAAACCATTGACCGACAAAACGCCCCATGATTTGCTTGCGTGGAAACTGACCCAGCAAACTTATGAAAATCAAGCCCATCTCGCCACAACCGCCGCTTATAAAGACATGGCAACTATCTATGTGCTGCGTGCCAGAAGTCAAGTGGCACTTTGGCAAGGCAAATATTTGGCGGCACTACAATCTAATGCCCAAGCCAGTGAACTCATCAAAAACCATCAAGAACAACAAGCCTTACAACGTTTATTGCAAAAAGACAAAACGCAAATCTTGTCTTTTCAGGCATTTAAATGACGTTTGGATGGTTTTAAGGGTGTTTCACCAAACGGCTGATGGTTTGTGCCAAGTGGTCAATTTGCTCCGTGGCGGTATCAAAGCTCATCATCAGGCGTATCTCGCCCGTCTGGGTGTTCCAATCATAAAAGGCAAACTCTTGGTGCAACTGCTCGCTAACCGCCTTTGGTAAGGTCAAAAATAGAGCATTAGACTGCACAGGTTGGGTGAAGCTAACGCCATCTAAATCTTTGATTTTTTGGTGTAAATACTGTGCCATCTGATTGCTGTGGTGTGCCAGCTGTCGCCACAAATCATCGGTCAGCCACGCCACAAACTGAGCCGAGATAAAGCGGTGCTTGCTCGCCAAATGCAGATGGCTTTTACGCAAATAGGGCATGACCCCATCAAAGGCAGGATTTAACACCACCAGACATTCGCCCATCATCAAGCCGTTTTTGGTGCCACCCAGTGATAAAATGTCCACGCCAGTGCCAGCAATGTCAGACAAATTACAATCCAAATAAACACAAGCATTGGCGAGCCTTGCCCCATCAAGATAGCTATGTAGCCCATAAGACTTGGCGGTTTTGACCAGCTGGCAAATCTCGTCCAGTGTATAACACGTCCCAAGCTCGGTAACTTGGCTGATATAAACGGTGGTGGGCTGGGGTGCGTGGGGGTTGCCCTGATTGCTTTGGCAGATGTCGGCTATCATCTGTGCGGTGAGTTTGCCGTCTGTTGTCTCCACAGGCAATAGGCGTAAACCCGCCACGCACTGGGGGGCGTTGCTCTCATCGTTGTAGATGTGGGCGTTGTTGGTACAAATCACTGCCCCATGTCTTGGCGTGAGTGCCGATAGAGCGATGATATTTGCCCCTGTGCCGTTAAACACAGGATAACAAGTGGTGTTGTTGCCAAAACGCTCGGCTATCAGCTCGCCAAGTCTATGGCTGTATGTGTCATCGCCATAAGCGGCTTGGTGCCCGTTATTGGCTGCGATGATGGCGTCCATGATGGTAGGGTGTACGCCAGAGCAGTTGTCCGAAGCAAAACTTGTCATCGGTTGTTTATGATTGATTGTTTAGAGCCTTTTTTACCAAACCAGAGATGATGGCAGGGTCAGCTTGACCTGTGGTTTTTTCTTTGACAGCAGCCATCACTCGCCCCATGTCTTTCATGCCAGCTGCATTAAGTTCGCTGATGGTGGCAGTAATAATCTCTTGAAGTTTGTCATCAGACAGTTGGGCGGGCAAAAATTGGCTAATCACATCAATTTCAAACTGCTCTTTTTGAGCCAAATCATCACGCCCATTGCTCAGATAAATGGATAAGGATTCTTGGCGTTGTTTGATTTGTTTTTGTAAAAGCTCTAACACGCCCTTATCATCAAGGCTGATTTGCTTGTCAATCTCAACTTGTTTGATGACCGCTTGCACATTGCGTAGCAGTTTGACCTGCTCCATGTTTTTGGCTTTCATGGCGGTTTTGACAGCTTCGGTAAGGGTTTGTTTTAGAGTGCTCATTATTTTTTCCTTGTATGGTAAGAGTGGTCAGTATAACATAAAAACTGCCACGTTAATCACTGATGGTCAGTTTGCTTTGTCCAACGACTTGGTGCTGTTTGTTCAGGTGTAGTAGCACGGTGGGATTGTCGTCTTTGATGGCTTCAATGACCCCATCATTAAAGTCGCCAAATATTTCTTGATAAATCACGGGAATAATTTCTTTGCCTGTGTTGTCTATCACGCCATAATCATTGTCTTTGCTTACCATTGCCGTACCAGAGCGGTCAAAGCGTGTGATGGTGCGGTATTTGCCCAAAGGCACAATCAATTTGCCTGCTTTGTTGATAACGCCAACTTGCCCATCTTGGCGGACAATGGCGACTTGATGATAAAATGGCTCAATGTCGCTATATTGGGTGGGTTTTATGACAAAGTTGCCTTGTGTGTCTATCACGCCCCAGCCTTGTTGGGTACGCACCACTGCCACATTCTCGCTGAAATTTTTGGCTTGTAAAAACTGATGGTCAATCACCAGTGTGCCTTGTGTGTTTCTAAATCCAACCAAATTGTTGTCAAAACTTTGGGACAAGCCTTGACTAAAACCTTGATGTTTGCCTGTGGTGGTGTCGGCTGTGCCATCTGAATAATCATAGCTATATGCATGCTGAGCTTGGTTGGAAGCGTTGCCAAGCAAGACGATTTCATTGCCTGTCTGGTCAATAAAGCCACAACGTTTTTTGATGCACACTCTGGCTCGCCCTTCTTGAAAGGTGTCTATAAGATGATAGCGTTTGCTGCCAAGTATGTGCCCATCGGCATTCATCAGTTGCCACTGATAATAATCATTCTCGCCAGACTTTTTGCCTTGGACGTTGTTTCTGACACGATACAAGCCCTGACCTAAGCTGTCAATTTTGTCATAAAACTCGCCAACGTAATTGCCTTGTTTGTCAATCAGACGATGCTTGTAACTGCTGCCGTAGCTGATGGCGGTGATGGCCCGCTCACCAATAAAAGGCTCGGCTTGGTCAAACTGATGAGCAATGACGGGTTTTAATTTTTCATTGACATAGCCGTATTTGCCGTTTTGTTGGGAGACGGCAAGACCATCTTGCCACGCTTCAATATGAGCTTCTTCGGTTTTGTTGATTTTTAACCATGCCAAAGACAGCCAAATGGCATAAGCCAATATCGCCAATAATACAGTCAGGCGAATGATTTTAAACATAATTATCCTAGCTATCCTTGGCTTGTAGCATCAGCAGCCTGTCATACACTACCCCTTTTTTAAGCCCCAACACATCAGCAACAATCGCACTCGTCTTTTTGGGTGGCAGCTCTTTGGCGATGGCAAGTAGCCAGTCGTCATAATCGGTGCTGACTTGTTTGTCGCTATTGCCCGCCACCACCAGTACCATCTCACCACGCTGTTGGTTGGGGTCGCCCTTGACGAAGGTCAGTAGCTCGCCCAGTGGCAGCTTTTTGACCGTCTCAAAAGTTTTGGTCAGCTCTCGGCACAGCGTCGCTTCACGCTTTTCCCCAAACACTGCCACCATGTCAGCAAGGCACTCACTAATGCGGTGCGGTGCTTCATAAAAAATCAAGGTTTCACGACTGTTTTGATAATTTTTTAAGGTTTCAATTCTGCCGTGTTGCTTGGCAGGCAAAAAGCCCACAAAGCTGAATTTATCGCTGGGCAGACCCGCCACCGACAACGCCCCAATCACTGCACACGCCCCGACAATCGGCACAACACGAATGCCTTGTGCGTGGCAGGCTTTGACCAGCCGATAGCCAGGGTCAGAGATGAGTGGCGTGCCAGCGTCCGAAATCAAGGCGATGTTTTTACCACTTTTTAACGTTTCAACCAGTTTTGCGGTCTGTGTGTCAGCATTATGCTCATGATAAGCAGTGGTGGCGGTAGCGACGTTAAAAAATTGCAGTAGCTTGGCACTGGTGCGTGTGTCTTCGCAGGCGATGATGTCCACCGATTTTAGGGTGTCAATGGCACGAGCGGTGATGTCGGACAGATTGCCAATGGGCGTGGCAATGACATAAAGTGTGCCTTGGGGGTGATTTGTTGTCATTGGTCGTCCGCTTGCTCGCTTGGGTTGGTGGGCTGGGTGGTTTCTTGTAGGTGTAGCCAGTCGCCCAGCACGTCTGCCAGTTCGTCAATGCCTTCTTTGTTTAAAGCAGAAAAAAGCTGTATGGAAAAGGGCAAATCTAGGGCTTGCAGTTGTTTTTTAACCGTCAAAAGGGTGGTTTTTTGAGCCCCACGCTTTAATTTATCCGCCTTGGTCAATAAAACGTGTACAGGCAGTTTGCCATCTTTTGCCCAATGGAGCATTTGCTCATCAAAGTATTTTAAGGGATGGCGAATGTCGGTCAAAAGCACGAGCCCCACAAGGCTTTGGCGATTGACCAAATAGTTTTCTAGCTCTTTTTGCCATTTGATTTTCATCGCTTCTGGCACTTGGGCGTAGCCATAACCTGGTAAATCCACCAAGCGACTTTGCTTACTACCGACATGAAAAAAGTTAATCATCTGCGTCCGCCCTGGGGTTTTGGACGAGCGGGCAAGCTGTTTTTGCTGGGTGATGGTGTTGATGGCGGACGACTTGCCCGCATTTGACCGCCCTGCAAACGCCACTTCATAGCCTGTGTCAGGCGGACACAAAGCAAGCGTGGGGGCAGATAGGGCAAAGTGGGTTTGGCGGAGTTGTTTTAGATAATCGTTGGTGTTCATAAGGGTTGTTTTGGTGGTTGATTGGGCTTAAGTTTAGCACGATTGTGGGGTTTTGGACACTTTTTCATGTTTTTGTCGGTGTGTTACAATTTTATTGTTGGCGATGGGTGGGGTTTTGCAAAAATAATAAGCAAGCACCAAAACAAATCGTTGGCAAACCCAGTCGGTAAGATGTGTAAATGCTTCCTAAGACTTTTTTGTGGCAGAACATCGTCTTGTCGTTGGTGGGTTTTTGCGCCACTTATTGCGGGCAAAAATGAGTGCCTGCGACAGGTCAATAGGTCATTTATTTGTCATGCGACAAAGGGTTTGTATTTAAGACATTGGATAAAAAAACCTTGAAATCCAATAAAATAACACCTAATATAAGGACAATATCAACTTGTGGAGATGACAACGATGTATCATTTGACCGTAAAAAAAGTGTTGATTGGCATGGTGGTTTGTGCGCTTGGCGCGCCAGTATATGCCAAAGACATCGTTGCCACCTACCAAAAAACTTGTGGTGCTTGCCATGACAGTGGGGCATTGGGCGCGCCCAAAAAGGGCGACAAAGCCACTTGGGACAGACTCAAAGCCCAAAAGGGGATGGACGCTTTGGTCAGAGCCACCCGCCAAGGCATGCCCCAAATGCCAGCAATGGGCTTGTGCCAAAGTTGCTCTGATAAGGACTTTCGTGAGCTTATTGACCATATGTCAAAATAGTCATCAGTCATGGGTGCAAGAGACTGGCTAAAAACTTAGCATTTTTTGACTTTTTTGAAAAAAATGTTACCAAAGCCACATTTTTTGTAGGAAAATTTAGCCAACTCTTGGTATAATAGCCACGATTTAGCAATCTTTTTGTGATTTTAGCCAATTTCAGTTATATTGCATTGAATTGAACAAAACCCAAGACTTGGGGCGGCTGTCCCAGTAGTTAGTAGGAAATTGTCATTATGAAACCTGCAAAAAAAGCCATTTTAGCCAAAGTTCTTCTTGCCACAGGTTTTGGTTTTGCTGGTCTAAGCGCCAGTGCTGCCATCGCTGTTCCAAGCTACAATATTGACGCAGGCAAAGCGATTGTTGAAGCCAACTGTGCTGCGTGTCATGGTGTCAATGGCGTGAGTGTTGCGCCATCTCAGCCCAATTTGGGTGGTCAGGGCGTGAAATATTTGTACAAGCAACTGGTGGAATTTAAAACAGGTGCTCGCCGTAATGGCATCATGGAAGCTCAGCTCAAAGGTTTGACCCAGCAGGATTTGGCAGACGTTGCAGGCTATTATGCCAGCCAAAGCCCTTGGATGCCAGGCTATGGCAATAAGGCAACCACCGCTGCCGCCCAAAAGCTCTACTTGGGTGGTGATAAGACGCGTGGGGTAATCCCTTGTGCGGGCTGTCATGACCCCAAAGGCGCGGGCAACGATTGGGCGGTGTTTCCCCGGTTGGGCGGTCAGCACGCCACCTATTTGGCAACCCAGCTAAAAATGTTCCGCGCTGCAGGTCGTGAAGATGACGTGGGCGAAAGTGAAATGCGCACCAATGACAGTGCCAAAAAGGGCGAAAAAGGCATGATGCAAATGGTCGCCGCCAAACTTTCTGACCGCGACATCAAGATTTTGTCAGAGTTTTTAAGTGCGGTGCACTGAGCAAACACAACAAACAAAAACCCCTGTATTGGGGTTTTTTGTTGGCTGACAAATTGTGTCGGGATTTGTGTTACAATAAAGCAATTTTGTTAATTATGGTGAACAGATGTTTGCTCGTTATAGCGTATTTTTTGTGGCGTGTGCACTGCCTTTGTTGTTGATTGGGCAGATTGCTCCGAGCATGGCGCATGAGTTGGATTTTTGGTTGCTTTGGCTGGTGGCAATGGTGCTGGTGGGCTTGCCCGTACTTTTTGCCGAATTTGCATTGTCGGCGCGCAGTGGCGTGATGACATGGCAGGGCATGCAAAAACTCACCCGCGAAGCAGACGCCAGTATCGTTTGGCGGGTGTTTGCAGGTTTGTCGGTGTTGGTGTCGCTGCTGATGGCTGCAAACATGACGGCACGCATTGGTGTGGGCTTTGGCCATCATTTGCCACAACTTGGCTTGTCTGTGCCTGTCATGGCAATGAGCGCTGGGCTGATGGTGATTGTGCTGATTTTAAGCCTATTAAAGGAGCGCCTATTGCCAGTAGGATTGTTGTTGGTGATACTGGCAGGACTGGTGTCGCTGTTTGATGGCGGTATAAATAGTGGTGTGAGCGTGCCATTGATGACAGATGTAACGCTTGGTGAGTGGTCAAAAGCGGTTTCTTTGGTACTGTTGTCGCTGGGGGTGGGCACAGGTCTGTATTGGTTTGGTGGCTCTGCGGCTGCAACCACGATTTTTGAGCACAAAAAATCGCTTTCGGGATTTATTTTGCCGGTTTGGTTTGCTCAACTGATTGCTGGCTCTTTTGCGTTGTTGGTGGGCAGCGCCTTTGTTACGCCGACGTCGTTTGTCATTTCTGGTTTGGGAATGTTGTTGGTGGCAGGCTTTTTATTGTATTATGCCATCAGCCAGCTTAGCTTTCGTTTGGGACTGGTGCAAGGCGTGTCGCTGGGGGTGATTGGTGCGTTGCTCTTTAGTGTTTTGCCCAGTGCTGTTGGTACAGTTTTGCTGGTGGTGATAAGTCTTGTGGCGGTGCTGGTGCTGGCGGTGTTTTCAGGTTTTGTGATGAAAATCAGCCACCTGCGTAAGACTTTTAATTTTAAAAGTGAAGGGCGCTACAACCTATGGCGAGTGGCGGTGCGGATTGTTGTGCCATTGGCGCTGCTGCTTGGCTTGATTGGGTGGGTGCTTGAATGGCTAAAATAACGGTCAGCGTTGTTTATGCTGGCAGTCATGCTCAGTATCATCAAGAGCTGCAAGTAGCCCAAGGCAGCACCATTGCGGCAGTGATAGCGCAAAGTGGTTATTTGTCGCTTGCAGAGCTGGCGTGGTTTGTTGAGTGGTATCACGCCAACCAACACAGCGACCCCAATCACAAAGCGTGGTACGTGGGCATTTATAGCGTCAAAAAGCGCCTAGACCACAGCGTAGAAGCGGGCGACCGCATTGAGATTTATCGTCCGTTGATATATGACCCGATGATGCGGCGCAAAACCAAAGCCAAGCGTAGCGATTAGGGGGTTTTGGTGGGCAGGCTTTGGCGACCCAATATGCGCACCACACGCCCATTTTCAAAAAAGACGCTCATGTACTGACTGGCGTTATGAACGTCGCTTTTGTTTGCGCGTTTGCCGTCTGTGCCTGCACTATAATCATATAAATAATCAAAACGGTCGGGGTTGAGTGTGTCGCGCAGGGCGGGACTGCCCAAAAGATACAGCACTTGGTCGGCGCTCATGCCTACTTGGATTTGCTCGGCTTGTCCGCGCGTGATGGGCGTACCTTGGGGCAAATCCATGGTATGCACCCGAAACACATGACAGCCTGTCAAAGTTACCGCCGTGCCCAGCAGCACAGCAATCAGTTTAAGCAAAATAAAGCGGTTCATTATTTTTCCAAGTTACTCATTTGCCCCACATATTAAACATAAGTGCCCAAATATGCAAGCGTCTTTTGCCGACAGCTGTTGTTTGGCAATGGATTGTTTGGTTTTTGTGTATTGATGGGTGTAAATTGACAAAAATTGTGGTAAATTAACACCGATTTTGATGAAAAATTGAGTGAATTATGGCTTTTACCAACAAAGATTTGCGCAAGGCGGGTCTAAAAGTTACCTTACCGCGCATTAAGATTTTAGAATTATTAGAAAATGCAGAGCACCACCATATGAGCGCCGAAGACGTCTATAAAGCGCTTGCCAACCAAGGCGAAGATGTGGGTTTGGCGACCGTCTATCGCGTTTTGACGCAGTTTGAACAGGCGGGCATTGTGGAGCGTCATAATTTTGAAAACAATCTGTCGGTGTTTGAAGTTGTTCAAGATGAGCACCACGACCATTTGGTGTGCGATGTGTGTGGCAAGATTGTGGAGTTTCATAACGATTTGATTGAAGAAGAGCAGCACAAAGTTGCCCAAAAGCATAATTTTAAACTGTCGGGACATTCTTTGGTACTCTATGGCGTGTGCGACAATATAGAGTGCCAAAAAACCTTAGAAAACAAATAATATCAAAGACTGGTCAGCCAGTCTTTTTTGTGTTTATTGGTAATCGGTAAAATCAATAGAAAGTTTGTCTGCGCCTTCGTCAAGATTGCCCCCTTTGGCGTGTTTGCTTTCAAGTTTGATTTGCAAGCGCAGGTCATTGGGGCTGTCGGCGTGTCTGATGGCGTCTTGGTAGGTGATTTGTCCGCTCTCATACAAATCAAACAAGGCTTGGTCAAAGGTCTGCATGCCGATGTCGCGTGAGCGCTTCATCACAGGCTTAATCTCATGAATTTCACCCTTACGAATGTAGTCGCCCACCAGCTGTGTGCCGAGCATAATCTCAATGGCGGCGCGCCGACTTTTGCCGTCGGGGGTGGGTATCAGTTGCTGGGCGATGATGGCGCGTAAGTTGAGCGACAAATCCATAAACAATTGTCCATGTCTGTCCGCTTCAAAAAAGTGAATGATACGGTCAAGCGCTTGGTTGGCGTTGTTGGCGTGCAAAGTGGCAAACACCAAATGTCCAGTTTCGGCGTACTGAATGGCATAGCTCATCACTTCGCGGTTACGAATCTCACCAATCAAAATCACATCAGGGGCTTGACGTAAGGTATTTTTTAGCCCTTCTTCAAAAGACAAGGTGTCAATGCCCACTTCACGCTGGGTAACAATGCAGCTCCTGTGCTGATGTACATATTCAATGGGGTCTTCAATGGTGATGATATGACCACGAGAATTTTGGTTGCGATGCCCAATCATCGCCGCCAGCGTGGTGGATTTGCCTGTGCCCGTTGCCCCAACCAACAAAATAATGCCGCGTTTTTTCATGGCAAGGTCTTTTAGAATGGGGGGCAGGTGCAACTCTTCGGTGGTGGGAATGGTGGTTTCAATTTTGCGCAGCACCATGCCCGCTTTGTCGCGCTGAATAAAGGCAGACACACGAAAACGCGCGGTCTCGGCTCGGTCAGTGATGGCAAACTGACATTCTTTGGTTTGGGCGAACTCTTGGCGCTGCTTTTCGGTCATGACGCTGGTAACCAAAGCCATGGTTTGTTCGGAAGAGAGTGGTGTTTTGGTCATGGGTGAGATGGTGCCATTGACTTTAAGAGATGGCGGCACGCCTGCAGTAATAAACAAGTCAGAGCCATTTTTGGCAATCATCACTTGTAATAATTTATCAAAATCCATAAGTTGTCCTAAAAATCACAAAAACGCTTCGGGCTGTTTGGCATAAGTGCGCGCCGATTCTTTGGTGATGACACGGCTGGCGACCAGATTTTTTAGGGTTTGGTCAAGGGTAATCATGCCTTCGCCTGCCCCTGTTTGAATGGCTGAGTACATTTGTGCCACTTTATTTTCACGGATTAGGTTGCGCACCGCAGGCGTGCCCAGCATAATCTCATGCGCTGCCACACGTCCACCGCCCACGCGCTTAATCAAAGCTTGGGAGATGACCGCTTGTAAGGATTCAGAGAGCATGGCGCGTACCATGTCTTTTTCGGCGGCAGGAAATACGTCAATCACACGGTCAATGGTCTTGGCGGCAGAATTGGTGTGCAGTGTGCCAAACACCAAGTGTCCCGTTTCGGCGGCGGTCAGTGCTAGGCGAATGGTCTCTAAGTCGCGCATCTCACCCACCAAAATCACGTCAGGGTCTTCGCGCAGCGCTGAGCGCAGGGCGGCATCAAAGGACAATGTATCACGGTGCACTTCACGTTGGTTGATGAGCGATTTTTTGGATTCGTGGACAAATTCAATGGGGTCTTCAATGGTCAAGATGTGCTCTTTGCGCGTTTCGTTGATGTAGTTAATCATCGCCGCCAGTGTGGTGGATTTGCCTGAGCCTGTCGGGCCTGTTACCAGCACCACCCCGCGCTTAAAGTCAGAGACCTTTTTAAAGACAGGTCCCATGCCAAGGTCGTCCATCGTCAAAACTTTAGAAGGAATGGTACGAAACACCGCGCCTGCTCCGCGGTTTTGGTTAAAAGCATTGACGCGAAAGCGCGCAAGATTTGGAATTTCAAACGAAAAGTCGGTTTCAAAAAACTCTTCGTAGTCGGCGCGTTGTTTGTCGTTCATGATGTCATAAATCAGTCCATGCACCATCTGATGGCTCATCTCGGGCGTATTGATACGCACCACTTCACCATCAACACGAATCACTGGCGGCATACCTGCTGATAGGTGCAAGTCAGAAGCCTTGTTTTTGACCACAAAACGTAACAAATCTTCAATACTGGGAGACGACATGGCTTTACCTTAAATTATCAAAAAGTATCAATACATTATATAATAACATGATGGTTTGATGTATTAAACCACGCTTGCCAACATCAGACAAGGCATTTTGTAGCAATGTTTATGCCATTGATAAGAATTCTGCTAAAATAAGTGCGTTGTGGTTATAGTAGGACAAAAAATGACAACAAATTTTTCAGACGCAGAGTTGATAGAGCGCTTTTTGGCGGTGCAACAAACGCTTTGTCAACATAACCAAACGCACCATGCCAAAGCCAAACTCTTGGCGGTTTCCAAGACCAAACCCGCCCACGCCATCAGAGCGCTTTTTTTGCAAGGTCAACAAGATTTTGGCGAAAATTATTTACAAGAAGCCCTAAGCAAAATGCAGTTGCTTGGCGATTTGGACATCGTTTGGCATTATATTGGGCACATTCAGCGCAACAAAACCAAAGATATTGCTGCCCATTTTGCTTGGGTGCAGACGCTAGAGCGTGATGTTATTGCCAAGCGTTTGCACCAGCAGCGCCCCGAGCATTTGCCCCCGCTCAATGTGCTCATTCAGCTTAATATTGATGATGAAGCAAGCAAATCGGGGTGTCAGATTGCTGAGCTTGACGATTTGGTCGCCCAAGTGCGACATTATGAGCGTCTTTGTTTGCGGGGATTGATGATTATTCCCAATAAGGCAGGTGGCGATGCCTTTATAAGAACCAAGGCGATTTTTGATGACGTTGGTGCGCGCCATCAGTTGCCCCATTGGGACACATTGTCCATGGGCATGAGTGGGGACATGGAACAAGCCATCGCCCACGGCTCAAGCATGGTGCGCGTAGGTACGGCGATTTTCGGTGAGCGCTAGGCGCTGACTGGCGTGTTATAAGATGGATTGGGCGTCTTTGATGATTTCGCTAAGCAAAAGTTGGTTTTGTTGCCATTCTTCGTTATTGATGCGTTGTTTGGCTTGTAAGGTGGTAAGCTGGTCGTGCAGCTCAAGACAAGTCAGCACCAGCAATTCTTCGTTGCTTAGATTTTTGCTTTTAAAGTTTTGACGCAGAGTGCACACTTTGTCATCAATATAAGTGGCGGCGGTTTCTAGGTTTTTGATTTCGTCGCTTGGGCAATTAATGTGGTGGGACGTGCCAGCAATCTCAACCGTAACCGCCACAAAAGCAGGCGCGGCATTGATTTGTGCTGGCTCGCTTTTTGTGGTGTGTGCATTGGTTTGTGGGGTGTTGGCAGCGGCTGACTGCGCAGCTCGTTTGTTTTCTTGCGAAAATTTCAGGGCTTCGTGGATATTCATGGTGTGGTCCTTTATCAGATGCTTTGTTCGTCAATGCTGGTTAGCCATTTTTTTAGGGTTTGGGTGTGTTCAAGGGCGGTTGCCAATTTGTCATTGAGCGCTTGATTTTCTTTTTCGAGCAGCTGATTTTGTGTGGACAGTTCAACCATTTGTGCTTCAAGATGTGCCTTGCTGCTGCTTAGCTCATTGACGCTGTTGAGCAGGTTGGCGATTTCTTGGTTGGCTTTCCTAAGCTCGCTTTGTAGCTGGTTGATTTGCTGAGCGCCGTTGTCGTTTGTTCTAAGTTTTAGGTTGGCAAGTTCAGTGGCAGTAATGTTGTAGCGACTTTTAATTTCTGATATGGTGTGTTGCAGGGTTTGTAGTTGTTCAAGCATGGTCTCTCCTAGTTTGGTTTTGCTTGCGTCCGAGTGGTGTGGTTGTGCCAGTGATGGTCAATAGCGTTTGTCAAGGTTTTGCCAGATATTATACTATGTTTTTGGTGATTAGTAAAAATGACAAAAGAACTCTGTGGGCGCTTTTGTTTCTTATAGGTCATCGGCCGATAAGTGCGTGGCGTTTAAAAAATTTGCTGGCGCTTCTTGAGTTTTGAGCAAGTGGCGGCATTTAGTGGTTTTGTTTGTGATAAAGGTGATGTGATGAATGATGAACTATCGGGGTGGCACGACTGGCAGTCGGCATTTGAGCATTGGGGTGATGTCTCTGTCAGTGAGCTGCATGGCTTGATGACGGCGGTGATGGTGGCGTGTGAGCCAGCCGATGAAGCCACTTGGGCGGTACTGCTAGAAGAGTTAAGTTTTAGTATGCCCGACCAACCAGCGCTCAAATTGCTCAGTGAGTATGCCACAGACGTGAGCTTTATGCTCAAAGACCAAGACGACGCTTATGAGTATGAACCGCTTGTGCCCGACGATGAGCACGATTTGTCTGAGCGTTTTTTGGCGCTCAAAGATTGGGCGGGTGGCTTTATCACTGGCATTGGTGTGGCAGATTTGCTCTTGGGCAGTGATGAGCGTGAGCAGCTGGCTGACCTTGCCAAAATCGCTGGCATTCGTCCTGACGAAAATGACACTTTTGATGGCGACGAAGAGTCTTATTGGTATTTGTTTGAATTTGTGCGCATGGTGCCAGTGAGCTTATATCGTAAAAAGCGCAAACCCATCAAAGAATTGGCGCTTATCAAGGGGTTGTCGCCAGAGCGTTTGACCGCCAAAGAAAGCCAAAAGCTGCCCCTTGTGATTGACGCAATGCCCAAACAGTAATCAAAACCCAGCTTGTGGCTGGGCTTGTTTTATTCATCCAAACTTTCTAAGCGGATACGTACCACAGGTTCGGTAACAGCACCCAGTGCTTCAATCTGCTTGATGGCGGTGTTCATTTGTTTTTCAACCACAGGCAAAGTGAGAATAATCACAGGCACCAGCCCTGATTTATGGGCATCTCGTTGCATGATGGCATCAATGTTAATGCCGTTGTCGCTCAGAATGCGCGTGGTGTCTGCCAGTACGCCCAGCTCGTCTTTGACCGTCAATCGCAGATAATAACCACAAGTCATCTCATCGCTGGACAACACACGCGTGTCGGACAGTTGCTCTGGAATGAATGCCAAATGCGGCACGTCTGCCAGCGTATCACTGTCGTCATCATCGGGCGTGGCTTCAATGACATAAATCAAGTCCATCACGTCTGCCATCACCGCCGACGCTGTTGCCCCTGCCCCTGCCCCGTCGCCGTAGTAGAGCGACTGCCCCAAAGGGTGAGCGTCCACCATCACGGCATTTTTGACGCCATTGACATTGGCAAGCAGGGTGCTGTTGGGGATAAGGGTGGGGTGAACACGCAGCTCAAAGCCTGTTTCGCGGCGAAAGGCAAAGCCCAAATGCTTGATGGTGTAGCCAAGTTCTTTGGCATAAACCACGTCTTGTAGGCTGATTTTGGTGATGCCTTCGCAGTACACTTTGTCAAACTGCAAAGGAATGCCAAAAGCGATGGACGCCAGCAAAGACAATTTGTGAGCGGCGTCAATGCCTTCCACATCAAAAGTGGGGTCGGCTTCGGCATAGCCCAACTCTTGGGCTTCGGCAAGCACATCGCCAAATTTGCGGTTTTTGGACTGCATTTCTGATAAGATAAAATTGCCTGTGCCATTGATGATGCCTGCCAGCCAGTCAATTTTGTTGGCGGCAAGGGCTTCACGAATGATTTTGATGATGGGGATACCGCCTGCCACCGCCGCTTCATAACGCACCTGCACGCCGTGTTGTTCGGCTAGGGCAAAAATTTCATTGCCGTGTTTGGCAAGCAGGGCTTTGTTGGCAGTAACCACGTGTTTGCCATGTTTGATGGCGTGGATAATGACGTCTTTGGCGGTGTCTGTGCCACCGATGACTTCAATGACGATGTCCACATCAGGCGCGGACGCAATCGCCATCAAATCGGCGCTTTGGGCGATGTTTGGGTCAATGTCATCTCGCTGACGACGCGTGCCCACATGGGTGATGTTTAGGCGATAGCCGGTGCGGCGGGTCAGTTCTTGGACATTGTCTTTTAGGAGATTGACAACGCCTGTGCCAACGGTGCCAAGACCAAGCACGGCAAGATTGATGGATTTACTCACAAAAACTCCAATGATTATAATATACTGTTTATGGATTGGTGGGGTCAAGTGTTCTAACTTAGCACAACTTAATGCCTTATGCCAGTAATTTTATAAAAATGGCTTTAACAGCCAAAGCCGTTTGGGGTCAGTTTTTGTTGGCAATCGCCGATTTGACCAGTTCAGCCGACGGCAAATAGCCACCAAGTTGTACGCCGTTTTCGGCAAAAATGGCAGGCGTGCCTGTAACACCTAGGCTGTATCCTAGGGCAACATGAGTTTTGACAGGGTTATCACAAGCAGGGGCGTCAATGTTTTCGCCTTTTTTGGCACGACCAAGAGCGTCTTTGCGGTCTTTGCTACACCAAATGGCCTCTGCTAAGGGCAAAGGTTTGTCGCCACGAGGCCACGCCAAATAGCGGACTTCTATACCGCCTGCATTGATGTCGCTGATTTCTTCATGCAGTTTTTGGCAGTAGCCACAAGTGGGGTCGGTAAAGGCATAGATGGCAGCTTTGGTTTCGCCTTTGGCAGGGAAAACAATCATTTGTGAACCATCTACGCGGGTTAGGGCGGTTTTGGCGGCGGCGGAGCGGATTTTGACGGCAATGTCCACAGGACGCTCACCGCCCAACTCTACAATCGTGCCATCAATGATATAGCTGCCTGTTTTATCTACAAAAACAGGAGAAGCACCGTCAATTGTCGCCCAGTACATTTGGGGCATTTGGGTGGGAACAACGGACGTAACATGCACGTCAATGCCTGATTTGTTTAGGTTGTCTTGTAGGGCTTTGGCGATGTCGGGCTGATGATTGGGGTCGCTGTTTTGGGCGGTGCTGTTGTGCAGGGGGGCTTTGTCGCTGCTGCTTTGGGGGTTGTTGTCGCTTTTGATTTTGGCGTTGCTGTCTTGATTGCAGCCGACCAAAGCAGACAATGTGGCAATAAATAGGGCGGTTTTGATGAATTTCATGGTGATATTTGTGTGATAAAATAGGTTATTATAACATATTTTTGATGTCATCAAGCAAAATATCAACCATCAAAGGTAAAGTAGAACAAAGCACACAGAAAAAGACCGCATCAAAAACAAAGACCCCTATTTTTACCAAGTCAAAGTCAAAAATCATGTCTTAATCGCACCAATTTTTTAAAATTGGTAAAAATTAAGCACAAAAATAGGGCGAATAAAAAGAGTAAGCGAATACTGAAACTCGGTTACCTGTGTGCGATACACATATCATCTAACGCTTTGTGCTACTTTGGTTTGGGTCATCAGACGATTATAGGTCAATCATCTGACGCCCACAATCATTTTAACAAATTTATTCAGTGCTTGGCAATGTTTGCGTGGCTAATAATTCTTGAATGATTTCTTTAAACTCATTTGGCACAATGATTTTAAAATTGGCGATGTCATTTTTGATGGACACCAAATGCTCAGTTTGGGCTTTTACTTTTGCGTTTAAAAGAGCATTCCGTTCATTTTGTAAACGGTTTAATTCTTCTTCATAACGCACTTTGGCTTGGTTTTCAAATTCACGAAACTTGGCTTTATATAAATTGACGGTGTTTTCATGTTCTCTGTGCTCAGACAACAAATAGCTTTGCAAAGATTGTAACTCATCCAATTCATATAATGGCGTGTGATGGATTTTAAATACCTGCTCGCCCACTTGTTTAAAGCTGATTTTTTCTTTTTTGGTTAGGCTGGTGCGAATTTTATCAAAATTATGAATAAATTTGCCAATATGTGAAGCGCGAGCTTCGGCAGTTTTATAGCTAATGACATCAGACAAAGGCAATGTCAATAAATAATCATCAATGCCAACGTTTTTTATTTGTTCTAAATATTCTATGTCAATATTTGGTAAAATCAAGTCTTGTTCATGTCTGATTTGGCTGATTTTGTCATTAATAATGGCAAGTCTTTTATCTTTTTCTTTGATGGCGGTGCGAAAAAATGCAGAAATGGCATATAATTTACCAATTTTTTCTAATTTGCCGTCAATATCATGCACCTTTTTAAAATTGTCAAGAGCTTCACCATCTAGGCTAGATGTGTGTGTTTCAAGATTGGTGATTTCGTCTTGAATGGGCTTTAAAGTCTCTTTAATGCGTTCGCAAATATAATTTGCCTGTGATGATGTCAAACCTGATGCATTAAAATACGGATTTTTTGTTAAAAGGTTGGTTGTCAATTCTTGATAAATCATCATTATTCCTTGGGTGGGATTGTTTGTTTAAAATAATCATAGCATTATTTCATCAATTTTTAAATGCTTTGATTGAACATTTTGATTAAATCAAATGGTTTATTTTTAAAAGTTGATTGTTAATGATGGCGGCATTGGTATTCATGTCTGCATATAATTTAGTCTCATGGTCATTATCAAAATGAGAGACATTAGGCAAATTTTTTAAAAAGCCAGTAATGTCAGCCATCGTCAAAAACCGCCCATGCAAATCAAAACCCACATTTAAAATACGCCCTTGAACCTGTGCCACTCGGTCATGGATATGTCCATGCAGATGATAATAGCCTTTATGACAGCCGTCCCATTCATGAATGGGATAATGAAATAAAATCAATGTTTGTTTATGCTCGGGCAGTTTTAATTTTAAATAATCTTGCACCGATGATAAGATGGGATTGCCATCATTTTTAAGTTTATTTAAAAACTTTTCTTTGTGCGCGGCAATCACACCATCATGATTGCCTAGTATTAAATGATGTCGCCCATTTAATTGGCTCAATGTCTTTTCTATGTGTTTTAGATTATGGCTAAATGACACATCGCCTAAATTATATACCACATCATCAGGCTTGACAATAGCATTCCAATAATCAATTAAAGCCATATCCATTTTTTCAATGTCTGTACCATAAGGGCGAAAAGTGGGACAAAACTTGGCAATATTTTTATGACTAAAATGCAAGTCGGAAGTAAAATAAATCTGGCTCACCTTAAAATTCATAAATATTTTCTAAAAACTGCTGAATAAAAGCAATTTTCTCCAATTCTGTCATTGTGTTAAATGCCGATTGATTTGCCTTAATATGGTCAATCAGTGGATAATACTCTTCATCAACATGGCGTTTGTCAAGTTTTTTGCCAATATTTTTATCATTGCTGCGCCCCAAAAATTTAGAAATCAAATAAAAGGGCGATTTTAATTTAAACAACAGTTCTTTGCTTTGGCTGTCAAAAACCATAAAGCCTTCGTGTTTGACTTCTTTTAATAACTGTTTTAAATCACCAAAGCAGATGTTTTTAATTTGCGCGGGGCGTTTGACCAAGATGTTTGTTTGCTGATAAAAATCATTTGCCACTTTATCTAGTTCATCTTCACTAAATTGCTTGCCTGTTGCCACATCAATCATACCAATCAAAGTTTCGCCAAAGTCTTCTTTGATGATATGTACGTCTTTTTCGTCAGTAATCTCAAACAAAAAAGTATGGTTGGGATATTTTTTAAAAAGCGCTTCATATTTTTGGCAATGCTTTTGATTCATTTTGGCAAAATTGCTGTCTAATGAGCCTGTGGTAGAATATAGCACCTGATGATTAAAACTGGCATGATAATTGGGGTGCGTGTCAGACAAATCCACATAAGTACACACGCCCAAAAAACCATTGACTTTAACCACCGCATCAACAAGCCGTGTATCATCAATGCTAATGGGGTATTTGCTATTTTTAGCAATACGCTCACTATAATTAAAGGTCTTTTTAAAGGGGCGTACAATGATATTGTGGCAATCATCAATGATTGTGCCGCGCATTTCAATTAGGGCATCATCAAAACGATTTTCATAAAACACTTGTTTTTTATATTTTAAAACAGACAACGCTGGATATAATTTTGAGCGTTTGATGATAAAATTGCGTTTGCCATAGTTTAAATAATCATCGGTAATATGGCTATGGCGTTTTTTATCAAAAGTGATGCTTTGATTATCACATTTGGTTAATTTTTCAATTTCTGATTTCATATCGTCATTCATCGGTTTGATTGCTTCTAGATGAATTTCATCACGCAAGCGATTGTTATTTAAGTTGACATAGGCAGTTAAGACATCATGTAATTTAACATTGTGCGTATTGTCAAAAAAATTATGCAGCCGATAAATCTCGGTAGTCAATCCATGTTTGCGAGCCGAACGCAACAAATCAATGCAGCTGGATGATTTTTGATTGGTGTTGGAGTTAATCACCAGCATATTTAAGTTTTTGTTTTGACGGCATTTATCAAAGGCGTGTTTCATCATGGTTTGACCTGTGCGTGCCGCTTTGTCAATAAGCTGGGGCGTCCAATGGTATCGACCTTGCTCATCGTACAGCAATTTGTCGTTTTCAATATGCACAATCTCACCATCAGGATAAGCCCGTTTAAATTCATCAATTTTGCTTTGGGCAAAGGTGGATTTGCCTGAACCTTGATGACCACGAATTAAGATAAATTTTTGCATAATATTTGTCCTTTTTTATCGTTTGGTGGACATGACGGGAGTCGAACCCGCAGCAATGAGATGACTGCCGTTTTTAGTCGCGCAGCCAAGAAATTTTGTTGGAAAACGTGCGCCAGCGGTTGACCATTCGCCATAGCCAGCACCTGCAATCTGTAACCGTGCCAAAACACCTGCTCGCCCATCTCATCTGGTATTACCCAGCCCGCCCAAGAACCAACGTTTTTGGCGGTGGCGTCCCTTTGTGTGCCAACATGCCCATAATTGTAATTACTCAATTTTTGTGCCAAGTTTGAAAATGGCGGATAATTTTTATTTAACTTATTGATTTTAAATTAATAATTTAAATAATGGTGGTGTGAGTGTGATAAAGAGCGCTGGGAAAATGATAGAATATTTTCTATAAATTAGCATTTAAAATAGAAAATATGCTAAGATGACACTGTGATTTTGGGACAGATTGATTGGGCAAACAGATGAAAAAAACGGTCATGATTGGCTTTCTTGGTACGGTATTGGACGATGGATTTAGCCAAAAACGCCACAAAAAATGGCGACCCAATGTCAATGTGCATCATGTGCTAGACATTGACCGTGTGGAGCTGTTTATCGCCCCGCAGTATGAGCGCCTTGCCACACAAGTGGCAGACGACATTTACAGTATTCGCCCTGATGTTCAGGTGAATTTTGTTGATATGCCCCTTGACAACCCTTGGGATTTTGGCGAAGTTTATCAAAAACTGGCAAGCTGGGCAGATGGCTACAACTTTGATATTGAAGAAGAAAACTATCTGACGCACATCACCACAGGCACACACGTAGCACAGATTTGTTTGTTTTTGCTTGTGGAGAGTCGGCAAATCCCCAGCGTGCTGCTACAAACTGCACCCCCCAAAGGCGATGACGCTTTGTGCAAAACGGAGCTGATTGACCTTGATTTGGCACGCTATGACGTGCTTGCCAGTCGCCTAGACACGGTCAAGCATGATGCGATGAAGTTTTTAAAGACAGGCATTGAGACCAAAAACGCTGCCTTTAACCGCTTGATTGGGCAGATTGAGCAAGTGGCGATGGGCTCAAATTCGCCCATGCTTATCATGGGGGCGACAGGGGCGGGCAAATCTCGGCTCGCCAAACGCATTTATGAGCTTAAAAAATCTCGGCATTTGGTGAGTGGGCGGTTTGTGGACGTTAATTGTGCCACGCTGCGTGGTGATATGGCGTATTCGGCGTTATTTGGGCATAAAAAAGGGGCGTTTACTGGGGCGATGACTGCCCGAGATGGTTATCTTTTGACCGCTCATAAGGGCGTGCTGTTTTTGGACGAAATTGGAGAGTTGGGAGCGGACGAACAAGCCATGCTTTTGACCGCCCTAGAAGACAAATCTTTTTATCCAATGGGGTCAGATACGCCTGTGCACAGTGATTTTTGGCTGATTGCAGGCACCAACAAGGACTTAAAGGCGTGCGTCAAGGCAGGGACGTTTCGTGAAGATTTGTACGCTCGCATCAATATATGGCAATATATGCTGCCTGCGCTTGCCAACAGGCGAGAAGACATCGCTCCCAATATCGCTTATCAGCTGGCAGTGGCAAATCAAGAGCTTGGTCGCACGGTGCGCTTTGATAAGGGGGCGTACGAGCGCTATTTGGACTTTGCCATGAGCGAGCAGGCGGTGTGGACGGGCAATTTTCGGGATTTGTCTGCCAGTTTGTTAAGGCTTGCTACGCTTGCCACAGGTGGGCGGATTGATGAAGGCTTGGTGGATGATGAAATCAGGCGACTGCTAGATTTGTGGGCAGATGATGAGCCTTTGTGTGCTCAGCAGATGGTTTTGTTCAGTCGTCAGCTGCAGCAAAAAATAGAGCGTTTGCACATTGATGAATTTGACAAAATGCAACTGATGAATGTTATTAAACTCTGTCAAACTCATGACAGTCTGGCAAGTGCAGGGCGGGCGTTGTTTAATGTTTCACGAAAGGGCAAGACCACCAGTAATGACAGTGATAGGCTAAGAAAATATTTGGCAAAATTTGGGCTGACTTGGGCGGACGTGCTGGCGTTATGACATGTGGGTATGGCGATAAAAAATCTTTGCCCAAAAAAACGCCAAAGGCACACTAAGCACCATCACCGCTGTGCCTATGAGCGTCCATAATATCAGCTGGCTGATAGATAATAGATTGGCAGTGATAAACAAATATAAGCTATAAACACAATAAGGCAGTGCCAACAATGTGGTGATGATGGCAGGAATGTACTTGCCGTAAATGAGCCACTGAGCCACATGAATCAGCAAATGCACAAAAAACCCTGCAAAAGCCATAAACCACCATTGGGGCAGTTGCAAATAAATGGCAAGATAACACACCAAAGAAATCAACAAAAACTCGTGGGCAATGGCGACACTAAAAGTGGCTGTGGAGTAATCAAAAACGTGATGTTTGTCCAGCAATGCTTCAAAGCGGGCAAAACGTCGCCGAAGTTCGCTGCGATTGCGTTTTAGCCATAGGCGAAACATGATGATTTCTTCAAAATCATGCAACATAAAGACAATGGGCAGCAACGCCATCATCAGCTCTAATGTATTAAGGGTTGGTATATTTTGAGCGGATAAAAAACCACCCAGACACTGAGTGGTTTTTGGTGGGCTTATTCAATAATAAAGTTTTCAATCGCCATGTCGGTCATCACTTCGGCTGGCGTGGTCATGCTGTCAGCCAGCCCTTGGGTGCGTGGCAAAATTTTGTCAAAATAAAACTCTGCCGTCTGAGTTTTGGCAAGATAAAATTCAAAGGGCTGTTGACCGCCGTTTTTCATTTTATCAAAGCTGATGGCTGCCATACGCGCCCAATGATATGCCATCATGATGTAGCCAGAGTACATCAGATAGTCATCAGCCGCCGCCGAGACAATCTCGCGGTTTTTGCGTCTGGCACTGATGGCAAGGCGCAGCGTCAAAGCGTTCCATTCGGCGCACAGCTTGGTCAGCGCCCACACGTATTTGCGCATGTCTTTGTCTAGGGCATAATCGCCACACCATTTCATAATGCTGGCGGTGTAATCGCGCACCACCTTGCCACCACCTTGCAAAAGCACTTTGCGTCCGAGCAAGTCCAGCGCTTGCACGCCTGTGGTGCCTTCGTACAACGTGCTGATACGGGCATCGCGAGCAATCAGCTCCATACCCCATTCTTTGATGTAGCCATGACCGCCGTAGATTTGTTGGGCGTGTTTGGCGCATTCAATGCCAAGCTCGGTGATAAAACCTTTGAGCACAGGGGTAAAAAAGCCCATTTTGTCGTCCCAGTACTCAATCTGTGCCGTATCGCCTTTGACCACCGCTTCGGCGAGTTTGTCGCTATAGCGCCCTGTGTGATAAATCATGGAACGAGCGCCTTCGCTAAAGGCTTTTTGGATAAGGAGCATGCGGCGTACATCGGCGTGGTGAATGATGGCGTCGGCGGGTTTGTCGGGTTCTTTGGTGCCTGACAGGGCGCGCATGGAGCGGCGTTCTTTGGCGTAGGCAAGCGAGTTTTGAAAGGCAAGTTCCATGTGCGACAGCCCTTGCATGCCCGTGCCGATACGTGCGGTGTTCATGTAGGTAAACATCGCTTTTAGCCCTTTGTTGGGTTCACCAATCAAAAAGCCTGTGGCATTGTCAAAGTTAATCACGCACGTTGCTGATGAGTTGATGCCCATTTTGTGTTCAATAGAACCACAGCTGACGGCGTTGCGCTCGCCAAGCTCACCATCGTTGTTTGGCAAAAATTTGGGCACGATGAACAAAGATATGCCTTTGGTGCCAGCGGGGGCATTGGGCAGGCGCGCCAACACAATGTGTACAATGTTGTCAGTTAGGTCGTGCTCACCTGCCGAGATAAAAATCTTGCTGCCAGTAATGGCGTAACTGCCGTCGTCGTTGGGCTTGGCAGAAGTTTTCATTTGTCCTAAGTCGGTGCCACACTGGGCTTCGGTCAGACACATCGTCCCTGACCACTCACCGCTCACCAACTTAGGCAAATAGGTGGCTTTTTGGGCGTCTGTGCCGTATTGTAAGATGGTGTTTACCGAGCCGATGGTCAAACCAGGATACATTGCCCAAGGCCAGTTGGCGGTGCCCATCATTTCTGATTTGATAAGATTCATGGACATGGGCAAATTCATGCCGCCAAATTTTTCAGGATAGGCAATGCCTTGCCAGCCACCTTCTACAAACTGCTGATAGGCTTCTTTAAAGCCGTCTGGGGTGGTTACTTTGCCGTCTTTAAAGCTGCACCCTTGTGCGTCAGCAGGCTGATAAATGGGTGCCAGCACGTCTTGGGCAAAGTCGGCAAAGCCTTCTAATATCATGTCCACCGTCTCAGGGTCGGCATTTTTGCCGTTGTCTAAGGTGCTATAGTGCTTGGGATAGTCAAAGACTTCGTTGATTAAAAAGCGAATGTCGCGTAGGGGAGCTTTGTACTTGAGCATAAACGTTCCTTTGTTTGAGTGGACAAAAAGTGGCAGACAATGTGCCAATACTGAGTTTACTATAACGCATTTTTGTCGCTTTTGTTATTGTTTATAACAATTTTTCATTATTTAATTAATAATTAAAAACAATAAGTTATCAAAGCGCTGACAAATCCACTTGTGTCAAATCCACCTTGTGCCCTGTCCACCACTCAAAACTTAGTTTGGCTTGATTGATGAGCATGCCAAAACCATCAAAGGTCTGTGCTTTGGCAAAATGCGCCAAAAACTCCGATGGCTTGCCATACATCATGTCATACGCCACACCACAAGAGACGTCGCCCAAACTAAGGGCTTGATTGGTGGTGGTGGCAGAAGTGGCGTTGATGATGACGTCAAAATGTCCTGACAATTCATCAAGAGCATGAGCGTTGATTTGGTGGTCAAAGGCTTGGGCAAGGGTATGGGCTTTGTGGGCGGTGCGATTAAAAATGCTGACACGTGCACCAGCACTCAGCAGTGGCTGTATGACCCCGCGCGTTGCGCCGCCAGCACCCAAGATTGCCACGCTTTTTTGTTTTAGGGCGATACCTTTGTCCAGCAAATCCGCCACCAAGCCACGTCCGTCGGTGTTGTCGCCGCAGAATTTGTTGTCTTTTAACATCAATGTATTGACCGCTTGGGCGGCTTTGGCGTGGTCGCTGAGTTCATCGCACAGCTGATACGCCCACTCTTTAAAGGGTAGGGTAACATTGGCGCCTGTGCCGCCACCACAAAAAAACGCTTCAACCACCGCTTGAAAGCTGTCTGTGTCATTGGGGCAAAATTGGCGCGCATAGCTGATGTCTAGCCCCAATGAGTGGGCAAAGGCATGATGAATTTGTGGGCTTTTGGAATGGCTGATGGGATTACCAATCACGATAAAGTGGTGCATGACGTTTCCTAAACAATGGGTTTGTCTTTTAAAGGCAATCATAACAAGGTACAATAGCCAAAATTTTGTTGATATCGTATCATGACTGACCAAGTAGCCAAAGCCAAATTTAACAAACCTTTGTGGCTGATAGGAGTTTTGTTGCTGATGGGAATGCTGGGGTGGTTGTTTTTGCGTCCCACAGTGCCAAAGCAGCCTGCGCCAGTTGCCCAACAAACTGCCAAAGTTGGCGCGCCCGTTGTGTATCAGACCAAAGATTGGCTGGTGTCCAAACACCAACCCAACGCAAATGGCGACACTTTAAAGGCATTGCTTGGCGACACTGCCGCCACTGCCGAAGCGCTGGACTTTGATGGCAATTTTGCCAGACAATACCGTTATGCGTCCAAGAGTGAAGCGCCGCTTTACGTGATTGAATCTGATACTTTGTTTGAGTTGGCTTGGTATTATGCCAGTGCCAAAGACGACGAAACAACCAAGCAGCTGAGTATCAAGCATGCCAAACGCGCCCATCAAGTAACAACCGCTTTGTATGGCGACAAAGGCGTGGCGTTAATGCAACAGATATTGGACGGCAAATCGCCAAACACAAAAGCGTACCCAAGGTTGGTGCTGGCAAGATGTCAAGAGTATTTGTGCCAGATTGTCATTAAAAAATAACTAAAACCAGTAAAGATAATACGGCAGCAACCACGGTTCAAGATGACCATAGCCATAACTTAGGCGATTGATACGCTCGCTGATTTCGTACTGCTGCAGTCCCATGATGTTGGCTTGGTGCAGCGTTTCTAAGTTGTCTTCGCAGACGGCGTTTAGTGTGCGCCCCATGCGTCCAAGATTGTAAGCATTGGTTTTGGTGCAGTATTTGTTAAGCCCTTCTTGACGCCCTGCTTCCCAAAGCGCGCGATTGGGCGGATTGTGCCCTTGACAAGTGCGGGCATGGCGCAGGATTTTTTGGGCGCTTTCGCCGTTGATGCCGTCTTGATAGCCCACAAGTTTCCAGTCGGTATTTGGACAGTCGTGAGCCTTGAGCATGCCTGTGCTTAGGCACCCTGACAGGCTTAACAGACTCAAAACCAAAACGATTGATACGCGTTTCATAAGCGTCCCTGATGAAGACGGTTGGTAGATGATTTTACTCTAACACAAAGTGTGGCAATACTCAAAGGCAAATTTGTGGCTCAGGTGGGCGGGTCTTGAGTGTTTTTTGTGCCGTATTTGGCATCATAATCTGCCTTTTGTAGTTTATAAATTTCAAAAATGCACAACTCATCACAGCCGTTGTTACAGCATTCGTAGTCTTCGGGTGGCTCGGGCGGCGGCGGTATGTCGTCGGATAAATTTGTCATGATAAAACGTGTCGGTAAAAGCTGTATTATTGGTCAATTGGCTCAAGATTGCAAGTGATGGATGATTTGTGCTTTTTTGTAAGATGGCTTGCTATTGGTGGTGATTTGATTATAATTCCAATAAATCACTATTTTTAAGGATAATCATATGTATTTGACAAAATCCTTGTGTGTTGCGACATTGACAGCCATGCTTGCCATGCCAATGGTGGGTTGTTCTAGTACCACCACCGCAGGCGTGGTGGGTGCTGACCGCAAGCAACTGCTCTTAGTTTCTAGTCAAGAAGTGCTTAATTTATCCAACCAAGCCTACCAGCAAACCATCGCCGAAGCCAGACGCGCAGGCGTGCTTGATGTGGACGCTGCGCAAGTGGCGCGCCTAAAGCGTATTGCCAACAATCTCATTCCCCATACAAGCGTTTATCGTGCCGACGCGACCACTTGGCAGTGGCAAGTACATTCTATCAAGTCCAGTGAGCTAAACGCTTATGTGCTGGCGGGTGGCAAGATTGTTTTTTATAGCGGCATCATTGACACACTAAAATTGACCGACGCCGAAATTGCAGCAATCATGGGACATGAGATGGCGCACGCCCTAAGAGAGCATAGCCGCGAAAAGATGAGCCGTAAAGTGGCGACAGGCAGTTTGATTGGTATTGCTGCCAGCGCGCTGGGATTGTCTTCGGGTCAAACAGAGATGGCAAACTTGGCAGGCGCGATTGGTTTGGATTTGCCCCATTCGCGCACCCAAGAATCCGAAGCCGACAAGATTGGTCTTGAGCTGATGGCGCGAGCTGGCTACAATCCCAATGCTGCCATCAGTTTGTGGCAAAAAATGCAGGCGCATTCAGGCGGGGGTACGCCGCAGTTTTTGAGCACCCACCCCAATAGTGGCAGTCGCATTAAACATATCCAAGAATTATTGCCTGCGGTGATGCCTTTGTATCATGCCGCCCCCAAACGTTAGGACGATGATGAAAACCGCCAATGCCTTGTTGTCTGCCTTGTCGGCACTTGCTCCGAGCCATCTGAGTTTGGAAAACGAAAGCCACAACCACGCAGGCTATTTTGATGGCAAAGAAAGCCATTTTAAGTTGGTGATTGTCAGCCAAGCGTTTGTCAATCAACGGTTGATTGCGCGCCATCAGAGTGTGTATCGGTTGGCGCATGCTTTGTTAACCAGCCAAGGGGGCAGTATCCATGCGCTGGCAATTCATGCGTATACGCCTGATGAGTGGGCAAATTTGCAAAGCGCCCCAGAGAGCCCCAACTGTGCAGGACAAAACAAAGGATAAATGATGAAAAAAGTACTGTTATTGGCGGTGTTTGCTATGGTATTGGCGGGTTGTGCCACCACAGGCAATATCACGCCACAATATGTCAATCCTGCCAATTATCAGCAGCACGACTGTCAGACCTTACAGGCCGAAGTGGCGCGTATCGGCAAGCTCGCTGACGACACCAAAAAACAAAATCTCCCGCTTGCCACAGGCGTGGGCATTGGCATTGCAGGTGGTCGTGGTGGTATTTATCCGACCATCAGCATTGGCACGGGCGTGGGCGGTGGTCAAAGACAAGCCAAAATCAACACGCTGGCACGCCTTTATGGCGAACATGACGCGATGGTGATGATGGCGCGCCAAAAACGGTGTGCTTTTGCCAGTGGTATCAAAGTCTACGGCGAATAAGGCGTTTATCACATTTGACCAGTCTTGTGTTGGTTTTTTGTGTGCTCTCTTGTAAAATGGCGCTTTGTTCTTAGATAATCTTATTTGTTGGATACAAGATGTCAGCTATTTTAACTGGCGCTTTGGCGCAGAGCTTGGATTTGGCACAAACAGACCTGATTGAACGAACATGGGCAGACAAAACCGCACAGTCAGACACGCCCGCGTTGTTTATTGATGTGTTTTTTGATGCGCGGGCGCTGGCGTGTCCTATGCCGCTGCTCAAGGCAAAACTAAATTTGCGCACGATGACGGCAGGACAAAGCCTTTACTTGTTGACCGCCGACAAAAACTCACAAACCGACCTTGTGGCATTCTGCCAAAAAAACAACCATCAAATACAAATGTGGGTCAGTCAAGACACTCAAAATCCAGCAACAATTTATTGCTTTTTGATAACCAAAAGCGCGCAAAAAAACTAGCCTTTATGCAGCTTAAGCCGTACAATACTCGTTTATTTGATAACAAGCCTAAGAAAATGACCAAAAAGCACGACGATTATGATGGCTTTGACCATGATGATGATTATGATGTAGATGAATTGTATGAGCTTGATGGTGAGCTGGTGGATTTTGATGATGTGGCGTTTAAAGAGCAAGCGCCTATGATGGCGTCTGACGGTGTTGCCGCGCGCGACTTGGTGCCAGCCATGCCCACGCATTTGACCGCACCAGGGCTAAATCTGGGAGCGTACATCAATACCGTGCACCAAATCCCCATCTTGACCCCCACAGAAGAAAAGCAACTTGCTGAGCGCTATTATCATTATGGCGATGTGGAAGCGGCACGTTTGTTGGTGATGAGCCATTTGCGCTTTGTGATTCATATCGCGCGCAGTTATTCGGGTTATGGCTTGTCCCAAGCCGACCTTATCCAAGAAGGCAATCTGGGACTGATGAAAGCGGTCAAACGCTTTGACCCCAATAAAGGCGTGCGTTTGGTCAGTTTTGCGGTGCATTGGATAAAGGCAGAGATTCACGAATTTGTCATCAAAAATTGGCGCATTGTCAAAGTGGCAACCACCAAAGCCCATCGCAAACTGTTTTTTAATTTGCGCAGCCTAAAAAAATCCAACAACCAACTGACGCTTGATGAAGCCACCGCCATTGCCGAAGACTTGAACGTTACCGTCAAACAGGTGCTGGAGATGGAAGCGCGCCTGACCAGTTATGATGCGTCTTTTGAAATGCAAGACAGCGATGAAGATGATGGGCGTTATGCGCCGCAGCTGTTCTTAGAAGACGCTGCTGACCCTGCTGACGCGGTAGAAGATGCAGACTGGGAAGAAAACACCACCAGCGCCCTAAAAGAAGCCATGCTCACGCTGGATGACCGCTCGCGCGACATTATTACGCAGCGTTGGTTGGCAGAACAAAAGTCCACGTTGCATGACTTGGCGGCGGTGTATAATATTTCTGCCGAACGTGTGCGCCAAATTGAAAAGAATGCCATGGACAAAATCAAAGAAGCCATGACGCTTGATGGCATGATTTTAGACAGTTATTAGGTTGTGGGCGGTCGTATGATAAATTGGTTGCAAGCGGCAGCGGTCAATTTGGCATTGGCGGTGGCGCTCGGGGCGTTTGGCGCGCATGGATTAAAAAAGTTTGCAGACAGTTATGCGTTGCAGATTTGGGAGACGGCGACGTTGTATTTGTTTGTCCATGCTTTGGGTTTGTTGGCGCTTGGTGTTTTGCAGCAGCTGCACAAGACAAGTGTCCACAAAGTGGCTTGGGTTTTACAAATTGGCATTGTCATCTTTAGCGGCACGTTGTATGCGATGGCGCTGGGTGCACCCAAATGGCTGGGCATGATGACCCCCATTGGTGGCACAATGTTGATTGTCGGCTGGTTAGTGCTGGTTTTTAAGGTCAAAGATTGGAAACAAAAATGATTACCGTTACTTTAAATGGTGTGGTTCAACAAACCGACCAAGCCACAGTATTGGCGCTGCTTGAAGATTTGCAGATGACCAAGGGGCGCTTTGCGGTGGAGATTGATGGCATGTTGGTGCCCAAAAGCCGTCTGGCAGACACCGTTTTGACCGATGGGCTAACAATAGAAGTGGTGCAAGCGGTGGGGGGTGGTTAGAGTGGCAAGGACTAACGGTGCTTAGTCGCCAAAACCTTCTAACCATTCTTGTTTGTCAATGGTGTACTCAGAAACACAAAAGCCGTCAGGATAATCTTTAAAGCCTTTTTGGGTTAGGGCGTATTGTTTGGCTTGCTCTGCATTGTCAAGACTTGAAAATACGCCCAGACATTTATCATTATCACAGCCAAAAGCATCAACTCTGGTGTGCCACAACATATAAACTGTATCCATCAAATCAATCCATAACACACATCAAATAAAAACACCCATCAAAAGATGAGTGTTTGTTGTATTAGTATTTGCGAACCGTACGCACTTGCTCACGCCATACTTTTTTCTTGTAACGCTTAACAGCGGCTGCTTTTTTGCGTTTGCGCTCTTGGGTGGGCTTTTCGTAAAACTCTTTTTTGCGAACATCGGCAAGCACGCCTGCTTTTTCGCAAGCGCGTTTAAAACGGCGGATAGCAATGTCTACTGGTTCATTTTCTTTGACCTTTACTAAAGGCATAATTCACTCCATCTGCAAGACCATGGCATCAATTTGGCTGTATTATTCGTATATAGCGTTGCGGTCTTGGGGCGCAGGCATCAGCTCAAATTGGGACAAATTTATCAAAACGATAAAGCAATGGCGGATTATAGTGGCTTTTGAGCCAAAAAACAAGCGTTTTGTGAGCAATGGGTTATCTTTTGCCGATTTTTTTGACCAAAATCAGCGCCAACACCACCAAACAGCCAGCAATAAAACCAGTCAGCCCATTATATAGGTTTTCGGTCAATCCACCAAAAATGCCCGATAAATGAGACAAATGTTCGGCTTGATGGTGTAATATATCCACGCCGTGCACCAAAATGCCCCCGCCCACCAAAAACATCGCTGCTGTGCCCGCAATGGACAAAAATTTCATCAATTTGGGAGCAAAGGCGAGCAGTAAATTTCCCAATTTTTGGCTGGTGGCATCAGATTTGTCCACAAGGTGCGTGCCAACATCGTCCATTTTGACAATCAAAGCCACCAATCCATAAACACCAACGGTCATCAAAAGGGCAATGGCGGACAGACTGAGCGCTTTCATGGCAAAATTTGCGCTCGCCATCGTGCCAAGTGAGATGACCACAATTTCAGCCGATAAGATAAAATCGGTGCGAATTGCGCCTTTGATTTTGTCTTTTTCTAGGGCGACCAAATCCACGCTGTCGTCGGCGTTGGCTTCAAGGCGAGCGTGGTGGGCGACTTCGTCGTCTAGGTCGTGGGGCAACAGTTTGGGGGCAAATTTGTGTAGTACTTTTTCGGCGCCTTCATAGCACAAAAACAGCCCGCCAATCATCAACAAAGGCGTGATGAGCCAAGCGGCAATTTGACTGATGGCAAGCGCGGCTGGCACCAGTATCAGTTTATTGACAAAAGAGCCTTTGGCGACCGCCCACACCACCGACAGCTCTCGGTCAGCGCGCACACCCGTTACTTGTTGGGCATTGAGTGCCAAATCATCGCCAAGCACGCCGGCGGTCTTTTTGGCGGCAACTTTGGTGAGTATGGACACATCGTCCAGCACTGTGGCAATATCATCCAATAAAAGTAACAAACTGCCTGCCATATATCACCCCAGATTTGTATTAAAGTCATTAGTTTAGCACATTTGTTTTGTGTGTTTGTTATTTTTTGAGTGTATTGACGGCGATGGCGGTGCTCAAAAAGGTTTGCCCACTGAGCTCATCAAAGAGTGTGGTTTGTTTTAAAACGTCCATCACAGGCCCTTTGATTTCGCTAAAATGTAGGCGCTGTTGATTGTCCATCAATGTTTTGTTGAGCGCGCTGAGCATTTCTTGGGCGGACAAATCCACATGATTGACGGCGGTCATCACCAGCACCATGTCGGTGGCATTGGGGTAGCTTGCATGGATTTGATGGATTTTGTCTTTGATGGTGGCGACGTTGCCAAAGTACAAGCTCTCATCAATGCGTATCAAAATCAGGTTGTCAAAGGTTTTGGCACTGTGGCGCAAAATGTTGCGAAAATGGTCGCTGTTGCCAATTTGTCCAAGCACCGCCACATGAGCATGGTGCGAGCGATAAATCACCCCAGCAAAACTCATGAGCAGTCCTGCCACCAAGCCTGCATTGAGCCCAAAGACGACGCAGACGACAAAAGTGGTGGCAAAATTCAGCGCTTCGGCTTTGTCGTGTTGCCATGCGTTTTTGAAGGTGGTGATATCCACCATAGACACCACCGAACTTGCGATGATGGCAGCCAGTATGGCATAGGGCAGATGGGACAAATACTCTCCCAAATATAACAAAATTACCAGCACACCCAGTGGGCAGATGACAGATGCCAAGGGTGAATTGGCGCCAATGGAGACATTTAGGCTGGTACGAGAAACTCCGCCTGCCACCGCAAACCCACCAAACAAACCGCTGGCAATGTTGGCAAGTCCCAACGCTTGCAATTCTTTGTTGTTGCTAAAGGGTTCTTGGCGCAGACGGGCGAAGTTGCCTGCAATGGTGGCGCTTGAAATAAAAGCGATCAAAGCAATCAACAAGGCCGAAGGCAAAAGCTGAGCAATGACATGAAAATGCAGTATGGGCAAACTTGGCAAAGGAAAATGCGTTGGCAAAGCGCCCAGTGTGCGGGTGTCAAGCGTCAGTTGTTTTACAAGCAAAGAACCCAGCAGCACACAGATGACGATAAAAAAGCGTTTGCCAAAGGTCATATAACGACTGGGCAGACAGCCCCACAGCCATTTGGGTTGATATTTATTAACCATCAACAAGACAAAACTGACGCCGCCAAGTAGGGCGGTGGTCGGGTGAAGCCATTGGGCGGTGTGTGTTAGGTTGTTGGCAATGCTTAGTAGGCTGTCGCCTATAATAGGTGCGCCAAACAGATGTTTGAGCTGGCTTAGCACAATCAGCACGGCTGCGCCACTGATAAAGCCTGTTGCCACGCCGCGACTGACAAACTGCATAATCCAGCCCAAACGAAACCAGCTTGCCACCCACAGCAACACCCCCACCATCAGCGCCAGCGTTATCGCCATTTGGGCGTATTGTGTGCTGCTTAGACCATAGGCAGACAAAGCGCCGCTGGTCATGATGGCGGTGATTGCCACGGGCCCAACGGCATTGACCGAGCTTGAACCAAGATAGGCGTACACCAATGTTGGCGCGATGGCCGTGTACAAACCCATGACGGGTGGCAGACCTGCCAAAGTGGCATAGCCAAGACTTTGGGGAATGACCAAAACCGCCATCATCAATCCAGCATGAATGTCGGTCAGGGCGCTACGTGGGTGGCGCAAAAAAGGAAAAATCCAAGCAGGAAGCAGTTTTTGCCATAGCATAAAGAGTCCTTAGGTGTCCATTAGGGTGCTTATCATAGCATTTTTGTGATTTTGGTTACACAAAACAATCGCAGCTGCCATGGTATTTTGATAAAATGAAAGGCAATTTTTACAGCATCAGCCGTTTGGTTGTCGTGCAAAATAAGGAAAACAAGATGAGTTTGTTACAAAGTATCGTTACCCAAGTGGTACAAAATGCCCTAACCAGCAATCAGCCACAACAACCGCAGCAGACCCAGCAAGGCGGTTTGGGTGGGCTGCTCGGTGGTCTGGCAGGCAGCAGTCAAGCCAATGCGGGTTTGGGTGGTGTCTTGGGCAGCGTGGTTGCCAGTCAGATGGGCGCTAAGCAGTCCAATGCAGGACTTGGTGGGCTGCTCGGTGGGCTGCTTGGTGCCCAAAACCAAAACCGCAATGCCAGCGCGGGCGATTTGGGCAGTATTTTGGGCAGTGTGCTGGGCAGCCAAAGCCAAGCCCAAAGCAAAGGCGGTTTTAACAAAAGCGCTCTGTTGTTGGCTTTGTTGCCAATTGTTTTGGGTTATATTCAAGCCAATGGCGGTTTGTCAGGCGTGCTTGCCAAGTTTTCGGGCAATGGTTTGGACAACAAAGCCAAATCTTGGGTCAATATTGACACCGACAATGACGGCTTGGACGCCAAAGACATTTTAGGTTTGTTTGGTCAAGACGAAATCAACAAAGTGTGTCAGCAAACAGGCGCCGACCAAGAACAAGTGTGTCAGGGCATTGCTGAGCTGTTGCCCCAAGTGGTCAATGACCTAACCCCACAAGGCAATCTGCAAACTGAACAGCAAGCCAACCAAGAGATTAGTGAGCTTTTGGCGCAACTTAAAAAACTCTCCTAACCGATAAATAAAGAACGCAGTTGGGTCGCTTGCAAAAACTGCGTTTGGTTTGTTTGTGTTTGCCTTAGGGGTGGTTTGTGCTGACCAAACCATCGCCCTGAGCAAACGCTGTTAAATAAACAGTTACATCGCTGTTTGTGATTGGTGGGCTTGCTTTTTCAAATATGGGCTGAACGGTCAAATCTTGTTGTATGTTGCTGCAGGGTCAAGCAGTGAGAGATTTGTACCAAGGCAAGGATTGGCTCCATGAGTGCCAAAGATGGTTTACATGCTTTGGTAAGCCACGAATGCCAATAAGCGCGACCATATTGGCTATTTGTGGACACAACAACCCCCGCAAACCGACTGGCTAAATGCCCTGCTCGGTGGGGCTCTGCCTTGTCTGCTGCTTGGTATGGTGCTGAACTCGCCAAAACCGCCGTGGCAGAACACTCAAGCAGCCTTTGCCCTGATTCCCTATGTGCCATTTAATAAAAATGGACGTGCCAAACCAAAACACACCACCAACTGTTCAAACATTCATGGCATTGCCTTGAGTTGGAACACTCCCAACCAAAGCCACCATTGAAACCTTGGGTGGCTTCTATTTTTTGACAGATAAGTGGCATTTGCCCCACTTTGATTTAATAAAGCATAAGCGCCAAAGTCTTGATTGCTTTTGTGTTGTTGGCAGTGGTGGTCTGGACTTAAATGTATGACCCAAGCCAATTGGCATTGCTTGCCAAACCCCATTTTACCCAAACTGCAAACAAGCCTTGCTGATTATAAAAAGGTTTGGCAAAAAGTCCCAGCATTGCCCATCAAACTTTGTGTTGCCCTTGGCTTTTGGTGGGTGGTATTTGGGCAAAAAAGGCGTGATGGCGCGGTTGCTCTGATGTGGCTTGATGTTAAGGCGAATACTGGCACTGCCTTGAAACACCAACCAAGAGCTGTGTTACAATAATGGGCGGGCAGATGCTTGCCTGTTTTTGATTTGGTGGTAAAGACGATGACGATAGAAATCATGATAAGTATTTGTCTTGGTGTTGGCTTGGCGGCCAGCTCAGGGTTTCGGGTATTTGTGCCGCTGTTTGTGGTGTCAGTGGCGGCATTTTTTGGGGTGCTGCCTTTGTCTGAAAATTGGTTGTGGCTGGGCAGTACGGCCGCTTTGGTCATTTTGGCGGTGGCAAGTCTTGTGGAGTCCGTCAGTTATTTGGTGCCCATTGTGGACAATGCTTTGGACGCCATCGCTGTGCCTTTGGCGGGACTGGCAGGCACGATTGTGATGGCGTCAAGTTTGACCGAGCTTAGCCCTGCGATGGCGTGGGCGCTGGCGATTGTGGCAGGGGGTGGGGCAGCAACAGCGGTCAAGACAACCGCTGCCGCCACGCGCGCGGTCTCAACCATAACAACAGCAGGCGTGGCAAATCCTGTGGTGAGTGTGGCAGAAACTGGCACTTCGCTGGTGTTGTCAATATTGGCAGTATTTGCCCCCGTCGCGGCAGCGGTTGTGGCAGTTTTGTTGGCGATGATGTTGCTTTGGCTGCTGTTTAAGTTCAAAAGGTCTGCCAAACGCTGAGCGATTGTCTTGCCATGTTGCTAAGATAAAAATACAAAAAGGCTTTGGGGTTATTGATTTTTATGATATATTTTGCCAAATCCATCAAATTTTTTAATCTTAAAAAGTTAGCGATAAGCGAGATAATAGATGTCAATAAATCGTATTAGGGCTTTTTTTGAGCTTGAAGCCGCAGGCGGGATTGTGCTGGCTGTGGCGGCACTGCTTGCGATGATTGTTGCCAATTCTCCATTGCATGAATTTTATCATGCTTTTATTCATGCGCCTGTGGTGTTGCAGATTGGCAGTTTTGGAATTGCCAAAGACGCCCATCATTGGATAAACGATGGTTTGATGGCGATATTTTTCTTTTTGGTGGGGCTAGAGCTCAAACGTGAAGCCTTGGTCGGTGAGCTGTCGGACATTAAGCAAATCTTGTTGCCTGCTTTGTGCGCCATTGGGGGCATGGTTGCGCCTGCTTTGATTTATTGGCTTTTTAACCAAGGAGACGCTTTTGCCCTAAAAGGCTGGGCGATACCCACAGCCACAGACATTGCTTTTGCCATCGGCGTGCTAAGTCTCTTGGGCAATAAAGTCCCCAATTCGCTCAAAGTATTTTTGGTCTCTATTGCCATTTTTGATGACCTTGGCGCAATCATCATCATCGCGCTGTTTTATACCAGTGAGTTGTCTTTGTTATCGCTTGGCGTGGCGGGTGTGTGTTTGCCTTTGTTGTTTTTGCTCAATCGCATGAATGTGGTGCGTCTAACACCTTATTTGCTGATTGGTTTGGTGATGTGGGCGGCAATGTTAAAATCGGGCGTGCACGCGACTTTGGCGGGCGTGCTGTTGGCATTTTTTATTCCCCTAACCAACAAAAGCGACCCAGAGCATTCGCCGCTAGAAGAGTTAGAACACGACTTGCACAACACCATAGCGTTTGGGATTTTGCCCTTGTTTGCTTTTGCCAATGCAGGCATTTCTTTGGTGGGCACGAGCATAGAAAGTTTGCTCCATCATGTGCCGCTGGGTATTACCGTTGGTTTGTTTTTGGGCAAACAAATCGGTGTGATGCTGCCATTTATCATCGCGGTCAAACTCAAGCTGGTCAATCCGCCAAAAGGCACAACCACCATGCAGGTCTATGGCGTGTCCTTATTGTGCGGAATTGGCTTTACGATGTCGCTATTTATTTCAGGTTTGGCATTTGGCGGGTTGCCACAAGGGTATGACCCACGTTTGGGGATTATTTTGGGGTCGCTGCTGTCGGGCATTATTGGCTATTTGGTGCTGCGTGCCAACATCAAAGACGCTGACCACCCAACACTTGCCAAAAGCGAAGAAACGGGCTACATCAGCAACCACTAATCCTAATAACAGTAGCTGGGCTTTTTGACTGGAACGGCTTCGTACCCTTTTTGTTTGCCAGCTCTGGACTCCATGCACTTTGCCTTGCTGGCTTCTCGCGTGATGTTGTCTTTGATGTTGCTGTTGTGATTGTGGCAAACGTCAGACAGACGGCGCCATTTGATACAAATGTTTTCTTGTTTGTCAAAAACAGAATCCGCTTGCGCGCCAGCGTTTGTGCTTGTTTGGGGGCTGCCAACACTGGCGCAAGAGCTGAGTAAAAAAACACCCAAAAATACCATCAAGCAAGGGTTGGTTCTGGTCGTGTGTTTGTTCATGGAACTTACCTGTTTGTTGTGTTAAAAAATGTTGTCAATGTGTGCCAATTTTTCTTGAAAGTAAAGCGAATCCTTTGCAAGCGCTTGTAATTCTTGGTCAAAGCCTTTGTTCTTAAGACAAACCAGCAAGTGTTCAAATACCACCACATGGTCGTCTAAGGAGATGGTGTAATTTGTATTTAAATTGTCATGGCACTGTGCGTATGCTTCATCAAGCGCATTGAGACGTTGCTGGGCGCTTTGTGCCAGATTTTCATTATATTGGTTGATGGAGTGAACCGCTTGCTCATATTCATTGAGTTCTGCTTGAAAATGATTGACGATTTCTGGTTGATGTCTGCCCAAACATTCCAAATCTTCTTCTGATTCGTAGCATTCTAATTCAATGCTGCCTTCACTGATGTTGATTTGGGGCGAGTCGCTGACGATGTTTTGGGTGAAATGGTCATTGAGCCCTTCTTTGGAGATTGTGATGTCGTCCATCATGCTCATTTGTTGAACGGCGGTGGAATTGTCTATGTTGTTTGAAATTGACCTGTGGGCGGCTTCCAAAGACTCTTGTATGCCGTATTCCACAGTTTCTTTTAATAAGTGCCTGACCAGTTTATTGCTGATGGTTCTGCTCAGCAGTTGTGCCACAGGAGCCCCAGCGGTGGGGCAACCGGCAGTAAACAAAATGGTTGATATCAGCACGACAGTCAATGCCAATTTTTGAACATTGCTCATGGGGTTTCTCCAAGTTTTATTTTTATTGTTTATAGTATTGTTGGGTTGCGCAATCTTTGCTTATTTTTGTCTTTGTATTATACATCATATTATTTAGATTGTGTAGTGGGCGATGACCACAAACCTTCCAAATCATAAAACTGGCGCGCTTGAGCGGTCATAATGTGCACAACGATTGACCCCAAGTCCACCAGTGTCCAATCGCTGTCTTTGTCGCCTTCACGACCCAGCGGCATCAGCCCCGCTTCTTTGGCGGCAGCGCCCAATTTGTCAGCCAGTGCTTTGACATGACGCTTAGAAGTGGCGTTGGCAATAATCATGCGCTCGGCAACTTCGGTCAGATGTTCAACCGTCATTACGGTGATTTGTGTGGCTTTTAGGTCGTCTAAGGTGTTAACAACCAAAGCAATTTGTTCATCTAGGCTTAACTTGGGGGATTGCTGAGCGTTCATACAACATTTACATGAATAAGTTAAACAAAATTATATCACAGATTGGCGATAAAGTGCGTGCTGATTGATATAATTTGCCACAGCGTCTGGCAAAAACAAATTGGCTTGGGGGTTGTTGTGCGCAATCCACGCCCTTAATTGGCTTGATGAGATGTTGGCAATGGGGGTGGGGTCTGGATAAATTAAACCTGTTTGGCAAATTAGGTGGTTTAAGTCGGTGGTAAAGCGTGCGCTAAGATGGTCTAAGACGTCTTTGTCGTCTGTGTTTCGGTCAAATACCCAAAAGTTGATGGCTTGTTGCAGCGCTTGACTGTCTTTCCATGTGGGCAAAGTAAGTAAACTGTCTTTGCCCATAATCAGAATGAGCACATCGTCAGAATGGCTTTTTTGTAAGAAGCGCACCGTATCAATGGTGTAAATGGGCGGTGTTTGTTTGATTTCGTGGCTGTCTATCTGGATGGGCGTGCCTTGTGTGGCAAGGTTTAACATGGCTAGGCGGTGCTGGGCGGGTGTTGGTGTGCCTTTAAAAGGATTGCCAGCGGTGGGCAACAAAAAGGTCAAAATCTCATGTCCGCCAAAATGCTTGGACAACTGGTTAAAAACCCGATGTGCCATTGTTAAATGTCCCAAATGCACAGGGTCAAAACTGCCCCCCAAATAAGCACGAATGGTTGTCATAAACTTTCCTAAAATTACACAAAAACAAGGGATTTTATTACATTTGACACATAATTATGATACCCTAAAGCAAATAAAACAACCAAAGGCACGATGATGACACAAGCCCCAAGCACACAACAAGCCCCAAGCGCCACCAATTGGCTGGAGAAAATGGGAATCGCTCTTAAAAGCAAACAACAAAAAAACCATCAGGCTTTGGATTTATCACAGAGCTCAACGGTGAAATTGGGTGCTTTTTATCAACAAAGCAATCTTGGTCAGCAGTTGTTTGGTCAGCGTGCGTCCATGGTGGAGAGTTTGGCAAGCAAATTTGTGCCACAAGGCGTGTTTGATGATATTAGTAAGCAGTTGTACACAAAGCTGGCGCTGCTTGCCAAAACATGGGCGCTTTATGCACTCAAAAAAGATGCGCGCTTTTTGCAGTTGTCCACATTGTCTGCCCAAGACAAAGATCAGTTTGCTGACGATGTTGCCAACCAAAACCGCGCTTTGGCGACTTTGGGGGGCGCTACTGGATTGTTGGGGTTGGCAGGCGTGGTGCTAGATACGGCGTGGTTGCTGTTGGTATCGCTGCGCACCATTTATCAGTTGGCCGCCATTTATGATGTGCCAATGTCAGACAAGACAGATTTGGACTTGGCGCAGCAAATACTTTCTAAGATGGATTTGGATAAATTGGGGCAAAAACAAGTGCTTTTGACAGCGTTGGCGCTGGGTGATAAAATGCTTGTCAATGCCCAAAGCGCTGGTCTAAAAGACGCGTTGTCAGCGATGTTTGCCAGCTATCCCATCACCAGCGGTTACAAAAAACAACTTGATGAGTTGCTTACACACGTCAATCTTGATAAACTAAATAGGTTTAATCCAAGCTGGCTGCATTATGTGCTGCCTGTTGCTTCGGTGGCTGTGGGTGGGTATTATAATCGTGAGTTGATTGAAGATGTTATTGGTATGATGCTTGCAACATTTCGCCAAGAGCGTGCGCCATTGCTGCTAGAACAAAAGTCTGATAAATAACCAAAGTTGCCCAATCCATAAGGGCGGGCAGACATTTTTGCTGTTTACTCTTGAGTTATTGTAGATTTGTATTTATAATATACTGCCCCTAGTAGGGCGGTTGGTTATTTTTTGTGCAAATAACCGGTTTTTATTGATTAACGGGAGAAATTGCCTATGGCAACCACAAACCAACTTATCCGTAAGGGTCGTAAGACCATTACAGAAAAGTCAAAAGTTCCTGCACTGCAAGCCTGCCCACAACGTCGTGGCGTTTGTACTCGTGTCTATACCACCACCCCCAAAAAGCCAAACTCAGCCATGCGTAAAGTATGCCGTGTGCGTTTGACGTCAGGCTATGAAGTATCAAGCTACATCGGTGGTGAAGGTCATAACCTGCAAGAACATAGCGTTGTGCTTATTCGTGGCGGTCGTGTTAAAGACCTGCCAGGTGTGCGTTATCACACCGTGCGTGGTGCATTAGACTGTGCAGGCGTTAAAGACCGTAAACAAGGTCGCTCTAAGTATGGTGCAAAACGTCCTAAGGCTTAATCGCCATCTAAGACAAAACACCAAAAATATTAATGAATTGTGCATGGCTTGTGAGAATGTGTGTTAATCAAATCCATGCAACCGCAATCATGCAGTAAGGCTGGCTAAGTGCTTGATTATTTTAAGTAAGTATGCCAGATTTACCCTGAAGACATAAGGAATTATTATGCCAAGACGTCGTGTCGTTGCTGCCCGTGAAATCCTACCAGACCCTAAGTTCGGCAGCCAAACCATCGCCAAATTCATTAACCACGTGATGGTTGATGGTAAAAAATCCGTTGCAGAAAAAATCGTTTATGGCGCGCTAGAGACTGTTGCAGCCAAGCGCAAGGTAGAAGACCCTGTAGCATTTTTTGAAGAAGTGCTAGAAAGTGTTCGCCCAACGGTAGAAGTAAAAGCTCGTCGCGTGGGTGGTGCTACCTACCAAGTACCCATGGAAGTGCGTCCCTCCCGTCGTACTGCCTTGGCCATGCGTTGGCTTGCCGATGCCGCTGCTAAGCGTTCTGAAAAGTCTATGGCGCTACGCCTAGCAGGTGAGCTTAATGACGCCGCCGAAGGCAAAGGCAATGCCATCAA
Source organism: Moraxella sp. (assembly GCA_030528385.1). Taxonomy (GTDB): domain Bacteria; phylum Pseudomonadota; class Gammaproteobacteria; order Pseudomonadales; family Moraxellaceae; genus Moraxella. The sequence goes on from JAUMYZ010000008.1 coordinate 97,333, forward strand.
AAAACGTGATGACGTTCACCGTATGGCTGATGCCAACAAGGCGTTCGCACATTTCCGCTTCTAATTTAACTGTTGGTTTTTGTTAAGTTAGTGTGTGATTTCAAGCCGATAACAAAGTCTGTCTAGCGACACTTTAATAGACAGACACCAATTAAAGGAAAAAACATGGCCCGTAAAATCCCATTAAGCAGATACCGCAACATCGGTATTTCTGCCCATATTGATGCAGGTAAAACCACCACCTCAGAACGTATTTTGTTCTACACAGGCAAAAGCCACAAGCTCGGTGAAGTGCACGAAGGTGCTGCTACCATGGACTGGATGGAGCAAGAGCAAGAGCGCGGCATTACCATTGCGTCTGCGGCGACCACTTGCTTTTGGTCAGGTATGTCAAAACAGTTCCCAGAGCACCGTGTTAACCTAATTGACACTCCTGGCCACGTGGACTTTACCATTGAAGTTGAACGTTCTATGCGTGTGCTTGATGGTGCGTGCATGGTGTACTGTGCGGTCGGTGGTGTGCAACCCCAATCAGAAACCGTATGGCGTCAAGCCAACAAATACAAAGTGCCACGTTTGGCATTTGTCAATAAAATGGACAGAACAGGTGCCAACTTCTTTCGTGTGGTTGAGCAAGTAAAAGAGCGCCTAAGCGGCAATCCTGTGCCAATTGTTGTGCCTATTGGTGCCGAAGACACCTTTGAAGGTGTGGTTGATTTGCTTGAGATGAAAGCTATCATTTGGGATGTTGAGTCGCAAGGCATGAAGTTTGAGTATGGTGAGATTCCTGCTGACCTTGTTGATGTTGCCGAAAAATGGCGCAACAACATGGTAGAAGCTGCAGCCGAAAGCTCAGAAGAGCTGATGGACAAATACTTAGAAGAAGGTGATTTGTCTCGCGAAGACATCGTGGCAGGCTTGCGTACTCGTACCCTAGCGTGTGAAATTCAGCCCATGCTTTGTGGCACAGCCTTTAAAAATAAAGGTGTACAACGCATGCTAGATGCGGTGATTGAATTTTTGCCAGCGCCTGATGATGTGGCTGACATTGAAGGTGTGCTTGACGATAAAGACGAAACCAAAGCAACCCGTAAATCGTCTGATGATGAGTCTTTTGCAGGTCTTGCCTTTAAAATCCAAAACGACAAATACGTGGGCAACTTGACTTATGTGCGTATTTATTCAGGCGTTGCCAAACAAGGCGACAGCGTTTATAACCCTGTTAAGGGCAAGCGTGAGCGTATCGGTCGTATCGTAGAGATGCATGCCAACTCACAAGAAGAAGTGAGCGAAGCTCGTGCTGGCGACATCGTGGCATTTGTCGGTCTAAAAGACGTAACCACAGGGGACACATTGTGCGACGAAAACAACATCATCACCTTGGAGCGTATGGAGTTCCCTGAGCCTGTAATTAGCCTTGCGGTTGAACCCAAAACCAAAGCCGACCAAGAGAAAATGTCCATCGCCCTAGGTCGCCTTGCCAAAGAAGACCCATCGTTCCGTGTGCGTACTGATGAAGAAAGTGGTCAGACCATCATTTCGGGCATGGGTGAGCTTCATCTTGACATCATCGTGGATCGCATGAAGCGTGAGTTTAACGTAGAAGCCAACATCGGTGCACCACAGGTGGCTTATCGTGAAACCATTCGCCAGCAGGTAGAAGTAGAAGGCAAGTTTGTGCGTCAAACAGGCGGTCGTGGTAAGTTTGGTCATGTATGGCTACGCCTTGAGCCACTTGACCCAACGGGTGAAGTTGAGTACGAATTTGCCGAAGAGATTGTTGGTGGTGTCGTACCCAAAGAATACCATTCAGCCGTTGATAAGGGTATCCAAGAGCGCATGAAAAATGGCGTTTTGGCGGGCTATCCTGTGGTTGGCGTCAAAGCAACCTTGTATGATGGCTCTTATCATGATGTGGACTCTGATGAATTGTCCTTTAAGATGGCGGGCTCTATGGCGTTCAAAAAAGGCTTTATGCAAGCGTCGCCAGCACTGCTTGAACCCATCATGAAGGTTGAAGTTGAGACCCCAGAAGAGTACATGGGCGACATCATGGGCGACCTAAACCGTCGTCGTGGCATGGTGCAGGGCATGGACGATTTGCCTGGTGGCACCAAAGCCATTCGTGCTGAAGTGCCATTGGCAGAGATGTTTGGTTATGCCACCCAAATGCGCTCTATGTCGCAAGGTCGTGCCACTTATTCTATGGAGTTCTCTAAATATCAAGAGACGCCCAAGAATGTCGCTGACGAAATCATCAAGAAGTTTACTGCCAAAGATGACGATGAATAGTCATTGCCAGTGTTGTGGTGGCGGTTGTCGCAAAATTGCTTGATAGCCGCCCACAACTTTAACCCAAAATATAACGGTTCATATTTTTTAGAAGGAAAATACTCATGGCCAAAGCCAAATTTGAACGCAACAAACCCCACGTAAACGTTGGTACC
>JAUMYZ010000019.1 GCA_030528385.1 Moraxella sp.
CACCTGTTGCCAGACTTGAAACTAAGCCTGTTGCCGAGATACTGGCAGAAAATCCAGACGCTTATAAACAGCCACCAACACCCAATGAACAAGCAACACAGCCAATAGCCACAACCAATCAATAATGCTTGCTTTATACGTCTTTGACGTATATAATTGACTTAAAACATCAGGCAAATTTTATGAATTTATTGCATTTTATAGAAACCCCACTTTTTACCAAACAAATCACGGAATTATTTACTGATGATGAATATCAACAGATACAACAAGAACTCATCAAAGACCCAGAAAAAGGCGTTATTATCTCTGGCACTGCTGGCATGAGAAAAATACGTTTTGGGCGTAATAGCGGTAAAAGTGGCGGTGTTCGGATATTGTATTATTATGCCGATGAATATGGTCGCATTTATATGATTGTCGCCTATCCCAAATCAGTCAAAGATAATATTACCCCAGCCGAAAAGAATGTGTTCAAAAGCTGGATTCAACAACTTAAAGCGGAGCTATCTCGTGGACAAACAACTCTTTGATGACATCAATACATCACTACAACAAGCCCTAGCCATCGCCAAGGGCGAAGCCCAACCCAGCCGTACATTTACTTATGAACGTCCAGACGTTAAAGCCATACGCGCCAAAACGGGTTTGTCGCAAATGCAGTTTGCCGCCAAGCTCAACATCAGCCCCAGAACCCTACAAAATTGGGAACAAGGCACAAGAAACCCAACAGGTCCTGCCATTACGCTCATGCGAATACTGGAGAAAAACCCCAATTTGCTGACGGCGTAGGCACTTTATTTGTGGCTCTGTTGGCTGTGCAATGTCGCACGGCTAATAGAGTTTTTTATGAACTTTGAGAAACTATCTGATATTATCAAGTACTATCAGACCTACCAGCTGACCAAGTACAAGTATCATTACCGTTTGGCACTCCTTGCTGTCTTTGATGAAAAACCACTCTCCACGCTTCGCCGTGCAGACGTGAAAAAATGGGCATTGGAGCGTCAAAAGCAGGTATCTAATGCCACGGCAAATAAAGAAATTGGTTTTTGTCGTGCTGCAATAAATTGCGTTGCCAAAGATTTTGAAATTAGCTTAAACAATCCTTTTGCAAACGTGAAATATGTGGAAACAGACACAATCCCAAATTATCTCACGCCCAAAGAGTACGAACGCTTATTGGTTGCAAGCCTTGAGTTTGATAATACTGATTTACACGATTTTATCACGTTGCTTGTTATGACTGGTTGCCGTCAGTCGGAAGTTTTGACCCTTAAATGGAACAACGTCCATCTTGAGAAACGCCAGTTTGTTGTTAGAAATACGCTAAGCAAATCAAGACGCACCATGTACAAATATTTGAACGATACTGCCTATCATGTGTTAAAAAACCGCTCAGTAAATAAGCAAGGCGATTTTGTTTTTACAAATCCAAAGACGGGCGAAAATATCAAGAGCTTTAACAAGGGCTGGCAACTTTGTAAAAAGCGTGCAAATATTAACTGCCGTATGCACGATTTGCGACACACATACGCTAGTTGGCTTGTACAAAAAGGCGTACCCATCTACACAGTCAAAGAGCTATTGGGACATGGCGACATAGCTAGTACACAGCGTTACGCCCATTTAGATTATTCAACCAAGATACAAGCGGTTGATTTGATTGGGTAGTTTTACTCCCGAACACACAAAACAGCACTTGTAAAAGGGTGCTGTTTTTTGTTTTCTCCGAAGCCAAAGGTCGCCAGTTCGATTCTGGCTGGGTGCGCCACTGACAACCCCGCCTTTTACTCCACAAAAAACCCATCAATATAGCCAACAGGCAAATTGTCTAGGCGATAGTGCCATTTGGGGGTTTTGTCCTTATCAACCAACAACGCTCGCACCCCTTCTTTAAAATCACCACGCACCACGCAATGCGTCGCCACACAAGTTTCCATCGCAAAGATTTGCGCCAATGACCACGTTGCCACTTGATGATAAATGCGCCAAGTCAGCGCCTTGGTGATTGCTGAGCCTTGACGATACGCCGCAATGCTTTGTGTCAGCCAATCGCTGTCTCCTTGATACTCTCTTAACGCCTTATCCACCGCCAACAGCTCGCCTGCGTGCATCAACTTATGAATGGTCGGTAAATTATCCAACACATAACCTTGATTGAGTATGCCAGTGTCATGATAGTGCATCAAAAATGCCGACAACAAATGGTGATTGCTTGCGCTGTCTTGCCAACGGATTTGTGTCAGCCCACTAAGCACTTCATCAAGATGTTCGTGCGCAATGGCAAAATCTGCCAACCCCAGATGCCAAGCGTCTATGCCAGTAAATCTGGCGCCTGTCAACCCCAAAAACAGCCCCACCTTGCCCATCATACGGTTTAAAAACCACGAACCGCCCGCGTCAGCAAACAGCCCAATACTCACTTCGGGCATGGCCATCAGTGTGCTTTGGGTTACCACTTGATGACTTGAAGCGGCCAACAATCCCAAGCCGCCACCCATCACAATGCCATTGCCCCACGCCAAAATCGGCTTGGCATAAGTGTGCATTTGGTACATCAAGCCATATTCATGTTCAAAAAACATACGCACCTGCTCGGTGTCGGCAGTGCACAGTGATTTGATGTCGCCACCAGCGCACAACGCGCGGTCGCCTGCGCCTGTCAGCACCACCACACACACCTTGTCATCGTCTTGCCAAGCGCGCAGCGTCTCGGCAATTTTTTGAACCATGTCAAGGTTCTGGGCGTTGAGCACTTTGGGATTGTTCAGGGTAATCACCCCAATGGATTTGCCGCCGATGGCAGAAATTAGGCGAGTTTGTATCAACTGTGTCATTGTCAATTCCTTTTGCGTTTGTCCACCACAAGCATAACAGATTAAAAAACAACAATCAATCACCGCCACCATCACCGCCGATTGCCTATGGCGACGATTGGTATTTTTTACTGTCCATTGTGGTTGGTTTTTTTTATAATGGCTTGAGCGCTTTGTGCTTTTTTATGATTGATTTGGGTTTTTTATTATGTATTTTTTATTGTCCCCCGCCAAAAATTTAGACGAAAAAACGCCCGTGCCTATAGACATCAGCGCCCATTACAGCACCCCTGAGCTGATTGAGCACGCCAAAGTGCTGATGAGCCACCTAAAACACTATGACGCCATTGACCTTCAAGAGCTGATGGGCATTTCTGCCAAACTCGCCCAAACCAACGCCATGCGCAACCAAGTCTGGACATACCCCTTTGCCAACAGTGCCAAAGCTGCCGTATATTTGTTTGCTGGCGATGTTTATACAGGGCTAAATGCCTATCAATTAAACCAAGACGACATTTTATATCTCAATCAGCATTTGGGGATTTTGTCGGGGTTGTATGGCTTATTAAAACCCTTAGACATCATCATGGCGTATCGCTTAGAAATGGGCACAAAATTTACAACCCCCAATGCCAATGACTTGTACGAATTTTGGCAAGACACCATCACCGATTTGGTCAATGAACGCATCAAACAAAGCGGCAGCGATGTGCTCATCAATTTGGCGTCCAACGAATATTACAGCGCCATCAACCCCCAAAAAATCCACGCCACCATCATCACGCCCAAGTTTTTTGACCAAAAAAACGGACAATACAAAATCATCAGTTTGTACGCCAAAAAAGCGCGTGGCATGATGGTTAATTTTGCCAGCCAGCACCAACTTAGCGACCCCCAAGCGCTCAAGACCTTTGACATGGCAGGTTATTACTTTGACCCACGCAGCAGCGATGAAACGACATGGATATTTAAACGCGATGAGCGTTGGTGAATTTGGCGCAGAAGCACAAATTTTTGCCCCATTTTATGATAAAATAAAGCAGTTTTTTATTTAGGACATGACTGTGGACGAAAACAAAGAAAAAGCCCTACAAGCGGCACTTGCACAAATTGAAAAAAATTTTGGCAAAAACACCATCATGTACCTTGGCGACGAATCCGCCAAAGTGGATGTGGACGTTGTGCCAACTGGTTCGCTGGGACTGGACATCGCGTTGGGCATAGGTGGACTGCCCAAAGGGCGTATCATTGAAATTTTTGGCCCAGAGAGCTCTGGCAAAACCACATTGACCCTACAAGCCATCGCCGAATGCCAAAAACAAGGCGGCACTTGCGCTTTTGTGGATGCCGAACACGCCCTAGACCCCATTTATGCACACAAATTGGGCGTCAATATTGACAAACTGATGGTTTCTCAACCTGATAATGGCGAACAAGCACTAGAAATCGTGGACATGTTGGTGCGCTCTGGAGCGGTGGACATGATTGTGGTGGACTCTGTGGCAGCACTCACACCCAAAGCTGAGATTGAAGGCGAAATGGGCGACAGCCACATGGGTCTACAGGCGCGCCTGATGAGCCAAGCCTTGCGAAAAATCACAGGCAATGCCAAACGCTCCAACTGTATGGTCATTTTTATCAACCAAATCCGCATGAAAATCGGCGTGATGTTTGGCTCACCTGAAACCACCACAGGTGGCAACGCCCTAAAATTTTATGCTTCTGTGCGTTTGGACATTCGCCGCACCGGTCAAGTCAAAGACAAAGACGAAATCATCGGCAACGAAACCAAGGTCAAAGTCATCAAAAACAAAATGGCACCGCCGTTTCGCCAAACCCAATTTGACATCATGTATGGCGAAGGCATTAACCACCTAGGCGAAGTGGTGGACTTGGGGGTGGACATTGGCGCGGTGGGCAAGTCTGGTGCATGGTACAGTTATAACGGCACAAAAATCGGACAAGGCAAAGCCAACACCATCAAATACCTTAAAGAAAATCCAGAGATTGCCCAAGAGATTGAAGCCAAAATCCGCGCCACCAAACTTGTCGGAATAACAGCCACAGAAGATGAGCAAGTGCCTGAAGACTCAGAAGACAAGTAATCCATGAGCAAGGTTACGACCTTGGCGCAAGTGCTGGCAAATACAAAAGAGCCCACAACGCCCAATGGCGGGCAGCGTCTCAGCTCAAAAAGATGTCAAACCCCCCAACACGACATCAACAGCCAAGAGCTTGCACAACTCTTGGCGTCTGTGCCTGCCGAGCAGCCGAGCAGCAACCAAGACCAACGTTTGCGCTGGCTGGCGTTTTATTATTTGTCCAAACGTGAACTGTCCCAACAAGCACTGCGCCAAAAACTGCTTGCCAAAGACCAAGACCCCAACAAAGTAGAAGCGTTATTGACAGAATTTGCCCACAAGGGCTATCAATCTGATGAGCGCTGTGCTTATATGCTTATTCGCGAAGCCATCAGGCGGGGGCGCGGCAAACAACACATCGCCCACAGCTTGTCGCAGCACGGCATTGATTTGCCTTATTCGCTTGATGAGTTGATTGCCAGAGCCGACACAGACAGTTTGTGCGATGGCACCATCTTGGACGACACCAACAACAAAGACAATATAGACTGGCTACGATTGGCAGTAGAAACGCGCAGCAAAAAATATGGCAACACCCTACCCACCACCCCCAAGGACAAAGCTCGCCAGCTGCGCTTTTTGCAATATCGCGGTTTTGAGATGGCTATTTGTTTTGACGCGCTCAAAACCACGCTGGACGAGTTAGATTAAACAAACGGTTGTTTTTGTTTTGTTGACTGTTATGGCGCGGCATTGATGGTGAGCCGATACAGCTGAACTGCCATCAATCTTGTCAACATCGTCGTATTGTATGTCCACAATCACCCCAAAACCATCTTAGTTGCAACCATCAAGCCACCAAACCAACGCTTGCTTGTTTCATCAAAATCAAACAGCCACCTTAGTACGCTCAAATTTGCCAATCACACCCATCACTGACACCCTTTATCTGACATGGTGTACATTTTTGCATTGACAAATCGTTAGGCACTGTGCTAATAATCTATCAACCCAATATCAGGAGAAACTTATGCAACCTACCACTGCTTATGTTGGGGCAACTTGGGCTGTCTTTGGTCTGGGAGTGGTTGCTTATTTGGTTGGATTGTACAATGCTACTTTGCCATTGAATGAAAAAGGCTATTATTTTACGGTGTTATTGTTTGGACTGTATGCCGCCATCAGCCTACAAAAAACCATCAGAGACGAAGCCGAAAATATCCCCACGTCTGCCCTATATCGCGGCATCAGTTGGGGGGCATTGATAATTGCAGTGATACTGCTGGCAACTGGATTGTTTAATGCCACATTGACACTTAGCGAAAAAGGCTTTTATGCCATCGCATTTACCATGAGTTTGTTTGCTGTCATTACCATACAAAAAAATATCCGAGACATCAAAGCCTATCGGCAGTCCACAGAAGCCATGACAAATGAGCCAACACCCATCTCAGATTTTTTTCATAAAGACGACATGTAACGCACTTACGATTGCTTGTTTACACCATTGATGACAAAGCCCCACCATAATAGGCAGGGCTTGATTAAAGGGTTTTGGTTGGATTAGGCGGTTTGCTCAACGGGAATTTTGCCGATTTTGGCTTGCCAAATCTTGGGAGCGGTGGCGTGCACAGACGTGCCATTACTGTCTACCGCCACCGTTACAGGCATGTCTTTGACTTCAAATTCATAAATCGCTTCCATGCCCAGTTCAAGGAACGCCACCACTTTGGCGTTTTTGATGGCTTTGGACACCAAATACGCCGAGCCACCAACCGCCATCAGATACACCGCCTTGTTGTCCGCGATGGCTTCACAAGCCACCTTGCCACGCTCGGATTTACCAATCATACCAAGCAAGCCCGTTTGTTCTAGCATTTGGCGGGTGAATTTATCCATACGTGTGGCGGTCGTCGGCCCTGCTGGCCCAACCACTTCATCACGCACAGGGTCCACAGGTCCAACATAATAGATAAGTTTGTTGGTGAAATCTACAGGCAGCGTTTCGCCATTATTGAGCATATCGGTCATGCGTTTGTGTGCGGCGTCTCGCCCTGTGTAGATTTTGCCGCTTAGTAGTAGCACATCGCCTGTTTGCCATGTTGCCACTTCGTCTTTGGTTAGGGTATCCACATTGACCCGTTTGCCATTGTCAGGGCTATAAGTGATGTCAGGATAAGCGTCCATGCTCGGTGGCTCAAGGCTCACCGCCCCACTGCCATCTAGGACAAAATGCACATGGCGAGTAGCAGCACAGTTGGGAATCATCGCCACAGGCTTAGAAGCAGCATGGGTGGGATAGTCTAGAATTTTGACATCTAGCACAGTGGTCAGCCCGCCCAAGCCCTGAGCACCGATACCAAGGGCGTTTACTTTTTCATACAGCTCCAAACGCAAACTTTCGGTGGTGGACAATTCTGCTCCACTGTCGGCTTTGGCTTTAAGCTCATGAATGTCAATGTGGCTCATCAGACTTTCTTTGGCAAGCAAGGTCGCTTTTTCGGGCGTACCACCAATGCCAATGCCCAAAATGCCCGGCGGACACCAGCCCGCCCCCATCTCTGGAAGGCTTTTAAGCACCCAATCTACAATGCTGTCGGACGGATTTAGCATGGCAAGTTTGGATTTGTTTTCTGAACCACCGCCTTTGGCAGCACAAGTTACGTCCACCGTATCGCCTGCGACAATCTCCATATGAATGACCGCAGGGGTGTTATCACGGGTGTTCACTCGTTTGCCCGCTGGGTCAGCCAGCACGGACGCACGCAGTTTGTTATCGGGGTGATTGTAGGCACGGCGAACGCCTTCGTTTACCATCTCGGCAAGCGTCATGTCGCTGTCCCACCGCACATTCATGCCCACCTTTAAAAACACGGTGGCAATGCCCGTATCCTGACAAATGGGGCGGTGTCCTTCGGCACACATACGACTGTTTACCAAAATCTGGGTCATGGCATCACGGGCGGCGGGGTTTTCTTCACGTGCTAAGGCTGCGGACAAGGCTTTGATGTAGTCGGTGGGGTGATAGTAGCTGATGTATTGAAAGGCATCGGCGATGGAAGCGATAAAATCGTCTTTTTTGATGATGGTCATGGGCGTTTCCTTGGCTGGTTGTGCGTTAAAACAACTGGCTAATAAAAAAGCGACTGAATTTAAGTCAATCGCTGGTTATTGTAGCATTTTTTTGACAAATACACACCATCAATCCTAATTGACAATCCACTCATTTTTTGATGTTCATGACTGATTTAAAACCTTAAACCTATTTTATGGATTGACCGCCACGCCAATGAATTTGCATTTTTGATATGCTTGTTTTAAACTGCTAGCCATCACATAACAATTAGGACAAGCTACTATGTTGATTGAATTAAGTTTATTACCCCCTGCCATCGCCGAGCAGATTTTACAGGTGCAACACGGGCAAAGCGTGCAGTTTACCCATAACGGACAAGTGGTCGCCAATGTCAGCCAACCCAAAAACACATTTTTAGATTTTTACATCAATACACCGTTTGATGTTGCTGACATTGATATACCAGAATTTGATCGCAAAAATCCACCACCTAAATTTGATGACCCATTTGCAGACGACTGATTATGTATCTGTTAGACACCAATGTTTTAAGCGAACTTAAAAAAGCCAAAAATAACCGTGCCAATCCCAATGTCATGCGTTGGGCAAACACTCAAAGTCCAGATGATTTTTATACCAGTAAAATCGTGATTTTGGAGCTGACTATTGGGGCTTTACGCAAACAAAAAAGCGATCCTGCACAAGTCCAAAACTTAAAAAATTGGATAAATCATAGTGTCATTCCCAGCTTTGGTGAATATGGCAAGCGAATTTTGGCTGTCAATGATAATGTTTTGCACATCTGTGCTAATTTACACGCCATTCAACCACGCCCCCAACACGATGCCTTAATAGCCAGCACCGCCATTGCTTATGATTTAATCTTGGTTACTCGTAATTTATCAGACTTTCAAGAAATGGGCGTGAAATTATTTAATCCATTCGCTGATTGAATTCATTATTACTTAAAAACCAACAAATAAAAGCGACTGATAAGGTCAATCGCTGGCTATTGTATCATCTTTATATGGTGGTGTTAAGGGCGGTTTACTGACGCTTTCAAAACTGCAATCACGTCTTTTAAGGTGTCAAGCTCGCCTTGTTTTTGTGCTAACAGTTCTTTTTGATAGGAAATAATCAGATTAAGTCAGATTAAGAAAACTCAATCAATCACAACGCCACCAATAACATCTTTAGACTTTTGAATTTACCAAGTTCACTTTCTTATTTGCCAATCATTTTGTCAGCAAAACAAAACTTACCTGACATCACTCACACAAAGCCAAACCCGCCCTTTTCTTCCACTTTACGATACGCCGCTTCGTCAATATGGGTCAGCTCCGCCAAAGTCATCGGTTTGTCCACCGCGATGTCTTTGCCTAGCGACTGTAGGTGGCTGTTGCATTTATCGGCAGACAGTTTGCCAAATTGATACTCAGCAATCAGTCGCCCACGTCTAAGCAGCGCGTGGTCAATGTCCAGCAAATCGGCATTAAAGGTACAAATAAACTGGCATTCTAGCACATCGGATAAGATACCATCGGCAATGTTTAAAATGGTCGCCACCACATCAGACGTATTACCACCGCCAACACGCTCGGCAATATAATTTTCGCAGTCTTCTAACACCAAAACTGAATTTTTCTTTTCTATCAGCAAACTCATAAACTGTGGCTCAGCGAGTGCCCCAATCAGATTGTTGGGCACAAAGATAAAATCCTTATCGGGCACTTGGGCGGTGAGCCATTTGATATAATTGGTCTTGCCTGCGCCCGCCAAACCATGCAACAGCACCACGCCTTTTGTGCCATGCGTCAGTTCGTCTTTGATTTTTTGATGAATGGGCAAAAAATCGTCATTATACATGGTTGTCAAATCCAATTTATACGGCTTGATGCTTTGGCGGCGAAACACCAAGTCATTGCCTTCTTTTAACAACAATAAGATTTTGGCTTCTGGCGAAACGTATTTTTCCAAAAATCTGTCAAAAAAGGCGCGCACATTTTGGGCGGTGTGCTCATTGGTGGAATCATAGCCCAAACGCTCCACCTTAAGATAGCCCGCTTCAAACACATATTTGTCGTATTCATTGCTCAAATCTTCGTTAAGCAACAAAAAGAATTCAAACTCTGGATAAAAATAGCACAACTCCCATTCATAAAAACGGTTGCTCTTGGCATCATAATTGACCGTGTGGTAATCGGTGCATTGGACAAAATGCTGCAGATGTTCTTTTTTGATGACGATGTTGTCGCCGCTAAAATCAATGCTGGGCATCAATGAGCCAATCAGCTCACTAAACGGGGTGTTGTTGGCGGTTACTTTTTGGTCAAGTTCTTTGACTTCAATGTTATATTGGTTATCGCGATAACTTTCGGTCATGATTTTGCGTGGACGAAAGTATTTAGATTGTAAAATTTTCATTGCTTGTCCTATTTTTATCAAAAATCGCTATACTAGCACAAATCACTGACATCACCCATCTGTTTTTTTGGCAAAAAGACCAGCAACCCAAGGTTGCTTGCCATCAGGCGCTATTTTGTATCATTTTTAGACACTCTGCTGCCATCATCATACCCACCACACCAGTTACCACCACCGCCGAGCCATAACCGCCGCAACGCAAGCCACTTGAAGTTTCACACGCTGTGTTCATTTTGAGCATTTCGGCACAATACACACATTTGATGGCAAATTTTTCTTTTAAATCGCGATTGATGTTGCACTCACGCAGTCTTTGACGCAGCTTGGCAAGCAAAGGGTCTTGGCTGACTTCTCTTAAATCAGCCACTTTAATCAAGGTTGGGTCAATCTTGCCGCCAGCACCGCCTGAAACCACCAGCTTAAGTTTGTTAAACCGACAATGCAACGCAATCGCCAGTTTGGCATTCATGTCATCGGTACAATCCAACACAACGACGTTTTTGTTTTGGCTTTTTAGATGGAAGATGGTCTCTTTGCTGGGCAAAAGCTGACCAACATTGTCTGGCGTCAAAAACTCATCAATGGCATGGACAATCATATCAGGATTGATGCCCAAAGCACGCTTTTTCATGACAGCGATTTTACTTTCACCAAAAGTGTCGCTCAGTGCAGGCAACTGGCGATTGACATTGCTCTCCACCAGCACGTCCATGTCAATGAGCGTCAGCTCACCAATGCCAGTACGCGCCAGTGCTTCTGCCGCCCACGACCCCACGCCGCCGACCCCCACCACATACACATGCGCTTGGGTAAATTTATCAAAACCTTGCTGGTATAGGGTGCGTGTGCCCGTAAATCTGCGCTGATTTGTCATCATTTTTCCTAAAAATCTGGGCATTGCCAGTCCACTTTCAGAGCGTCCAAACTGTTTTGCCACAGCTGTTTTGCCAAAGCAAATTTCTCTACTTGCAATAACTGGCTTAATGCGTCCAACACATAAATCAAATTGGCAGGCTCATTCAAGCGCTTGCCATCGCGCTGACACGGCAGTGGCAACATGTCAGGGCAATCGGTCTCTACCACAAAGGCTGACGCGCCATAACTGTCAAACACCGCCTTGACGCTTTGGCGCAGCTTTTTGGCATTGGGATTGGTGATTTGTCCAGTAATGCCAAGTTTAAATCCCATCTTAACAAAAGCAAGCGCTTCATTGACCCCACCGCTAAAACTGTGTGCAATGCCACCTTGGTTGAGTGGATTGTAGTTTTGCGCCTTTAAAATGCCCAGCACGTCGCCATGCGCTTTACGAATATGCAGCACCACAGGCAAGTCGCAGTGCTTTGCCAACTTGATTTGCTCAATAAAAAACGCTTGTTGTTTTTGATAAATGTCCGCTGCTTTTAATGCCTTATCAAAGGTGTCCAAACCAATCTCACCGATGGCGATACTGCGATGGTTTTGGACATAGCATTCTAAGGTTTGTAAATCTTGCCAGCTTTGCTCTTGGATGTACAAAGGGTGCAGCCCAAATGCCACATGGTGCTTGGGAGTGTCTTTGAGCGCTTGGTTGGCTTGGTGCTGCACAGCGACCATTTGGGCAAAATACTTTGCCACAACGCCAACGAGCAACAAATGGCGCACGCCTTGCCGATAAGCCGCTGCGTTGTAGGCATGGCGCTTGTCATCGTAGTCAGCAACATCAAAATGGCTGTGCGTATCAATCAAAGCAATCATAACACCACTACAAATACTCTGCCTTTACAATGTCTGCCAAGTCGGCATAACGAATCACAAATTCTGGCATGCCCATGTTGTAGGGGGTGATTTGCTCAGGCTGATACAAAAACTTTAGGCCATCTTTGCTGAAGATAAAGTTCTTGGTCAAATAAAACGCCCAAGTTTTTTCGTGGTTGGCGATGTCCACTTTGCCCTTTTTTAAGGCATGATAAAATTTGTCCTTGACCATTTGGGTCAGCTTTTCTTTGCCATCGGGCAACAAAACATCGTCTAGGCTCAGGCGTTTTTGTCGCTTGATGTCAAAGACAAAATAACTGATACTGCCTGTGCCAACTTGATTGCCAAACTGATAAAATTCACTGATGGCAAACAGCTCCAAATCGCCCCGATGCCCCAAATAAGTCGGGCGCGCCGAAATGTCAATCAGTGGCGCGTTTTTGTTGCCGTGGGCTTTGAGCAATTTTTTGTGTTCGCTGATAAGGTTTTTTTCGGACGCTTTTAAAAAGTCGCTCAGCTCCTTATCACTGGGTCGGTCAATTTTGGCAAAGGCTTTGTACAACAAATCTTGCGGTGAGTTTTCTTCGCCTGCCGCCCCAAACACACTCAGCACGCTTTTGTTGATGGTGTGTTGCACCCACGCATCACTGCTGCCAATCAAGCCATAATTGAGCGCAGGACATTGTTTGGCGCACAGCTTACCAAAATCGTTGCCCGTCTCAATGTATTTGGGCTCTACATGAAAATTATTTGCCAGCGTCAACATGGGCAAACACGCCAAAACCGCCAATCTTTTTTTCATCGCTCAATCTCCACACCACGCTTGCCACCGCTGCGTCTGGGCAGCAGCAAAGCCACCACCAGCGCCAATTTAATGACCCGTTTCACCATTTAGCCCCAAAACAGTTCTTAAAAATCTGCCCGTGTGCGATTTGTCGTCCATCGCCACTTGTTCGGGCGTGCCTGTTGCGACAATCTGACCGCCACCATCGCCACCTTCATAGCCCAAATCCACGACATGGTCGGCGGTTTTAATCACGTCCAAATTGTGCTCAATCACCACGATGGTGTTGCCCTTGTCGCGCAGTGCGTGCAAAATGTGCAACAATTTATCAATGTCGGCAAAGTGCAGTCCCGTCGTCGGCTCGTCCAAAATGTACAAGGTCTGCCCCGTGTCGCGCTTGGCAAGCTCTTTGGCAAGTTTGACCCTTTGGGCTTCGCCACCAGACAAAGTCGTCGCCGACTGCCCCAAACAAATATAATCCAGCCCCACTTCGGACAAGGCTTGCAGTTTGCGATAAATGGCAGGAATGGCCGCAAAAAACGCCAACGCTTCTTCAACGGTCATCTCCAGCACATCGGCGATGGATTTGCCTTTGTAGTGCACTTCTAGGGTTTCGCGGTTGTAGCGCTTGCCATGACAAACATCACAAGGCACATACATGTCAGGCAAAAAGTGCATTTCTACCTTAATGAGCCCATCGCCCTGACAGGTTTCGCAGCGCCCGCCTTTGACATTGAAGCTAAAACGCCCCGCCTTGTAGCCCCTTGCGCGCGCTTCTGGCGTTTGGGTAAACAAATCGCGTATCAGGGTAAACACCCCCGTATAAGTGGCAGGGTTAGAACGCGGAGTACGCCCAATGGGGCTTTGGTCAATGTCCACCATCTTGTCCAAATGCTCAAGCCCTGTAATGCTCTGATAACTCTCAGCACTGAGCGTGGTGGCGTTGTTGAGTTTGCTGGCAGCCAGTGGCATGAGCGTGCGGTTAATCAGCGTGGATTTGCCCGAGCCTGACACCCCCGTAACGCAGGTCATCACCCCAATCGGGATTTGCAGATTGACATTTTTTAAATTATTGCCGCTGGCACCATTAAGACAGACAAACAAAGGCTCTTGGACGCTTTTTTTGCCTTTTTTTATTTCGCCAAGTTTGGCGCTGTGGCGCACCTTGGGAATGGCAATGCGTTTTTTGCCCGACAAATATTGCCCCGTCAATGACCGCTCGTTGCTGGCGATTTGTTTGGCGGTGCCTTGAGCAATCACCCTGCCCCCATGCACGCCTGCCCCCACACCAATATCAATGATGTGGTCGGCGGTGCGAATGGCGTCTTCATCGTGCTCCACCACAATCACCGTATTGCCCAAATCCCTTAGATGCGTGAGCGTAGACAACAGACGGTCATTGTCTCTTTGGTGCAAGCCAATGGACGGCTCGTCCAGCACATACATCACCCCTGTCAGTCCTGCACCAATTTGACTTGCCAAACGAATACGCTGCGCTTCTCCACCCGACAAGGTTTCCGCCGAGCGTGCCAAAGTCAAATACTCAAGCCCCACCTTGGTCAAAAAGCCCAAACGCTCGCGGATTTCTTTGACGATTTTGTCTGCCACTTCGCCCTTGTAGCCATCAAGTGCCAAAGTTTGATAATACCGCCACGCCTGCCCAATCGGCAAGTGGATAATATCACCAATCGCTTTGTTGTCCACCTTGACATGGCGCGCGATGTCATTTAGGCGCACCCCATCACAGACGTCACAGGCGGTATCGGACAAATAATGCGCCAATTCATCACGCACAATGGCGCTGGTGGTCTCGCGATAACGGCGCTCCAAATAAGGAAGCACCCCTTCAAAAGGCGCGGTTTTACTGGATTTACGCCCCGTTTCAAACACAAAATCAAAGGTGATTTTTTCTTTGCCAGAGCCATACAAGATGATGTGCTGCTGTTTTTTTGGCAAGTCCTGCCAAGGGCTGTCCATGTCAATGGCAAAATGCTCACAAACGGTGGTCAAAATGCCAAAATAATAAGCGTGGCGCTTGTCCCAACCCTGTATTGCGCCTTGGTTGATGGACTTTTTGGGCACACCAATCAACCGTTCGGCGCTAAAATACTGCCGCTTACCCAAGCCATCACAAGACGGACACGCTCCAGCAGGATTGTTAAAACTGAACAAACACGGCTCAAGCTCACCAACTGCCCTATCACAAACAGGACAAGAATGTTTGGCAGAGCGTATTTGTTCATCGTTTGTGTCCATATTGACAATGATGGTAATGTCAGCACCCAGCCTAAGCGCAATTTCTAGGCTTTCGGCGACGCGGTTGCCCAAGTTATCACGCACCTTAAATCTGTCCACCACCACATCAATGCGGTGCTTTTTGTTTTTTTCTAGGGTGGGCAGCTCGTCCATTTCATAAATTACCCCATCAATGCGCACCCTAACAAAGCCTTGCGCTGCCAGCTGCTCAAGCAACGCCACATGTTCGCCCTTACGCTCACGCACCACAGGCGCCAGTATCATCAATCTGGTGCCGTCAGGCAGCGCCAACACGCTGTCCACCATCTCGCTGACGGTTTGCGCCACCATCGGCAAGCCGTGTTCAGGACAATACGGCACCCCCACCCGCGCAAAGAGCAACCGCAAATAGTCATACACTTCGGTAATCGTGCCCACGGTGGAGCGTGGGTTGTGATTGGTGGATTTTTGTTCAATGGCAATGGCAGGAGACAAACCTTCTATGCTGTCTACTTCAGGCTTTTGCATTTGGCTAAGAAACTGGCGCGCATACGCCGACAAACTCTCCACATAACGCCTTTGTCCTTCGGCGTACAAGGTGTCAAAAGCAAGGCTGGATTTGCCCGAGCCTGACAACCCTGTAATCACCACAAACTTATCACGCGGAATGTCCACATCAATGTTTTTTAGATTGTGGGTTTTTGCGCCCTTAATAGAAATAAACTCATAAGCCATAACTAGCCTTTATTTTTTAGAATTTTTATCAATATGGGGGCTGTTTATGCGTTTCACTATAGCAAATCAAACTCAATGGGCAAAATGTCGCCAAAAAGCGCTAAACCACGCCCCAACGGCGCACCGACCAATACCCATCAAGCAGTTTTTGGGGCAACTGTTCAAGGGTACTGCCAATCACCAATGCCCCCGTTTGTTGGGCTAGGCGAATATTGGTTTGTTGTTGGTTGTCCAAATAAGCCCTGATGCTTTGGTAGGTCAAGGCATCATCAAACAACTGCGGCGGTTGCTGCAGATACTGCGCCAAATCGCTTTCGTATAAATTCACCAAAATCACACGATGTTTTTGGGTCAAAAGCTGCAGCGCGGCAACCACTTCTTCGGTGTGGTTTGAGCGGATATTGGTAATCATCAGCAACAAACTGCGCCGCCTTTGCATAGACAGGGCTTGGCGTGCCACCGCCATATAGTCTGCCACCTTCATGGACGCTTGCAAATCAAAACTTTGATTGAGCAAATAACTTATCACTTTGGCGCCTTTTTTGGGGGGTGCGGTTTTGTCCTTGATGGCACCAAAACTGATAAACCCTGTGGCATCAGCTTGGCGATTTGCCACTTCAGCAAGCAGCAACATCGCGTTTAGCGCCATATCCAGATGGCTGACTTTGTCCGCAGACAAGGTCTCATCAGCGCGCAAAAGCTGGGTGTCGTCCACAAAACGCAGATGGCGCATTTGTTGTCCACAGTCAAGCAAAAACAAAATCTCTTGGTCGGCTTCGTCTTGATATTCTTTGCTCATCAGACGCTGATGACGGGCAGTGGCTTTCCAGTCAATATGGCGAATGCTGTCGCCTTGGGTGTAGCTGCGGATTTGGTGAAAATCTTGTCCTTGCCCTTTGCGTCGGCGCCTGACGATACCACCTGCCACAGAATGCCTGCGCATTGCCAGCAAATTGCCCTGCACCACTGCCCTAAAATTTGCCAAGATACGAATGTCCTTGACCCCAGCGACCTGCGACGTTGGCGTGTGGTAATACTTACTTAAAAGCCCCAGTGGTGTACTTAGCAGCCAATCCACCCCACCAAACACACCCGCGCCGCGCTCATCGGCATACAGCTGATAAGTGATGGACAGCCCTTGGGCAATGCCGTCTTGGTTGGCTTGCAGTTTTTGACCCAAAAAATAGGCAGGCAAGCCGCTGGCTTTGGTGTTATTTGGACAATAATCCATCAAACAAAAACGCACCTTTGCCAACTTTTCAGGCTGGCGATGATAAACAAACACACTGACTTTGGACGTTTCATAAACAGGCAAATTGTTGTCCAGCGCGCGACTGACGTGCATGTGTGCCATCTGTTGATAAGCGCGCATTAGCCACACATAATCCACAAAAAACAACCCCATCAGCAGCAGTCCTGCCAGCAGCAGTGCCCTAACCGCCCACGACAACCACGCCAAAGACTCAAACAACGCCAGCAGCTCACAGCCAAGCACCAGCAACGTCCATGCCAGCGCCCACAGCACGCCTTTTTTGGTGGCGCGAATAAAAAAGGGCGACAGTTTGTTCAATCGGTTCATGGCAAGTCGCTTGATTAGATTCTGGGCGCAGCAACGGCGGTCAATAGCTGATTGATGACTTGTTCAATGCGATAGCCATCAATCATAAAATCCGCCGTCAAAGCAATGCGATGGCGCAGCACATCCACCGCCACATAACGCACATCATCAGGCACCACATAATCGCGCCCATCTAAGACGGCACAGCTTTTGGCACAACGCAGCAGCGCCATGCCTGCACGCACCCCCGCACCCATCTCAATGCCCGTAAACTCACGACTAAGTCGCACGATGTCTAACGCATACTGCACCACGCGTTCATCAACCAACACATGCGCAGTGATGAGTTGCAGCTGCATGAGCCGCTTTGGCGACATGACCGTCTCTACTTTGGACAAATCCAAACCATCGCCCACATGCCCAACCATCAGCTCTGACAATAAGCGCTTTTCTTCTGCCTGACTGGGATAGTCCATGTACACATTCATCAAAAAACGGTCAAGTTGGGCTTCGGGCAGCGGGTAGGTGCCTTCTTGCTCAATGGGATTTTGGGTGGCGATACAAATAAAGGGCTTGGGCAAGGGATGGGTTTGTCCTTCAATGGTAACTTGCCCTTCTTGCATGGCTTCTAAAAGCGCTGATTGGGTTTTGGCAGGGGCGCGGTTAATCTCATCTGCCAAAAGCAAATGACAAAATACCGCCCCTTTGCGCGTTTTCCATTGCCCTGTTTGCATGTCGTACAGCGTATGTCCCGTTACGTCCGACGGCATCAAATCTGGCGTAAACTGAATGCGTCCAAACTCACCCCCCAGCGCTTGGGCAAGCGCCTTAACCAGCAACGTTTTGCCAAGACCAGGCACCCCTTCAAGCAGCACATGACCGCCCGCCAACAAACAAATCATCAGCTTTTTGATGACGTCGGTTTGTCCAATCACCGCTTTTTGTATTTGAGCAAGCAAACAGGCCATTTCTTGGCTGACAACAGGCGCATACTGGCTAATATTTTTTTGGGTCATAAATTATCCATTTATAGTACAATCAATAAGTGTTAAAGGCACCAAAGTTGTTCAACTTGCCCCATCAACAAAGCAGCCCACCAAGCCCTTTTTGGCGTTTTTTGCTGTGTTTGTGGCACAAACACCCATCCAACAGCGCTCATTTTGCCAATCAAGCCAACGCATAATGCCTTGCCACTTGGGCAAAACTGCGACAAATGCGCAAAAACTCAGCTTGGCTTTGCCACTCTTGATAAAGCGCGTCATGTATCAGCCCTGCCGACAGCCCTGTTTTTTGGGCAACGGTTGCAATCAGTTTGTTGGCGTTTGGCTCATGGATTTGCTCTTTGGCAATGATACTGTGGATAAGGGTTTGGCGATTGCCCTTGAGCAAAGCATTCGCTTTGTCGCTTGCCCACAAATATCGCCCCACATGCGCAAAAAAACCAAAAATATTATGACTGGTGTCCGTTTGGTAGCTTTTGCTTGCGCCAAAACGCTTGGGCAGTGCAAGCAGCACCAACACAAGCGTCATGCCCAGTCCCACCACACTCCACATCAAATGGCGCCAAAGCAAGGTAAAAAAACCAATGCTTTCAATGTCGGGCACCAAATACACCGTTTGGCGTTCTTGGGTAAGGTACTCAAGCAACATGACGTTATTTGCCGCCGCAATGTTGCCACGATAATTGTGCAAGCTGGCAGGCGCGGTGTTGGTCAAAAGCTGCCATGTATGCCCGTGCGTGCTGCGGCGCGTGTCGTTAACGATTTGTGGGTAGTTGATGGGATTGGCAAACATTTTGGGCGTACTTAAAATACTGAGCCGCCCCCGCCCAAACTCAATGTCCAACAAGGCGCTGTGCGGGTCAAACATCTTGTCGTCTTTGTCAATGGCAGTGCGCAACTTGGCAAGCTCATCGGCGCTTAGGTTGGCAATCAGTGGCTGTTTTGGGTGGTGTTTGCCTTGATGGCGCTCAAACCAGCGATAATCCAACAAACGCGCCTTGGGGTACTGCCGATAAAACGCGCTGGCATCAAAGCGCCCAAAGTCGCCTTGTACCACCATCGTTTGACCTGTCGGCAAACGCAAAGGCACCAACGCATAAGAAAACCCTTCTGTGTGGTCAAAATCGGTAAAATCGTCATATTGATAAGTAATGCCCAGCTTAAGCAGCAGTGGGTTTTGTTTGTTGTTACGAGCGTCCTTGGCTTGACCGCTTTGATTGGCAATGATTAAATGCCCGCCTTGTTGCACCCACGTCAGCATTGACTCAATGAGTTCTTGTTGATTGGCAGAAACGTCATACATGATGATGGCGGTTTGTTTGGCGTTTGTTTCTTGGAACAACAAGGACAGTTCATCGCGCCCCGAGCGCCCTTTTAATACGGTTGCCTTGTCGCCCAAAAACTGCTGGGCAGCAAAATAACGGTTTTGGCTGGCTGCCTTGGTGGGCGTATAAATGGTGTGCACAACTGGCTCTTGTTGATTGGCAAAAAGCCAACGCCCACCAACAACAAGTAGCAGCACCGACACCAAAAACAGCACAAGGTACAGCCCCTTGCCTTGCCAAAACCGCCGCTCGTCTTGTTTGCTTGTTGGGTGTGCGCCAATCACCTGCCTTGTCATGAACGCTCCCCATAAATTGCGCCCCACGCGTTCATCAAACGATAAATGACCGTATAATCCTTGGACATGATGCCGTCAGGTATGCGCCTACCATAAGCAGAAGCGCGCCACAATGCCACCAGCTCAGCAAAATAGGCTTGTTCCTTGGCACTGGCAGATTTGGCAGTTTGTAACAACCACACACACTCGTCTTCGGTTTGGTGTTTGTCAATGGGCAGCTGGTGTGATTGTCCCAACTCGCGCAAAGTGCCTTGGTACAGCAGCGCCAACACAACAAGCCAGTTGCCTTGTTCTAGCAGCGCTCTTAGGTGTGTGAGCAGCTGGTCTTTGGGCGGCAGGCTGTGCCACGGCTTTTCTTGGGGCGCAGGTTGTGCCTGAATATCGGCGCTGTGGCTTAGCTTTGGCAAAGACAGCTGACCAAACCAAGCCAGCCACGTTTGTCTGTGTTTGACAACCCACCACGCCATCGCCACCAATAGAGCAAGCGCCAGTGTCTTGCCCAGCACGCCCAACGCCTGCGACCATTGTCCAAGCTGAGCAAGCCATTCAAGCAGGCGCTGCAACCAAGACAACTCTGCTGACTCTTCTTTTGTTGGTTGCTCGGTAATGGTTGAGCGATGGCTATAAACATCACTCATCAAAATGTCATCCAGTTTGCTTTGGGCACGGCTGGCGTGTTGAGCTGCTGACGTATTTGGCACAGCGTCTGCTGCGCCTTGGGCAATGGCAGGCACACTCACAACCAATAAAAAAGCCAACAACCAAGTTCTCATGATTGCTCTCCTTGTTGTGGCGCACTGTGTTGCTGGCAGCGATAAGCCAGTTTCCGAAACGTCAGCTCAATGTCCCAACCTTCAAGCAAACTGCGTTTACACAGATACATCATAAAGCCACTTGCCACAAAAAAGGGAGCCAGCACACTGACAACCAAAGCATACAATCCCAAGTTTGCCATGCCCCACGCCAGCTGTATGGGCACGCTTTGATACACCAAATCGGTGCTGTCGTCTAAACGCAACAACCACATCAGCACCCAAACTGCCACCAAATACAGCACCACTTCTGCCACAAAAAACACCATGCCATGCCAGACAATGGCATTGCCTTGACGACGCGTCAGCACACTTAAGCGGGCGATGGCATTTGCTTTTGTTTGTCCTTCTAGCAAGTGTATGGGCATGACAAACATACGCCGAAACCCAAAACGCTTGATGAGCATAAAACGCAAACTTGGCAAGTCGCTGGCAGTGGCACTTACGCTGTCAAGCTGATAATCGTCATCAAACAAACGTTGACTTAGATACACCAACAAAGGACGTTCAAATAGCGGCTTACACCACCAAAGTGGCAACAAATAGCCAGCAAATTCCCAGTAATTTTTTGTAAACCAAAAATGCAGTGCCATGCCTGCGCCAATCATCAAAGCAAGCAACCAAACTTGAGAACGCCACCACAATCGCCAAAGCTGCCCATACCAAGTGCGCGCAACTGCCAAACCCAAGTCCATAGCTTGATAGGTGGTCAAGGGTCTGACATTGACAGTGAGTTTGTCCAAGTTCATGTTTTAAGATTACCTGCCAATGTCAAATAAGCAATCACCACGCCCCAAAGCAGCAGCGCCACCACGTATTTGACGGTGTCAGAAACAAGGCTTGATGACGACCAAAACGCTTCAATAAATGCCGCAATAAAAGTCATGATTGCCGCACCAATCAACAGTTCAATACTCTCTTTGCCCGCCACCACCAACGCATCTTTGCGTTCATAAGGCGCTGGCGCAATCAGTCCCAACCCCAAACGCAGCCCTGACGCACTGGCAATCACCGCCGCTGTCAGCTCAAAAGAACCATGCCCAACCACAAACTGCCAAAAGCTCTTGCCATAACCAATGCCTGTCAGATGACCTGCCACCGCTCCAATCACCACGCCATTATACAAAGTGGCAATCACTGTCCCAACGCCTGCAAAAATGCCCAAACCATACATTTGAAAATCAATACCGATGTTGTTTTTGATATAGTGCCCAAACATCATCAAATCGGTATCGCTGGCACGGCTGCTGTCTCTGCCGATGTGTTTGTTGGTAGGGTTATACATCTCTTCCATCATGGCAACTTGCATATCGGGCATCACACTATAAATCAGCTCTTGATTAAAATAACATGCCAGCCCCATCAGCAGCATTGGCACATACAACAAAGCAAAGGACAACCAAAATAACTTGGCGTATTGGCGCAGTCTGTTGGGAAAAGTATAAAATAAAAAATACAACATGCCACTGTGGGCTGTTTTTTTGTGTCCATAAATCAGCTCGTGCCCCACCATGACGCGCTGATGTAATGACGCAACCAATGTGGGGCTGTAGTGACGCTGCTTTGCCAAAGCATGATGGGTACAAATTTGCCGATACAACTCAACCAACGGATAATTGCCCGCCAAACGATTTTTTTTGTTGAGTTTTGGGTCATCATCACCTTGACACAACTGGTCAAAGGCTTGCCAGACAGGTTCATAACGCGCCACAAAGCTGCTTTGTTTGACGGCGTGCTTCATCACGATTCCCCACCAACGATGGCATTGGCAAAGCCCACAAGCTCATCGGCGACTTTTTGGGGCTCTTGGTGTCTGCTCAAAGGCGTAAGTATCTTGGCAAGCTCTAATTGTCTTTGTGGCGGCAATTCGTCCAACCGTTCTGCAAACGCGAGAATGGCTTGTTGTTCATCAAACAACAAAGGAATCTTGGGAGTGCTGGGCGTTTGTTTGGGAATGTCAAAATCCACTTTGTTTTGGGTGGCATACACCACCATCGTCCCTGCCACCATATCACCAAGGCGTTTGGCTTGCCGATTAAACAACATACACAAGAGCGCACCAACAAACATAAAGGGCAAAAAGTCTGCCACCCGAAGCAAATTTCTTATCATGGATGTGCGCCAACCCATTGCCATGCCGTCATCTTGACACACTTTGATGCCAAAGCGTCGTTTACCAATGGTTTGTCCATCGTGATACACTTCAAACAACACAGGATAAAACCACTCCACCGCAAAATACGCAATCATGATAAGCCCTGCGCCTGCTTGCCCCAAAAACAGTAGCCCAATATACACCACCAACATGAGCAGCGCTCGTACCAATAAATCAAACAGCCAAGCGCCCAGTCTTGGCACAACACCCGCTGGCATCAAACTCAACGTTGTGCCTTCGGGAGTGTGATGATGATTTATATTATCAATCTTAGTCATAGTAATGTAGAACACGCTCCATGTTGTGAATGACCGTCATGATATAATCCACATACATCTTTGGGTAAACGAACGCCAAAAGCGCCAACACAGCCACCAAAGGTAATAGCAACACCAACCATTTGATGGCCGCACTCGGGGGTGTGGGCGGCATACCACGGTCATTTTCACCTTTATCACCGCGCGCAAGGAGCAAATACAACCAAAACACAACATTTAAAAAAGGCACAAACAACAACAACGCCCACCAAGCAGAGCGACTTATATCATACAAGCGTCTGACAGTAAAAGAGACAGCAATCACCACAGCATTGAGCATCACCAAATTTCCCAACACATAGAGCAATATCACCGTCAATGGCTCCAAATACAGCTTTAACCCTGCACTGCCTGTAGTGAATATGACATTGTTTTTATTTAAAACAAACAAAATAAACGCCGCCCCATACAGCACCAAAGCACCCACAAATAACAGCAAAAAATACACCAAATAACGCAGTCGCCCAATGCGTCCAGTACCTGTATAAGCAGACAACGCGTACAAGTCGTCTTTGAATTCTGTTTGCGGCACACGATAAGGGTTTAAGCTGTCAAAATGTGCTTGTTTATAGCTCATTATTATCAATCCATTTTTATTATTTTGGGATGATAATATAGCATTTTTGACAACACCAAATCAATGGTGGTCAGTCAACTTCAGTTCTAATCCTTTACCCCATCTATTAACTGACAAAGCAATTAGCCAATTTGCGCCATCTGCGCCCTGATGACATAGTCTTGATAAGCAGGAATGGCAATCGCCATCAACATCCCAAGCGTCATAAAGAACAACGGCACAATAAATGCCAAAATCTTTACACGGGTGCTGGCTGGCATGGCGGGCGCGCCATAGTCATTGACATAATCGTTGCCACGAGCAAACAGCAAATACAACATCAATGCCAAGTTGGCAAACGGCAGCAAAAACAACAACGAAAACCAGCCAGATTTATTGATGTCATTAAGACGGCGAATGGCAAGAGCAAACATACCATAAATATTGATTGTCATCATCACAAAATATATCACCATCATCACTGTTATGGTCAAATCGTTTGCACCCAAAAACAACATTGTCAACATCACCACCGCCATCATCACCAACATACAGCAGATGGCATAAGTCATGCTATACGCCAAATAGCGCAATCGCCCAATGCGTCCGCTGGCTTTATAAAATGGCGTGGTGTCGTACTCATATTCTTCGTACCACTCATCAAAAGTTGACTCTGGCGTGTGATAGGGATTAAGATTGAGACGTTCAGGTCGGTCTTGATACCGCATTGCTGCTCCATTCATTAAGATTTGAGCAACAATATAACACTTTTTGCAAGCATTATGGCAAAATTATCTACAAATGTTCATAAAAAACGACAAAACACCAAACCCCACCAGCTCTCACCAGTGGGGTTGTGATTATTTTGCTAACTTGTTTTGTGTGATGAATAATAAAGTTAATGATTTATCGTTCATCAAGTCAGCTTGGGTTGATTGCTCAGTCTTTAACAGTAGCAACCACACCAGCACCTACAGTACGACCGCCTTC
>JAUMYZ010000002.1:0-202867 GCA_030528385.1 Moraxella sp.
GGTACCAACGTTTACGTGGGGTTTGTTGCGTTCAAATTTGGCTTTGGCCATGAGTTTATCCTCGTATAATGAAACCCAAATACAGTCTATTGTCATCAAAGCCATATCTCATCAGACTTTGACAATATTTTGTTCTCTGCCCCTAATGGACGCAGATGATGGTAAGTATGGTAAATTTTATTAAAATCCACCAATCTTGCCGATTATAACACAAAAATTTATATTTGAAAAAAGCTATCATGATAATTTTTTATTTTTTACTGTTCTAAGACAAGTGTATATTCTGCTATTCTATGGCATTGCCAGAATAATTTGCAACCGCCCCACTGCCAGCCTATGGCTGGCAACGATGGATAAGCGGTTGATTGCTGGCGCCTGTTGCTTGATAACCACCCATTTGGTCGCAGGCTATTTTATGGTTTATCATTGTTTGGAGCGCACCATGCACACAAAAAACGCCCAGCCATACACGCCTTGTATTTGCAATGCTCAGTTTAAACAAACGCCACAAGATTTTGTGGTCAAAGAAATCATTAACATTGATTTTAGCGGACAAGGCGAACATCTGTGGCTATACATCAAAAAAACCAATGTCAATACCAACTTTGTTGCCAAGTTGCTTGCACATTGGGCAAACATTGCTGTGTGCGATGTGGGCTATAGCGGTCTAAAAGACAGACGCGCAGTTACTTATCAGTGGTTTAGCCTAAGAATTCCCAAACAACAACCGCCAGCTGTTGCCTTTGATGTGTTTTTGCACGCACAATCGCTCAACGCAGACGAAAGCATTGTGCTGCTACATCAACACTGGCACCACAAAAAACTCCATCGCGGCACACACAAAAGCAACCATTTTACCATCACACTCAACCAAGTCATCGGCAACACTGCGCTTATTGATGAGCAATTGTCCATCATCAAAGAAAAAGGCGTGCCAAATTATTTTGGTCATCAGCGTTTTGGCATCAATCAAAACAACATTGAACAAAGCCAACACTTCTTTGAAAAACAACTGCGCAGCAACGCACCCTACAAGCCCCACAAAAAAGACATGGAGCGGCATTCTTTGTACATTTCTACCGCTAAGAGTTTGATATTTAACCGTATTTTGTCCAAACGTGTTTTGTTGAACAACTGGGACACACCCATTAAAGGCGATGTGTTTAATTTGGACGGCACAGGCTCTATATTTACAGCCGATATTGATGACACGCTTGACGAGCGTCTAAAGACTGGCGATGTGCATATTGCCAGTATTTTGTTTGGTGGCGGCAAACGCCACAGCAGCGATGAAGCGCTGAGCATAGAAAACGCCGTCTTGGCGTGTGCCGATTTGACGACATTTTGGCAAGGCTTGCTCAAAATTGGCAGTCAACTAAGCCATCGTCCACTCAGAATGATACCCAAGCAGCTCACTTGGCATTGGCAAAATGACACGCTCACGCTTGACTTTTATTTGCCGAGAGGTGCATTTGCCACCAGTTTGCTTGACACCATCAGCACAGAGTTTGTGTAAGACCTGTGCCAAATGGTAAGGGTAATGAACGATGAAGCAAAAACAAAACACTAAATTTGCTTTTGTGTAGATTTGGGTGGGTTTTTTGGAACGGTGATAATAACTGGTAGCACCAAACCTTTGCCAAAACTGTCTGCAAAGACGTAGTCGCGTTTTTGGGGGAGAACATCGCTGGTGGTGTAGATGGTCAATGTGATGTTGTCGCCATCGCTGATGTGGTGTCCAAGATATTTGCCAGTCAATTGGTCTAAAATTTTGCCCAGTGCTTCGGGCGCTGCCATGGCCACCACAATGCTGTGCTGGGCTTGCTTGGCACTGATGTGATAAGCGTCAGCGTAGTTTTTGACCGCTTGACTGTCTAGGGCGATGGGATAATCATAATGGGTCAAATCCGCCCTAGGTTCTTTGGTGTCAATATAAGTCCAATCAATTTGTATTTTGCCATCAGCGGTGATGATGGGCTGGGCGTTTGTTTCTTCAACAAAAACGTCTTTGCCGAGCTCGTCAGCCAACGCTTTTAGGTCGTGGGGGTCTTGGTTTTTGGGTTGGGTTTGGGCAGCTTGCTGTGGCTGTTGTTCGTTGGAGCTTTTGTTACAGCCGGCCAGCAGTAGGGCGGCAAATACTACAAGAAAAAAAGGGTGTTGCATTTGGTGGACTCGCTAAGTTGATGGCTTATTCTAATTCAATTTTTGTGCCAGATTTGACAAAGTTCATCACAAATTGGCTGTTAAAATGTGCCACATTGTTGTCGCCTGTCAAAATATTTCTGGTAAATTGATGATAATCTTGCATATTTTTGCTGTTGACTGTCAGCACAAAATCATAATCGCCCGAGATTTCGTAGCAGCTCATCACCTGTGTTTGTGCCATCATCAGCCGTTCAAAGCGTTGTTGCATGGATGTGTTAGAATGCGCCATTTTTATCATCACCAAAACGGTCAAATGATAACCAACTTTGCTGGGGTCAATGATTGCCACTTGCCGTTCAATGATTTTTTGGGCGCTAAGCTGAGCGATACGCCTTTGGACGGTGGCAACAGAAGTGTTGGCGTATTTGGCAATCACTTTTAGGGGCAAGGTGGCATCGTCTTGTAATAAGTTTAAAATACATTTATCCGTTTCATCTAACTGTGGCATGTTAATTTTATAAAGGTCAATTTTTCAAAAAATTTTATCAAAACAGATAATTTTTTGCAAAATTTATTTATTTTTTATCCAAAATTAAAAAATTTTTTTATTAAAGTTTTGTAGAATATACGCCAATTTTTCACAAAGTAACAAAAATGATGATGACCAATGCCATTTTAACCCCGCAACTTAAGACACAAATCACTGCCAATCCCTTGTTTGTTGGTGTGGTGCTGGCGGTGGTGTCCAACATTTTGTTTGGTATGCTGTATGCTTATGGCAAGTGGCTGACGCCGCTGACGGGCACGGACGTGTTTTTGTGGCGTATGGTGATGATGTGGGCGTGTTTGGCGGTGTTTTTGGCAAGCACAGGAAAAATCAAACAAGTGTTTGCTGACCTAAAAGCCATTTGTGGCATCAAGGCATGGCTGTCTTTGTTGGTACCCACGCCAATTTTTGCCAGTCAATTGTGGTTATTTATGTGGGCACCGCTCAATGGTCAAGGCGTACAGGTCTCTATGGGCTATTTTTTGTTTCCGCTGATGATGGTGTTGGTGGGCTCATTGATGGGCGAAAAACTCTCCAGATTGCAATGGCTGGCAGTGGTGCTGGCGGGACTGGGTGTGCTGATGGAGATTGGGCGCACAGGACAAATCAGTCTGGCGACTTTTTGGGTGTGCTTGACCTATCCGATTTATTATGTCATGCGCCGCAAACAAGGCGTGCGTGCTTTGACGGGTTTGTTTGTTGATGCTTCTATCATCGCACCTGTGTGCTTGTTGTGGCTGCTTTTTTCGGGACAATCGCTGGGTTGGGAGATGGTAAGCACATCTGGTGTTTTGCTTGCCAAAGTGGCAGGGTTGGGGCTTATTAGCGTGCTGGCACTGCAGTGCAACCTTGATGCCAACCGTCTGTTGCCCACCAGTTTGTTTGGCATGCTGGGTTATCTTGAGCCAGCACTGCTGTTTGTGCTGGCAATCACGGTGCTTGGTGGTGCGTTTAGTGTGGGCATGCTCTTTAGCTTTGGGCTCATTTGGGTGGGCATTGGTTGTTTGTTGCTGCAAGGGCTGATGACAAAGCGCCGATGACGACAAGCATTTTTGCGTTGCGGGTTGGTTTTATTTATTCTCTTGGTTTGACCTTCTTAGGTTGTTTGTTTGAAGAAATCAATGAAAGCACACCGCCCAAATTTGCTCACACTGTTTGGTCAATCTGACAATACAAAAGGCGGAGAATGGACTTGTGGTGCTTGTAACACCACGCATGACAGAGATATCAATGCAGCCAAGAACATTCTTAAGTCTCGGACGTGATACGCTAGTTGTAGGAAGCCCCTTGCTTTAGTAAGGGGGAGTTGACCCATGCTCATTAAGCAGCCGTTGCCACACACCCACCTGCCCAAGTGCTGGGACTGCCACCTGTCCCAGCTTTCGCCAAGGCATGTTCGTGCCATGAAAATCGCTGCCCACCGACACCATCAGTCCATATTGTTTGACACAGCGGTCAATCATTGCTCGAGTGCTGACAGGTTCATTGTTGGGCAATTCAAGCGCGTCGCCACCAAAACAAGCAAAATCCCCTATCAACCGTCTGATTTTGGTGGCAGACAACCCATAACGGGTTGGGTGCGCCAATACCGCCAAGCCGCCGCAAGCGTGAATCAGTGCAATGGTCTGCTCCATGCTCAACGCATCAATCGCCACATAAGCCATCTTGCCATCAGCCAAATACTTATCAAAAGACTCTTGTATGCTCTTGACCACACCAATGTCTGCCAACACCTGCGCAATGTGCGCCCTACCAACCGCCCTTGGGTTGTCATTGACCTTCTTGAGCACCAGCTGCCACACTTCATCACAAGTTTTGTTGTGCTGCGCCAATGGCTGATGCAGATTGTCCACCATTTGTCGTCCCCGATAGGCACGGCTGTTTTGTAGGGCTTGCAGTTTGCTTTGCAAGACATCAACCTTGTCAAATCCGAGCGCCACCACGTGAATGACCTTATCACAAACTTGCTGTTTGCCATAGCCAGCACCCACTTGATGATGGCAGCTGATTTCTACGCCATTGATAAGATGAATGCCAAGCGCGTGGGCTTGCGCTCTGGCTTCTTGCAATCCTGCCAATGTGTCATGGTCAGTCAAGGCAAACACATCAATGCTGGCTTCTTTGGCAAGTAATAATAACTGACTTGGTGAATATGTGCCGTCTGAGCAGCTGCTATGGCTATGCAAATCAACTTTCATCAACCACTCCAATCATCTGTGACCAATAAACCACTCAATCGCACCCAATGTCTATCAAGTTTATTCTTAGGGCAAAACAGCCAACACGGCAGTTATAACAATGCCACTTTTAAAGAGCGCTTGACAATTTGTGTCTTTATCAGGGTCGTCATCATGACCACCACAACACCTGCCCGTCTTTTTAAGGAAACGACCAATAACCCAAACAAAGCGCTGGGTGTTCTCTATTTACAAAAAACAACGATGAGCGATTGATGTCAATGCCGGTGGTCATACCTGATAAACAATCTGACACACAGCGCCTGCAACAACAATCGTTTCATCAGCAGTCATAAGGTTATTATGACTGGGTTTGTTGGTTGTTTAGATAGGCGAGCGCACCTTGCTGTTTACCAACAGAAATTGGGCGCACTGGTGATTTGGGCGCACTCTCAGTAGTGGCGTGTGGTGATGACTGAGCGGCTGAATGAGTCGGCTGAGCCACTTTGGGTCGTTCGTCCAGTGTCAAACCTGTGGCAATCACCGTTACAAGAATGTCATCGCCCATCTTATCGTCTAACACAAAACCATAAAAAATGTTGCCATTTTCTAAATCAGCAATCGTCCCTAGCGTCTGGGCGATTTCTTCGGGTTCTTGCATAATCAAGTCTTTGGCAACGATATTGACCAACAAGCCCTTGGCATTTTCAATACATATGTCATCAAGCAATGGCGAGTTAATCGCTTTTTCGGTGGCTTGGCGCGCTCTGTCCTCACCGCTGGCACGACCAACGCCCATCATGGCATGACCTCTGGCAGTCATCGCCTTGCGCACGTCCATAAAATCGGTGCGAATAATCACATTTTCTGTCGTCTCAACAATTTGAATCAAACCGCTCACCGCATACAAAAGCACGTCGTCTGCTTTTTTAAAGGCATCAGGCACAGACAGTTGACGATAGACCTGCAACAACTTTTGGTTGGGAATGGTGATGATGGCGTCCACAAATTGTGCCAATTCTTCCACACCTGCCTTGGCTGCTCGGCTGCGCAGCACACCTTCAAAGCTAAAAGGCGTGGTAACCACCGCAACGGTTAATAGCCCAACTTCTTTGGCAATGCGAGCCACCACAGGCGAAGCGCCCGTGCCTGTGCCACCACCCATACCAGCGGTAATAAAAACCATGTCATGCCCTTCAAGCGCTGCACGAATTTTTTCTTCGTCGCTTTCGGCCGCTTGACGACCCACTTCAGGGTCGCCACCAGCACCCAAACCATTGCTCACGCTCAGCAGCTGGATTTTGTTGGGCACATTTAATTCGTTCAATGCGCGCACGTCGGTATTGGCAACAACAAAAGTAACATCTCCAATACCTTGTCGCATCATGTTTTCAACAGCATTACCGCCGCCGCCGCCAACACCAAACACCATAAAACGCGTACGCCCAACATTTCCCACTGGGGCAGCTGGGGCATCTTCAACAAAACTGTATTTGCTCATATTTTACTCCAAATTGGTTTATTAACATTATTATATTTATTGGTATCACCGAATGATGGACGCTACATCCACTGTTTTAACATGCCAAACAAATCTTTGGAACGCTTGCCAAGATAGTGTAGCAATCCTTCGGCTTTTTCTTGATGCTTGATGTGTTCATCTTGTCTGTACTGCTCAGTGTACTGATACATCAGCGCACCAAGCACACTGTGTAATTCTCCTGTTTGTAAATAACTATTAAGCAGCTTAATATTATCACTGTCCAAGTGCTCAATGCAAACGCTAATTTTATCATTGATGCCCATCTTGCGCACATCAACTTGAATGTTTTCTTCAAGCAACGCGACAAGCCCAGACGCACGACTTGCCCCGCCCGCCAAGACAATGCCACAGTCCATCACTCCCCCTAAGTTGTTTTCGTTCACCATCTCAATGATGACATCAAACAAAGCACAATACCCATCTTGTATCACTGTTGCCAGCTCGTACAGGTTGATGGTCAGTTCACCACCACTGGTTTTTTTGATGGTAATATACTCTCCGCGCAATTTTTTGTTTGGATAAGCCGAACCATAGTTTTTTTTGAGCGACTCAGCTTCTACGAGCGACAACTTAAATTTGTCAGCAATGTCCATGTCCACCGCTTTACCACCAATGTCCAAACAACGGCTAAAAAGCAGTTTTTGTTCTTTGTACAAACAAATACTCGTCGTGCCAGCACCAATATCTACAAACAATACACCGCGCTCTTTTTCATCATCAGTGAGCACATAACAAGCACTTGCCACCCCATCAAACAACCAAGGGTGTACCGCAATGTTATGAAAAGCAAACAAATCAAAAATGCGCTTATAATAAATCTTGGGCACGCTGATACAATGCAGGTGAACCGTCAGTTGATTGGCGCGCATACCAACCGCATTTTTTGCCGATGTCCCGTCGTCCAACAACATCAGTTGCGCACAAAGCTGTATGGCGGCTTGTTCTTTGTGGGCAAGCTCTCGTTTGGCTTGCTCAAATGCCGCTTGCACATCTTGACTGTCAATCACCCCTTTATCTTGGCGCTCATCAATAATTTGCACAACTTGTCGGTTGTTTTCGCCACTCATGATGGGCGCAGCAAAGGACAGTCCCACCCAAAATATTTCAACGCCCGCCATGTCCATCGCTTCATAAATGGATTTATGAATGGCACTTAGCAGATAATCGCGATTGCTAATCTGACCTGCAAAAAAACTGTCGGTGTGGGCAATGCCTGCAGCCAATATCTCTATTTTCCCCGACTTACACGCGCGACCGATGACTGTCTGCACTGCCGTTGAGCTTAAATGGACAACTGCGCGAATATCGTCTACCTTGTCTTTCATCTTACCCCAAAACCACTCAAAATTATGTATTTTTTGTTATTAGTTTTATGTCAGAATGTCATTGTTTGGAGTTGCGCACTTGCCCATCAATGTCAGAGTGTCATGGTCTCTTCTTTGGACTTCAATGCAAAGCCGTCTTTGTAGCGCAAATCTGCATACGCCATCTCTGACAGTTTGTCTTTATAATCATTAGTCAACACCAACAACAATCGGTACAACTTTTGTTCGGTATTCTCGTGGTCAACAATCACAAAAAACCCATTATTAAAAGTTGCAATCCACGTTTGATTTTCTGTCAAAATCAAATCTTTGACACTGATGCCCAAAGGCGCAAACCAAGTATTGATGCGATGCAATTGATTCATGATGTGCGTCGCTTGTTCTGGCTTGCCGTCCAAAGTAACCAATTTGTCGTCCATCAACAAAGTTTTGTCGGCTGGCACAAATACCGCACCATTGGCATCAACCAACTGTCCGCTGCCAAAATTTGCCACCGCTTTTCTGGGTGTGGCAGACACCGTAACGCCCCGATACCAATCGCGACCCACTTTGGAGCTTTCAACCCAAGACAGTTTGGCGACATTGTCATGAATCTCTTGCAAATCGGTGCCAAAAAAGCTCACTTCGCCAAAAGGTTTGACTGCGTCTTGCAAAGAAGCCAGTTCCTTAGACGTCAAATTGGCGTCTGCCACCGCGATGGTTTTTGTAGGAGAATCGCCATTGGTCCAAACGAGCACAAAACCCACCAAAAAAAGCACCAACACGCTTAACAAAGCAAGTTTAAAAGGCGCCAAAAATTTGTCAGACGGCGCAAAAAGTCTGTCAAAAGTTTCGTTTATGTTATTCACAGTCATCAATTACCCACCCACTCCAAAATTTACGATAGAGTGTGCAATTTTTATTCCAAAATGCTTAATTTTACGTGTTTTTTACATAAAATCACATTTTTAAAACTGTGATACAAATCTTAGAGATTACACCAATATTATTACTTTTTTATAAAGTTTGCGCCAAAATCCGTACACACAACTCGGCAAAATCTATGCCTTTGACCTTGGCTGCCATCGGCACCAAGCTGTGGTCGGTCATGCCAGGCACTGTATTGAGCTCCAGCAGATACAAATTATTGTCAGCGTCCTTTAAAAAATCCACCCGTCCCCAGCCTTTGCCACCAATGGTAGCAAAAGCACGCTTGGCAAGGGCTTGCATTTGGGCTTCTTGTTCGCTGCTCAAATCCGACGGGCATTGATAAGTGGTGTCATCGCGCAAATATTTGGCTTCGTAGTCATAAAACTTGCCAGTGGGAATGATGCGAATGCTGGGCAAGGCTTCGTCGCCCAAGATGGCGCAAGCGTATTCACCGCCTGTGATGGCCTTTTCTGCCAAAATCTCGCCGTGGTATTGCTTAAGTTTGGGATACACTTTGGCAAGCTCGCCTGTTTTTTCAATCATCATCACACCCACGCTAGAGCCTTCGGCGGCAGGTTTGACAAATAAGGGCAAGCCAAATTCACGCTCCACCTGCTCAAAATCGCTGTCATCATGGAGCACCACATAAGGCACATTAGGCAGCCCAAGCGCTTGCCACAGCAAACGACAGCGAAATTTATCCATGGCGATGGCAGACGCCAACACACCGCAGCCCGTATAAGGCACATTTAAGCCGTCAAGCGTGCCTTGTAGTCCGCCGTCTTCGCCAAAGGTGCCATGCAGTACATTAAACACGCGGTCAAAGTTTTTTAGTTGACTGATGTCGCTTTCTTGGGGGTCAAAATGGTGCGCGTCCACGCCTTTAGATAGCAAGGCTTTTAGCACCGCTTTACCACTGGTCAGCGACACTTCGCGTTCGGCGCTAAAACCGCCACAGACCACCGCCACTTTGCCAAATTTTGTCATATCAGTTGTCATCGTCGTTCCCAATGTTGTTGGTGTTATTGCAAATATAACTGGTTGTTTGCCAAATCTAGGCTGATTTGTCCGACATTGCCCGCCCCTTGGGTGATTAAAATATCGCCCGCTTTTAGCACACGCTGCATGACGGGGGCTAGATTGTCTTTGTCCACCAAAGTTGGCTCAACCTGACCACGCAAACGAATGCTGCGCGCTAGGGCTTTGGTGTCAGCCCCAACAATGGGTGCTTCACCTGCGGCATACACGTCCAAGAGTAAGAGCTCATCTACGCCTGAGAGCACTTCCACAAAGTCATCAAAGCAGTCGCGCGTGCGGCTGTAGCGATGGGGCTGGAACATCAGTACCAGACGACGCTCAGGATAACTTTGGCGAGCGGCTTTGATGGTGGCCGCCACTTCGGTGGGGTGGTGTCCATAATCATCAATCAATAGCACATCACCGCCTTGATACGCCACTTGGGCTTGGTGCTCAAAACGTCTGCCCACGCCTGCAAATTTGCTCACCGCACGGACAATGGCTTCATCGTCCACACCTTCGTCTGTTGCCATGGCAATCGCCGCCAAAGCGTTGAGTACGTTGTGCTCACCAGGGATATTTAGGGTCAATGGCAGCGGCGCATGGTCTTTGCGCAGGACGGTAAAATGTGTTTTTGTGCCATCGGCGGTCAAATCCACCGCGCGCACGTCGTTGTGCTCTGCCAAACCAAAGGTCAGCACAGGACGGGCAACGTCATCAAGCATTTCAAGCAGCACAGGGTCGTCGCCACACATCACCGCCAAGCCATAAAAAGGCATGTTTTGCAAAAACTGAATGTAGGCTTGTTTTAATTTCTCAAAACTGCCTTCGTAGGTGTCCATGTGGTCTTCGTCAATGTTGGTAACAATCGCCGCCATCGGACGCAGCAGCAAAAAGGACGCGTCTGACTCATCGGCTTCTGCCACCAAATAGCGCGACTGCCCCAGCGCGGCGTTTTTGCCAGACGCGTTTAATTTGCCACCAATCACATAGGTGGGGTCAAGCCCCGCTTCGGTGAGTATCATGGTCAGTAAGCTGGTGGTGGTGGTTTTGCCATGAGCCCCCGCCACCGCAATGCTGTGGCGATAACGCATCAACTCACCGAGCATGTCGGCACGGCGCACCACAGGCAAATGCGCTTGTAGGGCGGTTTGGATTTCTGGGTTGGTCTTGTCAATGGCGGACGACACCACCAAGACGTCGGCATTTTGGACATTTTTGCTGTCATGACCGATAAATACCGTAACACCAAGGCTTTGCAAACGGCGAGTAACCGCACTTTCTTTGATGTCCGAGCCTGTTACCGTATAGCCTTGGTTGGCAAGCACTTCGGCAATGCCACACATGCCCGCCCCACCAATGCCCACAAAGTGAATGCGGTCAATGCGACGCATTTCGGGGATTTCAATCAAACGTTTGGGTAATGCCTTTTTTGTCATTGTTACTCTCTTATCACCACTTAACTTTTATACATCGCGCTAATCACAAAAACGCAAATAATAACCATCGGGGTCTGATACGCCAAATGCTTCGGGGCACACAAAGCCTTCATTCACACGAAATGTCCTTGTTCTTAAAGGCACATCAATGGGATACTTTGCTTATAGCAATCTTTGGCGCAGCGTCGCCACGTCAGCACAAGCAATGGACAAATTGACGCCCACGCCCCGCGGCTGCTGCAACTATTCTAACGTGAGCTGACTGCCTTTAAACTTAAACTAAACTTAAACTAAAAACAAGTCGCTCTTCGTCTCTTTGGTATTTTATTTTAAAGCCACACAGCTTAACATAGAACGCCAAAGATCATCAACTCTGCAATTCAGCGATGATACCCAACATTCATAAGCAATAAGCATAAACCACATGATTTACAATCTTGTCATTGACCACTTCGTTATTGGGCAGTGTGCCACAGTATGCAAAGCCCAAACGCTCAGCCACACGGCGACTGAGTAGGTTGTGTTCGGCAGCTTTGATGATGGCAACTTTTGCCCCATAGGTGGCTTTGGCAAATTTGCTATGCGCCAATACCAGCCCAATCTCATCATTCACGCGATGACCAAACATCTTCACCCACCCAAGAAATTTAGCGCCAGAGCTGCCCCCAAACGACATCGGCAACTTTTTGGGCAGAATGTGGCTGAGCCAGCGCATAAGCATGACACGCCATGTCCAAACACCGTTGACGAGACAGTTGCATTAACATATCAGACAAACTTTGTCCTGTCAAAGTGTCTTGGGGCATCAACATGCCTGCACCTGAATTGGTCAGTATTTTTGCGTTGGCGGTTTGGTGGTCGTCCACGGCATGTGGCAATGGCACAAAAATTGCAGCGACCCCAGCATTGGCAATTTCACTCACAGTCAATGCCCCTGCTCGGCAAATCACCACATCTGCCCACGCATAGGCTTTTGCCATGTCATCAATAAAGGGCAAAAGCTCAAAAGTGTGCAAACGCGTGTCAATGCCTGCTTGGGAATAGGCAACGAGCATTTCTTGGTGATTGGCCTTACCGCACTGATGACGCACCGACAAAGGACGCTTGATGGTTTTTAGCAGTTCAATAACCGCTGCATTGATGGCAGCCGCCCCCAGTGAGCCGCCCACCACCAATACTTTAAGCGGCGTGTTGTCAGTAACATCGTATCGTTTGCTTGGTGCTGGCAAGCCAACAATGTCTCGGCGCACAGGATTGCCCACCGTCATGAGCCTTGCCCCCAAAGCGTTTGCCATAAAATCAAAAGTGCCAGCAAAGGCTTGTAGCACCTTATCGGCAGAACGCGCCAAATTTTTGTTGCTCATGCCAGCGATGGCGTTTTGTTCATGGATAATCAGGGGTTTGTGGCTCAACTTGGCTGCCAAGCCCCCCGGTGCAGTTACATAACCACCAAAACCCACAGCAATGTCAATATGATGACGCTTGATAAGTGCGCGTGTTGCCATGACCGCTTTTAATAAAGTAAAGGGCAATTTAATCCAACGAGCCAGCCCATTGCCACGCAGTCCTTGCATGTCAATGGCGTGATAAGTATATCCATGCTTGGCAACCAACTCATTTTCCATGCCATTTGGTGTGCCAAGCCAATGAATGTCCGCGCCACGCGACACCAATTCTTCGGCGACTGCCAATGCAGGAAAAACATGCCCACCCGTGCCTGCTGCCATCATCAGCACTTGTGGTTTTCTTGTTGATTGATTCATGGTAGCTCCTTTATTTTTGATACCAAATTCACACAGTAGGTTAATAGTTAAGCAGCTTTACTACATAAAGCCAAAGCGGCAAATCCTAACACCTTTTTAGTACCTTTAAAAGACCACTTAGTATCAAACTTTGTAGCAAAATGTATCTTAATTGGCAAAGCAAAAATTATTGTTATATCAATGCTTAACAAATCAAAATTTTGGTTTTTAGTCGGTCAGTTTAATCCAACTGCGCTCAATTTTTTAGGCTTCTTGTGGCAATATTTTGCCCAAAAGCCCAAACTCATTGCTGACGATGTGCCATCTGTTCAATAAACGCAATAAAATCCACCGCGATTTGTGTGCCACATTGCTCATCTATCTCACGCACGCATGTTGGACTAGTTACATTAATCTCAGTGATTTTTGCCCCAATCAAATCCAGCCCCACAAAATACAAGCCTTTTTCTACCAAAGTTTGGGCGACTTTTTCGGCAACCGCTCGCTCATCATCACTAAGTGGCATGGCAACACCCCGACCGCCTGCCGCCAAATTGCCACGCGTCTCACCATCGGCAGGAATGCGAGCCAAGCAATAGGGCACCACTTGCCCACCCACAATCAGCACTCGCTTATCGCCTTCTTTGATGGCAGGCAAATATTTTTGAGCCATGATGGGCACTGTCCCCATTTGCGTGAGCAACTCAAGCGTTGAACCAATATTTGGGCTGTCCGCCGTCAAACGAAAAATCCCCATACCCCCCATGCCATCAAGCGGCTTGACAATCACATCGGCATGCTCAGCGATAAATTGGCGAATGTGGGCTTGTTTGGCGGTTACAATCGTCGGGCTCATATGCTCACTAAACTGCGTGGCAAACAGTTTTTCGTTACAGGCACGCACCGCATTTGGGTCGTTGGCAACCAATACACCCGCCCGTTTGGCATATTCCAACAAATGTAAAGCATACAAAAAATTCATATCAAAGGGCGGGTCTTTACGCATGAGTATGACATCAAAATCGGCCGCCTTGACGGTTGTCTTGGCACCAAGCTGATAAAATTTATCAGGATTTTTAAAGACTTGTATGTCTTGTGTGTCCACACACAGCTCGCCTTTATTTAACCAAAGGTCATAGATACCACAGTAGGACAAACGATGACCCTTATCACTTGCCGCCCACATCATTGCAAGGGTGGTGTCTTTTTTGTAATTGATGGTGGCAATGTCGTCCATCACGATTAAAAAGTTGAGTGCTTTCATGATTACACCCCATACTTTTGACGATATGCCATCATATTTGCCAAATGTTCGCTCTCGCCTTTGGCTTGCAAAAAACCAATAATATCATCAATATTCACCAACGAATAAACAGGCACGCCAAAATCGTCGTTGATTTGCTCTACAGCACTGCGTTTGTCTTGCCCTTTTTCTTTGCGGTCAAGAGCAATCACAATCCCTGCCAGCGTCGCCCCTGCCGACTTTAAAATTGCCACCACTTCTCGCACCGCCGTGCCTGCGGTCATCACATCGTCAATCACCCACACCGATTTGCCAGCCAAATCCGCTCCCACCAAATTACCCCCTTCACCGTGGGTTTTGGCTTCTTTGCGATTATAGCCCCACGCCACATCAATGCCGTGAGCCTGCCACAAAGTCTGTGCGGCGGTCGCCACAAAAGGAATGCCCTTATACGCCGCCCCAAAAATGGTGGGACTTTCTTTGTCTTTTAACTGCTCTGCCAAGACGCTGGCATAACCTTGTGATAACATATCCAACGCCTTACCGCTTGATAACAGCCCTGCATTAAAAAAATAAGGGCTAATCCGTCCTGACTTTAACGTAAACTCACCAAACTTTAGTACCTGACAATCCAATAGCAGTTGAATAAACGCATCTTTGTGAAACACACTCATCACGGTTTCCAATTTGTTGTTGATTAGGGTTGTTATTGTACCTTAATTTGATTCATCTTGGGTAAAAATCTCTGCAACACAAAAATAAAAAACACCCCAAATGGAGTGTTTTTAAGATGTTTTTTGCCAAATCGTTTATTGGGCAGCAGCAGCTTGGGCGGCAGCCACTTCAGCAGCAAAGTCTTCTTGCTTTTTCTCAATGCCTTCGCCAACTTCTAAACGCTTAAAGCTGACAACAGTAGCACCTTCGGCTTTTAGCACATCGCCCACCTTTTTGTCATTGTCCATCACATAAGGTTGATTGACCAAGGTAACTTCATTTAGGTACTTTTGTAGTCCGCCAGTAATCATTTTTTCAACCACCGCTTCTGGCTTGCCTGACTCTTTGGCTTTGGCTTCAATGATGTCTTTTTCGCGCGCCAAGACATCAGCAGGGACGCCTTCTTCGTTTACCGCAATGGGATTAAAGGCAGCCACTTGCATGGCAACGGCTTTGCCCACTTCTTCGCTGCCGCCTTCGTATGACACCACCACGCCAATGCGCAAACCATGACGATAAGTGGCAAGATTTGCCCCTTCAATCACTTCAGCACGGCGCACTTGCACGTTTTCACCGATTTTTTGTACCAAAGCCACACGCGCTTCTTCCACGCTTTGACCATCGCCATAAGGCAAAGCGGCAATCGCTGTTACGTCAGTGGTGTTATTTTCTAGTGCCAATTTGGCAACTTGGTTGGCAAAGGCGGTGAAGTTCTCATCTTTTGCCACAAAGTCGGTTTGGCAGTTTACTTCCAGCAGCAAGGCTTTGCCTTCGCCTTGGGCAATGATAATCGCACCATCAGCAGCGATGTTGCCTGCTTTTTTGGCGGCTTTGGCTTGACCTGATTTACGCAAGTTATCAATGGCAAGCTCAATATCACCGCCTGCTTCTTCTAGTGCTTTTTTGCACTCCATCATACCAAGACCTGTGCGGTCGCGCAATTCTTTAACAAGTTTTGCAGATACCTGTGTCATGATTTTACCTTTAAATACGATAAATGGGTTAAATGTGGCTAAGTGGCACCCAAAAAAGGTCATCTATTTTGGGTGCGCAACTTCGTTAGTAGTTATTCACCACTTGACCTGCTTGGTCAATCTTGTCTTCTACCGGAGCAACCGCATTGGCTTGAGCAGCGTTTTCTGGTTCGTTGTTGCCAGCTTTGGCACCTTGGGTTTTAGCATATTCTTTGCCAGCAATGATGGCATCAGCCATGGCTGTGGCGTACAAAGTAACCGCGCGAATGGCATCGTCATTGGCAGCAATCACATAATCCACATCATCAGGATTTGAGTTGGTGTCCACAATACCAATCACGGGAATGCCCAAGTTTTTGGCTTCTTTGATGGCGATGGCTTCGTGGTCCACGTCAATCACAAACAACGCGTCAGGCAAACCACCCATCTCTTTGATACCGCCCAATGCGCGCTCTAATTTTTCCATATCGCGAGTACGCTCCAGAGCTTCACGTTTGGTCAGCTTGGCAAAGGTGCCATCTTCGGCTTGTTTTTCTAGGTCTTTAAGGCGTGAGATGGACTGGCGAATGGTCTTCCAGTTGGTCAAAGTGCCACCAAGCCAGCGATGGTCAATATACGGCATACCAGCACGCTGAGCTTGCTCACGAATCACAGCACTTGCCGCACGCTTGGTGCCAACAAATAAGATTTTGTTGCGATGAGCTGCTTGCTGATTGGCAAAGGTCAAGGCTTCGTTAAACTGCTTGACGGTGTGCTCAAGGTTGATGATATGAATGCGGTTGCGCGCACCAAAAATATATTGGTTCATTTTTGGGTTCCAAAAGCGGGTCTGATGTCCAAAATGAGCGCCTGCTTCTAGTAAATCGCGCATAGAAACTTGAGTTGGGTTTGACATAAAAAAGTCCTTAATAACTTGGGTTGTGCCTCCACGAACAAATTATTGAATTTATTTACATAAACACCCCAATAATTTGGTATTTCTCGTGTGTGTCTTTCAAATACTGCCCAAAAAGCAGAGCGCAGATTGTAGCACATTTGTTTTAAAAAAACAACAAAAACACCACACCAAACGGTGTGATGTCTTTGCTGCGTATTAAAATTACAACGTGCCGTACGCCACCAATGCATTGGCAACTTGTATGAAGCCCGCCACGTTTGCGCCCGTCATATAGTCAATCGCCCCTTGTGTTGTGCCGTATTTTTCGGCAGCCGCACGCGAATTGTCGTGAATGTTGCGCATGATGTTTTGCAGTTTTTCGTCCAGCTCAGCAAAGCTCTTGTACTGACGCACAGAGTTTTGGCTCATCTCAAGACCTGACACCGCCACACCGCCTGCATTGGCTGCCTTACCTGGGGCATACGCCACGCCACCTGCACGCACCACATCAATGGCTTCGGCGGTCAAAGGCATGTTTGCCCCTTCGGCGACATATTTGACCCCATTGGCGACCAGTTGTTTGGCTTCGGCTTCATTGACTTCGTTTTGGGTAGCACAT
This sequence comes from Moraxella sp., assembly GCA_030528385.1. Classification (GTDB taxonomy): domain Bacteria; phylum Pseudomonadota; class Gammaproteobacteria; order Pseudomonadales; family Moraxellaceae; genus Moraxella. The sequence continues at coordinate 17,272 of JAUMYZ010000002.1, forward strand.
GGCAAAGCGATGTCAGCAGCAAACTGCCAAGGCTTCTCACCAGCAAGCCATTTGCCGCCAAACTTGTCTACGTATTCTTGCAGCGGCTTGCGCGCGTCTTTTTGGGCTTTGACCCAGTTAATTTTTTCTTGGGTGAAGCCATCAGCGTCATAGACAGTGCCTTGAGAATCTGAAAAAGTGATGACTTTGCCACCCAATTGCAACGCTTTTTCGGCGGCGTACTGTGCCACATTGCCCGCTCCTGACACCAAGACCGTTTTGCCCACCAAACTTTCGTTGTTGGCTTTTAGCATGTTGTCAAGAAAATACACCAAACCATAGCCTGTCGCTTCGGTGCGAATAAGCGAGCCGCCAAAGCCCACGCCCTTGCCTGTCAATACGCCTTCATATTCGCGGGTTAGATTTTTATACATCGCAAACATATAGTTCACTTCGCGGCTGCCCACACCGATGTCGCCAGCGGGCACGTCCATGTCTTTGCCGATGTTTTTGTGCAGCTCACGCATAAAAGCATAACAAAAACGGCGGATTTCGGCATCAGATTTGCCTTTGGGGTCAAAGTCCGAGCCGCCTTTGCCCCCACCCATTGGCAAACCTGTCAGGGCATTTTTAAAAATTTGCTCAAAACCCAAAAACTTCAACACACCTTCATTGACCGTTGGGTGAAAACGCAAACCGCCTTTGTATGGACCGATGGCGTTGCTAAACTGCACACGCCAGCCGCGATTGACTTCCACTTCGCCTTTGTCGTTTTCCCAATTGACACGAAAACTGATGATACGGTCAGGTTCACAAAGACGCTCAAACACTTTAAATTCTGCAAATTTTGGGTTGTCGGCATACACTTGTTCAATGGTGGATGCCACTTCTTGGACGGCTTGGATAAACTCAGGTTGGTGTGCGTAGTTTTTTTGCACACGCGCAATGGCTGACTGAATGCTCATAAAAATCCCCTAAAACACAATAGAACGCTTGCTATCAACATCATCACACTGATGGCTGACTTTTTATTAAAAAAAATAATCAGCTCATAAGTAAATATAATATACTTAGTTTATCAAAAAAACTCAAGTCATTTATTGGTTTTATTTATGGATAATTATCATTTAAACGAAATATTTGATTATTTTTGCTAATAAATAAAGCCAACGCCTTGATAATGCACTGATAAATTATGCCAATCAACTGGACAACTTGGGCAATTAGTGGTAAGTTAACTGCTCCTTATCTCGTTTATTTTGCCAATATCATCATGGTTTATACAAAGTTTTGTGGCTTCACCAACGCTGACGATTTAGCTCATGCTGCACGGCTTGGCGTAGATGCGGTAGGCTTGGTGTTTTATCCGCCCAGCCCCAGATATGTGGATTTTGCTACCGCTAAGGCGTTGGTCGCTGATTTACCACCTTTTGTCAGTGTGGTGGCACTGGTGGTAAACATGAGTGATGATGAGTTTACCCGCCTTACCGATAGCGTGCCCTTTGATGTGGTGCAGTTTCATGGTGATGAAAGTGCTGCCGACTGCCAGCGCCTAGCAAGCCTTGGTAAAAAACGCTGGTACAAGGCAATCCGCGTGCAAGATGGCGACACGACAAGCAGTTTACTAAGTCAAATCCATAAGTTAAAGGCACACGGCGCCAGTGGTGTGCTCTTGGACGCTTATCATCCTGATAAATTTGGTGGCACAGGGCAAGTGTTTGATTGGTCAAAAATCCCTGACAATTCGCCTTTGCCCATTATCCTAGCGGGGGGATTAACACCCAACAATGTCGCAAGCATTGCCCAAAATGAGCTTGCCAAGCGTCTGTATGGGTTTGATGTCAGTGGCGGCATTGAACGCAGTCAAGGCAAAAAAGACCACACAAAAATGCAAGCATTCATTAAAAATACAAGGACAAAATCATGAACATCTTAATCACAGGCGTCAGTGCAGGTTTTGGCAAAGCGATTGCCACCGATTTGGCAGGGCAAGGACATACCGTCATTGGCACAGCTCGCCGTCAGCACAAACTGGACGAACTAAAAGCAGCGCTGGGCGATAATTTTATTCCTTTATGTTTTGATATTGGCGACTTATCTGCGACCAAAACTGCCTTGCAAAGTTTGCCTACTGATTTATTAAACCGCATAGACGTGCTTATCAATAATGCAGGACTGGCATTGGGGCTGGATTCTGCCGATAAAGCGGACATCACCGATTGGCAAACGATGATAAATACCAATACCTTGGGGCTGGTTAATATCACCCGTGAAATCCTGCCAGTGATGGTTGCCAAAAATGATGGACTGATTATCAACATTTCATCAACGGCAGGCAATTATCCTTATTTTGGGGCAAATGTCTATGGAGCGACCAAAGCATTTGTAACCCAGTTTAGTTTAAATCTGCGCGCGGATTTAGTGGGTAAAAATGTGCGGGTAACCAACCTAGAGCCAGGGCTGTGTGGCGGTACTGAATTTAGCCATGTGCGTTTTAAGGGCGACGAACAAAAGGTCATCAAAACTTATGAAAAGGTGGACTATATCACCCCACAAGACATCGCCAATATGGTATCATGGCTTATCAGTCAGCCAAAACATATCAATATCAACCGCTTAGAAGTCATGCCCACCGCCCAAACCTTTGCAGGGTTGACGGTATATAAGGGCTAGAAAAAAAGGGGGTGTTATGCACGTTACTCAAATAACTTTACAAGTTAATCCAAACATTACTCAAAGTTTATTGGATTATTTAAATAATTTTTCTAAAAATGATTTAAAAATTATCACCAAGCAAGAAGTATCTGTTGATGAACTATGTGATAAAATTCAGAAGGTGGACATTTCGCAAATGGGTGGTTTTTTGGCTAAATATGTAGATGAGCCAATAAGCGACAAAGACATTGAAGAAGCAATCACTCAGGGAGTTGTTGATAGAGCTTATAAAAAATGATAACTTATGTTGTTGATACCAATGTTTTATTACGCTATTTATTAAAAGATGATGAAAATCAATATATGATTGTTGAACCATATTTTACATCCAAAAGCCATCGGCTTTATCTGCCCATTCATACTTTATGTGAAGTGGTTTGGTTTATGAAACATAGGTTGAAAACACCAAGAGCCATTATTGTTGATACACTGCTTGGCTTAACATCATCAAGCCATGTTATCACAGAACAACAGAGCTTTGATAGGGGCATGGCATTTTTAAAAAGTGGTGGTGATTTTGCTGATGGTGTCATTGCTGATTTTGCTTGCCATCTTGACAATGCTTTGTTATTAACCTTTGATAAAAATTCTAGCAAAATTGCCAATAAATTAAACATCCCCAATCAATTATTATATTATAGGAATAAATGATGAATGCTTGTAATCTAGTTGAACCAATAGACTACACCCAATTCCCAAACACCACAGGACATTTTGGCACACATGGCGGACGCTTTGTCTCCGAAACCTTAATGACTGCCTTAGAAGAGTTAGAACGCATTTATACATCGGTCAAATCCAATCCTGAATTTTGGGCAGAGTATCATCAAGATTTGGTCAATTATGTTGGTCGCCCCACGCCTTTATATTTTGCCAAACGCCTAAGTGAAGAGACAGGCGGGGCTAAAATCTACCTTAAACGCGAAGATTTAAACCACACAGGGGCACACAAAGTCAACAACACCATCGGTCAAGCCTTACTTGCCAAACTGGTCGGCAAAAAGCGTATCATTGCTGAAACAGGGGCAGGTCAGCACGGTGTGGCAACCGCCACCATCGCCGCCAGACTGGGGCTAGAATGCGTGGTTTATATGGGAGCGGACGACGTTGAACGCCAAAAAATGAACGTCTATCGTATGCGACTGTTGGGGGCAACCGTTGTGCCTGTTACGTCAGGCTCACGCACCCTAAAAGACGCCATGAACGAAGCCATGCGAGACTGGGTAACCAATGTGGACGACACCTATTATGTGATTGGCACGGCGGCAGGCCCCCACCCTTATCCGCAGCTGGTGCGAGATTTTCAAGCCATCATCGGACGTGAAGCCAAAATGCAACATTTAGAAAGCGAAGGGCGACTGCCTGATGCACTGGTGGCGTGCGTGGGCGGGGGCTCTAACGCCATTGGGCTGTTTTATGAGTTTTTAAATGACAACGATGTGGCGATGTACGGCGTGGAAGCGGGTGGTTTGGGACTGGACACAGGCAAGCACTCTGCCCCGCTAAACGCAGGGCGTGTGGGCGTACTGCATGGCAATCGCACCTATCTGATGGCAGATGATGACGGGCAAATCCTAGAGACGCACAGCATTTCAGCGGGGCTGGACTATCCGGGAGTGGGTCCTGAACACAGCTTTTTAAAGGACATGGGGCGTGTGGATTATGTGCTTATCAATGACGATGAAGCCTTGGACGCGTTTCGCACTTTAACCCGCACAGAAGGCATTATCCCCGCTCTTGAGAGCTCACACGCTGTCGCCTATGGGCTAAAACTTGCCAAAAGTCTGGGCAAAGACAAATCCATCATCATCAATCTGTCAGGGCGTGGTGATAAAGATTTGCATACGGTGATGAAAGTTGATGGGATAAAAATGGATTAAGGGGAGATAAATGAGAACTTATATGATAGAAGTCAATGATAATGTGTTGGAAAATTTTTTAAAGGTATTAAATACCTTTTCAAAAAGCGATGTCAAAATCATTGAAAGTTTGCCAAAAGAACCTGTTCAAAAATTCATGGAGAATGACAGTTTAAGTGGCATGTTCGCTCATTATGTAACGCACCGACTTTCTGACAAAGACATTGAAGAAGGCATCGTGCAGGGAGCTTGTGAGCGAGCCATGCGGGGGCTTAATGACTAAAACCGTTGTTATAGACACTAATATATTAGTGCGTTATCTGTTAAATGATGACGCACACCAAAACGCCATTACTTGTCAATATTTGGATAATGCAGAAATTAAATGTGTTATCCCCATGATGGTATTTTGTGAAATTGATTGGCTATTACGCAAAAAAGTCAAATATCGTTTTTGATAAACAACAATTTGATATGGGGTTTAATTTTTTAAAAAACGGTGGCGATTTTGCTGATGGGTTGATTGCTTATCAGGTAGTGGCTTATGATAATGCCACGCTTTTAACTTTTGATAAAAAAGCCCAAATAATTGCCCAATCACTGTTTATCAATACAGCCCCACAAGACTAAACCATGCACGCTTATGATGTAAACTGGCTTATCAAACAACACCAAGCCAACAGCAAATTAAAATATCTGTACTTTTGGGGGCATACACCCAAAAAGATAGGGCAAATTGACCATGCTTGCCTTAGCCAGTGGTATCTTGCCCCTTTTGTGGTGGACGATGTGCATTATCCAACTGCCGAACATTATATGATGGCTCAAAAGGCGTTATTATTTGATGATACGGAAGTTTTTAATAAAATCATTCATGCCACACAACCAAAACAAGCCAAAGAGCTGGGCAGACAAGTTAAAAATTTTGATGAGAAGCGTTGGAATGAAAAACGTCTTGATATTGTCATCAATGGCAATCTTGGCAAATTTAGCCAACACCCAGAGTTAAAAGCATATTTATTGGGTACGGGCGATAAAATACTGGTGGAAGCCAGCCCTGTGGACAAGATTTGGGGTGTGGGGCTTGCCAAGGATAACAGCAAAATCGCCAATCCTACAACTTGGCAAGGCTTAAATTTATTGGGTTTTGCGTTGATGACGGTGAGAGACGAATTATTGACAGAATAACGGCTAAGGGGACAACGATGATAACACTGACACTCATCAAAGGCGACATTACCGAACAACAAGTAGATATTATTGTCAATGCTGCCAATTCATCACTGCTTGGCGGTGGCGGTGTGGACGGTGCAATTCATCGCAAGGGTGGCAGTCAGATTTTAGACGAGTGCTTACAAATCCGAGCCAAACAAGGCAATTGCCCCACAGGTCAAGCGGTAATCACCCATGCAGGTAATTTGCCTGCCAAATATGTCATTCATACGGTGGGCAGTATCTGACAAGATGGCAACCACAATGAAAGCGAGCTTTTGGCAAGCTGTTATACGGAAAGCCTAAAACTGGCAGTCGCCCACCACGCCAAGACGGTTGCTTTTCCCAATATTTCCACAGGGGTGTATCGTTTTCCCAAGGAGTTGGCGTGTGAGATTGCCATCAATACAGTCAAAAATTTTATCAATCAGCATGATATTGGTGAACTGCAAGAGATTAGATTTGTCTGTTTTGGCGACAAAAACCATCAGCTATACCAACAAAAGCTCAATCAGCATTAAACACATCAAAGAGAAAATCCATGACCCGCATTGAAACCACCTTTGCCACCCTAAACGCCCAACACAAAAAAGCCCTAATCCCCTACATCATGGCAGGCGACCCCAATCCGTCTGTAACGGTGCAGTTAATGCACCAGCTGGTGGCTCATGGGGCGGACTTAATTGAGATTGGTTTGCCATTTAGCGACCCGATGGCGGACGGTCAAACCATTGCCCTAGCTGGCGAGCGAGCCTTGGCAGCTGGCACCAGCACCACCCAAGCCATTGACATGGTGGCAAAGTTTCGCCAAACCAACACCAGCACCCCTGTACTGCTGATGGGCTATCTTAATCCTGTGGAGATTATCGGTTATGACGCTTTTATTGATAAGTGCCACAAGGCAGGCGTAGATGGCTTGCTACTGGTGGATTTGCCCCCACACGAAAGCGATGACGCCTTGCGCCAAAAACTGCACCAAAACGCCATCAACCAAATCTTTTTGCTTGCCCCCACCACCCAAGCTGTCCGCCGAAAAGCGGTGCTAGAACAGGGCTCGGGCTTTATTTATTATGTGTCGCTCAAAGGCGTAACTGGCTCAAACGCCCTAGATACGAACGATGTGGGCAAACAAGTTGGGGCGATTAAAGCCGATACCGATTTGCCTGTGTGTGTGGGTTTTGGCATTCGCGATGGGGCAAGTGCCAAAGCGGTTGCCAAGTTTGCCGACGGGGTGATTGTCGGCAGTGAGCTGGTCAAGCATTTTGCTGATGTTGGCAACGATACCGCCAAAATTGACCACGCCATCGCCCAAGTTTTGGCAAAAATGGACGAGTTAAGACAAGCGATTGACAGTATTTAATGCCAAAAGGAGCAAGTTATGAAACGCACCCCCCTTGTTTGTGGTTTATTATTAAGCACCGTATTTGCCAGCACCGCTTATGCCCAAAGTTTTTGTCAAAAAGCTGAGCATGACATCAATGCTGCCTACCAAAATTTTCGCAATTTTGACGACGCAGACGCCTTGGATAAGTTTGATGAAAACGGCGAAAATTTATTAACGCTGATGTTAAACACATTTAATCACAAACAAAGCCCATATTGCCATTGGTCAAATTTAAAAGAATTTGACATCAATAAATCGCCCGATGGTCGCCTGATGAGCATTAGTTGGGCAACCGACAGTGGCGGCACGATGAAAACTTTTGATACGGTGTTACAATACCATGATGGCAAACATCTGCATGCTGTCAGTATCGGCGGCTTGGTGCTTGACATTACCCAGATGACACTAAATAAACAGCCTGTGTATTTTATCAGCGATTGGGAAGCGGGCTATACGTCTTTGCACGCTCAAGGCATTAGCCTGTTTGGTATCAGCAATCACAAAATCACGCCTACCACGCTCATCAAAACCAAAAAAGGGTTCACCCATCAAATTGACTTTGCTTATGACCCATTTTCCATACCTGATGACATAGATGAGTTGATAAAAGTCAATGCCAAACAAAGAGAATTTAGCATTCCTGTGGTCATAGAAAATGCGCGGTTTGCCAATGGCGAAGTTACCAAACGCCGTTTGCGTTATCGCTTTGATGGCAAGCACTTTGTCTATGTCAAATAAGCATGGCAAATGGCAAAAACAAAAAGCATTTGCCAAACAAACTTTACAAGTGTAAACTATCTCAATTTGTCAATCATTTTAGGAAAACCCCATGACCGAGCAAACCCAACCAAGCACCCCGACCACTTGGCTAAACCGCCCTGTCCCCACCATCAAACAAAACCGCCCGCACACCCCATCAGCGGTAGAGACCGAGCCATCTACCGAATGCCCCGAGTGTCATTCTATGACCACCAACACCAGTTTGATTTTTAACCAATATGTCTGCCCCGACTGCGACCACCATCTGACCATGTCGGCACGCAAGCGTTTGACGTGGTTTTTTGACAGCATTCATGCCGAGCTGGGACAAGAATACCAAACGGGCGACCCTTTGGGCTTTGTGGACAGCAAGCCCTATCCTGAGCGCATGCTCCAAGCCCAAAAAGCCACAGGCGAGAGTGAAGCTCTGATTGTGATGGAAGGACGCATTAAAAACCTTGACTTGATTGCTTGTGCCTTTGATTTTAAGTTTATGGGTGGCTCAATGGGTTCGGTGGTCGGCGACCGCTTTGTCTTGGCGGCCGAAAAAGCCCTAGCGTCTCGCAAACCTTTGGTGTGCTTTGCTGCGTCTGGTGGTGCTCGTATGCAAGAAGGCTTGTTATCGCTCATGCAGATGGCTCGCACAGGGGCAGCCATTGAGCGGCTAAGACTGGCGGGCGTGCCCTATGTGGTGGTGCTGACCAATCCTGTTTATGGTGGGGTTACCGCCAGCCTTGCCATGCTGGGCGACATTCATATCAGCGAACCAAAAGCAATGATTGGTTTTGCTGGCAAACGCGTCATTGAACAAACGGTGCGAGAAGTCTTAGACGAGCCCTTTCAGCGTGCCGAGTTTTTATTAGACAAGGGCACGGTGGACATGGTGGTGCACCGCCATGAGCTCATTGATACGGTATATCGGGTGCTTGCCAAACTTAGTAAATTACCCAACGTGTCTTAAATGCTTGCTCTCATCACTTTGTAACCCATTTATTTTTTACCCATAAGGATTGACGATGAAACCAACAACCACATTCAAAGCAATGGCGATGGCTAGCCTGATTGGCTTGAGCAGTTTAACCGCTTATGCCAACGCCCCAAGCGACCATTCGGTTGAAGAATATATCAAGCTGATGAAATTTGATGAAAACTTTATCAAAGACACCAAAGAAGGCTTTATTGGCGGTTTTATGTCCAGTGCCACCGTCAGACTGGCAGAAAAGTTTCCCGATTTGAGCGATGACAAAAAAGCCCAAGCATTGGCACTTTTTGAGCAAGAAGCCAAGTTGTTTGCAGATGAATTTGGCTCAGATGAAGCACTAAAAGCCCAAAGCCTTGCCATCATCAAACAAGCCGTCAAAAAACACCTAAACCAAGCACAAATTGACGCACTTAATGACTTTTATCGCACCCCCATTGGTCAGCAGACTGTGGACGCACAAACCGCCATGATGCAAGACATGCTCACGCCAGCCATGACCCATGCCATGCAAAAAGCTCAAGAAATGCAAAAGCAGCCACACATCATCAAACGCCAAGCCACACTTGAAGCCAAGATTGCCGAGATTGTTTATTGATTTGACAAGTCTAGTGCACCAACACCCCAACTGTTTTATGGAAAACTTATGACCACTCCTCAAACCGTCTCTGATTGGCTTATTTATATGCAAAATATCCATGTTTCCGCCATTGATATGGGCTTGGAGCGGGTATTGCCTGTCGCCAGTGAGCTGGGTATTTTAACAGATGATTTGCCACAGAAGCCTTATGTTTTTACAGTAGCAGGCACCAACGGCAAAGGCTCAACCACGTCCGCCATCGCCAGCATTTGCACGCAAGCAGGCTACAAAACCGCCCTATACCAGTCGCCACACTTGGTCAGTTTTAACGAGCGTATCAGTATTGATGGGGTGCTTGCCAGCGACAACGAATTGATTGACGCTTTTGAACAGGTGGAGCGGGCACGCCTAAACTGCGGTTTGAGTTTGTCGTTTTTTGAGATGACCACCTTGGCGGCGTTTTGGATTTTTAAACACGCCAACTGCGATGTCTGGGTGCTGGAAGTGGGCTTGGGCGGTCGGCTTGATGTGGTCAATATCATTGACCCTGATATGTGCGTGATTACCAACATTGGCATTGACCACACCGACTGGTTGGGGGATACCCGTGAGCAAATCGGCTTTGAAAAGGCAGGGATTTTACGCCAAAACAGCACACTCATTTTTGGTGAAAGCGATATGCCCCACAGCGTTAAAGCAGTGATTGATGACAAACAAGCCAGCTGTTATCAGTATGGCAAGGATTATTTGTCTGACATCATTGATGATGGCTGGATTTATTCTGGGGCGTCTGTTACTCTAAAACTGCCCCTACCAAGTATTTCGCCCATCAATGCCAGTACTGCCATCAGTGGTGTTTTAGCCAGTCCGCTAGCCGTCAGCACCGATGACATTTGTCAAGGTCTGTCAAATGTTCACTTATCGGGCAGATTTGACAAAAGAGCAGTGGCGGGCAAACGCTGGGTGTTTGATGTCGGTCATAATGAGCATGGCATTAGGTTTTTGATGGCGTCATTTGTGCCGTACTGGCAAGCCTTAACCCAAACAAATCCCCACGCCAAACTGCATTTTTTGTTTAGTATGCTTGCCGACAAAGACACAGATAAGGTGCTGTCTTTGATAGGCTCTTATGGGCTGCCCATTCATGCTTGGCATATTGGCAAGATTGATAATGTGCGAGCAACCAGTGTGGCACAGCTGCACAACAAAATCATCACCAATCTGCCAAACAGCACCGTGCTCATGTATGACACTGTGGCTTTGGCGACAGATGGTGTTTTAAAGGCGACAGATGACGGTGATGTCGTCTTGTGTTTTGGCTCATTTTATACCATCAGTGAAAGCATGATAGCACTTGGGCTGGCAAAAAATCCCAAAACTGGTTAAACATTTTATACAAACTTGACAATAAATAACAAAATTACATCGCCATTACATCAAAATTTATGCTAGATTAAGAGCAATTTTCTTTAAATCTGATTAAAATTTATGCGTTTTTCCTTGACAAATTTGGGCAAAGTTCCCAGATTTGTTGGTTATTTGTCTTTTTTATGTTGGCATAACAATGATTTCTAAACAAGCCTTACTTAGCATCAGTTTAATCGTTGGTGGTGGCGTGGCTGTCTATGCACTCAACCACAACAGCACGCCTGCTGCCCCTGACGCCCCCAAAACACCCACAGCCACCACCAGCGACAGCGACACAGCAAGACCAACCGTGGAGCCGCTCACGGCCGACATCAAAACCGAGCAACAAATACTCAGCCAACAACAAAAAGCGCGAGAAGCGCGCACGCTCGCCCAAGAAAAACAAGCCCAAGCCTTGATTGAAGACCAAGAGCGCGCCAAAGCGCTTGCCCTACAAAAAGCACAAATTGAAGCGGACGCCATTGCCAAAGCCAAAAGCGCCAAACAAGCACAGCTTGAAGAGACGACCGCCACCAACCTAACGGTACAAACACGCCCTGAAGCGGCGGCGATATTGCACGAACAAGCCAAACAACATGCTCCAGAAAAATCCCCAACTCAGCCAAAAGCACAACCCCCAGTCGCCACAAACAAAAGCGACGGCAAAGCCCAAAAAACAACTCATGGCGAAAAAACCGACCACAAAAAAGTTGGCAAAGAAAAAGAAGCCATCAAAGCCAAAACAGAACCAAAAAACCAACACAATACCGCCCAAAAAACCAAGGCAGGTCAGCATACTGTGGTGCGCGGCGACACTCTAATCAAACTGTCGCACCAGTACGGCGTGCCTGTATCCATCATTGCCAAAGCCAATAACATGGGACGCAATGACGCCCTGCCTGCTGGCAAAACCATCAAAATCCCGTCAAAAAGCGAAATCGCCAAAATCCAACAAGAGCTTCATAAAGCCGATAAAAAAGAAACCGCCAAAAAAGAAACCAACAAGTCCGACACCAGCAAAAAAGGAGTCGCCAAAGACAACGCTCAAAAAGACAGTGCTAAAAAAGAAAAGTCGGGTGTCCGCTCTGTGCCCACCCACTACAGCGTCCAAGTGGCAATGGCAGACAGCCAAGAAAAAGCCAACGCCCTTGCCAAACAGTACCGTGCCGCAGGTTACCGCGTGGTTACCAGTCGCACTTCCAAAGGCGTGCGGGTGCTGGTTGGCTCTGAAAAAACCGCTGAAGCCGCCAACGCCCTAAAAAGCAAAATCGCCAAAGACAGCCGCGTCAAAACCGATGGGGCTTGGGTCAAACAGGTGGACACCATCAACCCCTAGACCAACCCCTATTCTATAACAGACCGCTTCACCATCACCGCCGACCATGAGTGCCAACAGTTCACCAAGTGGCGGACGGCACGCGTTCAGCGGTTTTGCCAAGCATGGCAACAAAGCCCATCGTTACGCACGCTGATTAACTTACAAAATACGAGCAGTGCCACCATTTGGCAGGCGGTGTGCTATGTAGAATACGAAGACTTATATTCACTGTTTTGCACCGACGCAAGCGATTTTTGTCAGCTGGCAAGTGCTTGCTTTGGTCAGCTTTTGGTAGACTGGCTGGGCATGCGTTGGTGTCGCCACGTTGTGTTTAGCCATGAGTTTTTGTTGTGCTTTGATGAAATGCCCAATCACATCATTGATGTCTATGCTTTGGTGTTTGGGCGGTGGCAGTCGGTTGGCAGTTTTGAGCTGCCTGATTTATTGGGCGATGTGATACTCAAATTTATGTACACCAGTGCCTTTGATAACTTTTATCCGCTTGCCCGCCTGCTTGGTCTGTCATGGCAAGACGCCCAGCCTGTGTATCAAGAGCAGTTTGGCTGTGCGTTTGATAAAGCATATCACCACCGCCTAAACCGCCTATGGCAAATAGATGATGAATTGCTTATTCGCCGTTTGGACGATTTGCCGTTTTCGCCGCCTGATGGACAGTTGCACTGGCTAAAACGCACCATTGAAGTCAGCGAGCATGATTTATCTGAGCGTTTTGGCGATGGTTGGCAAGGCTTAATTAAGCCAAATACTTAACATCATTTAAATAGCAAACGCACTGATAAAACACCACAAAAAGCCGTTCGCCTTAGGCTTTTGCTTTTCGTTATAGCTCAACTTAGCTCACCACGAACGAAAAGCGTGCCAATTTCATATCTCTTTTGGTATGGTTTTTTAAAATCCATTTTTCTGTTATCATAGCTAGATTTTAGCCCAAACAAAAAGGTTAATTTATGACCATCAGCACCTTTCTTGACGAACTTCACACCACGTTGCCTGATTTGACCATCAAAACTGATGCCGACAGCCTAGACAACTGGGGCAAGGACTGGACAAAGCACTTTGACCCCAATGCCAGTGCCATTTTATTTCCCAAAAGCACCGAAGAAGTTGCCCAAATTGTCCGCCTTGCCAACGCCCATCACACCCCACTGGTGCCCAGTGGTGGACGCACAGGGCTGTCGGCGGCAGCGGTGGCAGCCTTTGGCGAAGTGGTGGTGAGCTTTGATAAGATGAACGCCATTGGCAGATTTTATGAAGCCGACCGCATGGTGGAAGTAGAAGCAGGCGTGGTTACCAAAGCACTGCAAGAGTTTGCCGAGAGCAAAGATTTGTATTATGCGGTGGATTTTGCGTCTGCTGGCTCAAGCCAAATCGGCGGCAATATCGGCACCAACGCTGGCGGTATCAAGGTCATTCGCTATGGCATGACGCGTAATCAAGTTTTGGGCTTGACGGTGGTAACAGGCAAGGGCGATGTGCTAGAGCTCAACGGCGGTATGCTCAAAAACGCCACTGGCTACGATTTTCGCCATCTGTTTATCGGCTCAGAAGGCACACTGGGTTTTGTTACCAAAGCCTTGATAAAATTAGAAAAACCGCCTGTCAATCTCACCGCCATGGTGCTGGGCGTGCCTGATTTTAACTCGGTGGTGGCACTTTTGGACAAGTTTGGCAAAGCGTTGAACTTGACCGCTTTTGAGTTTTTTGACCAAATCGCTGTCAATAAAGTGATACAAGCAGGACATACCAAAGCCCCTTTTGACAGCCAAACGCCCTTTTATGTGTTACTAGAATTTGAAGCGGTGAGCGATGATGTGTTAGACACTGCCATGAGTGTGTTTGAAAGCTGTGCCGAAGATGGCTTGATTGTTGATGGGGTGATGAGTCAAAGCGTGGGGCAGCTTAACGAATTATGGAAACTGCGTGAGAGCATTTCGGAGACCATTTCGGTATTTACCCCTTACAAAAATGACGTGTCGGTGCTGATTAGCCATCTGGGCAATTTTATTGGCGATATTGAGAGCATTGTCAAAGACAATTATCCTGATTTTGAGATTTGCTGGTTTGGGCATATCGGCGATGGCAATTTGCATTTGAACATTTTAAAGCCTGACAACCTAAGCAAGGACGAGTTTTTTGCCAAATGCCAAGTGGTCAATCAATACGTCTTTGAAACTGTGCAAAAATATCAAGGTTCAATCAGTGCCGAACACGGCGTGGGCATGACCAAAAAACCCTATTTGGATTATACTCGCTCGCCTGTTGAAATTGAGTACATGAAAGCGGTTAAGGCGGTGTTTGACCCCAATGGCATTATGAATAGGGGTAAGATTTTTGATTGAGCCGCCAAGCAGTAAAACCGCCAAACTTGGCGGTTTTTGTTATAATCATTGTCCAGCAAAAAACACGCCACTTTAAAATTTGTGCATTTTATTTTATAATCAGCCCAATACAATAACAACAATCCAACAATAACACGGAGAATAACCATGGTGGATGTGTCAAAACGCATCATGAATGTGCGCGATTACAGCGTGGACTTAGAAAATGCTCTGGCGGCGTGCCAAGCCACAGGCACGGGTATCAAAGAAAAATACCTTAGTATCCAAGACAAACTCCCAACAGACATTCAACAAAAAATACAACGCTGCAATCACCTACGCAATCGTATCATGCACGACAAATACGACCCCACCCTAGACGAATATCAACAGTACGAAAAGGACATGCGCGAAGTGCTGAACTTTTTGCACAAACTTGCCAATCCCAAAAAACAAAACAATGATGACGAAATGATGATGGTGCTGGGTCTGATTTTGCTTGCACTGATTGGTTTTCTTATCTATAAGTTTTGGGTGCAGATTTTGACATTTGTTGCGGGGATTGTCGTCATCGGCGCGATTATTTATGGCATTTATCACTTCTTAAATGACAAATAAATCAATCTGTTGCCGACCAACGCCCAAACTTTAGCCCCAACCAATACACCCCACAACACATGGCGGTATATACTGGCGCAAAAAACAAAGCGGTGATGGGCGCAAGTCGTCTGGCGCTGTCATTGACCACCGCCATCAATGCTTGGTTTTGTGCTGGGCTGATTTCGTCGCCACCAAAATTGCCATCACCATTGACATCAAAACTGTATAACACCACCTGCAAATAGCTGTCGGTCGCCCAAGCACTTAGCAGCGCCAAAACATAAACCAGCAATGTGATGATGACTGCTGCTTTAATTTTGGTAACGCTTTTGTGGCGATGATGAACAAACAAACACACAAAAGGGGAAACAAAGACCAAAACGGACAAAAGGCTCTTTGTATAAAACAGCAACGTTAGCACACAAGCCCCTTACAACCCATGCCAAAAAGACGCCACAAGCGCAACAACTCCATCAGCAGCCCATCACAAAAAACAACAGACCGACCTTAGACGCAAAACAAAGCCTTGGCACGCTGGCGCCAAACATGCCAGCCGTCTGGCACATTCTCTGACTTACTTAAAAAAAGATTTTGACATCAAAATACAAACAGACACTAACGGTCAATGCTAGAAAACTGGCTAATAATCACAATGCCCATCACAATCAGAGCAATGCCAACCCAGCCTGCCACATCAATCACTTGCCCCAGATAAACGCGACTGAGCAGCGCCGTTGCCAGCACCCCAAGCCCTGACCATAGCACATACAAAATGCCCGTTTGCATATATTTTAACGCAACCGCGCAACAAGCAAAAGAAATCACATACAGCACCAATGCCGCACCTTGCTCAAATTTATGCTCTAGCCCATTGGCCTTACCCGATAAAAAGGTAGAAAAAATGTCGCATACAATCGCCCCAATCAGCCAATAATAGCCCGCATTTATCATTTGCCACTCCTTTTTGTGTTGATTGGTTGATATTATGCTAAAATCTGCCAATTATCAAATATTTTTTTAATCATGCTCATAAAAAAACAGCTTTTTTCTCTGCTAAAATATCTGATCATCTTTACTGTCGTCTATATCGCCGTGAACCTTTGGCGCGCCCCCACCTTGCCCCAGACGCCCCAACTTGGTTATCACCAACAAGGGCAGCCGATTGACGTCATCGGTCAAAGCCATCAAGCGCCAATACTGGTGTATTTTTGGGGTTCATGGTGCGGCGTGTGCAGCGCAACCAGCCCCAACGTGCAAGCTCTGCACGCCAGTGGCTACCCTGTTTTGACGGTGGCGGTGTCATCAGGCAACGACCAAGAACTTGGGGCTTATATGAGTCAGCACCAATACAGCTTCGCCACCATCAATGACCACGATGGACAAATTTTCAGGGCATGGCAAGGCAAAGTTACGCCATCGTTTGTGATTTTGTCCAATGGCAAGGCGGTACAAAGTTTCACAGGCGTTGCCCCACTTTGGTCGCTCAAACTTAGATTATGGTGGGCAAATGTCTAACTTACCCCAAAACAACCAAAAACACTGAGCATTGTCGTACTGGCTGTGGCATTCATTATCGCCAGTATTGAGCCTTTGCCTTATCCATCATATCTTTTGCACTAAGTCGGCACAGTGCTGATGGTGGCATTTTTATACTGGGCAAATCAACGCTTTGCGATGAGCACTTTGACATTTGTTGCTTATGTTGCATTTTGGCAATACACATCATCGCCGCTCATTGGCTGTACCTTATGTGCCATATAACGACTGGTTTATCGCTCTTTTGGGGATAGAAATCAACCAAACCTTTGCTTTGGTCGCAATATGTTTGATAGGGTGGTGCATTTTGCTTATGGGCTTTGAGCTGCTTACTCACTGTCTGTCGCCCCCAAACACAGGTCAAATGCACCTTTTGGCATCGGCTTTGTGATGGCAAGCAGCATGTTTTATGAGCTCATTGAGCGGTGGCTTGCCATCGCGCTCTGAACACGCCAAAAACCACAACGGACAACAAGGCGATGTTTGGGATGCTCACAAAGACATGTTTTTGGCAACCCTAGCCAGCATAAGCGCTGCGATGATTGGTTTTTTAACCGTCCCAATCTTAAAAAGCCCTAATTTTAGGGCTTTTTGTTTACCAAATTTTACTGTGCACTTTTGCTTTGATGTCTGGGTGCTGCTCCAGACTAAAGACAGGCTCTTTGCCAGCTTTGAGCTGATGGCGATAATCTTTGACCAAAATAAAGACATATTTAGAAAGCAACAAAATGGCAATTAAGTTAATAAACGCCATCGTGCCCATCGTCAAATCGCCCATGTCCCATACAACCGCCACTTTGGTAACCGCCCCAAAATACACAAACCCCAAAACCACCATACGAAAGACAGTCAAAGCCACTGGGCTATTTTTCAAAAACTGCATATTGGATTCGGCATAAGCATAGTTGCCAATGATGGTAGAAAAGGCAAACATAAACAAAATGATTGCCAAAAAGTACTGACCCCAACCGCCCACGTGCGCTTCTAATGCCGCTTGGGTGAGTTGTACGCCAGACAATTCGGCGGCATTTTCGGGCATGCTCGCCAACAAAATCACAAAAGCGGTGCACGAACAGACAATCAAAGTGTCCACAAACACGCCCAGCATTTGTATCACGCCTTGTTCTACTGGGTGCTTGACGCTGGCAGCGGCGGCGGCATTGGGCGCAGAGCCTTGACCTGCTTCGTTGGAATACAAACCACGCTTAATCCCTTGCATCATCGCCATAGACACCATCGTCCCAAACAGCCCGCCACCTGCTGCATCATAACTAAATGCCTTACCAACAATCAGGGCAAGCACCGCAGGAATGTCAGCAATGTTTGTGATGATGATATAAAACGCCACAAGCAAATACAAAACTGCCATCGCAGGCACAATCAACTCAGCGATTTTTGAAACGCGCTGAATGCCCCCAAAAATAATCGGCGCTGCCAAAATCACCAACAACGTTCCGACCACGTGTTTATAAATTTGCCAATCGCTTTGACAAACGGCGTCAGCGCCTGCACAGCCCACCGCCGATTGGATGGCTTGGGTGATGGTGTTGGATTGAATGGATTGATACACAAAGCCAAAACACACAATCAGCGCCAGCGCAAAAATCACGCCCAGCCACTTTTGCCCCAACCCTTGTTCAATATAATAAGCAGGCCCGCCGCGAAAACGTCCTGTTTGACCGTCTTTGACCTTAAAAAGCTGCGCCAAACTGGACTCTGCCAGCGCCGAGCTCATGCCAATCAAAGCAATCAGCCACATCCAAAATACCGCACCAGCCCCGCCAATGCTGATGGCGATTGCCACGCCTGCGATGTTGCCCACACCCACCCGACTTGCCAACCCCGTTACAAATGCCTGAAAGGCGCTAATGCCGTACTCGTCGCCACCGGTGCGACTACCGAGCATGGTCTTGACGCTTTGTCCAAACAAACGAAATTGCGCAAAACCCGACATCAGCGTAAAAAACAGCCCTGCACCAATCAACACCCACACCAGCACGTCCCAAAGTGGCGCGCTCACACTATTGACGGCACAATGCAGCCCTTCTACAACATCAGACTTTGCCAAACACGATAAGGGATTGTCATACATGGCGTTTATCCTTCTTAGAAATATTGAAGCAAGATACGTATCTTTAGCAAGCCGTTGCCCCAAACTTTGGCTCAAAAAATAGGCAACCTAGCAAAACCACTGCCACGTTGCCTGTTGCTTTTTGATAAATTGATGACCATTATCAGCATTTATCAAAAGTCATGGGGAAATATACAAACTGTCATTATAAGACACTTTTGTTAAAAATTCATTACTTTTTCATCGCTTAAGCCGACAATTTGTCGTTTTGTTGCGCCAAGCCCAAAAACCAATTAAGCAGTATCGCCACAAAAGTCGCCGTGCCGATACCCCCCAAATCAAAACTGCCAATCATCAAGCCAAAGTTGCCCGTGCCCAAAATGATGGTAACCGCGCCGACCATCAAGTTTTTGTTGTCGCCAAAATCCACTTTGTTATCAATCCAGATTTTGGCGCCAGCGATGGTAATCAGCCCAAAGACCACGATGGACGCGCCCGTCAGCACTGGACTGGGAATGGTCTGGATAAGCGCCCCAAACTTGGGTGAAAGCCCCAAAAAGATGGCAAACACGCCCGCCACCACAAACACGATGGTAGAATACACACGCGTAACCGCCATCACGCCAATGTTTTCACCATAAGTGGTCATGCCCGTACCGCCCACGCCTGCTGAGAGCATGGTTGCCACGCCGTCCGCCACAAACGCCTTACCCAGCTGTGGGGTTAGATTTTCGCCCGTCATTGCGCCAACGGCTTTGATGTGTCCCAAATTTTCTGCCACCAAAATAAACGCCACAGGCGCAATAATGAGCATGGCATTGACATCAAAAGTTGGTGCGCTAAAGGTCGGCAGTCCAAACCAAGCCGCCTGAGCAATGAGCCCAAAATCAATCGGCGCGCCCAGCCCCAAACCATTGGCAACAACGGCATAAATCCCATAAGCCAGCACCAACCCAAGCAAAAGCAGCAATCGCTGCATAAATCCGCGCGCAAACACCGCAATCATGCTCATGCACAAAACCGTAACCAAAGTCATCAAAAGCTCAAAGGGCTTGCCTGCCACGCCAGACACCGTAACAGGGGCAAGGTTTAGCCCAATAATCATCACCACCGCGCCAGTAACCACAGGGGGCATGAGTCTTTCTATCCAACGCGTGCCAAGCACCATCACCACAAAGCCAATCAGTGTATACAGCACCCCACAAGCGACAATCCCCCCAAGCGCCACCGCGATGTTGGGATTGGCGCCTGAGCCTGTGGCGTGCGCGGTCGCCGCTGCCACCACGCCAATAAAAGCAAAAGACGACCCCAGATAACTTGGCACGCGCCCACCTGTCATGACAAAAAACAAAATAGTACACACGCCCGACATCATAATCGCTAAGTTGGCATCAAAACCCATCAAAAGTGGCGCCAGCACCGTTGCCCCAAACATCGCCAAAACGTGCTGAACGCCAAGCATGACCGTTTGTGCTGGCGGCAAATATTCGTTGGTTGCCACAGGATGCTGGCGCAAATCACCGCGATAAGGTTGCCATTTTGCAAACCACGTCATAAAAACTCCAGATTTTTAAAATTATCAATCAATTTCTTTTGCCCAAAGGCAATCGTGCCTTTACCAAACAAAAGCACAAAAAAGCGACAATTAAAAATTATCGCTCTGTGATTTGGTGGCAAGATTTTTTTGTGTCAGCAAGTCTTCTTCAGACAGACGCCAGCGCCCCTTTTTTTTGGAGCTGCTGCGTCCTGTTAAGGCGCTGTTACCCAGCAGCTTGTGCATAGAATGGCTAGAATGGGCATGACAGATGGCACACGCCAAACCATCAGCCGCGTCCGCCTGTGGCACAAATTCTAACCCCAAAATCCGACACACCATCGCCGAAACCTGCTCTTTGTCAGCTGCGCCATAGCCACACACCGCCTGTTTGATTTGGCGCGCGGTGTACTCTGAGACCACCAAGCCTTGAGCGGTCAAAGCAGCAATGGCAGCGCCACGCGCCTGACCCAATTTGAGTGCCGAATCTGGATTGGTTGCCATAAATACTTGTTCAATGGCGGCGTGCATGGGGCGGTCGTGATATTTTTGATGGTACGCCACAATGCGACTAATCCCTGCAAAAATCTTTTGGATACGCACAGGCATGTCGCTGCTGTTGGTATGAATGATGCCTGCGTCCACAAAACTGACCTTGTCGCCTGTCATGCTGACCACGCCGTAGCCCGTCATGCGCGAACCTGGGTCAATGCCAATAATCAATGTCATGTGTGCGTCCAAGATTAGCGCAGCGATTTGGGCAAGCTAAAAGTTACATTCTCTTCAATGCCCAAGAGCTCTTTTGGCACATCACCACCCCACGCCTGCAAAGTGTCTAGCACTTCTTGGATAAGCACTTCAGGGGCAGACGCGCCTGCCGTTACGCCCACACACGCCACATCAGCAAACCACGCCCTATCCATTTGTGCAGCGTTGTCAATCAAATACGCCTTTGCCCCCAAACGCTCAGCAAGCTCACGCAAGCGGTTGGAATTAGATGAGTTGGGAGAACCCACCACCAGCACCACTTGACATTCTTTGGCAAGCGATTTGACCGCGTCTTGGCGGTTTTGGGTGGCATAACAAATGTCGTCTTTGCGCGGGGCATTGATGCTGGGAAACTTTGCTTTTAATGCATCAATGACGGTGGCGGTGTCGTCCATAGACAAAGTGGTTTGAGTAACAAATGCCAGCTCTTTGTCGGTGGCAAAATCCAGTTTTGAGACGTCGCCGACGTCTTCTACCAAATGAATGCGCCCACCAAAACTGGTGTCAAAGCGTCCCATCGTGCCTTCTACTTCGGGGTGTCCTGCATGCCCAATCAAGATGGCGTCCATGCCTGCTTTGGCAAATTTGCCCACTTCAATGTGCACTTTGGTAACCAGCGGACAAGTGGCGTCAAATACTGTCAAATCACGGCGGGCGGCTTCATCTTCTACCGCGCGAGACACTCCGTGTGCCGAGAAAATCACAATCGCCCCATCGGGCACTTCATCAAGCTCTTCTACAAATACTGCCCCACGATTTGCCAAATCTTCCACCACAAACTTGTTGTGCACCACTTCATGGCGCACATAAATTGGCGGACTAAAGCGGCGCAAAGCTTCATTGACGATGGCAATGGCTCGATCCACGCCTGCACAAAACCCCCTAGGATTGGCAAGTAAAATCTGCATGACTTTTTCACAACTGTATGACAAAAACTGCTTACTTTAGCATAAGTTCGCCCCCAAATACCATCAATATTGACAACAATTTTTGCAGCGATACGCTGGCGCGCCCAAATGTGTTATACTTTTATACAAAACAACCCCAACACAAGGCAAAAAAATGACACACGGCACAGGCACATTGTTTATCATCACCGCCGCTTCAGGCACAGGCAAAACATCGCTGGTCAAAGAGTTGCTCGCCACCACAGACGACTTGGTGGTCAGCGTCTCCCACACCACGCGCAAGCCCAGACGCGGCGAGATTGATGGCAAGCATTATTATTTTACCGACAAAGACGAGTTTATGCGCTTGGTGGGTCAGGCTGAGTTTTTGGAACACGCCGAAGTCTTTGGCAACTATTATGGCACCAGCAAAACCGCCGTCAATGACCTGCTCAATGCTGGCATTGATGTGATTTTAGAAATTGATTGGCAAGGGGCACTGCAAGTCAAAAAGCTCTTTGGCAGCGCGGTGATGATTTTTATTTTGCCGCCCAGCCGTCAAGCCCTGCGTGAACGCCTATCCAAACGTGCCCAAGACACCACCAAAGTCATTGAAGAACGTCTGGCTGGTGCGGTGCGTGAAATGCAAGAGTACGTCAATTTTGATTATGTGGTGATTAACGACGATTTTGCCCTTGCCCTACAAGAGTTGCAAGCCATCATCACCACATACCGCCTTGCCATTAACAAACAAAGCATCAAGCACCAAGCGCTGATTAGCGCCTTATTGTCAGAATGACGTCTTATCTGTTATAATGACCGACTGTTTGTGTTTTTAGCCTAAGAGAGAAACCCCATGGCACGCGTTACTATTGAAGATTGCTTGGCAAATGTTGACAACCGTTTTGAGCTGATTTTGGTGGCTTCTCGCCGTGCTCGTCAGTTGGCAACAGGTCGCGTTGAACCCACCGTAACGCCAGACAACGACAAACCAACCGTGCTTGCCCTGCGTGAAATCGCCGCAGGCAACATCACCAAAGCCATCTTGGACGAGCCTGAAGAGATGTTCATCAAAGAGATGCCTGTGTTTGATTTGGCTTTGTCGGGCAACAGTGGTTTTTGACCAATCATCGCCCACATGACAGTCCTGCGGTTGCGGGGCTTTTTTATTGTTGGCTTTATAAAAAAACCATTGACTTTTGCCAAAAAAACTGATTTATTATTACTCTTGTATCTTAATAAAAACAAAGCATTACAATCAGTAACTTACAAAAGATTTATTGCCATGACACTAGCCAATTACCGCCCGTTTGACATTCCCCATCGCCTTAGCCATCCCATGGTAGACGATGCCAAAAATAGCCTGATGCACGCCGTCAGTTATCTGAACAAAGCCGAGCGCGACGACGTGCTGCGCGCCTGCCATTTTGGCGACATGGCACACATCAAGGACAAGCGCAAATCGGGAGAACCTTATATCACCCATCCCATTGCGGTGGCAGAGATTTTGGCGGGGTTTCGCTTAGACAGAGACACCATCATCGCCGCCATCTTGCACGACACCGTAGAAGACACCGAAGTTACCGAAGAATTTGTGCGCCAAGAATTTGGTGAAACGGTGGCGCGCCTAGTAGACGGCGTTACCAAACTCAAATCGTCCAGCATGAGCAAACAACAAAGCCAAGCCGCCACTTTTCACAAAATTTTGGCAGCCACCATCATTGACCCGCGTGTGCTCATCATCAAACTTTCTGACCGCCTGCACAACATGAGCACGCTTGATGCGGTGCGCGAAGAAAAGCAGCGCTCCACCGCGCGTGAGACGCTGGACTTTTATATTCCTTTTGCGCGCATTATGGGGCTCAATGACATCGCCGATTATATTGAGCTGCTTTGTTATCGCAACCTAAATCCTGTGATGTACACCAAGTTTGCCGACAAACTGCTCCAGCACGGTTTGGGACGCACCTTTGAAAAAAACACCATCAGCACCTACCTGCAAAACCTGCTTAGCCACCTTAATCTCAATGGCCATGTCCAAGTGCTGGACAACCGCGCTTCTATGTACCGCCAATTTTTCAAAAACCGTGGTGAAATCAATCGTCTAATCCGCCAATACGACTTTGAAGTGGTCTTAGACGACATAGAATCGTGCGACAAATTGGCGTTTTATTTGGTGCGCAAATACGAAATTGCCGACCACAACATCAAAGACCACATCAGAAAGCCCTTGGCAGGGGGCAACCAATCGCTTAGCTTGATTTATGAACAAGACTATAATTACATCAAAGTTACTTTGATGACCACGCGCATGAAAGACGCTGCGCGCTTGGGGGTGATTAGCCGCGACAAAGGCGACATCAGCCAATCGGTTATCCAAGCCAGCCTACGCAATATGCAAGACTTGGTCAATGCCAAACACGACCCAAATGTCAACGAGCACGACTTGTCCATAGAGATTATCAACGAGCTGATGAATTATTTGCACGAGCGCAAAATCGTCTGTTACAGCCCACAAGGTCGCGCTTATGAGTTGCCACGCGGTTCAACAGCGCTGGACTTTGCTTATGCCGTAGGCCCTGCGGTCGGTAACATCGCCACAGGCGCTGACATCAACGGCGAGCACGGCAAATTGGGGTTGGTGCTGGCAGACGGCGACAACGTCAGCATTGACACCGACAAAAACGCCACGCCCAAAGCCGATTGGTTGGGCTTTGTCGCCACCAACAAAGCGCGCAACGAGATTTTAAAATTCTTAAAACGCCTGCCCAACGAGCAAAAAGAACACTATGGCAAAGAAGCCCTTATGCGCGCTCTGTCCAATTATGACAAATCCATTGACGACCTAACAGACAGTGAGTGGGCAGACATTTTGGCGTGGCGCGGCATTCACACCAAAAGCGAATTGTTTATGCAAATCGCCACAGGCTCGCTCTTGCCGCAACTGGTGGTCTCAAGGCTCTTTAGCGACGAAGTGGACATCGCCGATGGCAATGAAATCACCCAGTCCAAACACCTGATTGCTGGCGTCAAAGGCGTGGAAATCACCTTTGCCAAGTGTTGTAACCCCATCTATGGCGACCACATTGTTGGGCATTTGTCGCGTCAAGGTCTGGTCATTCACCGCCACAAATGTTACTCACTAGAAGAGATACGAAAAACCACGCCTTACCAAGTCATTCAAATGAACTGGAAACCCGACATTAAAATAGACCACAAAGCCCAGCAGCTGCATTTTTCGGCGACGCTGCGCATTTTTGCCCTGCTCAACGAAGAGCAAATCAGCCAAGTGATTTATGAACTGCGCGCCATCAATATTGGCATTGAAAATACGGCGGTCAAAATCAATGACAAGTCTGACAAAAATGCCAAAGTGGGCACAACCACCTTGAGTGTTGTGGTGCGTTCACGCGACCATCTGCACCAAGGAATTGAAAAACTGCGCCAGCTGCTGGGCTATCCCAACATCATGCGCCTGTATCAAAACTAAGCGCGCCTGAGCACATCCCATCGCATCAAAGAAGCAAGCAAAAGCAGTGATGTGTCAGGCTCAAGCGCCAATTCAGGCTCCGCCCATCAAATTGTCAAACAAAGATTGATTGGTGGATTGATAAATTATGCCTTGTCAACCCCACCAATCATAGCAACAATTATAAAACACGCATGAACAATCAAACACCCATTTTATTTTTGGCAGGAGCAAGCGGCGAACCGAGTTTTTGGCAAGCGGTGGCAGAGCAGTTGCCGCCAAATCAGCCTTATATTTTGCAACATTATCCACAGTTTGCCAATGCCCCTGCCATAGCCCAAGTATATGATTTTACCAGCTTAAGTGCTTGGGTGATTGAGCAAATTACCAAGCCCACCGTCATTGTCGCCCAATCCATGGGTGGACTGATTGGTGTGCAAGCGGCCCTACAAAAACCCCAGCTTATCAAAGGTTTGGTGCTGACCGCCACATCAGGCGGTATGGATTTGTCTGATTTTCAGGCACAAGATTGGCGCAGCGATTATTTGCTACAAAACTCACAGCTGCCATCGTGATTTGTTGATACCAAACTTGTACTTACGCCCGATTTGGGCAAGTTAACCTTGCCTGTTTTGCTGCTTTGGGGCAGTGATGACGCCATCAGTCCGCCTGCAGTTGGTCAATTTTTGAGCAAAAAACTGCCCGACGCCACCCTACATATCATCACTGGCGGCAAACACGACTTTGCCTTGACCCATGCTCGGTGCGTTGCTAAACACATCAATCGCTATTTGACGCAGCTAAAAACAGCCGATTATCACTTGCACCAACGCCCATTTGCCTTTAATATATAGGCTGATTTCGTTTTGTATCACTTTGGAAAACATCATGAGCAAACACACCATTCATACCGACGACGCGCCCGCTGCTGTTGGCACATATTCACAAGCCGTCAAAGTGGGTAACACCGTTTATATCTCGGGGCAACTTGGACTTGACCCACAAACCATGGAGCTCAAAGAAGGCTTCAAAGCCCAAGCCGAGCAAGTGTTTGACAACTTGGCTGCCATCGCCAAAGCAGCAGGCGGCAGTCTCAACGACGTGGTCAAATTCAATGTGTCGCTGACCGATTTAAACGATTTTGCCACGCTGAACGAAGTGTTTCAGGCGCGTCTGTCCGCTCCCTATCCTGCGCGCGCCGCCGTGCAGGTTGCCGCTTTGCCCAAAGGTGGCGTGGTAGAGATTGAAGCCATTTTGTCGCTTGCTTAATTGTCCAAACTTAACCACCCAGACACACTGATGTGCCATCGGCTGTTACAAGTTGCTGTGCCTTCGCCCCTGTATCAGCCATTTGATTATTGGTGCCCTGACGATTGCTTGGTTGCAGACGCTTTGCCGCCGATTGGTGGGCGCGTGCTGGTGCCCTTTGGACACCAAAAACTCATCGCCATCGTCATCGCCCACCCCAACCACAGCGACCTTGACCCCAGCAAACTCAAACCCATCTTGCGTGCCATTGACGACCAAGCCATTTTTGATAAAAGACTGCTGGATTTGGCGTATTGGCTGTCCGCTTATTATCATTATCCACTGGGTGAAACCTTTGATGTGATGATGCCTGCTTTATTAAAACAAGGCACACCCATCACCCACCATGTTCACACTTGGACAATCAGTGAACAAGCCCGCGATGAACAGTTTGTCCAAACCCACATCAAAACAAGCGCCAAAAAACAACGGGCAGACTTTTTGTACATTCTGACACACCCCCACAGCACTCACAGCACGCTGCGCCAAGCGGGAATCAGCGACAAAAACCTAAAACTGCTGACCCAAAAGGGATTGATTGTTTGTCATGCCCAAACACCCACTCCCCCCAAAACAGCCACCCTAAACGAGCCACATCTGACGCTTAATGACGAACAACAAAGCGCCCTTGACGCCATCAATCGCGCCATAGACACAGGTTATCAAGGCATTTTGCTCAACGGTATCACAGGCTCTGGCAAAACCGAAGTGTACCTACACGCCATTGACCACGCCTTACAAAACAACAAACAAGTGCTGGTGCTGATTCCTGAGATTGGACTGACCCCCCAAAGTCAGGCGCGTTTTGCCAAGCGCTTTTGTGCCAACATCGTGGTGCTGCACTCAAGGCTCAACAACAAAGAACGCCTGCAAGGCTGGCAAGACTGCCAAAGCGGACACGCCCAAATCATCATCGCCACCCGCTCTGGGTTGTTTTATCCCTTCAAGGCGCTTGGTTTAATTGTCATTGACGAAGCCCATGACAACTCTTTTAAGCAACAAGACCATCTGCGTTATCATGCTTGCGATGTGGCGCTGTATTTGGGATTTTGCCAAAACATTCCTGTGGTGCTTGGCAGTGCCACGCCCAGCCTTGAGCAGCTCAAACTGGTGATGGACAACAAGTTAAAGCAATATACATTGACCCAACGGGCAGGCGGTGGCAGTCTTGGCAAATTTGTGCTGGTGGACATGCGACTGGGCACACAAATGCAAACCGACATCACAGGGCAGTGGGTGGACAGTGAGCTTTCGGCAACCACCATTGACGCCATACGTCAGACTTTGGCACGCGGCGAACAAGTGTTGGTGTTTTTAAATCGGCGCGGCTATGCGCCAATTTTATTGTGTCGCTCTTGTGGGTATCAAGCCGACTGCGCGCGCTGCAGCAACCACCTAACCCTACACAAAAGCACCCTAAAAAAAGCCGCCCACGCCAACGCCAGTTATTTGTACAACCACCTAAAATGCCACCACTGCGGTTATCAAATCATCACCCCCAACAACTGCCCTGCTTGTCATAGCGTCAATCTGACCAGCTTGGGACAAGGCACTTCACAGCTGTACGAGCGGCTACACGCTCTGTTTGCCAACCCCCAAAACAGCACCATCAGCTACCCCATCGTACAAATAGACCGCGACACCGTCAGCACCAAAGGCGCATGGCACAAGCTGTACCAAACAATCAACACAGGCAAGCCAATGATTTTGGTAGGCACCCAGATGATTGCCAAGGGTCATCACTTCCCAGCGGTGGCACTGGTGGTGGTGGCAGACGCCGACGCAGGATTTTTGTCGCCCGATTTTCGTTCACCTGAACACACCGCCCAAACCATCATTCAAGTGGCAGGCAGGGCAGGACGCATCAACAAAACAGGCAAAGTGCTGATACAAACGTACACACCCAGCAATCCACTGCTCAAACAACTGATGGACAAAGGCTATCATGAATTTGCCCAAAGTTTGCTCGGCGAACGAAAGGCGCTTGGTTTGCCGCCGTTTAGCCACGCTGTGCTTATCCAAGCCCAAGCCAAAACGCTGGACGCTGCCAAAACCGCCATCACTCAAGCCAAAGCCCAGTTGCCTGTTCCCCACCCTTTTGTTGTGCTCGCTCCCATTGACGCGCCCATGCTCAAAAAAAACAACCTATACCACATACAAATGCTCATCCTTGCCAAGCAGCGCAAAATCCTACACGAAGTGCTAAACACATGGTGGCACAAGGTCTTAGCCCTGCCCAGCTCAAAAGGCGTGCGCCTGCTCATTGACGTAGACCCTGTGCGTTGGTGATGGTTTGTGGGTCAGATGTCAATGCCACGACCTTTTTCCAACAACACCCGACCCTTGGGCGTACGCTGGATATAGCCTTGCTGAATAAGATACGGCTCAATCACATCTTCTAGCGTGCCACGGTCTTCTGCCATTGCCGCCGCAATCGCTTCTACGCCAGCTGGTTTGCCATCAAAGCGTTCCTTTAACATGGACAAATAGCGTCTGTCCAAATGGTCAAGCCCTTGTTTGTCCACCGAGAGCATGTCCAACGCCAAACTTGCCATATGCCCTGTTACCGTGCCATTGCCCTTGACTTCGGCATAATCGCGCACACGACGCAACAGACGGTTGGCAATGCGCGGCGTTCCCCGACTGCGGCGCGCCACTTCTACAGCGCCATCGTCTTGCATGACAACTTTCATCAGCCGCGATGAGCGCTTGACAATGGTGGTCAAATCCATCACGTCATAAAACTCAAGGCGTTGTACAATGCCAAAACGGTCTCTTAGTGGCGACGTCAGCAGCCCTGCCCGCGTGGTGGCTGCCACCAAAGTAAAGGGGGGCAAATCCAGCTTGATAGAACGCGCCGCAGGCCCTTCACCAATCATGATGTCCAACTGAAAATCTTCCATCGCAGGGTACAAGATTTCTTCAATCATCGGGCTAAGCCGATGAATTTCATCAATAAACAACACATCGCCCGCTTCAAGATTGGTGAGCATTGCCGCCAAATCGCCCGCGCGTTCCAAGACAGGGCCACTGGTAGAGCGCAAATTCCCCCCCATTTCGCGCGCGATGATGTTGGCAAGGGTGGTTTTGCCCAGCCCTGGCGGACCAAAAATCAACGTATGGTCAAGCGCTTCACTGCGCCTGCGGGCGGCGCTGATAAACACTTCCATTTGCTCGCGCACTTTGGGTTGTCCAATATAATCTGACAAGGTGGCTGGACGAATGGCGCGGTCAAAGGCGTCTTCTTTTTTACTGTTGGGGTCAATTAAGCGGTTTTGGGTCATTGTTACAATTTTTATGATTTAAAAAACAATTGGCGGTGCTATTATAAAAGAATTTGCGCCAGTTTGTTGCTAAAAATATTGCTTAGACAAAAAATTACTGTGTTGTTGCAATGACCAAACTTAAACACAGTATCTGTACATTTTGCTGTATTTTTTACAAGATTTTTTTATCATAAAGCAGTATGATAAGCACACCATGATTGTATTGTGATAGCCATGATGACCACTCAATCAACCCCAGTTTTTGTATCTTTGATTCGTTTGATTTGTCGCGCCTGTAGGCAGGTGTTAGTCTTTGTTTGTGCAACGTGTGTGTTTGGCATGGCATACGCCCACCCCTATGCCACCACAAAAACCATGCAAGGCACTTACAAAGTCAACGTCAGCCAATATGAGTTGGCATTGGCACAGGTATTGTTTGAAATCTGCCCGCCCATGCTGTCCAAAGAGCAACAAAACAGATTTTTTGAAGCCTACCAAAACCAGCTGCGAGTTTTTATTCCGACAGTCAGCGACCCCAACGAAACCCTGCGTCATCTTGCCAATCAACGCAATTACCAAACCATTTTACAAAACATACGAACTTGGACAGCCAGTTTTCCCCCACAAGAAAACCAGCAACTTTGTCAAGAATTTGCCAGAAAAACCGCCACTTTTTAACCTTGTTTACCGTTTATCCGTCATATTCACACCATATGTAGGGAATTTGTCCAAAAGCGGATAAAACATTTTAATTTTTGTCGGTTTTTTGATATAGTGAGCGTTTTTTTGACAGCCGTTTTAACCTAAGCACCCACAGCATCATGATTGTTTCTGCCCTAAAAAAATCCTTATTATTGAGTGGCTTTGCACTCAGCAGCGCCGTTTTTGCCAATGGCATCAACCCACCTGTTCAAGACAACAACGCTTATGTGTTGATGGATTATGACACAGGCACGATTTTGGCTCAAAGCAATGCCAACACCCCATTGCCGCCAGCTTCGTTAACCAAGATGATGACCAGTTATTTGTTGGAACAAAAACTGCTCTCTGGTGAGTTGTCCGAAGACACCCCCATCAAAGTCAGCCAAAACGCTTGGTGTCGTGGCTCCAGCAGCGAATCGTGTATGTATGTGCCACTCAATCACAGCGCCAGCGCCCTAGAAATGCTCAAGGGCATCATCGTCCAATCGGGCAATGACGCATCCAAAGCGGTTGCTGAGCACATTGCAGGCAGTGAGTCCGCCTTTGCGGTGCTGATGAACGACGAAGCTGCCAAACTTGGCATGACCAACACCAACTTTGAAAACGCCACAGGCATGCCATCTGCCAATCACCGTGCCAGCGCCATTGACTTAGCAAATTTGGCACGCGCCATCATCAAAAACAGCGACAAATATTACCAAATTTATAGTGAAAAAGAATACACCTACAACAACATCAAACAAGCCAACCGCAACAGCTTGCTTTTTAGCGACCCCACCGTTGATGGGCTAAAAACAGGGCACACCGCCGAATCTGGCTACTCTTTGGCGGCATCAAGTCAACGCGACAACATGCGTCTTATTGCCATTGTCATGGGCGCAAAAAGCATGCAAGCGCGCGCCAACCAAGCTCGCGAGCTGCTCAGCTTTGGTTTTGGGCATTTTGAAAATGTGGTGATCGCCCCCAAAGGACAAACCGTTGGCGATGCGCCCATCAAGTTTGGACAAAGCAAAAACGTGCCTGTGGTTACTGCCGACACCCTAAAAGTTTTGACCAGCAAAAACCGCAAACCCGACATCACCAGCGCCATCAAGTATCACGACAACATCAGCGCCCCCATCAAACAAGGACAAGAACTTGGACAAATGATGGCGGTTGTAAATGGCAAAACGGTCGCCAGCACGCCAATTATTGCCACCCAAGACGTTGAACAAGCAGGCTTTATCAGTCGCTTGTGGGAAAGTGTGGTGGGTTGGTTTGCCAGCTTGCTATAGCTTTTTGTTTGTTTTGGCGCCCAAGTCGGTACAGAAGTATCGGCTTTTTTGTGTTATGATAGGCATTATTTTAGGAAACCAACCATGAGCCAGCACACATTTAACCGCCAATTTCCCCACACTCGCCTGCGCCGCCTGCGCCTGTCTGATGGCATTCGTCAGATGGTTGCCGAAACCCACCTAAAGCCCTGCCATTTGATTGCGCCTTTGTTTGTCATTGAAGGACAAAACGAGCGCCAAACCATCAAAAGCATGCCCAATGTGGAGCGCTTATCTGTTGATTTATTGATTGAATACGCCAAAGCGCTGCACAAAGAAGGCGTGGTGATGGTGGACATTTTTCCGGTGATTGACCCTGCCCTAAAAACCGCCGATGGCGCTGAAGCCTATCGCGCCGACACTTTGTCATGCCGTGCTGTGTCCGCCCTAAAAGACGCCATTCCCGAGCTGATTGTCATGACCGATGTGGCGCTTGACCCCTACACCACACACGGTCAAGACGGCGTGATTGACGAATCTGGCTACGTGCTCAATGACATCACCACAGAAGCGCTTGTCAAGCAGACCCTTGCCCATGTCAAAGCAGGCGCTGATGTGATTTCGCCCAGCGACATGATGGACGGTCGTATCGGCGCCATGCGTCAGGCTTTGGAGTGCGCCGGTCATCACAACACAGCGATTATGGCGTACTCTGCCAAATACGCGTCGGCTTATTATGGGCCTTTTCGCGACGCGGTTGGCTCTGGTGGCAACCTAAAAGGACACAAAAAACAATATCAAATGGACAGCGCCAACCGAGCCGAAGCGTTGCACGAAGTTGCTTTGGACATTGCCGAAGGCGCGGACATGGTCATGGTCAAACCTGGTCAGCCTTATCTTGATGTGGTGCGCGAAGTCAAAAACGCGTTTGCTGTGCCAACCTTTGCCTATCAAGTCTCTGGCGAATATGCCATGCACATGGCAGCCATCCAAAACGGCTGGCTGACCGAAGCGGTGATTTTGGAGAGTTTACTCGGTTTTCGCCGCGCTGGCTGTGATGGCATTTTGACCTATTTTGCCTTAGATGCCGCCAGAATGTTAAACAACGCATCATAACTGCCAACATTTATTGACATTGCCATTTATTCTGCATTTGGTTACAATGAAATACAAACGTCTGTACCGCAAATGAGAAGATGGCAATGAATAAATTACTTCCCCTAACGATTTTGCTTGTTGGCAGTGCTTCTGCCGCTGACTGGACAGCGTATTTATCAAGCATCAAACACAACTGCAATGTAGAAAAAATCCACAGCACACTATTTACCGATACTTTTGCCAATAAAAAACTGCCCCAAGCCCTACATGCCGACCTTGTCAAACGCACAGGCAAAATAGATAATGACAGTGCATCTGGCAAAGTCGTTTTACAACTTAAAAACGCCACCGCCTTTGGGCAGCCCCTAAACAAAATCAGCTACTTGGTGCATGACAACCATGCTAAGTGGAATTTTCACTTTGCCAATGGGGATTTTATGAAGCTGTTGCCCAGCTTTTATACAGGCGAAGGCAAACACACCAAAGCGGCAGGCACACAGCATTTTTGGCTACTTGAACTTAAATATACAGACGATAACACCACTAAGGTTGTCCGCACCCACAACCACCCTTACAAAGACGCTGGTCAATGGTGGGACGGTGAACTCAACATCACCCCAAGCGATGATGAGCACATCATCAAAGGCTATCAAACCACCAAAACCGGCTTTATCTTGGGCACAAACTTTGGCAACACCACACTTAGTTTTGACCCAAAAAGCAAAACCATCCGTTGTGAGAGCTCCTATTACTAAACACTTATCATTCATCACAAGGCAAACTGCCATGAAAAAATTTTTGTTAATGACAGCCGTTGCCATCAAGTAGTATCAGTCATGCACAAACGACAGCCGACTGGACGCCTTACTTGTCTGACATCAAATATAATTGCTGGTATCCAAGATTGTATGAATTGCCACAAAGCGGTCAATTGCCCGCACCGCTAAAACACAGCATCAAAAAACGCATAGGACATTTCTTAGAAGAAGATGCCAATCTTGTCCTAGAATTAAAAAACGCCAGTACCTTTGGACAACCTTTGACCAAGATTGTCTATACAGAAGACATCAAATCGGCAGAACTGACCTTGCATTTTGCCAATGGTAATTTTATGAAATTGCTGCCAACGTTTAGTGTTGGTGATGGCAAGCGTCAAGAAAAAGTAGGCACCAAGCATTTTTGGGTCAGTGAACTGACTTGGGTAGGTTCTGATGACAGCAAAGAAAAAGTACTTGCCACACACCGTTTTAACTACCAAGACGGCAAAAAGTGGTGGCAAACACATGATAGTGCTTTTCATATCCAAAAAACCACTAAAAACAGCCACTTGATGGGTTATCAGACCACCAAAACTGGCTATATGTCTGGCAATCGCTTTGCCCACACCATCTTGACATTTAGTCCACGAGCCAACACCATCAGTTGTCTTAGTTTTGGGGATTAAAAAGTCCACGCTGTTTTGTGCATACAAACTGGCAACCACCCAACAATCGTGCTAAAATAGGGCATTCATTTCCTGCCAACCTTTGGCTTATCCCAACAAAACCATCGTGGATTTTTATGAGTACCGACCAACCAAAAAACGACCGTGCTGCTTCAGAAGCCGACCGCCTGCAACAACAATTTGAACAAGCTGCCCTACACTATCACGAAAACCCCCGCCCTGGCAAAATCTCTGTAACCCCCACCAAACAAATCGCCAACCAACGCGACCTAGCTCTTGCTTACTCACCAGGGGTGGCCGTGCCTTGCCTAGAGATTGAAAAAGACCCCAAACTTGCCGCCAAATATACCGCACGCTCCAATCTTGTGGGTGTGATTACCAATGGCACCGCCGTTTTGGGCTTGGGCAATATCGGCGCTTTGGCGTCCAAACCTGTGATGGAAGGCAAAGGCGTTTTGTTTAAAAAGTTTGCTGGCATTGACGTCTTTGACATTGAAGTCAATGAGACCGACCCCGACAAATTTATTGAAACCGTTGCCAGCCTTGAGCCAACCTTTGGTGGCATCAACCTAGAAGACATCAAAGCGCCAGAATGCTTTAAGATTGAACGTCAGTTGCGTGAGCGCATGAACATTCCTGTGTTTCATGACGACCAGCACGGCACGGCGATTATTTCGGCCGCCGCCTTATTAAACGCCCTACAACTCAACGGCAAAAAAATTGACGAAATCACTTTGGTGTGCTCAGGCGCTGGCGCGGCAGCGATTAGCTGTTTGGATTTGGCGGTTGCCCTAGGTGCCAAAAAAGAAAACATCTATGTGCTTGATTCTAAAGGGGTAATTAGCACCAGCCGTGAAAATTTAGACGAATCCAAACAGCGTTATGCCCGTGATACCAACAAAACTACACTATCAGAAGTGATGGTTGGAGCGGACGTCTTTTTGGGTTTGTCAGGACCTAATGTGCTCAGCCAAGAGATGGTACGCTCCATGGCAAAAGACCCCATCATTTTTGCTCTTGCCAACCCCACCCCTGAGATTATGCCCGAGCTTGCGCACGCGGTACGCCCTGATGTGATTATGGCAACGGGTCGCTCGGATTACCCCAACCAAGTTAATAACGCTCTGTGTTTTCCTTATATCTTCCGTGGGGCGCTTGATGTGGGCGCAACCACCGTCAATGAAGAAATGAAACTCGCTTGCGTGCACGCCATTGCCGCCATGGCACACCACGAGTCCAGCGAGCTTGGCAGCGACGGCAAAACCGCCAAACACTTTGGCAAAGATTACCTAATCCCAGGCCCACTTGAGCCAAACCTTATCCTAGAGATTGCCCCTGCCGTTGCCAAGGCGGCGATGGACAGTGGTGTGGCAACCTTGCCGATTGAAGACTTTGGCGCTTATCGTCAAAAGCTCTCAGAATTTATCTACAACACTGCCTTGGCAATGAAGCCCGTCTTTAACAAAGCCAAACGCGCACCAAAACGTATTGTTTATGCCGAAGGCGAAGACTTGAATGTCCTGCGTGCGGTACAGGTCGTGGTGGACGAAAAAATTGCCGTGCCCATTTTGATTGGTCGCCCCGACGTCATCAACCGAGAAATTGAATCCCTAGGCTTGCGTTTGGTGGACGGTGAAGACATCACCATCATTGACCCCAACAACAACCCACGCTACGAAACCTACTGGCAACATTACTACCAAAGCACCAAACGCCATGGCGTCAGTGTTGAGCTGGCACGCCGCGATGTGCGTCGCAAAACCACCTTGCACGCGTCTTTGATGGTGGAGCTTGGCGACGCTGATGGCTTGATTTGTGGTACTTTTGGTTATTATCATTTGCACCTAAAATATCTCAGCAATGTGATTGGCAAACGCGACAATACCAGCAATCTGTACGCCATGAGTGGTCTGCTTATGCAAAACCGCAACTTGTTCATTGCTGACACCTACATCAACGAAGACCCCAGCGCCGAAGAACTTGCTGAGATGACCGTGCTGGCCGCCGAGAGCGTGCGCCGTTTTGGCATCACCCCCAAAGTTGCCCTACTGTCGCATTCTAATTTTGGCACATCAGACCGTGAGTCCGCCATCAAAATGCGTCAGGTACACGACTTGCTCAGCCAAATGAATGTGGACTTTGAGTTTGATGGCGAAATGCACGGCGATGTCGCCCTAGATGTGCGTCTGCGTGAACAAAATTATCCTTTTAGTACCCTAAAAGGCTCAGCAAACCTTTTGATTTTGCCCACGCTGGATTCTGCCAACATCGCCTTTAACCTGCTTAAAACCGCCACAGGCTCGGCAGCACTAGGCCCCATTTTACTGGGTGCTGACAAGCCAGCACATATCCTAACGCCATCAGCAACCGCACGGCGTATTGTCAATATGACCGCCTTGGCAGTGTCAGACGCCCAAGACATGCAAAAATAAACCACGCAGCCACACAGCGCCCATGCCACATGGGCGCTTTTTTGTAAAGCCTTAGTAGTGGTTGGCAAGCACGCATAAAACAGGTAAAATCCTGAGTTTATCAATGGCAAAGGGCGGTGTTATGCAGGTGTATTTGGTCGGTGGGGCGGTGCGTGATAAATTACTTGGACTGCCCATCAAAGACAAAGACTTTGTGGTGGTGGGGGTTTGCCCTGATGACTTACTCGCCCAAGGCTTTGTGCAAGTGGGGGCAGATTTTCCTGTGTTTTTGCACCCTGACGGTCATCATGAATACGCCCTAGCCCGCACCGAGCGCAAAAACGGCACAGGACATCTGGGTTTTAGCGTGAACACCAAAGACGTGTCTTTAGAAGACGACTTATTGCGCCGCGATTTGACCATCAACGCCATGGCAATCCAAGTCAAGGGCTTGTTTGATGACACCCCCACGGGCGATGTGATAGACCCTTATGGCGGACAAAACGACTTAAAAAACAAAGTATTACGCCACGTCTCGCCTGCCTTTGCCGAAGACCCCTTGCGAGTGCTTAGGGTTGCTCGGTTTTATGCTAGGTTTTATGAATTGGGATTTGGCATTGCCCCTGACACTGTCCACCTTATGCAACACATCGCCCAAACTGGCGAACTATCTTGCTTAAGCCGTGAACGCATTTGGGCAGAGAGCGTTAAGGCACTGGGCGAGCCTTGTGGCTTTGCTTATTTTAAGCTGTTACATGAGCTTGGTATATTGGCACATTTGTTGCCTGATTTAAATGACGCTTGGCAAAACGAGCAAGCCAGACAAACCAGCCTAAATGCCCTAGCCCGTGCCGCCGCACAAGACACTGCCATCGGCATACGCTTTTCTCTGCTGATGAGTGCTTTTATCACTGATAGCGATGGACTTGCTCGGCTCAAACGCACCACCCATACACTGAACACCCCAAACACCATCAATCACGCCGCACGTTTGCTACTCATTCACCACCAAGACGTGCTAGATATCATGGCAGGCAAAACAGAAGCACATACACTGCTTAAACTCATCAAAAACAATGAAGTGCCAGAAGAAAACGATTCACTACAAACACTTTGGCAAACGGTCAATCTGGCACAAAATAGCACAAAAGAAAAAACACACGCTTTACTTAAACTCATTGAAAACACCAAAGCCCAAAAGGACGACCGTCAGCTGCAGACACTGTGGCAAACGGTTAATCTCATGCACAACACCACCCATGATTATCATAGGCTCACACCTTTTTTAGCTGCTTATCGCATGGTCGGCATTACAGATGTTCCAGATGGTTTAACGGGCAAAGCCATTGGCGATGAGCTGACCCGTCTACGCCTGTTGGCATTGGAGCAATGTTTGGAAGAAATTCATGACAAATCAAACAAATAAAAAAGTCGCCCTTATCACAGGCGGAGCAAAGCGTATCGGCAAAGCCATCAGCCACGCCTTGCACGCACATGGTTTTGATGTGATTATCCATTATCATCACAGCCAAACTGACGCTCACAAGCTGGCAAATACGCTAAACACCACCCGCCCCCATTCTGCCAGAACACTGCAAGCTGATTTGGCGATGGTCAATGACAACACCGCACTTGATAACTTTAAACACAGCGTTTTGGGTCTGTTTTCTAGGCTTGATGTCTTGGTGCACAATGCGTCCAGCTTTTATCCGACTGATTTACAAAATGATTTTGATGACTTACAAAGAGCGTGGGACGATTTATTCTTAACCAATGCCAAAGCGCCACTATTTTTAAGCCAAGCCTTTTATGCCGAGCTTGCCAAAAGACAAGGGGCGATTGTTAGCTTGCTTGACATTCACGCTCGCGATAAGCCATTTTTGGGCTATCCAATTTATAATATGGCAAAATCCGCCCATCTTGGCATGGTACAATCTTTGGCGTTGGAGTTTGCCCCTGATGTTCGTGTCAATGGCGTCTCCCCAGGGGTGAATATTTTCCCTGATGACAACCAAAACGGTCAGCTGAACGACAACACCAAAGCGCGCCTGACGGCGTCAGTGCCACTGGGCAAAATCGGCACGCCCCAAGACATTGCCCAAGCGGTGGTGTTTTTGGCACAAACGCCCTACATCACAGGACAAATTTTGGCGGTAGATGGCGGGCGCAGTCTGACACTCAAAGGCGGCTAAGCCAAAAAGCAACCCATCGGCACACGCGTTTTTTGTTCAACTTTTAATAAGTTTACAAAATTGTTGCCAAATGTGAGCACTTTTTTCCAAAAGTAGCTGACACCGTTATATTTTTAGAGTAAAATTCGCATTTTTTAGGTTGTCATTCATCACAACGACAACGCCCCCAACGTCATGAACAGATTTTGGGTTTTTATTTGGAAAAATCCACGGAGTTGATAGCTTAATCACATCTCAAACACGCCCGCTAACAGATTTTTATCTGCCAAAAGTACGTTTGATAACAGTATTAGCACCCCAACGCCTTTGTCTTTGATTTGCGTTTACGCACGCTTTTGGAGAACTCACGTTGAGCACACCTGTTACTAATGTTGCCAAGTTGCAGCGCAATCTTGGTCTATGGCATGTCATCATTATTGGTCTTGCCTACATTCAGCCGATGACCCTACTGGATACCTTTGGCATGGTATCTCGCGACAGTGGCGGTCATGTGCCCATGTCGTATATTTTTGCCTTGATTGCCATTTTGCTCACATCCATCAGTTATGGACACATGATTAAAGCCTATCCATCATCAGGCTCAGCCTATACCTACACCCAAAAATCCATCAACCCATCCATGGGCTTTATGGTTGGTTGGTCAAGCTGGCTGGATTATCTGTTGTCGCCAATGGTCAATATCATTTTGGCAGTACTCTACCTAGAAGCACTTTTTCCATCAGTCAATCATTGGGTTTGGGTGATTGGGCTTACTGGTTTGATGACTGGGGTCAATATCTTTGGCTCAAAAGTGGTCGCCTACTTTAATAGCTGGATTGTTTTTGTGCAGTTGGCAATCATTGGCGTGTTTGTGTATTTGGTCTATAGCAAGCTACAAATGGGCACTTATGCCGATGGCACGATTATGGCGGACGCTTATGAACTATGGAGCCTAAAACCTTTTTGGAGCGAGATGACTTCCGTGGGTGCACTGATTACAGGAGCAACCATCTTGTGCTTTTCGTTCACAGGTTTTGACGCGCTCTCTAGCCTTGCCGAAGAAACCAAAGACGTCAAAAACACCCTACCCAAAGCCATGTTCTTAACTTCGCTTATCGCAGGGATTGTGTTTATCGTCAGCACCTATTTTATGCAAGTGTACTTCCCTTCTAGCCCCGACAAATATTTTGAACTGGTGGACGAAACACAGCCTGAAATTCTGATGCTCGTTGGTGGCTCAATGTTCCAAGCATGGGTGCTGGGTTTTGCTATCGTAACGGTCATGGCTTCAGGCATTTCGGCACACGCTGGCGTATCACGTCTGATGTATGTGATGGGTCGCGACAATGTCATCAGCAAGAGAATTTTTGGTCAAATCAGCCCCCGATTCTTTACCCCCGTCAATAACATCCTAATCGCTGGCGGTGTGGCACTGACTGCAGGCTTTATCAGCCTTGAAACGGTGGTCAACCTAATCAGCTTTGGCGCACTGACAGCGTTTAGCTTTGTTAATTTGTCGGTAATTTTCCGCTATGCCATTCGCGACAAACGCATTAACACCCCCAAAGAAATCTTTAACTACGTCATCATTCCTGTGCTGGGCTTTATCAGCGTGTTTTTGATGTGGCTAGAAGTAGATGGCATAACTTTTGGTGTGGGTCTGGCTTGGGCATTTGTTGGCTTTATTTGGTTGGGCATTAAGACAGGCGGCTTTAAAAAACCCGTTCCCCAATACAAAGAAGAAGACCTATAACCAACAACAAGAGCCTGCAAATGCAGGCTTCTTTCTTGCCCAATCCGCACAGTTACAACAAAGGCGGCAACAAAGGCTTAATCAGCTTGGGTTGGCTGATGTGCGTTTTTGGTGGGCGCAAGTCTTGGGTGGTCTCCACGCTTTTTGTTTCATCAACATACATCTTAGGCAAACTAAGCATTTGGTGCACCAAAGCGTATTTTAAGGTATCGCGCCGACCCAAATAGCGCTGATAAAAACTAGAATTGAGCAGCCCTGCCCCGCCTTGACCCACCGCCCAAATCGCTGCCAAATAATCTCTGGTGCTCATGGTGCTGTTTTGTTCTTGCAAATAGACTTCGGCGATGGCAGAAATGCGTTTCATGCGTTTGCGGCGCACCTGATACAATTCGGCAAATAAGCGATTGAGTCCTGATGCTGTTGACGCCAGCTTTTCTTCTAAATGATTGAACATCATTGCCCTTTGTGGGCGAAACAGCTGCTGCAGCACCATACGCGCCACTCCCGCTGCCGCACCATCATCAATGGCGTTGACCGCGTACATGCGCTTTTCATAATCAATTAAAATGTACATCAGCAGTTCATCTTTGCTGGCAAAATGCTTATACAAAGTTCCCTTTGCCAAATCTAGGTGCTGCGCCAAATTGTCCAGTGTCAAATCATAATTGCCAGAATCAAGCAACAGCTGTTCGGCGGTTTGTAGTATTTGTTGTTTGCGACGTTCAAATTGCTGTTTGCGACTGTGATTCATAACTCATCCACGCTGTCCTTGACCAAATAGACATCATTATAACAAACTCTTTTTGGGCGACGCCAATCGTCCAAAGCAGCAAGTTTAATTTTTGTTACAAATTACTCAAAGCCAATCACCACGGCGACAAAAGCCATCCATTGGTACGCCAAGGGCGCAAAATAACCAAAGCCAAACAAAAATCTTTCGTTTTATCGTGCATAATCGTTCACTTTATCAGTATTTTGGGGTAAAATAGGGCAATTTATCACACACAACATAGAGCATATCCATGACCGTTTCCCGCGACCCCAAAGATTTTGAAAACCCACCCATCAACTGGGTACCCGCCATCGTGCTGTTGTCCACGCCCATTCTTGCCATCGTGCTGGTGCCTTGGTATCTGTGGACGCATGGCGTCAATCCTGCGGTTTGGACAGCCTTTGCCTTTTTTATGGCATGGACGGGACTGTCCATCACCGCAGGCTATCACCGCCTATGGGCTCACAAATCCTATGAAGCCCACCCCATTGTCAAATATTTTTTACTGCTTGGGGCGACCTTGGCGGTACAAAGCTCCGCCTTTGACTGGTGCTCAGGACACCGAGTACACCATCGTCATGTTGATGATGAATATGATGACCCCTACTCTGCCAAACGGGGATTTTGGTTTAGCCACATGGACTGGATGCTCCACAAATACCCCAGCGGTCAATACGATTATAAAAATATCCCCGACCTAAAAAAAGACAAACTCTTGACCCTGCAACACAAATATTATGGCTTTTGGGTGGTAATCACAAATGTCGTGGTTGTAGGCTTTGCAGGTTTGTTGACAGGTGATATGTTGGGTACATTTTTGATTGCAGGCTTGCTACGCATGGTGCTCACCCATCATTTCACCTTTTTTATCAACTCACTTTGCCATATGTTTGGCACACGCCCTTATACGGACGAAAACACCGCTCGCGACAACCCGATTTTGGCGATTTTCACTTGGGGTGAAGGCTACCACAATTACCACCATTATTTTCAATACGACTATCGTAACGGCGTAAAATGGTGGCAGTATGACCCTACCAAATGGCTGATTTTGACCTTATCTAAAGTGGGGCTTGCCAAAGACCTAAAAAAAGTGGACGATTTGACCATCAAACACGCCGAAGTGGTCATGCAGTTTAAACGTGCCAACGCTCGTATTGAAAAACTCCAAAAAGGTGGTGAGCTGACCTTGGACGAAAGGTTGATGGCATTTAAAGACCGTATCAGCCAAGAATATGATGAATTCACCAAAACGGTGGAAGAATGGCACGCCCTAAAAGCCAAGTCCATTGAGCTCAAACGCACCGAATTTGCCAATCGCCTACACGAAGCGGACGAAAAATTAAAAGAGCAATTTGCCCAAGTGGAGCAAAAAATCCTAGACCACAGTGCCAAAATTGAAAACGCTTTTTTACAGCTAAAAGGTAAAAACAAAACCGCCTAATGCGTTTTTCTTCCACTCCTTTTGTTCAAAGTAGCAAAAGGAGTTTTTTATCTATTCTAGGATAACTGACACTCGCCCACACGCTCGGCGACAACCGTTACTGTTGCCCCTGTCAAAGCAAACAAGCCTTGAACTTGCTCTTTGGCATTTTTGGTCGCCAAAGCCATGATGTCGCCTTGACAGGCTTTGCGTAACACTTCAGTTTTGGCAGATGTTTGGGCTTGGTTTAAAATCTCTGGGTCATTTGCCACCACGCCAAACAGACCCGTTTGCCAGTCATAGACCTGTATGTCGTCCAAAAACACTTCAAACACTTGTGAAGCAGGTAGGGTTATGGTGATGTTGGCATGGGGGGCGATTTTGGGGTCGGTTTGTGGGTCAAAGACCACCTGCACATCATCAGCGGTGATTTTTGCCAAATCCACGCCTGCCAGCACCCGCCCACGAGCCACAAACAAGCCCTTTTGTTCGTCTTGCCAGAGCTTGTACCACGTGCCTTGTTTTTGACTGGTGATGACCGTATCCACCCCAAAAGCAACCGTATTAAGCCGTGCCATTTTTTGAATTTCAGTAATCACACCTTCTCGGCTGATGGCGGACACGGCAGGTTCTGCTTTGTTTTGTAAAGCCAAAAACACCAGCAAACACGCCAATGCCAGCACAACGCCAAAGACAGCAATCATGATGGGTTTGTTGGATTTGGAATATTGGGCAGTCATAAGTTTCCTTTTAAAAATTACTGTATAAGACGTTAGCACAAATTTTTAGGATTATATAGGGCTGATTTTAAAATTTTTATAAAAACCACTTGCAAAGTTACCAACTGTTACCTTAATATAGTACATTTTTAACAAAAATAGCAAGTATTATGAAAGCCAGTCAATTTACCCTAGCCACCTTACGCCAAACCCCCAGCGATGCCGACATCATCTCCGCCCAGCTTATGCTGCGAGCGGGGCTGATTCGCAAACTGGCTTCGGGACTGTATGTGTGGATGCCAATGGGACTACGCGTGCTAAAACGCGTGGAAAAAATCGTCCGTGAAGAGATGGAGCGTATCGGTGCCCAAGAGCTACTCATGAGCGTGGTGCAGCCTGCCGAACTGTGGCAAGAAAGCGGTCGCTGGGAAGATTATGGGGCAGAGCTTTTGCGTTTTAAAGACCGCCACGACCGTGATTTTGTGCTGGGTCCTACCCACGAAGAAGTCATCACCGACATCGCTCGTAATGAGTTAAACAGCTACAAACAGCTGCCTGTCTGCTACTACCAAATCCAAACCAAATTTCGTGATGAAATTCGCCCCCGCTTTGGTATCATGCGTGCCCGTGAATTTACCATGAAAGACGCTTATTCGTTTCATATAGACCAAGCCAGTCTTGGCGATACTTATCGTGATATGTACGAAGCGTACAGCC
Source organism: Moraxella sp. (assembly GCA_030528385.1). Taxonomy (GTDB): domain Bacteria; phylum Pseudomonadota; class Gammaproteobacteria; order Pseudomonadales; family Moraxellaceae; genus Moraxella. The sequence continues at coordinate 61,705 of JAUMYZ010000002.1, forward strand.
GTATTTTTAGCCGTTTGGGGCTAAATTTTCGTGCCGTAGAAGCCGATACAGGTTCTATCGGCGGTTTTGCCAGCCATGAATTTCATGTGCTTGCCGACAGCGGTGAAGACGACATCGCGTTTAGCGACAGTTCTGATTATGCCGCCAATGTTGAGCTTGCCGAAGCCATCTGCACCGACACTCGCCCCACCCCCACGCAAACTCGCACCGATGTGGACACGCCCAACATGCCCACCTGCGAACAAGTCGCCGAGCATTTGGGCATTTCCCTAGCCCAAACGGTCAAAACCTTGATTGTCAAAGGCTCTTATAGCAAAGACACACCCGACATGCCAAAACTGGTGGCATTGGTATTGCGTGGCGACCACACCTTAAACGAGCTAAAAGCTGAAAAACTGCCCGAGATTAAAGCCCCGCTTGAAATGGCAACCGAAGAGCAAATGGCACAAGCAGGGCTTATCAAGGGTTATATCAGTGTGGATTTGGCACAGTATAATATCCCCGTCATTGCTGACAGAAGTGCTGCGGTACTGGCGGATTTTGTCAGCGGAGCAAATGCAATGGACAAACACAGCACAGGCATGAACTGGGAGAAAGACGCGGTTTATACCAAAGTTGCCGACATTCGCAACGTGGTGGACGGCGACCCATCGCCAGACGGCAAAGGCACACTGCATATCAAACGCGGCATAGAAGTGGGGCATATTTTTCAGCTGGGCGACAAATATTCTAAGGCTCTCGGCTGCACCGTGCTGGGCAAAGACGGCAAACCTTCGGTCTTGATGATGGGCTGTTATGGCATTGGCGTCAGTCGTATCATCGCCGCCGCCTTGGAGCAAAACCACGATGACAAAGGCATTTTGTGGGCGGACACTCCTGACCCTACCGACAACATCGCCCCATTTAGCGTAGCAGTCGTACCGATGAAATCCAAAGACGGCTCTGCTGAAGCCAAAGCCGATGAGCTCTATGAACTGCTTAAAAACAAAGGCGTTAACGTACTACTAGATGACCGAGACGAGCGGGCAGGCGTAAAATTTGCCGACCTAGAACTCATCGGCATACCCCACCGCATTGTGGTGTCCGAGCGTAATTTGGCAGACGACAAATACGAATACGCCAAACGTGGTAGTGATGACAAAGAGCTATTAAGCCTTGATGAGCTGTTGGCTAAGTTTTAGCATTTGACAACAAACTTAAGTTTTTGTCTGGGATTTTTGCCAAAACAAACTCTAAATCTTAGCTAAGTTTATACTGTCTTTGGTTTGTTATCATAGCCCCAACAAAGCGATAAATCACTTATCGCTACACGGAGAAAAGCCATGAAACTGACCAAAGCCCTACTGACCGCACTTGTCATCACCACCGCCAGCGTTGCCACCGTTACCGCTCATGCCGATGATTATCGTGAATTTCAGCTTCGCCAAGACGCCAATTTTGGCAAAACCGTTCAAAAAGCGGTTGATATTTTGACCAAAAAAGGTTATCAAGTCGGTGAAGTGGACGTAGATTATAAATGGGGCAAGCCTGTTTTAGAAATTGAAGCCTACAAAAACCACCAAGAATACGACATCGTCATGAGTTATCCTGACCTAAAAATTCTTAGCGAACGCCCTGACTGGTAATTTATCTTGTTGATTTATAAGGAGAAAATTATGAAACTTATCAAAGCTCTCGCCATTGCATTCACCATCGGCACCGCTGCAATCGGCACTGTCCATGCTGGCTATGACTACGAAGACCAAATTGAAAACAGCGTTCGCACGGACGCCAATTATCAAGCCAATGTACAAAAGGCAGTCAAAATGCTAGAAGCCAAAGGCTACGTTGTCAAAAAAATCAAAGCCGACACCTACAAGACTTCACGTTTTGCCAAGCCACAGCCTGCTTTGGAAGTAGAAGCCTACAAAGGTCAAGTAGAATACGACATCAAACTTAGCTATCCTGATTTGCGCATCCTAAAAGAGCGTATGGACGACTAGTCAGTTTAATTCATCTTGTCAAATTCACTAAAGGGCGCATCGCACGCCCTTTTTGTTTCGTTTGGTGTTTGTTAAATTTGTTAGATTTGACGCACCGCAATGCCTTGACTTGCCATAAAGGCTTTGGCTTGGCGTATCGTATAATCACCAAAATGAAAAATGCTCGCTGCCAGCACTGCGTCTGCCCCGCCTTGTAACACACCGTCCGCTAGGTGTTGCAAATTACCCACTCCACCTGAAGCAATCACAGGGATACCCACCAAATCACTGATGGTGCGGGTCAATAACAAATCATAACCTGCTCGTGTGCCATCACCATCCATGCTGGTTACCAAAAGCTCGCCTGCCCCCCGCTGGGTCATTTTAACCGCCCATTCAATGGCGTTAATGCCTGTGGCTTTGCGACCGCCGTGGGTAAAAATCTCAAACCCCACCGAACCATCAGCGTTTAGCACCCTTTTTGCGTCAATAGACACGACAATGCACTGACTGCCAAAACGAGCGGCAGCATCACTGACCAAATCAGGATTGGTGATGGTAGCCGAGTTAATGCCAACCTTGTCCGCCCCAGCATTGAGTAGGTTACGAATGTCGTCAATCTTACGCACGCCACCGCCCACCGTCAGCGGAATAAAGATGTTTTTGGCGATTTGCTCCACCATGTGATAGGTGGTGTCTCGTCCGTCCGATGTGGCGGTGATGTCCAAAAAGGTAATCTCGTCCGCCCCATCATCGTTATAACGGGTGGCAACAGACACAGGGTCGCCTGCGTCTTTGATGTCCACAAAATTAACGCCTTTGACCACACGACCATTTTCTACATCAAGGCAGGGAATTAAACGTTTGGCTAGCATGATTTGTCTCTATGAATTTAAAAATCCCCATCGTAACAAATCTGCCCTACCATTGGCAATGATTTTAGGTATGTTTGTTTTTCTAAAATGTTTTTTATTTTAAATCTTGAAAATAAAAATGTTGCGTTTACATGACAGTCTTTGTATTATAAGTCAAAGCAAGTTCATTGATTTTTGGAGCATTCAACGCTTGCTGATGGGTTTTTATTTACAGGAGAGTAACACATGAAACCACTTTTTCAATTATCCGCCCTAGCACTGTCATCTGCCCTATTAGTGGCGTGTGGTGGCGATAAAGCAGCACAAGACACCGCCAAAACGGACACACCCACCACCAACACCCAAGGAACACTGGATAAAATCAAACAATCAGGCACGATTGTTTTGGCTCATCGTGATTCGTCCATTCCCTTTTCCTATATCGCAGACAACCCCAACCAACCTGTTGGCTATGCACACGATTTACAACTTAAAGTGGTAGAAGCCCTAAAAAAAGAGCTAAATATGCCCGACCTAAAAGTCCGCTACAATTTAGTTACGTCCCAAACTCGCATTCCCCTTGTCCAAAATGGTACGGTGGATTTAGAATGCGGCTCAACCACCAACAACCCTGAGCGTCAGCAACAAGTGGATTTTTCGGTGGGCTTTTTTGAGATTGGCACTCGCCTTTTGACCGCCAAAGATTCAGGGATTAATGGTTTTGACGATTTAAAAGGCAAAACCTTAGTAACCACCGCAGGAACGACATCAGAACGCTACATCAAACAATACAACGATGAGAAAAAAGCAGGCATTAACATCGTTTCTGCCAAAGACCACGGCGAAGGCTTTCTTATGCTAGAAAGCGGACGAGCCGCCGCCTTTATGATGGACGATGTACTACTGGCAGGCGAACGCGCCAAAGCCAAAGACCCTGCCAAATGGCATATCGTGGGCGAGCCACAATCCTTTGAGATTTATGGCTGTATGGTACGCAAAGGCGATGTTGCCTTTAAGAAAATCGTAGATGACACCCTAAAAGCCGTCTATGCATCAGGTGAGATTAACAGCATTTATGACAAATGGTTTACTCAGCCCATTCCGCCAAAAAATGTCAATATGGAATTTGCCATGTCTGACAACCTAAAAGCTCTGATTGCCAATCCGCACGACCAAGCAGAGCCACAAAAAGCACCATAAGCCTTTTGATGTTTGGCAAAAACCACTCATGTTTTTGAGTGGTTTTTTAAAACTTGCCAACAAAAGCAAATATAGGAAATTTATATGAATTATCACTGGAATTGGGGCGTGCTACTACAACCAACTGGCGTGGGCAGTGAACTGTATTGGCACTGGCTGTTAAAAGGGTTGGGCTGGCTACTGGTCATCGGTTCGGTGGCATGGGTCATTGCTTTGGTGTTAGGCAGTATCTTGGGGGTGATGAAAACACTGCCCAACAAAACCGCTCGCACCATTGCCACCATGTGGGTGGGATTTTTTAGAAACATACCATTATTGGTACAACTGTTCTTTTGGTTTTATGTCGCACCCACATTATTGACCGAAAGTCTGAGAAATTGGTGGTTTACGTCCTTGTCATTTAACACTTCGGCGGTCATCTCTGCCACCATCGGTCTTGGATTGTTTACTTCTGCTCGTATCGTAGAACAGGTGCGTACAGGCATTGAGTCCTTACCAAAAGGGCAGACCAGTGCCGCCTATGCCCTAGGGTTTAGTACCGCTCAGGTGTATCGCCATGTACTACTGCCCCAAGCCTTTCGGGTCATCTTGCCGCCCATGTCATCAGAGCTGACCAACTGTTTTAAAAATGCGTCTGTGGCATCACTTGTTGGCGTGGCAGAGCTTATCAGCCAGACCAAAACCATCAGCGAATACACACAAAATAATTTTGAAGTCTATACCTTTGCGACCATCATTTATCTTATTTTTAACATGACACTCATCTTTGGCATGACGTATCTAGAAAAAAAGGTGCGTATTAAAGGACAAATTGGGAGTACGGTATGAACGAATTACAGCTTGCCATGCCTGCTCTGATGGCAGGATTTTGGATAACATTAAAAGTCTTGGTGCTGGCTATTATTGGTGGTCTTGCCATCGGAACACTGCTGGCACTCATGCGACTGTCTGGCAAAAAATGGTTGTCAGTGCCAGCAACTTTATACGTCAATTATTTTCGCTCCGTGCCACTGCTTTTGGTATTGCTTTGGTTTTATTTTGCTGTGCCGATGATTTATAATTGGATAACGGGCAAATATTTTACCTTAGATACCGCCTTTACGTCCTGCGTGGTGGCGTTTATGGTCTTTGAAGCGGCGTATTTTTCTGAGATTGTGCGGGCGGGCATTCAGTCTATTGGACGGGGGCAAGTCTCCGCTGCTTATGCTCTTGGCATGACTTATAAACAAACCATGCAACTGATTATCCTGCCCCAAACTTTTCGCAAAATGCTTCCTTTGGTTTTGCAACAATGTATCATCTTATTTCAAGACACGACCTTGGTATTTGCCATTGGTTTGGTGGACTTTTTCCGTGCGTCCTACGTGCGTGGCGACTTGATGGGCTATCTGACACCGTATATTTTAGGGGCGGGATTTGTATATTTTATCATCAGTTTGACGGCATCCACAGGGGTCAATGCCCTAAAAAAACGGCTTAGATTTTAAACATACTTGATAAGGAAAAAAATATGGCAATCGTACAACAAATTAACGAAACCACATGGATTAACGAATTTGGTGGCTTGGTATCCAACGAAGGACATGCCACCGATGAAATGATGATAAAAATCCGCAACGTTTCAAAATGGTATGGCAATTTTCAGGTGCTGACCGACTGCACCGCCCATGTCCATAAAGGCGATGTGGTGGTGGTCTGTGGCCCATCAGGCTCGGGCAAATCCACACTCATCAAGACGGTCAATGGCTTAGAGCCTTTTCAAAAAGGCACAATCACTGTCGGTGAGACGTCTGTGGGCGATAAAAACACCGACCTTGCCAAATTGCGCAGCCGTGTGGGCATGGTGTTTCAACATTTTGAGCTGTTTCCCCATTTGTCCATCAAAGAAAATCTCACCATCGCCCAAATCAAGGTGCTTGGTCGCACAGAAGATGAAGCCACCAAAAAAGGATTGGGCTATCTTGACCGTGTTGGACTTTCTGCTCACGCCAACAAATATCCCGCTGAGCTTTCTGGCGGACAACAGCAACGTGTTGCCATCGCTCGTGCCTTATCTATGGACCCTGTGGCAATGCTGTTTGATGAACCCACGTCCGCCTTAGACCCTGAGATGATTCAAGAAGTGCTAGATGTCATGATTAGCCTAGCAAAAGAAGGCATGACCATGATGTGTGTAACACATGAAATGGGTTTTGCTCGGCAAGTGGCAAACCGCATCATCTTTATGGATGAAGGAAATGTGGTGGAAAATTGTAGCCGTGATGAGTTTTTTGGTGGGGCAAGAAGTGAGCGCGCCAAATCTTTTTTGTCAAAAATTCTCAATCACTAATCACCAACAAAACCGTCAATGCTGGCGGTTTTTATCTAGGTCAATCATGGTGGTGTAATTGTTATCCCCCACCGCCATAAACCCTTGACTTTAGGCGGTGGATATAAGGCGGTTACAGCCTACTAATGAGATGTGTTTTGCTGTTCAATATACTGCCTAATAATCCCAATCGGTGCACCACCACAGCTGCCTGCAAAGTAGCTTGGAGACCACAACGCACCGCCCCATAGCTTTTCTTGAATACTTGGATATTGTTTTTGTCTGATTTTGCGACTGGACACCCCTTTAAGAGAATTTACCAACCTAGAAATACTCACCTTTGGTGGATAATGCACAAGTAAATGAACGTGGTCATCTTCCCCATCAAATTCAACCAAAGTACTTTCAAATTCAAAACAAACCCGCTCAAAGATAATTCTCATTTCATCTAAAATCTCCTTGGTAAAGACTTCTCGTCTGTATTTAGTAACAAAGACCAAATGCACATGAAGGTTAAAAACCACATGGCGACCCCGTCTTAGTTCAGTTTTTTGACTTGACATAAAATTAGACCAATATATAATAATGATGTCATCATTATACCAAACCCCATGAAAACCTTAAAACTTCGTATCTACACCAAACATTCAAACCAACTTGAAAAACTCTCAAGCTCGGTCAATTTCGTGTGGAACTACATCAACGAGCTTGGGTTTAAATACTTACAAAAACATCATAAGTTCCTATCTGCTTATGACCTAAACCAATACACCAAAGGTGGTGGAGAATATCTGGGTTTACACTCCCAAACCGTTCAAGCCATCAACGAAACTCACGCTAAAAGCCGTAAGCAATTCAAAAAAGCCAAACTAAGCTGGCGAAGTAACCACCCAAACGCAAAAAGAAAATCATTGGGCTGGATACCCTTTAAGCACTCCGCCATCAAACTTGTTAAGACCTACCAAACCAATAAAACTGCGTTAAAATCAAAATTACAATTATCACTTGCCAAAGGTAACAAACTTACCATCACTGTCTTTGACCAATACAGCTTATCAAATTATGACTTAAACACTTGCGAAATCGTACAAGACAGTCGTGGGCATTGGTATGCGTGTATCACGGTCAAAGACTTTCCAAAAAAAGACTGTGGCACAAAGTCTGCGGGATTGGATTTAGGCTGTAAAACAGCAGTAACTTGTTCTAATGGTGATATGCTACACACTAAGTTTATTCACAAATACGCCAGTAGGCTTGTCAAAGCCCAAAGAGCAAACAAAAAGAAACTCATTAAAACCATTCACGCTAAAATTAAAAATAGCAGGCTTAACGCCATTCATCAATTTACAAACAAACTGGTCAAACAAAATGCTTTGATTGTGATTGGTAAACTTATCTCATCTAACTTTACTTCAACCAACCTAGCCAAATCTGTCTATGACGCAAGCTGGTTTGAACTTAAAAGACAGCTGGAATACAAATGCAAGCATGCAGGTTGTCTTTTAGTAGAAGTAAATGAAAAGTTTACAACCCAAACCTGTTCGTGTTGTGGGAAGATTTCTAACAACAGTCCCAAAGGTAGAACAGGTTTGGCAATAAGAGAATGGACTTGTGGTGCTTGTAACACCACGCATGACAGAGATATCAATGCAGCCAAGAACATTCTTAAGTCTCGGACGTGATACGCTAGTTGTAGGAAGCCCCTTGCTTTAGTAAGGGGAGTGCGTCACGGCAAAATTTACAAAAAAGACTTAAAATACTCGTTTTTAATTCACACCATAAAGAGCGCGCCATGTCTGTCTACACCCACTTATCCGATGATGAATTTTTTGCCTTTTGTGGCTTGTATGGGGTCAAATTTAAAAAAGCCATTCCCATCGTTCAAGGGGTCAAAAATTCCAATTGGTTCATTGGGACAGACACCGACCAAGGCGATGAATTTAGCTACGTCTTTACTCTGTACGAAGAACGTGCCCCTTGCGACATCATCAAGATGGCAACCGTCATGCACGCCCTAAAAGACCGCCTACCCATCGCACCACCGCTTGTTAAGCTGACCGCCAAAGGTGATGACATCGGCACAGATTGTGTCATGCGCTACGAAAACAAAGCCATCTTAATCGTGCCAAAGCTCTCAGGCTCACACCCCACCACCACTGATAACGCCATGTGTCATGAGATGGGCGTGGCATTGGCAACCTTGCACAAGACCCTACAAACGCTTACCCCTGCCGAAAATTATGGCGTGCCACTGTACGACTGGACAAGGGTCAAGATTCGTGAAACTGCCTATATGCCCACCGACGAAGCCCGCTTGATGAATGACATTTGGACAGCTTATGCCAGCTTGCCAAGCGATTTGCCCAAGGGATTGTGTCATTTGGATTTGTTTGCAGATAACACTTTGTGGGATTTTGGTGGCGAGCGTGCCAAACTGACAGGACTGCTTGACTTTACCGAAGTGAGCGTGGAGCATTATTTGATGGACATTGCCATTACCATCAATGACTTTTGTACCACTTGGGGCAACGCCACTGACGGCGAGCGCGTGCAGTTTGATAGCGACAAAATGAATGCTTTTATAGACGGCTATGAGAGTGTCCGCCCACTGACTGCTGATGAAAAACAAGCCCTGCCCGTCATGCTGGCTTATTCTGCCACCATTTTTTGGCTGTTGCGTCTTAACGTCATCTATTATAACCGTGAACAAGGACGCACAGGCGATGACATTATGGTCAAAAACCCTGATTTGATGAAACGGCTAGCGAGTTATCATTGGGGAAATGTTCATAGGGACAAAGCATGAACTTTGATAAGCTCAAACCATGGCTGACACCCCAACAGCAGCTTGACTTATTAAAAAGTCGTGGCTTGATTGTTAATGACGATGGACGGGCATTACATTATTTGCAGGTGCTGGGCTATTATCGGCTTAGTGGCTATTTTTATCCTTTTCGTGAGTTGGCACAACATCAAAGACAAAATACGTTTATCAAAGACACGACGTTTGACAATGTGTTGACATTATATCTGTTTGATAAAAATTTACGCTTTTTGGCATTTGATGCCTTAGAGTGTATAGAGATGGCAATTCGCACCGACATTGCTCACACGCTTGGCAAAAGACACTCCAATGCTCACGAAATGGCAGAGCATTTGGACGGTAAGTTTTGCCAACGTTTTCATTTGGCTGGCAAAAAAGTCAGCCAAAAATCCGACCATCAAAAATGGCTAGATAAATATGACAGCTTGGTCAATCGTAGCAAAAAACAAGATTTTATCGCTCATTATTTGGATAAATATGGGCGATTACCGATTTGGGTGGCTTGTGAGATTTTGGATTTTGGGGCGTTATCGCATTTATACGGTGGTTTAAAATACAAAGACCGTGAAATCATTGCCAAAAAGTATAAATCAACCCCGAACATCTTGGCTGATTGGCTAAAAAGCCTAAACTTCATTCGTAATGTCGTCGCCCATCATGGCAGACTGTGGAATGTCAATGTGGTCAATCGCAGTGATTTTGCGAAGTCGTTTGTGGGTGAACCCGCTGAAAAATTAGACAACCACCGAGTTTTCGGCTACTTTTATATCATGGCAACATTACTTGATGTCATCAGCCCAAATTCAACATTTAAAGAACGCTTAACTTACCATGTGCATAACAATTTTCCAAAAATCACCAACTCTGCCATCAGTCTAAAAGACTTTGGCTATCGTGCTGATTGTATTACTCCTTGGCTGACGACATCGCCCAAGAAAAATAATGAACCAACTGCCTTGCTGACAAACACCCAATAGAAAGCCCCTGATTACTTTTGTTCATAGAGAACGAAGCAGGGTCAGGGGGCATATTAGTCTCATTATAATACAATTTACTAATTTGTCAACTTGTTATTTTGTAACATACGTCAGTCCATATTCAATTTTTTAATTTAAGAAACCAATCATGTGCCAACTCCTTGGAATGAACTGCAACACCCCCACCGACATCGGTTTTAGTTTTACAGGCTTTCGTCAGCGTGGTGGAGCGACCGACCATCACGAAGATGGTTTTGGGATTGCATTTTTTGAAAAAAACAGCAACGGCAAAATTGGCTTACGGCTGTTTCACGATGACAAACCTTGCCACCTGTCGCCTGTGGCAGACTTGGTCAATAGCTACCCCATCAAAGCCATGAACGTCATCGCCCACATCAGAAAAGCCACCACAGGCGAGCATAGCCTTGCCAACGCCCACCCTTTTGTGCGTGAAGTGTGGGGCGAGCAGTGGGTATTTGCTCACAATGGGCAGATGACCGACAGCTTTATCCGCCAATCACTGCGCCTGCACGCCAATGGCAACGCCGAGCATTACACACCCGTAGGCGACACCGACAGCGAGCTGGCGTTTTGTTATCTGTTAAACCGCCTAAAAACCACCTTCAAATCCCGCCCATCTGATGAAGCACTCTTTGCCTTTTTGACGGCTCAATGCCGCTATCTGTCCGCCAATGGATTATTTAACTGCTTGATTTCTAACGGAAAATGGCAACTGGCTTATGCAGGCAGTTTGTTGTTTTATCTGACACGCAAAGCCCCCTTTGGTGAAGCCAAACTCTCTGATGGCGAGATGAGTGTCAATTTTAGCGATGTTACCACCAGTAAAGACAAGGTTACGATTTTGGTTACCATTCCTTTGACCAACAACGAAACTTGGCAGCAGCTGGCGGTGGGAGAATGTTTGGTGTTCGCTGATGGCGATGTGGTCTTTAAAGACACGCCCAGCAAAAAAACCTATCTGTCCATAGAAGACGGTATCGCCCTTGCTCGCTCTGTGGGCGCTTCTGTTTAGTACACAGGATATACATAATAAAAATTCTCATTTACATTTAAGAAAAATTCCCATATACTTGGCGGCATTGTCAGTATGTTAAATGTGTCTTAGAAATGATGAGAACAACCTTAGCACGCACTCCCAAACAACTGGTTTTGTGTTTATTGCCCTTGATGGGCACGCCTGCCTTAGCCGACGATATACCAAGCGACACCCCAATGGTGAAGCTGCCACCAATCACCATCACAGTAGAGCGACAAGTCAAACAGTCTTTGGGTGTGTCGCACATCAATCAAACAGATTTACAAAAAACGCCTGTCAGTCATGACATTGCAGAAATCGTTCGGAAAATGCCTGGTGTCAATTTGACAGGCAACTCAGCAACAGGACAACGCGGCAATCAGCGACAGATTGATATTCGGGGCATGGGACCTGAAAACACCTTGATTTTGGTTGATGGCAGACCCATCAGTTCCCGCAATGCGGTGCGTTATGGCTGGCGGGGCGAGCGAGACACTCGCGGCGATTTGCAGTGGATTCCCAGTGAAGCAATTGTCAAGATTGAAGTGTTGCGCGGACCTGCAGCGGCTCGTTATGGCAGTGGCGCGATGGGTGGTGTGGTAAACATTATCACCAAAAAAGTCAGTGATGATTATCAAGGCTTGGCACAAGTTTATGCCAAAAAACCACAAAACAACAAAGAAGGCGGCTCATATCGCGTGGGAGCAAGCGCCAGCGGCGCATTGCTGCCTGATGTGCTGGGTTTTCGTGTCTATGGCAATTTTAACAAAACCCAAATGGACGACCCAGACATCAACCCTTTGGTGCCCTTAATCAACAGCGATGGTTCATCTTATTTGGTGCGTGCAGCAGGGCGCGAAGGCGTGAGCAACAAAGATGTTGGCTTGCGTTTGGCATGGCAAATCAATCCTGAGCACAGCCTAAGTTTTGATGTCATGTATGGTTGGCAGGGCAATCAATACACAGGCGACACTCAGCACAGCAACCGCGACGCCACCGCAAGCGACGCCAAGAGCCGCAATAAAGCCAGTAACGAGCTGCTAAAAAGCCTGATAGGTCAGCAAACCAACAAAATGACTCGCCAAAGTCATGCCATCACCCATGACGGTTTGTATGCTTGGGGTGAAAGTCGGGTGATTGCCCAATATGACAAAACCAAAAATACTCGTCTAAACGAAGGTTTGGCGGGCGGACCTGAAGGGGTGATTATTGATGGCAATCTTGAAAGCACCCAGCTGGACACTTGGCGATTGCACGCCCAAACCCACATTCCATTCAACTTTGGCAACATTCCCCAAACCTTAACCCTTGGGGCAGAATACGCCAAAGACCAACTCAAAGACGCCGCCAATACCGATGAAGGCACAGACGCCAGATTGGCATATGCTCACTTGTATGTGCGTGGCGACCGCAGTAAAATGACATCACAAATCATCTCCGCCTATGCCGAAAACCATTTAACGCTTGGTGAACGCGCCAATCTTGCTTTGGCTGCGCGTTATGATTATCACAATCAATCGGGCAGCAATCTTAGCCCATCGCTCAATCTGAGTTATGATTTTGGGCAAGGCTTGAGTGCCAAAGCAGGCATTGCTCGCGCCTATAAAGCCCCCAATCTGTATCAAAATTCCGAAGGCTATTTGCTGGGAACACGGGGCAATGGCTGTCCCACACACATTCAACGCCAAGCCTGCGTCCTACAAGGCAATCGCCATTTAAAGCCTGAAACGTCCATCAATACCGAGTTTGGATTACAGTATCGCAACAACACCATCAACGCCAGTGCCACTTATTTTCGCAATGACTACAAAAACAAAATCGTTGCAGGTTGGACGGCAGCACAAACCAACACTTTGGGCAAAAACACGCTCAATCTGCTCAAATGGGAAAACACCCCAAATGCTTTGACTGAAGGCATTGAAGGCAGTTTTGCTTGGCAAAAAGGCAACACGCGTTGGACAAACAACCTAACTTATATGTTAAAGTCCATTGACAAACGCACCAACAATCCGTTGTCCATTGTGCCAACCTACACCCTAAATTCCAACCTTAACCAACAAATCAACGACGATTGGGACATTAACTTAAGTTATACCCATTACGGCAAACAAAAACCCCGCAAATACGCCGAAAACAACATTGAAAATGCCGCAGGCGATGGTTTGTTACATACCCAAGCCGTCAAAAGCTATGGCATCATGTCGGTCAATACTGGCTATCGCTTTAACAAAGCTCTTAGTGGTCGGATTGGCATTGACAACATCTTTAACCAACAAAAACTGCGAGACAACACCCAAAGCCAAACCTACAACGAAACGGGGCGTGCTTATTTTGCCAGTTTACATTATCAATTTTAATGCCGAACAAAACCATGAAAAAAATCGCTTTATTGATGATGTTGCTCGCTGGGGGCAATTGCGCTGCGGCACATCAAAAGACCCCACCACCAGCGCAATCACCAACCACTTGGCAAGCAGTAACCTTACTGGACAGCCAACAACGCACGCTTTATTCCAAATTCACCAATAAAAATTATTTAATCCAAGTAACCGCTGTTGGCTCGCCCCCCACCGATGGCTATCCTGTGGTGTATGTGCTTGATGGCAATGTGTTTTTTCCAACCGCAAGCACGGTAGCACAGACCTTGTATGGCAGACCCAATCAAACCACCCCAAAATCCATGCTGATTGTTGGCATCGGCTACGCTGACAGCAAAGGTTTTCACGTCAAGGCACGCGCCGAAGATTACACGCCACCATCGGCCAATTACCCCACCCCACAAGGCGAAATACAAAAATTTGGTGGCGCTGAGCAATTTTATCAATTCATTCGCCAAGAATTACAACCCATGCTCTACACACATTGGGCAATCAACCCCAACCAACAAAGCCTATTTGGACATTCCTTTGGTGGCTTGTTTGTGCTTTATACGCTATTTAATCACCCACAAAGTTTTCAAAATTATCTGGCAGCCAGCCCGTCTCTGTGGTGGAACCAAGGTCGGATTGCCGATGATTTAACCAAACTTGACAACACCCATCATGCCATTCGCCGCATACTCATCACCCAAGGTGAACTGGAAAATGGCCGCAAAAAACATCAGTTCATCCCTGAAAATTTACCAAAAAGTACGCCCATCAGCGATTTGAATAATCAGCAGTTGGCAAATTATTTGCAGCAACAGCTGCCCCACACCAAAATAACACATCAACACAATTTGGGACAAAATCATGGCACCAATGCTTATCCATCCTTGGCACAAGCGCTGTTTTTGCTGTACCAAGACTGTGTGGCAGACAGTCAGTGTTAATATTGCAAAATTCATTCTTTGGCTATGCTATACTGACACATCTTTAAACACCGATTAATGACATGCCCCAGTTGATTGCCGATTTTGCCACTGATTTTGCCCAAATTGACCAACAAGCCGTTTGGCTGTTGCCTTTTTTGCCCATTCATCACGCCTTTAAAGAAAGTTTTGCAGGTGGTGAACTGTCCGATTGGCTCAATGAGTATTTTTATCAAAACAACTTAACACCGACCAACAGCAGCAACAAACCCCTAACTTTCACCAGTCAAAATGCGCTGCCACACGGCACCGCTTATGAAGCCTTTATCGCCAAAACAGGCAAAATCCCCACACGCAACAACCTACACGATTGGTTTGGGGCATGTATTTGGTCAATTTTCCCCGAAAGCAAAGCGCTGCTCAACGCCAAACACATTGCCAATCTCACCGACGACAATCAGCGCAACCGCCTGCGCGACACCGCCACCATTTTTGATGAAAATGGTGCAATTTTGGTGGTGTGCGATGACGATGTCGGACAAAGCATTGGCGCAAGCCTGCAACATTTTGACTGGCGCAACTGTCTTGTAACGCCGCGTCATGCTTGGCACAACCCATATTGTGCCAGCACCAATGACAAAGCCCAACTGTTTATCTTTGGTCATGCCCTGCTTGAGCAACTAATCACCCCCAGAAAACCGCTGTGCAGCCACACGCTCATCATCACCATACCAGCCGCTTTTTTTCACTTGTCTTTGTCTGCCAAACTTCACACTTTGGACAAAAAACTGCGCCAAACACTGGACGCACTGCTTGTAGACGGTGTTACGCCCAGACAATTTAATCCGCTGCCCGTGTTGGGCGTGCCACATTTTTGGCAAGAAAACAGCGACGCCACTTTTTATCAAGACGATTTTGTGTTTCGCGCGGGTCGTCAGCACCACAAAACACAAAAATAACTCCAAAAAAATATCGCCTTTGACCGCCATTTCTGTTATCTTAAACGCATACAGATTTGCTTTGACCAAAGGGGGTTTTATGAAAAGCTGTATCAAATTGTTGCCCTTGGTTGTGTTGTGTTGCCTGACAAGTGTCGGTCATGCGCAACCAAAGCCACACCGATTGTCTTTGCCAAGGGCAGCTATTGTGGCAGTTATACAGGAGAAATCAGCAATAGCAAAACGTTCAGTTTGTTTTTGCTAAAAAATCAATACCTAAATGTACACTATAACGCCAATGAAGTTAAGATAAGAGTTACAGATAAGGCGGGCAAAGTATACAAAAACGACCACCAAGAAAATGGTACATATATGCTTAGCCCAATCCCCAAGAAAGGCAATTATTACATCACCGTTACCCCAAAACCCAAATATCGCCACTCATGGCAAAAGATTGAGTTCTGCGCCGAAGACATAGACCTATAAAGCACCAAACAAAGCCGCCAGCCATTTTAAATCTGGCTGGCGCTTGTGTTGTTATTGATTAAGGCGCTTTTTGGTCAAAAGTGCTCGGCAACAATCCTGCCCTATAAAAAAATGCCTGATAGGCAGCGATTTTCTTTTCTAGCGTTTGTGGATAAGCCCTTGAAGAAGATGGCAACCGACAAATGGTCAGTTGTCGCCCATCAATTTTTGCAGCACAACACTGATTGACCTTAGGAAGGCTCAGCCTTGGTTGGGTACTGTCTTGGTTGATGAGCTCAATCAATATCTCGGTAGCCTTGCCGCCTGTGGTAAATAACCACTCAACCTGCGGCACCAAAGACAAAATGTTTTTTAAATTGACCGTTGAAACAACGCTTAAATGACTGTCTGCAGCGTTGCCTTTTTGGCGAATGACTTGAGTAACGGTTGGGCATTCGCCAATACCAACCTTGTGCAAAAAACGTTTGATTTTGTGGTGGTCAAAGCGCTTTTCAGTGCCAACGCGAAAATAATCCACATCATCAAAGAAGACTTTGCCATAAATGCGCCACATGTCGTTGTTAAAATTGGGATAATGAAATGGCATGCACCATTTATCACGGGTCGGCGGCATTGTTCCCATCATCAGCGCGGTGGCACAAGCAGGCAATACAGGGTCAAAAGGGTGGTTCTCAACACAAATTGACATGGCGGCTATTTGCTTTGCTCTTGATTGCGTTTGTCCACTTCGCTCATGGGCACCGCTGGCACAAATTGCCCATTATTGACATCGGTGCCACGATTGGCATGGTCTTGTTTTAAGGATTTGGCGACTTCTGGGGGCATATAATTTTCATCATGCTTGGCAAGCACTTCACTGGCAACAAAAGTACCACCCTTTAGCTCACCTGTGGCGACCACACCTGAGTTTTCAGCAAACAAATCGGGCAAGACGCCCCGATACACCACAGGCACCACCGATTGAAAGTCGGTGATGCTAAACTGGACATTTAATGGGTCTTGGGGGTCGCGTCTGACACTGCCTGCCACCACCATGCCCCCAGCGCGAATGCGTTTGGCTTCTGGCGCTTTGCCCGAGCTGATGGCAGTGGGATCAAAATAATAGTCTGTCTGCTGACCAATGGCATATAAAATCAGACCAACGGCCACTGCCACTCCCACCAGCATGGCAATCACCCACATGAGTTTTTTTTGACGAACTGTGTTCATAAATCGCCCTAATTGGTTATATGCTCAGTTGTTTGCGCTGTTTATTGGTCAGCTTGGGACGCTTTGGTTGGCGACTTAGTTTGTTCAGCATGGCTTTGCGCTCATTTTTGGCATACCATATCAGCAACAACAAACAACCAAAGGTAATGCCATAACACGCCCACACATAGCTGGCATGCCCACCCATGTGGACAAAATCATAAATGGTTGCAAAATAAGGACTCATCGCTTGCTACCTGTGTAAAAGAACTTAAAATAGCTGGCTTGTTTTAGGTCTTGGGTTTTTGTTCGGCTAGCCATTTACTCACCCACGCTTTGTTGTGTTCGCGCAGCAAAATCAACGAATTGGTGCGATAAATTGCCAACGCCGCCACCAAAAAATACATACCGAGCATCATAATCAGCAATGGCACCCACATACTGGCTGACATTTTTGGGGCATTGGTGATGGTAAAGGTCGCTCCTTGGTGCAAGGTATTCCACCACTCCACCGAATATTTGATGATGGGCAAATTTATCACGCCCACAATGGACAAAATCGCCGCTGCCTTACCACGGTTTTGGCTGTGCTCAAAAGCGGCAAACAACGCCATCACCCCTGCGTACAAAAACGCCAAAATCAACATACTGGTTAGGCGCGCGTCCCACACCCAATAAGTGCCCCAAGTGGGCTTTGCCCAGATTGCTCCTGTGAGCAAACTTAACACACAAAACACAAAACCAATGGGCGCAATGGCTTGGGCGACCAAATTGGCGGTTTTGATTTTCCACACCAAAAAAATCACCCCCAAAATTGCCATCGCAAAATAAATACTCATCGCCAAACTGGCGGCTGGCACGTGCACAAAAATAATGCGATAACTGTTGCCTTGCAGATAATCAGGCGGCGCAAAAGCCAGCCCCCAAACCACACCAACACCAATCAATATAACAGCAATCAACGACAGCCATTTCACCCAAGGCGCAAACAGCTTAAAAAACCGCTCTGTCCCCACAGTGGTCAAAAACGCCTGCCAAATACGGACAAAAAACCCTGCTTGTGATGTGGTGGTTTGATTGGATTTGGGCATATGGCTACTTCAACACAATAAAAACTTGTTTAAAATCAAAATGCCTAATTATATCATGTTATGATGGTCTTTAAAAAGTTTTGCACCCATTTATGGCGGCAAATTATATCAATTTATCACTGCAACAAAACTCATCAACCAACAAAACAGCACCCAAGCCGTCATTGAATAAAAAATTTTATTATTTTTTCAAAAATGATTTGCCCAAAGACGGGTTTTAGGTCAAAATATAAGGCATTTTTTAAATCAACAGCCCTAAATGTAGGAAATTGTATGACCAATCGCCCTGTTGCCCTTGACTTACAAGACATTCACAAAAATTATGGCTCACTTGAAGTGCTCAAAGGCGTTTCTTTGACTGCCTATGACGGCGATGTCATCAGCATTTTAGGTTCTAGTGGCTCAGGCAAATCCACCCTGCTGCGCTGCATAAATTTGCTAGAAAAGCCCAGCGTTGGCAAAATTTTTGTTGGTCAAGAAGAGTTGTTGCTCACCCCCAAAAAAGGTGAATTGGTCGCCAAAAACCCCAGACAGCTTGAAAAACTGCGCGCCAAAATTGGTTTTGTGTTTCAAAACTTTAATTTGTGGCCACACAAAACCATTTTACAAAACATCATTGAAGGCCCAACCCAAGTGCTTGGTATCAAAAAAGACGAAGCCATCAACGACGCTGAGCGGCTGCTCAAAAAGGTGGGGCTGCTAGACAAAAAAGACGCCTATCCCGACAACTTGTCTGGCGGTCAACGTCAGCGTGTGGCGATTGCTCGGGCGCTTGCCATGCGTCCACAGGTGTTGCTCTTTGATGAGCCCACTTCAGCGCTTGACCCAGAGCTGGTCAATGAAGTTCTTGCCGTCATGCGTGAGCTTGCCAGCGAAGGTCGCACCATGCTCATTGTAACCCACGAAATGCGTTTTGCACGAGAAGTCTCCAGCAAGGTGGTGTTTTTGCACCAAGGGCGCATTGAAGAGATGGGCACACCCAGCGAAGTTTTTGACCACCCAAAATCCGAGCGTGTGCGCGAGTTTATGGCATCACACCGTTAATTGATTGTTTTTAAGGAAGTTTTATGTTAAAACGTTTTGCAAAATTTGCCATCGGCTTGAGTGCCATCATTGCCTTGACTGGTTGTGGTGAAGACAAAGCCAAAGACACAAGCGCCCAAGAGCGCAAATTGGTCATCGCCACCGAAGCCAATTACCCCCCCTTTAATGACATCACCGCCGATGGCAAGATTGTTGGTTTTGACGTTGATGTCATCAACGCCGTTTGCACCGAAATCAAAGCCAAATGCGACATCATTGCCCAAGACTGGGACGGCTTACTACCTGGTCTTTTGACCAACAAATATGACGCGGTGATTGCTGGCATGTCCATTACCCCAGAGCGTCAGCAACAGGTGGATTTTAGCGAGCCGTATTTTGCCAACACCATGGTGTGGCTTGCCAAAAACGATGGCTCATTTGACCCCAACAACATCAAAAATTTGATTTTGGGCGGACAACGCGCCACATCACCTGCCGATTATATCCAAAAGAAATACGACGGCAAAGATGGCAACCGCGTGCAGCTTTATGACACCTACACCAATGCCTATCTTGACCTAAAAGCAGGTCGCAACCATGCGGTCATGGCAGAAAAAGTGTCAGCCGCCGATTGGCTACAAAAAAACGGACAAGGGTTTGGCTTGGTGGGCGATGAAATTGACAACAACGACAATTTGGGCATCGCCGTACGCAAAGGCGACACCCTAAAAGATGAGTTCAATAAAGCGCTGGCAACACTCAAAGCCAATGGCACCCTTGCCAAACTTGAAGAAGCCAGTTTTGGGGCAAATACTGACGCAGCACCAACTTCTGCCCCACAAGACAGCAAAAAATAAATGATGAAATCATCAAGGAGCGTATCAATATGAAATTTAAGCTGTTAGCAGTTATCTTGTCAGCCCTTGCGCTTGGTGCTTGTGGTGATAACACACCCAAACAAGCAACCACCAGCGAAAAAACCGTGCGCATTGTTACTGAGTCTAGCTTCAAGCCATTTAGCTATTTGGACAATCAGGGCAACTTGGTGGGTTTTGAAATTGACCTTGCCAACGCCCTTTGCCAAGAGATGAAAGCCAAATGCGAAATCAACAGTCAAGATTGGGACAGTTTAATTCCCAGTCTACAAACCGACAAAGCAGACGCCATCATGGCGGGCATGTCCATCACGCCTGAGCGCGCACAAACCGTTGATTTTACTGACGCTTATTTTGATAATACCCTAATTTTGGTGGGCAAAAAAGGCGTAACCGCCACCATTGATGACGTTGCCAACAAAAGCGTTGGGGTGCAGCAAGCCACCGTCTCTGCCGAGTACCTTGCCAAAAACCAACCCAAAGCCATCGTCAAAACTTATGACAAACAAGACAATGTCTATTTAGACCTTAATTCAGGTCGCATTGACTTTATGCTCTCTGACATTGTCCCTGCACTTGATTGGTTAAAAACCGAAACAGGTCAAAACTTTGAAGTCAAAGGGCAGCCCATTGACATTGGCGACAAAATTGGCATTGCCGTGCGCAAAGATGACGCCCTAAAAGCTGAGTTTAACACTGCGCTGGCAGCACTAAAAACCAATGGCAAATACCAAGAGCTTTTGGGCAAGTATTTTGATGTCAATTTTGACACCACCAGCCCAGACTCAGCAACCAGCAGCACCCAAAGCCAAAAATAAGTTCGCCAAAATAGGTGGATTTTTGGTAGAATAGTCGGTTTATACCGCGTTAGAAATGGGCAGTATTGTTGCTTGCCTGTTTTGCTTTGTAAACTGACCCAACCGACATCAATCCACAAAGGGCGATACTGTGTTACAACTTCAAGGCTATGGTGAACTGCTCACACAAGGCACGCTGCTTACCATCAAGTTAAGTTTGGTGAGTCTTGCTTTTGGCTTATTCTTTGGATTACTAGGAGCGACCGCCAAACTCTCTCACGTCTGGATTTTTAGACAACTTGCCAACCTTTATACCACCATTGTGCGGGGCATTCCCGAACTTTTGGTGGTGCTTGGCATTTATTTTGGTGGCGGCATCATCGTCTCTGCCATTGCCAAAAACGTCTTTGGTTATACAGGGCGCATAGACATCAGCAGTTTTTGGGCGGGGGTGGTCGCCTTATCATTCATGTTTGGCGCTTATGCCACTGAAGTGTTTCGCATGGCCATCAAAGAAATCCCCCAAGGACAATGGGAAAGCGCCAAAAGTTTGGGCATGCGCCCTTTTCAAACCTTTTGGCGAATCATTCTGCCACAGATGTGGATAATCGCTCTGCCAGGTTTGGGCAACTTATTTTTGGTGCTGCTCAAAGACACCGCCCTGATTTCACTCATCGGTCTAAAAGATGTGATGTACTATACATCTCGCGCCGCCCAATCCACCCAACAACCGTTCACTTTTTATTTGGTGGTGGCACTGATTTATCTGTGCCTAACCATTGTGGTTACTGCATTTATCAGCGTTAGCGAATGGCGCGTCAATCCAAGCAAACGTTATGCCAAAAAACTGCTCAAAAAAGGAGTAAAAGCATGATTTGGAACTGGCAAGCAATTTTCACTCACTTTCCAGAACTGCTCAAGGCTTCTTTGGCAACCATTGAATTGGTGCTGCTTTCAAGTTTTGTTGGTTTGTTTCTTGGGCTAATCTTGGGTCTAATGCGTCTGTCTGGCAATCCTTTGATTAGCATACCGCCTTTTTTGTACATCTTCTTTTTTCGTGGCACACCACTTTTGGTGCAGATATTCTTAATTTATTATGGACTGGGGCAATTCCAGTTTGTTCAAAACAGTTTTTTGTGGGAGCCCGTCCTAAGCCAAGCCTATTGGTGCGCCATCATTGCCTTGACGCTCAATACCGCTGCCTATGTTGGCGAGATTATTCGTGGCGCCATTGAAGCTGTGCCCGCAGGCGAACTGGAAGCCGCCGACGCGCTGGGCATGTCGCCCATACAAAAACTCAAACGCATCACATTGCCACGCGCCTTTGGTATCATGATACCCGCTTATAGCAACGAAGTGATTTTTTTACTCAAAGGCTCAGCACTGGCATCAACCATCACGGTGATGGATTTGATGTACGCTTCAAAAATCATCATCGCCAAAACCTATCTGCCCCTAGAAATCTATTTTGCAGCAGGGGTGATTTATTTGTGTATCTCTTGGCTGTTGTTGTTTTTGTTTCGCCAACTAGAACAACACATCAACCGACACAAACACCACACACCAACAGCCGCTTAATTTTTCCCCAAAAACAAAAGCCCGCATAAGCGAGCCTTTGTGGGGAGATGGAGTTTATTCAAAACCACCGCTTTGATTGATTTCGTCAGCAAAAGCTTTGGCAAAATCGTCATGATTGGTGTCTGTTTTTTCGGCAAGCACATCGTCAGCCACCAAAGTGTCGCCTAGGGCTTTTTGTGCTTGGCGCTGGCGGTTCTGGTGATAAGCCAGACCCGTACCTGCTGGAATCAAACGACCAACAACCACGTTCTCTTTGAGTCCGCTAAGCTCGTCCACTTTGCCCATCACAGCCGCCGCCGTCAAGACACGGGTCGTCTCTTGGAATGACGCTGCCGAGATAAAGCTCTCTGTCGCCAAGCTCGCTTTGGTAATGCCCAAAAGCTGACGCTCAAACTGCACTGGGAACTTATTATTGGCAATCAATTGCGCGTTAAGCGTGCGGATTTTTGAGTATTCGGCTTGGTCGCCCTTAAAGTAGTTAGAATCGCCACCATCAACAATTTCAACCTTGCGTAGCATTTGCCGCAAAATCACTTCAATGTGTTTGTCGTTGATTTTAACGCCTTGTAAGCGGTACACTTCTTGGACTTCGCTGACCACATAATTTGCTAATGCCGTCTCGCCCTTCAGACGCAAGATGTCGTGCGGATTTTGTGGGCCGTCTGACACCACTTCACCACGCTCCACCGTCTCACCTTCAAAGACGTTGATTTGACGCCATTTTGGAATCAACTCTTCGTGAGTGTTGCCATCTTCGTCAGTGATGATAAAGCGGTTTTTGCCTTTGGTTTCTTTGCCAAAGCTCACCACCCCGCTCATTTCTGCCATGATGGCATGGTCTTTGGGACGGCGCGCTTCAAACAAATCTGCCACGCGCGGCAAACCACCCGTGATGTCCTTGGTGCCCGATGTGGCTTGTGGTACGCGACCGAGCACCGAGCCTGCAACCACTTTTTCACCTTCGCTGACACGAATGGCGGTCTCTGCAGGTAAAAAATAAACCACTTCTTTGCCATCATCGGTGTCTAAGATGACCGCAGGGCGCAAGTCTTTGGCAATGCTTGGGCGGTCTTTGACTGCCAAGATTTCAAAAGAAGTAACGCCTGTGGTGTCGTCCATCTTGACCGTTGCTGTGGCGCCATCGGCAATGTCGCTAAAGCGCACCGTGCCTGCAAATTCGGTGATAATTGGGTGAGTATGCGGGTCCCATTTTGCCACCACATCGCCAGTGGCCACTGACGCACCATCATGCACCAAAACATTAGAACCATAAGGCACTTTATAGCGCTCACGCTCACGACCTTGAACGTCTGCAACGCCAATTTCTGCCGAACGCGACACCACCACCAAATGACCATCAGCATGTTTGACCGTCTTCATATTATGAAAACGCACCACACCATCATTACCAACCGACACGCTGTTATCAACCGTGGCAGAGCTTGCTGCACCGCCCACATGGAACGTACGCATGGTCAGCTGCGTGCCTGGCTCACCGATAGACTGAGCCGCCATCACACCAACAGATTCACCAATATTGACCAAATGACCGCGTGCCAAATCACGACCATAACACTTGGCACACACCCCATGCACAGATTCGCAAGTAATGACCGAACGCACCCACACTTCGTCAATGGCGTGCTTGTCTAGGGTTTCAACCAAGCGCTCATCAATAAGCACGCCTTTGGCAATGACCACTTCGCCATCGTGATTGAGCACATCTTTGGCGGTTACACGACCCAACACACGGTCGCCCAAACGTTCGACAATCTCACCACCTTTAATCACAGGCGTCATGCGCTGACCTGTTTCGGTACCACAGTCGTCTTGAGCAATTACCAAGTCTTGTGCCACATCAACCAAACGACGAGTCAAATACCCCGAGTTGGCGGTTTTTAGTGCGGTATCAGCCAAACCCTTACGCGCGCCATGCGTTGAGATAAAGTATTGCAACACCGACAATCCTTCGCGGAAATTGGCTTTAATGGGCGTTTCAATGATGGAACCGTCTGGTTTTGCCATCAAACCACGCATACCCGCCAGCTGACGAATCTGGGTGGCGCTACCACGTGCGCCCGAATCAGCCATCATATAAATAGAGTTGAATGACTTTTCGCGTTCAAGCTCACCTTGGGCATTGACCACTTCATCGCTGGACAAGTTGTCCATCATCGCGTTGGCAATTTTATCGCTGGTACGCGACCAAATGTCCACCACTTTATTATAACGTTCACCTGACGTTACCACCCCTTGCTCAAACTGCAATTCAATCTCACGCACTTCAGCATCGGCAGCTTCAACGATTTGCTTTTTGGTGGGCGGAATGACCATGTCTTCCATACCAATAGAAATGCCCGACAAAGTGGCTTGGGCAAAACCAAGGTACATCAAATGGTCAGCAAACAACACCGACTCTTTTACCCCCAATTTGCGATAACAAGAGTTGAGCAATTTTGAGATGTTTTTCTTGGTCATCTCCACGTTACATTCGCCAAACGCCATCCCTTCGGGCATGATGTTCCAAATCAACAAACGACCTGCAACGGTGTCTTTAATCTCTGTGTGGGTGGTTTTTTCACCAGTTTTTTCATCAATGATGGTCTCAGTAACACGCACCTTGATTTTGGCATTGACGTTTAGGTCTTCAGAGCCAATAGCGCGCAGTGCTTCATTGACCGTACTAAACACCATGCCTTCGCCTTTGGCATTGATATGGCTGCGGCTGATATAGTACAGACCCAAAACCACGTCCTGCGATGGTACGATAATCGGCTCACCGTTAGCAGGCGACAAGATGTTATTGGTGGACATCATCAAGGCGCGGGCTTCAAGTTGCGCTTCTAAAGTCAAAGGCACGTGTACCGCCATTTGGTCGCCGTCAAAGTCTGCGTTAAATGCCGCGCACACCAAGGGGTGAAGTTGAATGGCCTTGCCTTCAATCAACACAGGTTCAAAGGCCTGCAAACCCAAACGGTGCAAGGTCGGTGCACGGTTTAGCAACACAGGGTGCTCACGAATGACGCTGGCAAGCATGTCCCAGACCACCGGCTCTTCACGCTCCACCATCTTTTTGGCGGCTTTGATGGTGGTGGCAATGTTGTTTTGCAAAAGTTTGGCATAAGTAAATGGTTTAAATAGCTCCAACGCCATTTTCTTGGGCAAACCACACTGGTGCAAACGAAGCGTTGGCCCAACCACAATCACCGAACGACCCGAGTAATCCACGCGTTTACCCAGCAGGTTTTGACGAAAACGCCCTTGCTTGCCCTTAATCATGTCAGCCAGCGATTTTAAGGGGCGTTTGTTTGAACCAGTGATGGCGCGACCACGACGACCATTGTCAAGCAGCGCATCCACCGCTTCTTGGAGCATGCGTTTTTCGTTGCGCACAATGATGTCAGGAGCGTTAAGTTCCAACAGACGCTTTAAACGGTTGTTGCGGTTAATGACGCGGCGGTACAAATCGTTCAAATCCGATGTCGCAAAACGACCACCTTCCAAAGGCACCAGCGGACGCAAATCCGGCGGCAATACTGGCAACACCGTCATCACCATCCATTCAGGCTTATTACCAGAATCACGGAACGCTTCCAAGAGCTTTAGGCGCTTGGACATTTTTTTGAGTTTGGTCTCAGAACCTGTTTGGGGAATGTCGGCACGCAACTCTTCAATCTCGCGCTCAACATCAATGTCTTTGAGCAAATCCTGCACCGCTTCAGCGCCCATTTTGGCGATAAACTCATCGCCATACTGCTCAAGAGCGTTAAAATACTGCTCATCATCTAGCAGCTGGTATTTTTCAAGATTGGTCATACCAGGGTCGGTAACAATATAGCTTTCAAAATAGAGCACCCGCTCAATATCACGCAGCGTGATGTCAAGCAGCAAGCCAATACGGCTGGGCAACGATTTTAAAAACCAAATATGCGCCACAGGGCTAGCAAGCTCAATATGCCCCATACGCTCACGACGCACTTTGGCGGCGGTTACTTCAACACCACATTTCTCGCAAATAATGCCTTGAAATTTGCGGCGCTTATATTTGCCACACAAACATTCAAAATCTTTTACAGGACCAAAGATTTTGGCACAAAACAAGCCATCACGCTCTGGTTTAAAGGTGCGGTAGTTAATCGTTTCAGGTTTTTTTACTTCGCCATAAGACCAAGATTGGATGGTGTCGGGCGATGCCAAAGAAATTTGAATGCTGTCAAACTCTTTCATGCCTGCATCTACAGGTGCTTTCATATTGTCTAATAAATCTTTCAAAAGATTTCTCCGCTCAATTTATCTTAATTGATAACATGCCATTGGTTGTACTGATTTACTTTTTTTCTCTTAAATCAATGTTAATGCCCAATGAGCGAATTTCTTTGGTTAATACATTGAACGATTCTGGCATACCAGGATTCATGTACTGTTCACCATCAACGATGTTTTTGTACATACGCGTACGCCCTTCCACATCGTCCGATTTGACGGTAAGCATTTCTTGTAAGGTATAAGTCGCACCATAAGCTTCAAGCGCCCAAACTTCCATCTCACCAAAACGCTGACCGCCAAACTGTGCTTTACCACCAAGTGGCTGCTGAGTAACCAAACTGTACGAGCCCGTTGAGCGCGCGTGCATTTTGTCATCAACCAAGTGGTTGAGTTTGAGCATATACATATAGCCAACCGTTACAGGGCGGTCAAACTTTTTGCCTGTGCGTCCATCATACAGCGTTTGCTGACCTGTGGGCGATAAGCCTGCCAGTTTTAACAGCTCTTTAATTTGTGTTTCTTTGGCACCATCAAAGACCGCCGTCCCCATGGGCACGCCTTGGCGCAAATTGTTTGCCAATGCCAACAAATCTTCGTCAGACAAACTGTCCAAATCCACCTGCTCGCCGCCAACTTGGTTATAAATCTTGTCCAAAAACGCTCTAAGCTCACCAACACTGGCTTGGGTGCGCAACATCTCATTGATTTTGTCGCCCAAACCATGTGCCGCCATGCCCAAATGCGTCTCTAGCACCTGACCGATATTCATGCGCGAAGGCACGCCCAACGGATTGAGCACAATGTCAATGGGATTGCCTTTTTCGTCATAAGGCATGTCTTCAACAGGCATAATGCGCGAAACCACACCCTTATTACCGTGGCGACCCGCCATCTTGTCGCCTGGCTGAATGCGACGTTTGACCGCCAAATAGACCTTAACAATCTTTTGTACGCCATGCGCCAAGTCATCACCTGCGGTCAGTTTGCGTTTCTTTTCGGCATAACGGTCATCAATTTCTTTTTGTTTGTCCGCCAAAAACTCTGCAATTTGCCCCAAACGTTCAGAGATTTCTTCTTCAATTGGCTGGATGTCAAACAAAGTCTGCAGTGGCAGGTTCTCCAAATCGCCTTCGGTCAACACAGTGCCCGCCTTAAACCCAGCACCACCACTGACCTTCTGACCCGACAACAAAGTCATCACTCGACCACGTGCCGCTGCTTCAAAAATCACCAACTCTTCCTTTAAATCTTTGCGATAGTTGTCCAGCATCGCTTTTTCAATGGATTTGGCACGGCTGTCTTTTTCCAATCCATCGCGCGTAAACACTTGTACGTCAATGACTGTTCCTTTGGTTGATGATGGCACACGCAAAGACGTGTCTTTAACATCAGCAGCCTTTTCACCAAAGATGGCACGCAATAGCTTCTCTTCTGGGGTAAGCTGACTTTCACCTTTTGGCGTTACCTTACCCACCAAAATATCGCCTGCGTCCACTTCTGCCCCAATGTAGACAATCCCTGCTTCGTCTAGGTTTGCCAGCGCAGCTTCGCCCACATTTGGAATGTCGCCTGTGATTTCTTCAGGCCCCAACTTGGTATCGCGAGCAATACAAGTCAGCTCTTGAATGTGAATGGTGGTAAAACGGTCTTCTTGCACCACGCGCTCAGAGAGCAAAATGGAATCTTCAAAGTTATAACCATTCCACGGCATGAACGCCACACGCATATTTTGACCCAGCGCCAACTCGCCCAAGTCGGTAGAAGGCCCATCTGCCAAAATATCGCCTTTGGCAATCACATCGCCAGCATTGACGATGACACGTTGGTTGATACAGGTATTTTGGTTGGAACGCGTGTATTTAATCAGGTTATAAATATCAATGCCCGCTTCTCCCGCCAACATCTCATCTTCATTCACGCGCACAATGATACGACTGGCGTCCACTTCTTCAATGACGCCGCCACGCTCTGCCACCACACACACGCCACTGTCGCGCGCAACATTGCGTTCCATGCCAGTTCCAACCAAGGGTTTATCACTGCGCAAAGTAGGCACGGCTTGGCGTTGCATGTTTGAGCCCATCAAAGCACGGTTGGCGTCATCGTGCTCCAAAAACGGAATCAAGCTGGCCGCCACCGACACCACTTGGCGGGGTGATACGTCCATATGCGTTACTTTTTCAGGGCTCATGCGCACCGATTCGCCTTGATAACGCACCATAACCATCTCTTCGGTCAGCTCACCTTTATCGTTCATCGGTGAATCTGCCTGCGCAATGACCGTACCCACTTCTTCAATGGCAGACATGTACTCAGTACCATCAGTTACTTTACCGTCCACCACACGGCGATAAGGCGTCTCCAAAAAACCGAACTTATTGGTCTTGGCAAACACTGCCAGTGAGTTAATCAAACCAATATTTGGACCTTCGGGCGTCTCAATCGGACACACACGACCATAATGAGTAGCGTGAACGTCGCGCACTTCAAAGCCTGCACGCTCACGCGTCAAACCACCTGGCCCTAGGGCTGAGACACGGCGTTTGTGGGTAATTTCTGACAATGGGTTGTTTTGATCCATAAATTGCGACAACTGGCTTGAACCAAAAAATTCTTTGATAGACGCCACCACGGGTTTGGAATTAATCAAATCTTGGGGGGACAGACTGTCAGACTCAGCCGTTGTCAAACGCTCTTTTACAGCCCGCTCCACGCGCGCCAAACCAATGCGGAATTGATTTTCGGTCATCTCACCCACCGAGCGAATGCGGCGGTTACCCAAGTGGTCAATGTCATCTACCGTACCGCGACCATCACGAATCTCAATCAACTCTTTTAACACATCAATGATGTCTTCTTTGGACAGCACACCTTGTTCGCGCTGCACTTCTATGTCATCTGTATCAATAAACTCACGACCCAGACGGCGATTAAATTTCATGCGCCCAACATTGGACAGGTCATAACGCTCATGACTAAAGAACATTGATTCAAACAGCTTTTCGGCGGTTTCTAAGGTTGGTGGCTCGCCTGGACGCATGACTTTATAAATTTCAATCAATGCTTCTTCGCGAGTTTTGACCACATCGGCACGCAAGGTATCTGCAATATAAGCACCGTGGTCAATGTCATTGGTAAACAAAATATTAAAATGTGCCACGCCTTTGTCAAGCAACTTAACCAATAATTCATGGTCAATCAACGTATTGGCATAAGCAACCACGTCATCATTCACCACGATGTCTTCTGCCAAAACGCGCTCGTACAAATACTCGTCGGGCACGGCAAGTTTGGTGATGCCAGATTGCTTGATTTCTTTGACGCGGCGGGCATTGATACGCTTGCCCTGCTCAACAATCACTTTACCATCAGCCGTAACGATGTCAAACTGCGCCATCTCACCACTGAGTCGCTCAGCAATCAGCTCAATTTCAAAACCTTGCTCGCCCTTTGATACGTTGACGGTCTCAAAAAAGGTGTGCAAAATGTCTGTGGTTGACATACCAATGGCACGCAAAATAATCGTTGCCAGCAGTTTGCGACGGCGGTCAATACGCGCATAAACCAAATCTTTGATGTCAAATTCAAAATCCAACCACGAGCCACGATAAGGAATGATACGCGCATGATAAAGCACTTTGCCGCTTGAGTGCTTGCCTTTGTCATGGTCAAAAAACACCCCTGGTGAACGATGTAATTGGGACACAATGACGCGCTCTGTGCCGTTGATAATAAAGGTGCCATTTTTAGTCATCAGGGGAATCTCACCCATGTACACATTGCTTTCGCGAATGTCTTTGATGGCCACCTTACCGTCTTTATTGTCTTTGTCTTTGATGATAAGGCGAATTTTGACACGCAAAGGCGCAGCAAAGGTTGAACCACGCATGATACATTCACGCTCATCAAACTCAGGCGCACCCAAATAATACTCAACAAACTGCAACTCTGCCCCACCAGCATGGCTTTGAATGGGAAAAATTGAAGTGAACGCCGCTTGCAAACCAAAGTTTTTGCGCGCTTTGGGCTTGGTGTTTTTTTGCAAAAATTGCTCGTAAGAATCCGTTTGAATGGCGAGCAAATTTGGCACCTGCATCACATCTGGCAGCCTAGAAAAACTTTTGCGAATGCGTTTTTTTTCAGTATAAGAATATGCCATTAAGATTCCTTACATAAAAGCTAGAGAAACATCAAAGTGAAGTGATGTTGTTGTTAAAACCATATTGACCAGAGCCAAAAACCCATGCAACTTTTTAAAAAAGCAAGGCGCGAAAAAACGCCAAATACCATGCGTATCTAGCTTATTTGGATTTTTATCGTGTGGGTACTTTGCATAAGAAGCGTTTGTCCTTTTCAAAAGTGCGATATCAATAAACAACCATCTTTTGTCCTATACCACACAAAAGGTCAAATACCATATTATAATCAAAAAAGCCCAACAACGCAAGAACATCATTGGACTTTCTTGTAAACTCAAAACGGCAGCACTGGTGTGCTTAAGTCGCCATCGTATAAAGTGGCTTATTTAAGCTCAACGCTTGCACCAGCTTCTTCAAGTTTCTTCTTAAGCTCTTCAGCTTCAGCTTTGGTTGCACCTTCTTTAAGAGTTTGTGGCGCACCTTCAACCAAATCTTTGGCTTCTTTTAGACCCAGACCAGTAACTTCGCGCACCACTTTAATGACAGCAACTTTCTTATCGCCAGCGCCAGTCAATACCACGTCAAAGTCGTCTTTTTCTTCAGCAACAGGCGCATCGCCAGCAGCCACAGGAGCAGCCAAGGCAGCAGCAGACACACCAAACTTCTCTTCCATCGCAGAGATAAGCTCAACAATTTCCATCACTGATTTTTCTGCGATTGCGTCTAGGATTTGTTCATTTGTTAATGACATAGCAATTATTCCTATAAAAAAATATTAAAAATAAAACAGGTTAAATAATTAAGCCGCTTCTTCTTGCAACTTATCACGAAGTGCAGCCAAAGTACGGGCAAGTTTGCCTGCTGCTGCTTCTTTCATGGTACCCATCAAACGTGCAATGGCTTCGTCATAAGTAGGTAAGGTTGCAAGTTTATCAATGGATTTTGCATCAATAAATTCGCCTTCAAAAGCTGCGCCTTTGATTTCAAACTTGTCGTTGCCCTTTGCAAATTCTTTGAACAAACGGGCTGCTGCACCTGGGTGTTCGTTTGAAAATGCAATCAAAGTTGGACCAACGAAAACATCATTCATGCAAGCAAATTCGGTGTCTTGCAACGCACGACGCAACAAAGTGTTACGTACAATGCGCATATCAACACCTGCTGCACGAGCTGACTTACGAAGTTCGGTCATCTGTGCCACTGTAACGCCACGAGAATCGGCAACTACAGCAGAGAGCGCACCTTTGGCGACTTCATTGACTTCAGCAACAATTGCTTGTTTGTCTTGAAGGTTTAGTGCCATGGGTTGTCTCCATATTTATTGTTTAACACAATAAGCAAATTTTACAAATTATTTAATTGCTTAAATAAATTGCACCAGTATTACGGCGACTTGTATTTGTCTTACCGTCTGCGTAGGCTTATGATTTTACTCATAATTTATATTGCTACTTGATGACAATTAACAATACCTACGGTCTTAGACAGCACAACCCGTGTGCTGAACTAATGGTTATTATATGCCAGCCTATTTATAACAGACCAGCATTATAAGCGAAAAACCATAAAAATCAAGTTATTTTTGATTTTTCGCTTGTATTTTAGGATTTATTGGCGCGATGTGGCACTGGGTCAATGGCAATACCAGGTCCCATTGTGCTTGACAAAGTAATCTTTTTGATATAGATACCTTTTGACGTCGCAGGTTTGGCGCGTTTTAGGTCATTTAGCAGCGCGGTGGCATTTTGTTCAATTTGCTCACCAGTAAAACCAATCTGACCGATAGACGCATGAATGATGCCCGATTTGTCCACACGGTACTGTGCCTGACCTGCTTTGGTGTTTTTTACTGCTGTTGCCACATCAGCCGTTACTGTGCCCACTTTTGGGTTTGGCATAAGACCACGCGGACCCAAGATGGTACCCAACTGACCCACCACACGCATGGCATCAGGAGAAGCAATCACCACATCAAAGTCCAAATTACCCGCTTTGATACTCTCTGCCAAATCTTCAAAACCCACCACATCTGCACCCGCTTCTTTGGCAGCATCGGCAGCGGCGCCTTGGGCGAATACTGCCACACGCTTGGTCTTGCCAGTGCCTGCAGGCAAGTTAGTCGCACCACGCACCACTTGGTCGGATTTACGTGGGTCTACACCCAGATTGATGGCGATGTCAATTGATTCTGTAAATTTTGCTGGTGGCAAGCTGTTTAAAATCGCTACCGCCTCTTCAATGGTGTACAGTTTGCTATTATCAACTTGCTCATTGATAAGTTTTTGGCGTTTGGTTAGCTTAGCCATTATACACCCTCCACATTAAGACCCATTGAACGCGCTGTGCCAGCCACTGTGCGCACTGCTGCTTCAAGGTCAGCAGCCGTCAAGTCTGCTTCTTTGGTTTTGACAATTTCTTCTAGTTGTGCGCGAGTTACGGTGCCAACTTTATTTTTGTTTGGCACGCTTGAGCCTTTGCTGATACCAACCGCCTTGCGTAGCAACACTGCCGCTGGTGGTGATTTCATGATAAATGTAAAGGATTTATCACTAAACACAGTAATCACCACAGGCACTGGCAAGCCTGGCTCCATATTGGCAGATGCGGCGTTAAATTCTTTACAGAACGCCATAATGTTCACGCCTTTTTGACCCAAAGCAGGACCAATCGGTGGTGAAGGGTTTGCCTTGCCAGCAGGCACTTGTAGTTTGATGTAACCATCAATCTTTTTTGCCATGAAAATCTCTCCAATGGTGGGTAATAACGCCGAAAACAGCTCCCCAAAATAACAAATTAGTAACTATCACTAACCCAAAAAGCGCTATTGTACAACAGCTAAATAATTTTTTCAACTTTGGCGAATTCAAGCTCAACTTCGGTGGGGCGGCTAAACACGCTCACCGTCAAATACAACTTGGACTTGTCATAATCCACTTTTTTGACCAAACCTTTAAAATCGGTAAACGGTCCATCAATGATAAGCACTTCTTCGCCAGGCTCAAACAAGGTCTTGGGACGCGGCGCTTCATTGCCTTTGTTTAAGCGATTTAAAATGCGGTCAGCTTCGGCTTGGGTGATTGGCGCGGGGTTTTCTGGCGTGCCGCCAACAAAACCAGTGATGTTGGGGCATTCTTTGACCACGTGCCAAGTGTCTTCGCGCATTTGCATATTGATAAGCACATAGCCAGGAAACAACTTGTGTTCAACCGTGCGCTTTTTGCCTTCACGCATTTCAATCACTTCTTCGGTTGGCACCAGCACATCGCCAAAATATTCACCAAGCCCACTGCGCTTAATCCGCTCAATCAATGAGCGCTGAACTTGTTTTTCGTACCCTGAAAATGCCTGAATGATATACCAACGCATCGCTCTTTTTCCAATCAATGTAAAATAAAACCAAGCAGATAATTAAATAAATTATCAACCAGCCAAATAAAAAAGCCAACAATCACCATCACCACAATCACCTGCCATGTGTAGCGCAAAGTTTCATTTTTGCTAGGCCAAGTAACGCGGCGCAATTCAATGCCTGCATCCTTTAATAAAGTTTTAAAGGCAGAACCTTGATGGGTAAATGCCAGACACACCAGCGCCACCACCACCAAAACAACCGTGATGGCAAATTGAGTCAAGCTGTTGCTGGCAGGCGCCCAGTATTTGGGCAAATATTGAGAGATAAGGGTTGAGCTGATAAGCGCCACAATGGCAATCAACCACAAAACCAAGTCTTTTGTTGAACGCTTTTTGGCAACTTCAACCACATTTTCTTCGGAAATGACAACCGCTTTATGCTTATCCAACATACTTCGAGCCAAAGCCTTTGCATCAGATAATTTATTTTCCAAGTTGTCTTTTTGATTATCTTTATTATCACTCATGCAGAAGTCTGCCTTGGATTAACCAATAATTAGGATTAAAGGGAAATGGTAACGATACTGATGGTATAGAGATGGCAGGCGACGAGGGACTCGAACCCCCAACCTGCGGATTTGGAGTCCGCTGCTCTACCAATTGAGCCAGTCGCCTAGGTTGTTAAGTGTGCTAATTATACCGATAATTTTTCTAAATGCAAGCATTTTTTTAACTTTATTGCTGACTTTTCTTTGTTAAACATTGATGTTAAGATATTGGCGTTTACTTTTGGAGAATCCTAATGAAAAGCATCACACAACTGGCTTTGGGGCTGCTGTTTTTGTCTTTGATGGCTTGTACAAGTTTGCCAGACGCCAAACAAACCCCAACAACCAACAACAAAACCACCATCATCGCCAGCAATTATGGTCATCAAGAAACCATTGAGCGCCTACAAGACGCCATTCAAAGCAAGGGCATGACGGTGTTTTCGTTGATTGACCATCAAGCAGCCGCCAAACAACAAGGCTTACAAATGCAACCTGCCACAGTCATCATCTACGGCAACCCCAAAGCTGGCACGCCATTGATGGTCAAAGACCCGGCCTTTGCGCTTAGCTTGCCGCTAAAAGTCTTGGTTACCAAGATTGACGGACAGGTGAGCGTTGCGTATACGCCCAGCGATGTGCTGATTAAAGGCACAAACATTGAGCCCAGCGACGTCGCCAACACTTTGGTCAACGCCGAAAAACTCATTCAAGCGACCATCAAATAACGCTAACGACGTCGGTGGTGTCGCTCATGATGATTTTTTGCTCTTTAGCGAGCCCAAATAAATGGCGAACATCACCAAAAAAGCGCCCAACCACTGCAAGGCGTTGATGGCTTTATCCAACCAAAAATAATCAATCAACAACGCCGCCACAGGTTCAGAAAGCAGCACCAAACCCGTCAGCGACAAAGCAATCTTGGGAATAGAATAAGCAATCAACCCCCACGCCATACACTGCATGACCGTACCATAAACCACAATCCAGCCTATTTGTGCCAAAGTGGTTGGCAAAATCTGCCCCCAATCAAATACTAACATCAATGGCAAGAGTGCAGCAGCGCCGCCCGCACCCACCAGCGTCATCATCACAAAAATGGGCACGCTGGCTATTTCGTGAGTGCGCCTTACCAGCGCCATAGAAATCGCCAAACACACGCCCGACAAAATCCCCGACACAAACCCCCACAGCGCCATCTTGTTATGGGCAAATTCAGGACTGGCAATCAGCGCCACACCTGCCGACGCCATCAGCAAACTCAGCAGTTGTATATTACTTTGACGCTCACCAAACCACACAAAAGCAATCAGCGCCAGCGCAAAAATTTGTAAACCATTGAGCAAGGTTGAAATGCCTGGCCCGATGGCGTAAATGCTCTCATGCCACAGCGCCAAATCCACTCCCAGCGCCGCACCAGAAGACAATGCCAAGATGATGGCTGTGTGATTTTTGGGCAAGGATTGACCAAAGTACATCGCCAGCCCAGCAAAAACAAACATGGAGATAAACAATCGCCAAAACGCCATGGCAAAAGCGCCCACACTCTCCACATGCGCCACAATCAAACTGCCCAGCCCAAACAGCACACAACCAATCAGCAGCCCCACCACAGAAAGTTGATTGGCGTTATTTTTAAGCATTTGTTTTATCATTGATTGCCCCGCAATTGTCAGACTGATGTGCTTTTAGCAGTGCCAAAAACGCCAACTCATCAACCACCTTGACACCCAGCGCTGTTGCCTTATCCAGTTTGCTGCCTGCTTTTTCGCCCGCCAACACAGCCGTTGTTTTGGCAGAAACACTGCCCGAAACCTTGGCTCCCAACGCTTGCAGACGCGCTTTGGCTTCATCGCGCCCCATCGCTGACAATGTGCCCGTAACCACCCATGTTTGACCTGCCAGCGGCAAATCTTTTGGACGCGTCAGCGCTTGCCAGTGCACGCCTGCCGCCAGTAACGCATTGATGACTTCTGTGTTATGCTGAGCGCGAAAAAAGTCATAAATGTTGTGCGCGGTGATGGTGCCAATATCGGCAACGCTCAACAAACTTTCTATAGAAGCCGCTTGCAGGTTGGGCAAGTCGCCATAATGCTGCGCCAAATTTAACGCAGTGCTCTCACCCACACCACGAATGCCCAGCGCATAAATAAAACGCGGCAAGGTGGTGGCTTTGGACTTTTCAATGGCACTCAGCATATTGTGTACCGATTTTTCGCCCAAACCTTCTAAATTGGTCAAAATTTGTACTTTATCCTTTAGCTGGTAAATGTCTGCCACCGTCTTGACCAAACCCATTTGACAAAAACTTATCAACCACTGTTTGCCCAAACCATCAACGTCCATGGCTTTGCGACTGACAAAATGAATGAGCGCTTCTTGGGCTTGCGCCTGACAAAAAAGCCCCCCTGTACAACGCGCCAACGCTTCACCTTCTGGCAGCACCACAGGCGAGCTGCATACAGGGCAAGCGCTGGGCAAAACCACTGGTCGTTGGTTGCCATCGCGCATTTGTGTCATGACTTGAACCACTTTGGGTATCACATCGCCAGCACGATGAACACTCACCATGTCGCCTGCCATCAACCCCAAACGCCCAATCTCACCAAAGTTGTGCAAAGTTACGTTGCTGACCGTAACCCCCCCCACCATCACTGGCTCTAACTTGCCCACTGGGGTCAGCTGTCCGGTGCGCCCCACCTGCCATTCCACCGTCAAAAGCCTTGTAATTGCAGATTCTGCCATAAATTTATAAGCGGTTGCCCAACGCGGCTCACGACTTAAAAAGCCCAAATCATTTTGTAGTGCCAAAGCATTGACCTTGACCACCACCCCATCAATCTCAAAAGGCAAATCGGCGCGCTGCTGACTGACCTTATCATAATAGGCTTGAATGTCTGCCACAGTGCTTGCCACAGCAAAGGGCGACACTTCAAAACCATTGTCTTGTAAAAACACCATCGCGCCACTTTGGGTGTCAATATCGCTTGGCAAGCCTTGCACCACCGCATAACCAAAAAACGCCAGCGGACGGCTTTTGGCAATGGCAGGATTTAGCTGGCGGAGCGAACCTGCGGCGGCATTTCTGGGATTGGCAAAGGTTTTTTCGCCCTTTTGTTCGCTTTGGCGATTGAGCTTGGCAAAGCCTGCTTTGGGCATCAGCACTTCGCCACGCACTTCTAAAAGCTCAATATCAACACATTTTGGCAACAGCAAGGGCAAATTGCGGATGGTCTTGACATTTAGGGTGATGTCTTCGCCTGTTTGTCCATCACCGCGCGTAACCGCCTGCACAAACTGACCATATCGGTATTTTAAGGACACCGCCAAACCGTCTAATTTTAGCTCCATTTCAAACTGCGGATTTTGCTGCTTGTCGTCAAGACGGTCATTGATACGTCGCACAAAAGCGGTCAATTCTTCTTGTCCAAACACATTGCCCAGCGACAACATGGCAACGTCATGGGTGATTTGGGTAAAAAAAGGCAAAGGCGCATCGCCCACGCTGTCGGTTGGACTGTCAGGCTGTTTTAGATTGGGAAACTGCGCTTCTAGTGCCAGCAATCTTTGGCGCAAACTGTCATACTCGTCATCACTGATGGTGGGATTGTCCAGCACATAATAAGCATGGTTGTGCTGTTTTAAGGCAACAATCAGCACACGCATTTGTTGGATAACGGCTTGATTGTCCATCAACTCAAAAGAAAATAATTCTTTCATATTCAATATTTAAATGATAAGGGGCAGACCATCGTGCCCAAAAACTGACAAAAATTTTGCAAGATTTTACAGGCTAAATCGCAAAAAAACAAATACTTATCACAATTGTGCGTGCTATAATTTATGGCAGCTTTGTTCACTTAAGGAAATTTATGAAGTCAACCACTTTGCTTGTCATGTTTGGCGCAACACTTGGTTTGGTTGCTTGCGGCAGTGGCAGCGACAGTACTGCACCCACACCAATGGTTACACCACAAAACGCCAATCCAGCACCAAAACCTGCCATTGGTGGCAACATCACCCCAAACCACAAAGACAACAGCGTCGCCAAAGCAAACACCAGTTCTGCCACAACAGACAACATCAATCGCGTGGTGATTGACGGCAAAACCATTGACTTCATACCAGCAGGCTTGAGTGCACAATACATCAACATCAGCGCTAACAATATGACGCGCGTTGGCGGCAGCTCTGCACTCAGTTATACCCGTTTTGGCTACACCAAAGAAGGCAGAAGCGGACAAATCAGCACCGGCACCCCCACTTATTCGCCCAAGGTCAATTGACCACCCAAATGCCCACCACAGAAACTGCCATCCACAAAGGCTATGCCACACACATTAAACAAGGCAACATCGCCGTTGGTCAATCTGAATTTAGCGTAGATTATGGCAAAAAAATAAACAAAACTTGGACAAGGTAGCAACTCACTTGCTGCCTTTTTTATTTATGGCAAAATACACAATTTTATTTTTGTATCTTTGGCAAGCGTCATTGGCACTTGCCAGCGACAGCTTAGACAGTCTTGAACAACGCCAAGAACAACGCTGGCAGCCCCAGTAGCTATTTACACATGGTAACCAAGAACATTTGCCACACTTCTTCGCTCAGCAGCTGCTTGACAATCCCCAATTTTGGAACAATTACTGGACAATGCCCCTGACACTCACAACACAGATGCGGTGCGTATTTTGTTGCCCATTTATCAACAATCCAAATACCAAGACGAAATCTTGCTCATGTACGCACAATCCACTTTGGTAAATACCAACCAGCAACATAAGCAAGCCATTGAATTATATAGACAAATCATTGCAAAACGTCCTGAGCTCACTCCCATGCACTTTCAGTTGGCGTTTTTGTTGTCGGCAGACAAACAATGCGAAGCCGCCAAACACCAACTGGACAAAATCCATCGCGAACGTGATTTACCTGACCACGTCGCTCAACAAATCCATCAAGCCCATCAGTGGATAAAGCAACAACAGCGCTGGAGCGTACAAACACGCTTGCGTTATCTGCACGACAAAACGTCAACCAAGCCCCCACCACACAAAAGGCGGGCTGGACACCGCCACAACCACAAACAGCGCAAGGGCTGGCTTATTATCTTTTGTTAAATAAAATCACCCCCATATCCAACAACTGGGCAATACGTCACCAAAACGCCCTTGATGGCAAAAGCTACAACAAACACGATTATGACGACATCAATGCGCAGTTTGAATTAGGCATTAAGCACCAAAATGCGCAACAAGAATGGTTCATCAGCCCCACTTATGCACGGCATTGGTTTGCAGGTAAGTCGTATTCACGCAGCATTGGCGTGCGCGGACAACACATCAACAGACCATCACCCCATTGGCAGCATTTTGTTTCTGCCAAATACAGCCACAAAAAAACACGACCAACGGCACTTTTTGGACGGTCATACCTTTGGCGCGTCAGCGTCTGCCATTTATGCCACTTTAGCAAGGCGTCTTGGCTGATGGTATGGACGCCCAAAAAGTCCACATCAAAGACACCAGTGAGCACCACAAACGCGCTGGCATATGGGCTGGCTGGGAAAAAGATGGCAACAAGACTTGTCTGTCGCCACCCATGCAGGCGCCGCCAAAAGAAACCACGCTTATCCTGACGTTTTTCAACTTGTTCGCAAAGACACAGAATATTTTGCACAAGTCAATGTATGGCACAGAGCCGCGCATTGGCAAGGACTGACGCCAAGACTGGTTTGGACGTGGCAACGCACAGACAGCAACCACTTCGCACAGCCACCACAAACACCATGTCTTTGTGGAAGTTGGCAAGATATTTTAGGTGGGCGCATAGTTTTTTACTTTAAGATACATTTTGTTAAGATAGTCATCATCAAACAAATAGCCCTTTTCATCATGAATGTCTGCGTCTAGGTCTTTGGCAATCATGCGCGCCGTTGAAACCATGCTATTAAAACCACGCAAAGCGTGCGGATTGGGCAGCACCAAAAACAGCGCCAGCGCCACAAAATGACTGTCCGCCAAAGTATTTAGGTCAAAACCCTGCATGCCATTATCATGGGTAACGCCCAGCATACTAAACCACAAGTTGCCCTTGCCGTCTTGGTGCTCATAACGGTGATACAGATTTTTGACCCCATAACGCAATTCATAATTGCGCACGATGTTTAAGATGTCTTTGCCCAACAGTCCTACATGGTTGCGTGGTGTAATGACAATGCTAATGCCATCTTTGGCGTGCAACAACGGGTCATTATTTTGGTCAAAGACTTGAGCTTGGTTCAAATATTCATCAATGATGGGTGAGTTTTGTGTAAATTTGGCAGAGTTTAGGGCGCTCTTTGTTGGCACGCTTTCTAGGACTGTGTTTGCCACGTCAGTCTGACTTTGTTGGGGGGTCTCAGCATTGTCCACTTCTTGGGTCTTTGGCTCTGACAGTGGCTCGGCGGTGTCCACTGACGCCATGGTTGGCACAGGCAGTTGTCTTTGGTCTCTTGGCAAAATTGGCAAATCGTTTTTGTATGCCAACCGCTCTGGGTCGCCTGCGTATTTTTTGCTGCGCGCCAAACGAAAAAAAATAACCACACCAACAATGATTGCCAAACAAGCAACAATCACAAAAAAATCGTTCATGAATCTCATGCCTTATTTTATCAAACAATCCACAAAAACAACCGCTGGTTATTTTGCTTACTCCAACTTCTATTTTATCAACTTTTTATAAATAACGCTCAACCAGTTGCGCCATCATTGCAATGTGCTGCTCATCGGTGTTGAGCGCTGGGATATAGGCATACGCTTTGCCGCCTGCACTTAGATAATTGTCGCGATTTTCAACCGCCAACTCTTCTAAAGTTTCTAAACAATCCGCCGAAAAAGCAGGACTGAGCACCTGCACCGACACCCCTTGTGCGCCCCATTCAGCCAGCAACTCATCGGTATAAGGCTTGAGCCATTCTTGGGCACCAAAGCGCGACTGAAAGCTAATCGCCCATTGATGCGCGCTCAAGCCAAGCTCACTGGCCACCAACACTGCCGTTTTGCGACACTGCTCTGGGTAAGGGTCTCCCTTGTCAGCATAAGGCTTGGGAATGCCATGAAAACTCATCAAGAGCTTATCGGCGCGTCCATGTTCTTGCCAAAACTTACGCACACTGTCCGCCAACGCTTTGATGTACAAAGGGTGGTCATGATATTCCTTAATAAAGGTCAAGGCAGGGATATTGCGCTGTTTTAAGCAGTATTTGGCAACTTTATCAAACGCCGCCGCTGTAGAAGTCGCCGAATACTGTGGATACAAAGGCAATATCACAAAATTGTCATAACCCTTGCCCTGCAACTCTGCCAACACATCGCCAATGCGCGGATTGCCATAGGTGGTCGCAGCAAAAACAGTACCAGCTTTGCCATTTTCTTGTAATTTTTTTTGCAACAAAATGCTCTGTTGTTTTAAAATCGCCAACAACGGCGAACCATCGGGTGTCCAAATACTGGCATAAGCGTGCGATACGCGCTTTGGGCGGGTGGTCAAAACAAACAAACGCAAAATCAGTTGCCAAATCAGCACAGGGATTTCAATCACGCGCGTATCGCTCAAAAATTCTTTGAGATACTTTTTGACGCCTTGGGGCGTGGGTTCGTCTGGCGTGCCCAAATTCACCAATAAAACTGCGGTCTTTTTTGTGTGCATACTATCAATCTACATCCAAAACCCCAGTAGTTTAACAGTTTTTCACCATAAATAATAATGCTTTTTATGCTTTTTCCACGACAAATTGCCTTATTTTTATTCAAAAATAACCAATGCCATACACAACAAGCAAGTCAGCCCTGTCGGTTTATGATAAGATGAACAAGCATTAACTTGTCTGTTGGCACACTTTGTATGCCCATCATGGGGGTTTTATGAGAATCAGAGCACAACGCCAAAGCATTACCAGCAATCGCCAGCCTGAAAAGTGGTTTCGGCGCTTATTGTGGATTGTGGCAATAATTTTTGCTGGTTTTCTGATTGGTTTGGGCGGCAAGATTGTTGCCGATTTGCCGCTGTTTGCCACTTCACAAAAGACGGTTGCTGACTATGTAGAAAATCGCCCACATTATGACACACTACAAGACGAGCTAAAAAACCACGAAAAATCCCAAAGCCAGCTCCAAAACGACTGGGAACAAAAAAACCTTGCCCTGCAAGAGCAACGCAGCGAAATTGCCAACGCTCAGTCCAGCTTTAACAACTGGCTGGCAACGCGCTCTGTTACTGAGCAATCTGAGCAAAATCCTGAAGTCATCAAGCGCACTCAAGCCATTGACGCCCTAAAAGCCAAAGAACGGGTGCTAGAACAAGAAAGACACGCCATAGAGCAGCAGCAGCTCAACGTTGAACAAGCCGCGCAAAAATTACAAAACGACATAGACGCTTTGGAACAAGCCGCCTTTAAAGTCAAAGAAAAAGACGACAAACGCACAGAACTGCAAG
This sequence comes from Moraxella sp., assembly GCA_030528385.1. GTDB lineage: Bacteria > Pseudomonadota > Gammaproteobacteria > Pseudomonadales > Moraxellaceae > Moraxella. Next base: position 104,909 of record JAUMYZ010000002.1, read on the forward strand.
TGTTTTTGTATCGCCTGCTCATCACACTGCCCTTACTGCTGCTGGCATGGTATTTGTTTGCCAAATATCGCCAAAGCGCCTTTTGGCCATTTGTGTGGGGCTTTATTTTCTTTGCGCTGTTTGTGTTTTTTGTGGAGCTTGTGCCTTATTTGCCCAATTATGGCGGCTATGTGCGCTATCTGGTGGGCATCATCATCACCATCTTTGTGGGACGCTATGCCATCATTGCCATGGAAAAATATTTGGCGCGCAAAAGAGCAGAAGAATCCTTGTCCATCAACGAGCGCCAAGCCCAAATGAACTATGACCAAGCCCAAGCAAAAATCGCCAAAAGCATTTGTCCTAGCTGTGAGCGCAAACTGGACTTTCAACACCCTGATTTGGATTTTTGTCCGCATTGCGGCATACATTTGTTTGGTTATTGTGAGAGTTGTCATACCCGCAAAAGCGCCTTTAATCGCTACTGCTGCAAATGCGGCACGGCATGCAACGCCACCAAACATCATTCATCAGTTGATACTCATTGACAATAAGCGACAAGGCTTTGATTGATGACAAATTTATACAAAAACATGTCAAATTCTGGTCAAAAAAGCCGATAAGCTGTCAATTTTTTACACAAATTGTCGTTTATGGACAAATTTTGTTATAATTTTAACCAGTTTGGAAAACCCAAGGACAACCCATGTTTAAAAGCCTAACCAACGCATTGGGACTCAACACCCTAAAAGTAGACACCATCTTAGACCAACCTGTGGTGATGGTTGGCGACCGTCTAAGTGGCACGGTTCACATCACTGGCACCAGCCACGACAAGCACATCAACCACATCACCTTACATCTTGAGACACTCGCCGAAAAAGACACCGACCATGGCGATGTGCGCCAGACGCATGTTTTGGGGTCGGTCAGACTGCTTGGTCAACACACCCTAAAAGCCGAAGAGCGCCTTAGCTTGCCTTTTGAGCTTACTTTATCCGCCGAAACGCCCATCACCCAAGTGTCTTGTCGTCATAACCAAAGCAAACTGTGGCTGCGCACCGAACTGGATGTGGCAGGCACCCTAGACAGCTCTGACAAAGATTACATCACCACCACACCCACACCAACAATGGCACGCTTTTTGACAGCCATGGAACAAGCCGGCTTTAGTATGCACAAATGCGATGTGGAAATTGGCTATTTAAACACCACCTATGGCAGTTCAAACTTTGGCTGTTACCAAGAATTTGAATACAGCGGACGCGGTTTTAGTCTAAACAGCGTGGAAGTGTCGTTTTTGCCCAAAGATGGCTACACCCATGTTGTGCTTGAAATTGACCGCGCGTTTCGCTCAGACAGCTATCAACTCATCACCCTAAACGACACCATGAGTGTGGCAGATATGATGGCGTTGATTCGTCAAAGAGTAGGAGTTTGAGTAATTTTTAATCTGCTTGAAAATTATACTTGCTTATTTTATTAAAATCTCCTAGAACGTGTCTATGTTTTAAACAAGGAGTGATTTATGAAATCACAAAAATTCAAGCAGTTTCTTACTTGCTTAACGGTAGCAGTAGCAATGGTTTCCACAATAGGCATATCACCAGTATATGCCAACAGTAAGTCCGATAGTTCAAAAAATGAAAAACATGGCGATGGTGGACGTGCCATGCAGTCGGCAGAGAGACAAATTGCCGAAATAGAAAGACAAATCAGAGAAGGCAATTTAAGCAAGAAAGAAAAACAAGTGTTGAGAAAGAAAATTCAACGTATTAGAGAAGATGCCCAGAAAAAAGCAAAAGGAGAAGAGCATGGCAGACGTGGCAGATAATGTTTTGGAGTTTATCCCTTGGAAGTCTGTGGGTAAATTTGAGCTTAATAGTGATATTAAAAATTATCAATTCCCCAAACAAAATTGGGAATATGGTGAAAAAGATGAATTTGGTGATGAATTTTATAGAGCTACCGACAGTTCTTTAACCATTTCATTTCAAAACAATAAAGTTCACAATATCTTTTGTTACGAAACACTGATGTATCAAGGGGTAAATTTAATTGGTTTGACCATTGATGAATTTAAACACATTACCCAATCTGATTATGTCGGCGATGTTGATGTGCTAGACTTTGAAGATGACGGCTACCCCCAAAGCGTGTATGAATTTGAAGACATTGGTGCTCAGGTTTGGGAAAAACAAGGTAAAATTGTCTGTATCATCGTCGCAGACAAGGACAGCTACTCTGACGAACCTGCTGACGACTAAACACCGCTTACCACAGCAGACAATGAAAAGGCGACAAGGCAACCTGCTTCGCCTTTTTTACGCTGCCCTGCCTTGTAAATCCACTTGTTTGCCCTTAAAATACCCCCACAGTCAGCAAAGAAATAAAAAGGCAATTTAAGCAAGAAAGAAAAACAAGTGTTGAGAAAGAAAATTCAACGTATTAGAAAAGCAAAAGGAAAAGAATATGGCAGATAATGTTTTGGAGTTTATCCCTTGGCAATCAGTTGGGGTTTTTAAATTTGATGATGACATTGCCAACTATCAAAATGAGCTTGCCAACTGGGTTTTTGAACCAATTGATAAGTACGGTGATGAGCATTACAAAACATCAAATGATACTCGTATAATTAGTATTCATAGTGGCAAAATCGGCAGTATTTTTTGTTACGAAACACTGATTTATCAAGGGGTAAATTTAATTGGTTTGACCATTGATGAATTTAAAAACATCACTCAATCTGATTATGTGGGTACGCCCGAAGAGATGGATTTTGAAGATGATGGTTATCCACAAGTCATTTATAACTTTGATGATATTGGGGCAAGAGTTTGGGTGAAGAAAGGCAAAATCGTAACCATCATCGTCGCAGGCAAAGACAGCTACTCTGACGAACCTGCTGACGACTAAACACCGCTCACCACAGCAGACAATGAAAAGGCGACAAGGCAACTTGCTTCGCCTTTTTTCATTTTTACCTTTTTCATTTTTGCTGGCTTGTAAATCCACTTGTTTGCCCTTAAAATATTTGCTTGACAATAATAACAGAGACATTTTGTGAAAAATCACACCCCCCCTTATTTAGACCCCACATCAGTTGGTATCGTTAGCCCCCAAGTCCTACACTTTGATGAGCCTTTAACCTTAGAATGTCAGCGAGTTTTACCTAGCTTTGAGCTGGTGATTGAAACCTATGGCACATTAAATGATGACAAAAGCAATGCCATTTTGATTTGTCATGCTCTATCAGGCAGCCACCACGCCGCAGGCTATCACAGCCAAAGCGACAGCAAAGCTGGCTGGTGGGATAATTTGATTGGCAAAGGCAAAGCCATTGATACCAATGAGTTTTTTGTGGTGTGTCTTAATAACATCGGCTCATGCCACGGCTCCACAGGCCCTACCACCATCAATCCTGCCACAGGTGAGATTTGGGGGGCAGATTTTCCGCTGATTACCATCAAAGACTGGGTAAAAACACAAGTCTTGCTCTCTGACCGCTTGGGCATTGACAAATGGCACGCCATCATCGGTGGCTCTATGGGTGGTATGCAGGCACTGCAATGGTCGGTGGATTATCCTGACCGCTTAGAACGAGCGGTGATTATCGCCAGCACCCCCAAGCTCTCCGCCCAAAACATCGCCTTTAATGAAGTGGCTCGCCAGTCTATTTTGTCCGACCCTGAATTTTTTGACGGCTGGTATCTGAAACATAACACCTATCCACGGCGGGGGCTAATCCTTGCTCGCATGGTTGGACACATCACTTATATCACCGAAGAAGCCATGAAAGCCAAGTTTGGACGCGATTTAAAATCTGGCAAGTTCATGTACGGCTTTGATGTGGAATTTCAGGTAGAGAGCTATTTGCGTTATCAAGGCGAACGCTTTAGCCAAAACTTTGATGCCAATACTTATCTTTTGATGACCAAAGCCCTAGATTATTTTGACCCCAGTCGTGATTATGCCGATGATGGTTTGTCCGATGAAGCCGCCCTAAAAGTCGCCCTAGCTCGCACCAAATGCCAGTTTCTTATCGTGTCCTTTACCACCGACTGGCGGTTTAGCCCAGAACGCTCGGTGGAGATTGTAGACGCACTGATGGCAAACGAAAAACGTGTGAGCTTTGTCAATGTGGACGCCCCGCACGGACACGATTCGTTTTTGTTTGACATACCCCGCTATACCAGTGCTGTCAAGGGCTTTTTATCCGCTCCCAAGCTAAAAAGCCAAGTCAAACAAACCAGTCTTAGCCCCAAAGACATCTCAACTCTGGCAAGAGCCTAAGGAACACCGATGAACATTGACCATCAACTTGCCGAAAAATGGATAAAACCCCACGCCAAAGTGCTAGACTTGGGCTGTGGCGATGGCACGCTGTTGGAGCATTTACAGACCAATTTGGGCGTGTTTGGTTATGGGCTAGAAATTGACCCTGACAAAATCAACCAAGCCATCGCCAAAGGCTTAAACATCATTGAACAAGACCTAAATGACGGCTTGGCACGCTTTACCGACAACAGCTTTGACACAGTGGTGATGGCTCGTGCCTTACAAGCGGTCAAAAACCCCCAAAGCCTGCTCAATGACATGCTGCGCGTCGCCAAAGAAGGCATTGTAACCTTTCCCAACTTTGCTTATTGGCAAAACCGCGTTTATCTGGGCATTAAGGGCATCATGCCGATGAGCGACACCCTGCCCCACCAGTGGTATAACACGCCCAACATTCATCTTTGCACCTTTAAAGATTTTGAAAAACTCTGCCACGACAACGACATCGCCATCATTGACAGCGTTGCCATCAGCGACAACCCCAACCCCAAAATCCCCAGCACATTGATGGACAAATTCATCAAAAAAGCCCCCAATTTATTGGCAGATGTGGCGATTTATCGTATCAGCAAATACCAATGAGCAAGTTGCCTGTTACATTAGCACACACTTTGTCTATACTTTAAAATTGAGTTTTTGGCGATAAAGTGTTACTATAGGGGTTTAAGCGATACAAATACCCAGTACGGAGTGATTATGAAGTCTTTAAGAGCAGCCCTATTCATCGGCACGCTGTTCAGTGCCAGTGTTGCCAGTGCTGAATTGATTAGCAACGTTCCTTTGGACACTTCTCGTTTTGAGATTATGGACATTGGCGCGCTCACCGCTCAGGCCAGTCAGGGCAATTATCATGCTCAATTTTTCTTGGCCAAACGCCTACAAAAGGGTTTGGGCGTTGCCAAAGACGCACCCAAAGCGGTGTATTGGTACACCCGTGCTGCCGAGCAAAACATCGCTCCCGCCCAACTCAACCTAGGTATCATGTATCTGCGTGGTGAAGGCGTCAAAGCCAATATGGCAGAAGGTCGCAAATGGCTAGAAAAGGCCGCCCATCTTGGCGATAACCGTGCCAGCTATGCCCTAGCGATGATTGACGAAAAACAAAAACGTTTGGTGGACGCTTATAAGTGGTACGATTTGTCTAGCCGTGATGGCATGCTTGATGACAAAATCCGCGATAAAGCCCAAAGCAAAATCAGCCAGCTTGCCCTTAACTTATCATCTAGCGACATTGAAAAAGCCAAAACCAGTGCCGACGATTGGTTTATCATCAAATAACACCCATTTGTACAAAGAGACCTACCCACAACTTAGATTGTGGGTTTTGTTTGATTGGTAGGGACACTGATAAACTCTGTGATGTCAATAAGCCAGAAAACGCTTTACAAGCAAAAGGTTTATAACTTCACTTTGTAGCCTGTGCCACACAGTCGTTTGCCCAACGGATAACTGGCATATCTACCATTTGCCCATCTATACTAAAAACCGCTTGGCGAGTTTGTTTGTAATGCGCAACGACTTTTTTAGCAAAGGCGAGTTTGTCCTTATCGACGCCCATTTGTTTGATGATGGCGACTTGTTTGGGGTGGATAAGTAGCTGTCCACCAAAGCCCAAATCCTGCCACGCTTGTACGTTTTGTCCAAAGCCTGTTTCATCGCCAATATCGGCATAAATGGTCTCAATGGGCGGGCTGATGTCATTTGCCAAAGAATGCAGCAACAAATCAGTACGCACCCTATCAAAAAATAGCCGTGCAGATGGCGTGCCGACCGCCACACCTGCCGACACCGCCAAATCCAAACAACCATAGCTCATCGCCCACACACCCGCTTTGGCAATATGAGCGATATTTAGTACGCCCTTGGCACACTCTACCATGGCAATCACGGGCTTGTTTGTGTGTTGTTTTAGTGTCAAAACATCATCGGCGTGTCTGACTTTGGGCAATACCACCCCATAAATCAAAAGTCGCTGAACCAACGCCACATCGCCTGCAAAATCAGGGTGGAATACGCCATTGATACGCAGCCAAATCTTATCAAACGCTTGCCAGTCCCAGCTTTGACAAAAGTCGCTTAGGCTTTGATATAACTGCTCTTTACTTTGTCCAATTACCGCATCTTCTAAATCAATGATGACGTTGTCCGCCCCACTGTCCACCGCTTTGGCGACACGGTCAAGGCGGTCAGCTGGCACAAATAAATAACTGCTTTTTTGCTGTTGAACGTTTGTCATAACACCCCTAAAACTTTATTTTACCTGACTGACCATATAATCCACCGCCGCATACACTTCAGCTTCGGAAACATCGCCTACTGCCTGAGCGGGCATTTTACCAAAGCCTTTGGCAGAGCGTACATACAAGGTATCCATGCCTTTGTCTAGGCGTTTTGCCCAGTCGGCTTTGGCGGTAAGTTTGGGAGCGTCCAACAAGCCTTGGTCGTGGCAGATTTTACAAGTGGCTTCGTAGCGTTTTTTGCCTTCTTCTAGGGACAGGGCTTTAACTTCGGTTTTGGGGCTTTCTGTGTTTGCAGGATTGACCGTTGTGGGGGCTTCTTGTGTCTTTGTCTCTTGTGTTTTTGTTTGTGCCTTGTTGGGGGCTTCTGTATTGGCTTGGGCTGGGCTGGCAGATGGCTCGTTTTGGCTGGCACTAACAGACTCGTTGGCAGTTGGGGCAGGTTCGGCAGACTTATCGGTTTGGGCTTGGGTGCTTTGAGCAGATTTATCGGTGGCACTCTTGTCATCACCACAAGCACTCAAACACACGATACTTGCCAATAATACTGCCAAAGCTGGGCTGGGAGTTTTCATAAAATCACCTTGCAAATCATAACAACTGTGCTGATACTATACTGAATTTTTTACCAATTTTAAAGAAAACCCTACTCAAAATCACTTTTTAAGCACCCAACATCGCATTATAATAAAATCAGACAAACAAGCTGGAGTGGTCGCGATGTCTCAATTTAGCTTAGCAACAATCGTCATGTGCATTGTCATTTTGTCAAGCTGTGCCACACTGTCGCCAAGCGAATGTCAAGTTGCCAACTGGCAAGCCATCGGCTATACTGACGGCACACAAGGGCGCTATCCTGATTACATCATGCAGCACGCCAAAGCCTGCAGCAAAGTTGGTATCAGTCCCAACAGCGATGCGTGGGAAAAAGGTCGCCAGCAAGGCTTAACGCAGTACTGCACCCGCCAAAACGCTTATCAACTTGGACAAAGGGGCAGCAGCTTACGCGCGGTTTGTCCTGCCCACCTTATAACATCGCTCAACGAAGCCCACAAGCAAGGCTATGGCATTTATCAAACCAAACAAGCAATCAACAACATCAAACAACAAATCAATCAAGATGAAAAAACCCTAAACAAACTGCTTGATGAGTACAAGCGCCTAGCCAATGGTGAAAATCTGCATTATACAAGCGAAAAAGAAGCGCGCGCCTATATGCTCAGTTTGCCTGACAAAATTCGTGCGCTGCGCCAAAAACTTGGTCAACACCGAGACAACATTTACCGCCTTGAACGCAAAATCAGCGAACAACAGCTTTTTTGAATTTTCTGTCCAACGGCTGGCAATCGTCGGTGGTCAAAAGTTTATTACAATTTATTCCTAAGCTCCCCAAATTAGGCTATAATAGATGATTTTCATTTTGACGCTGAGACCCCTATGAGCCAAGCAACCGACTATAAAAACACCCTAAACCTTGCTGATACGCCCTTTCCCATGCGTGCTGACCTTGCCAAACGCGAACCTACATGGCTAGATGAATGGCAACAAGATGGGCTATACCAAAAAGTGCGACAAGCCAAAAAGGGACTGCCCAAATATATCCTACACGATGGCCCGCCCTATGCCAACGGTCAAATCCACCTAGGTCATGCGGTAAACAAAGTCCTAAAAGACATCATCACCAAATCCAAAAACCTATCAGGCTTTGACGCTGTGTATGTGCCAGGCTGGGACTGTCATGGCTTACCCATTGAACAAAAAGTAGAACAACAAGTCGGCAAAGTCGGGCAAAAAGTAGACGCCAGCAAGTTTCGCCGTCTGTGCCGCGACTACGCCAAAAGCCAAATCGCCCTACAAATGGCGGACTTCAAACGTCTGGGTGTGCTTGGCGATTGGGACAATCCTTATTTGACCATGAATTTTAGCCAAGAAGCAAATATTGTGCGAGCTTTGGGCAAGATTTATGACAATGGACACATCGTGCGTGGCTTAAAGCCTGTAAACTGGTGCTTGGACTGTGGCTCTGCCCTTGCCGAAGCCGAAGTGGAATACGCCGACAAAAAAAGCGACGCCATCTATGTGGGCTTTGACATCGTCAATCGTGATGCCCTGCCCCAAACGGCAAATATTGACGGCGAGCTACAAGCGGTGATTTGGACAACCACCCCTTGGACACTGCCCGCCAACCAAGCCATCAGCGTCCACGAAAAACTAGATTATGTGGTGGTACAAGGCACTTTGCCCCCGCCTGCCTTTAAACTGCCCACAACCTTAACGGCGGATAACTTTCATCTAAGAGCACTCAGCAAAGACGACAAAGACGCCTTGTGGCAAGTGGCAAAAGACCCTGTCATTTGGGAATTTATGCCCGAAAAACGCCACGAACCTGCTGTTTTTGACAAATATTTTAAACAATCGCTCGCCCAGCACGCCTATGCCATCATTGACAATGTCAGCGGACAAGTGATTGGGGCGACACGCTTTTATGATGACAAGCCCAATGACGACAGCATTGCCATTGGCTACACCTTTTTTGCCCCAAGTTATTGGGGAACAGGCGTCAATGCCAAAATCAAACAAGCGATGTTGGCTTATGCCTTTACCCAACGTCAAACAGTGCTGTTTTATGTCTTCCCAGACAACAAGCGTTCTGCTGCTGCCCTAACAAAATTGCAGGCAGTTTATCAAGGCTTTGATGAACAAAGCCAGCGTGATGTTTATGCCATCACCGCCCCAAATCCCAGTGCCAAAGTTGCCAAAAGTTTTATCATTGCCAAAGACTTGCTGGCAGATTTTGTCAGCACAACGGGGCTTGGCAATCATCAAGTTTTGACCACCATCAGCGGCAAAGAGCTGACCGCTCTGTCTGCCCAACACCCACTTATCAACAGTCGCCAAGTTCCCATCATCACAGGCGAGCACGTTACTGCCGACAGCGGTACAGGACTGGTGCACACTGCCCCTGCTCACGGTGTGGATGATTATAATATGGGTATTAAATACAGCTTGCCGACCGACAATCCTGTCAGCGGTGGCGGCGTGTATCTGCCTGAAGCGATGGTGTTTGTCGGTGAGCATATTTATAAAGCCCAACCCAAAATCATTGATACGCTTGCCAGCACAGGCAATTTGCTCAAACACAGTAAAATCACCCACAGTTATCCGCATTGCTGGCGACACAAAACGCCGATTATCTTTCGTGCCACGCCCCAATGGTTTATCAGCATGGAAAAAGAAGGCTTACGCCAGAAAGCCTTAGACGATATTAAAAAGGCAACTTGGACACCCGCTTGGGGGCAAAACCGCATTGAAGCGATGGTTGAAGGTCGCCCCGACTGGTGTATCTCTCGCCAGCGTACTTGGGGCGTGCCCATTCCCTTTTTTATTCACAAAGAAACTGGCGAGCTGCACCCACAGACCAGCCAGCTGATTGAACAAGCCGCCCAAATGATTGAAAAAGGCGGCATTGAAGCGTGGTTTGAAGCCACCCCCGCCGACTTTTTGGGCACAGAAGCAGGCGATTATGACAAATGCACCGACACACTGGACGTGTGGTTTGACTCAGGCACAACCCACTTTGCCGTACTGGACAAAGACGACAATCTTACCAACCCTGCCGATATGTACCTAGAAGGCTCAGACCAACATCGTGGCTGGTTTCAAACATCGCTTTTAACCAGTGAAGCCATCTATGGGCGAGCTCCGTTTAAGCAGGTTTTAACGCATGGTTTTGTGGTAGACGAAAACGGTCGCAAGATGAGCAAATCGCTTGGCAACATCATTGAGCCACAAAAAGAGATTGATAAAACAGGGGCGGACATCTTGCGTCTGTGGATTGCGTCCGCCGATTATCGCTATGAGATGAGTGCAGGGGCAAAGGTGTTTGCAGGAGCGGTGGACAATTATCGGCGTATCCGTAACACCGTGCGTTTTTTGCTTGCCAATACCAGCGATTTTGACATAAACAAAGACAGCGTGCCAACAGATGGGCTGGTCAGCCTTGATAAGTACATTTTGCACAAAACCACCCAAGCTCAACAAACCATCACCCAAGCCTATGCTGACATGGATTTTCACAGCGTGGTGCAAACGGTGAGCGTGTTTTGCTCGCAGGATTTGGGCGGATTTTATTTAGATATTATTAAAGACCGCACCTACACCACCAAGGCAGACGGCAAGCCCCGCCGTTCGGCACAGACCGCTTTGTATCACATCGCCCAAGCCTTAGTCCGCTGGATTGCACCGATTTTGCCATTTACCGCCCAAGAAGCGTGGCAATTTATCCGCCCCAATGACAATCAGGACAAATACGTCTTTACCCAGCTGTGGTACGCCGTGCCCACGCCCGATATGGACGCCATTACCATCAGCGATTGGGAACAAATCGTCGCCGTCAAAGACACGGTCAATAAGGCGATGGACGAAGCACGCACGGCTAAGCTCATCAGTAGCAATCTCACCGCCAAAGCCACCATCAGCACCGATGGCGACACCTTTACTGCCCTAAATAAACTGACCGATGAAGCCAGATTTGTGTTCATCACCAGTGATGTAGAGCTAAAACAAGGCGAAAACAGCGTACTCATCACGCCTGCCGATGGCAAAAAGTGCGTACGCTGCTGGCATATCCGTCCTGATGTCGGCACACACGATAAGCACCCCGAGCTTTGCTCTCGCTGTGTGAGCAACGTGGACGGTGATGGGGAAGTGCGCCACTATGCTTAATCATACGCCACTTAACACACCCAGTAAACAGGTGATGACTTACTACATCATCGCTGTGGTGGTGCTGATACTTGACCAAGTGAGCAAGTATTATTTTAATAACACCTTTGAGCTTTATGAAAGTGTGGACGTGATAGCACCTGTCTTAAATTGGACGCTTGCCTATAATTATGGGGCGGCGTTTAGCTTTTTGGCAGACGCTGGCGGTTGGCAAAAGTGGTTTTTTGCCATCTTGGGCATGGCTGTCTCGGCATTTATCATACACTACCTAAGACAAACCGCCACCAACGCCAAAATGCTGTCATTGGGCTTGGCACTGATTTTAGGTGGGGCAGTGGGCAATGTCATTGACCGCTTTATTCATGGCTATGTCATTGATTTTATTCATGTGCATTATGCTGATGTGTGGCATTATCCGATTTTTAATATCGCTGATATCGGGATATGTGTGGGCACAGCGCTGGTAGTAATAGACATGTTGTTTTTTGAAAAACGGCGCAAAACAGCACGACACTAAAGGTTGCTCTTTTATTTGGGGCAAGTCAGACTAAGCACGACATTTAAGTTTTTGGCAATGGGCACACCCCCTTGCAAATAAGGCGTGTATTTGGCTCTTTTAAACTGGTCAATGATTTGACTGGCAAGATGAATGTCTTGGACATCCAACCCATAGACGTCGGTTACTTTGCCGTATTTGTCCAACCTTAAGGTGGCGGACGTTTTGATGACTTCGCCGCTTTTACAGCTTTTGGCAGACAATTTGGTAAAATCTGGAGATTTTATCACTTTGGGGGGCGTGATTGTGTTGGTGTCTGGATATTTTTTGGTGGCACACGCCACAACAAACAGCGCACTCAACAATAACACAAGGATTTTCATCATCATTTCCTATCTTAAACAGCCAAGCCGCCGACTTAGTCGTTACAGCCGCACTTGGTAACCTTGCTTAGACCAGTGTCGCAGCTCCAACGACTTATATCACACTGCCATCACCAAGAATACCCCAACACCAAAGTTACTTGATTTTACTATGACGGCGGCTAAATAAAAAGCCAATTTTATGCTAAACTAGCGCAAATTTTTATATGAATATGATGAGTATGAATTCCCCCATCTTACCCAACGAAGAAATCCGCATCACAGATGGCAGTACCGTACAGCTACATTTTGAAGTTAGCCTGCCTAATGGCACGGTGATTGATAGCACCTTTGGACGCGATGAACCTGTCAGCCTAACCATCGGCGATGAAAGTTTGCTCTCTGGCTTTGAGCAGGTGCTGATTAACCTAAAAGCAGGCGACACTCGCACCGCCCATCTGCCACCTGAGCAAGCCTTTGGCGAGTGGAACAGCGAAAACGTCCAAAGTTTTAGCCGTGCCAAATTTAGCCTATCAGAGCCAAACCCTGTGGTGGGCATGATGATGGAGTTTGCCGACAAAGGCAACAACACCCTTGCTGGGGTGATTAGCGAAGTCAATGACGATACGGTTAAAGTGGATTTTAATCACCCATTGGCAGGGCAAGACGTGCTATTTAAGGTGCAGATTTTTAAGGTAACCCCCAAAGGTCAAAGCACACTGACCCTAAAAGCCTAAATTTGTGCTGGGCATTGCCACACAAAATCCGCGATTGGGGCGTTGGCTTGTGGGCGGTAATCATAATGCCACCACTCGCTATTGATTGGCTTAAAATCATACTTTGCCAAGACGGTTTTAAGCAATTGGCGGTTGGCAAGCACGTTTTTGGGCAACTGACGATAGCTATGGTGAGCCTTTTGTCCAAAAAAATCAAAAGGCGTTCCCATGTCCAGCTCTTTGCCTTGCTTATCTACCAAAGTTAAATCCACCGCCGCACCGCGGTTGTGTTTTGAGCCTTTGGCAGGATTGGCGACATAGGTGGCATTTGGCAAAATTTGCCACATCTTTTTTTGCACAGATAACGGTCGGTAGCAGTCAAACACTTTAATGCGATAGCCCAGCTGTTTAAAGTCTTGATTGGCTTTGATGAGTGCATTGGCGGTATCTTGCCTTAGATAGCACTCACCACAAGGATAGACGCTTTGCTTTAAAAAGTTATCACTACTGGCGTATTTCATGTCCAGCACAATGCTGTCATCTAGCGTTTTGACATTCACAAAATCAGCGCCAGCAAAGGCTGACATACCAAAACTTAATAATACCAAACAGCTTAGTTGTTTTATCATGCTCATTTTATGCCGTTAATATTTGTTTGTGTAGCCGACTAAGTCCAACTTCCATACACTCTTGAAGCGTTTGGGTGAGCTCATGGCGAGTTTTGCCATCAGGATAAATGGGAGCAAGGGGCAAGACATACGCCCTAACGCCACAACTGTCCGCCACCCGTTTTAAACTCTCTGCCATCGTGCGTTTGCCATAATAAGCACAATCGTCTGACAACGTGCCATCTTGATTGACATACGCCACAACCACAGGACAAATTGGCAGCCCCGTGTCTATGCTCGCTTGCAACAACTTACCGTGGATTTTTTTGATGTGTTTGCCATCGGTGGTGGTCGCTTCAGGAAAGAATACCACCGATGAACCACCACGCAAAAAGTCGGCAATTTGATGACTGACTTCATTGGCATCACCCGAGCCACGTTTGATAAATAGCGTCCCCCCTGCTTTGGCAAGGCGACCAAAAATAAACCACTCGCCAATTTCTGCTTTGGACAAAAAAAACACAGGAGCGACCGACCCCACCACAGGAATGTCAAGCCACGAGATGTGATTGGACACCCACAATCCATGCGTCTGTGGCACAGGCTCTACTTGTACCACTTCCACGCCAAAAGAATTTGTCATCTTGCGACAAAAAATTTGAATGTATTTGGGCAAAATATCCCGCGGCGGGGCTACAAATGCGCCAATGTTTTGGGCGACACGAAATCCCCCAATCAAGGTACTGCTCATGGCAACGGCTTTTTTGGTGCGATTGTATTGCGTGCGGATAAAATTTACCATAATATTTTGTACACAAAAATAAAGTCGTCATGCTATATAAAAACCACAAAAAATGCAAGTGGTTTTGTGAACGAACGTCCATACAACAACACACGACTACCCCAACGCACCGCCAAAACTAAAGATTGCGCCATTGTGCCACATTTGCACATACGTAACGACTTGGTCGTGAGAATAGGTATGGCGACTTAGACGCAGTGCTGGGTATTGGCTGGGCATTTGCAGCAAATCGGCAATCAATTTGGGACAAAACAACGCTTCTATTTGGTATTGTCCACGCACCAACGGCACTTGCAACATCAGATAATCGCTGGTATTGACTTGAGTAAAATCTTGCGACGCAAACTCCGGCACCAGTGCCAAATCCACCCAGCGTCTTTCTACTTGCAGTGGCACATCATTGCCCAAATGCACCAACAGCACTTCAAATATCTTTTGCTCTGGCGCAAACACGCGCTGTGCTTCTGTCTCGAGTGCGTCATACGCCACCAATTTTTTATCAATCACACGCACGTCATAACGTTTGCCCATGCGTTGAATGTCTTGACGAATGTTATGCACAGTTACAAAGGTGTCGCTAAACTGCTTTTGGGCAACAAAAGTGCCAGAACCTTGACGACGTTCCAGCACTTGCATGTCGGTCAGCTCCTTTAGGGCACGATTGACCGTCATGCGAGATACGCCAAATTGCTCCGCCAAAGCCATTTCGGTGGGAATGGCACTGCCCACTTGCCACACCCCAGCGTGGATATTGGCAAGGATGCTGTCTTTGATGATTTGATAAACGGGTTTTTTAGGCATGGATTTTACTTACAAAATGTTTGTGGTATTGTCCACCAGACATAAATTTATCATCAAATCAGATAAATCACACTATTTTAAAAAGTCCAAACTGAACCACAATCACTAAACCAGTGTATCAGCATGGACTTTTTTAGTGGCTATTTTAACAGATTAACCAGACTTTCTGTGAAAACTCTGACAAAGCCAACATCAAAAATCATCAAAGCCAATATGAATGGCATCTGTTGGAATACCTGTGTGATGAGCAATCAGCTCTTTGGCTTTGGCAACCGCCACAGGCACAGACCAGTATTCGCCAGACGTTGCCTCTGCCGTTTCGTCTTGCTTGTCGGTGTTGTCATCTGCAAGCTCTGTTTTGGGCAAAGTCTGCCAAATTAGGCTATCAAAATCCAATCCCAATCTGTCAAAAGCGTCTTGGATACCAAACTGCTCACTGTCATAATAGGTAATGGACTGTATGCCACCTGTCAAGGTTCGCCATGCGTTTTTGATGGAAATATGAGCATATTCTTGAAAATGAAACGCCTTTCTTTCTATGGTTTTGTCGTTGCCGTGTTTGTCTTTTTCAATGAATTTATGTCTTGTAACACCGTTTGGTTTGTTTACTTTTACCAATAAAAAGCCTTCGCCATGCTCTAGATTTCTATCGGCATCTGGATTATTACGCTTGTTATGGGCAATGAGCAAATAGTCCACCTGATTGGCACGAGCAAAATCGGTGATGGGAAACCCACAACGCCCTTGGTTGAGCACAGTTGCTGCGTCATCGTAGCTAAAAACGGCGGCAAAGTTGGATTGATTTTGTACAGTTATGAGCAATGACCCCGAATTTTATGATTTGTGGCTTTGGTGGACATTTTTATGATGATAAAAACCGCTTGCATTACCCCCAAATTTTTGCTAAATTTGTCTATACAAATTTTTTGAAACAAAAGGACATGATATGAGCCAATTTACCCGCACTGACACCAGCCGTGTTATCAAAGCCCCCACAGGCACGACGCTCACCTGTAAAAGCTGGCTGACCGAAGCCCCTTATCGCATGATTCAAAATAACTTACACCCTGACGTTGCTGAAAACCCGCAAAGTCTTGTGGTCTATGGTGGCATTGGGCGTGCCGCTCGCAACTGGGAATGCTATGACAAGATTTTAGAAACCCTAAAAACCCTAGAAAACAACCAAACTTTGCTGGTGCAATCGGGCAAGCCTGTGGGTGTGTTTAATACCCACGAAAACGCCCCACGAGTGCTCATCGCCAACTCAAACCTAGTGCCAAAATGGGCGACTTGGGAGCATTTTAATGAGCTTGACCGCAAAGACCTATTTATGTATGGGCAGATGACCGCAGGCAGCTGGATTTATATCGGCACCCAAGGCATCGTGCAGGGCACTTATGAGACCTTTGCTGAAGCAGGCCGCCAGCACTATAACGATGACTGGACAGGCAAATGGATTTTGACCGCAGGGCTTGGTGGCATGGGTGGGGCACAGCCCTTGGCGGCGACCTTTGCAGGGGCGGTGTCTTTAAACATTGAATGCCAGCAGTCCAGCATTGATTTTCGTTTGCGTACTGGCTATGTGGACAAACAAGCCGACAGTCTTGACCACGCTTATGAGCTGATTGCCGAACATACCAGCAAAGGCGAAGCGGTGTCCATTGCCCTGCTTGGCAATGCCGCTGAAATTTTGCCAAAAATCGTTGAGCGTGCCAAAGCAGGCGGTATGAAGCCTGATTTTGTAACCGACCAAACGTCCGCCCATGACCTTATCAATGGCTATTTGCCCATCGGCTGGACGGTGGACGAGTGGAAAGCTGCCGCTGCCGACCCAAGTCAGCACGAACGCCTAAAAGCCGCCGCCGCCAAATCTTGTGCTGTACATGTTGGGGCTATGCTAGATTTGCAAGCGATGGGCGTGCCTGCCACTGATTATGGCAATAATATCCGCCAAGTCGCCTTTGATGAAGGGGTGAAAAACGCCTTTGATTTCCCTGGCTTTGTGCCTGCCTATATCCGTCCCTTGTTTTGTCAGGGCAAAGGGCCGTTTCGCTGGGTGGCACTGTCGGGCGACCCTGAAGACATCTACAAAACCGACCAAAAAATCAAAGAGCTGTTCCCTGACAACACCCATGTCCACCGCTGGCTAGACATGGCAAAAGAACGCATTCACTTTCAGGGCTTGCCTGCTCGCATTTGCTGGCTGGGCTTGGGCGAACGCCACAAAGCAGGTTTGGCATTTAATGAAATGGTCAAAAATGGCGAACTCAAAGCCCCCATCGTCATTGGTCGCGACCACCTAGACACAGGCTCGGTTGCCAGCCCCAACCGTGAAACTGAATCCATGAAAGACGGCTCAGACGCTGTGTCTGACTGGGCATTATTAAACGGTATGCTTAATGTCGCAGGCGGTGCAACGTGGGTATCGCTCCATCACGGCGGTGGCGTGGGCATGGGCTATAGCCAGCACTCGGGCATGGTGATTGTCGCCGATGGTACAGACGAAGCCGCCAAACGCCTTGCCAATGTGCTGGTCAATGACTGTGGCTCTGGGGTTATGCGTCATGCCGACGCAGGTTATGAGCTTGCCATCAAGACTGCCAAGGAATTTGGGCTAAATCTGCCCATGATAAAATAAAGAGTGCACCCACTTTGTTTTAATCTTTGATGACAAAGTGGGTGTTTTATCATCAGTCAAATACACCACCACAAACGGCATTTCTCATCAGGCATATCATTAAATGCAACCAAGACAAATTCGCCAAAAAAAATCGTGCCAGATTGCACGCACTGATGGAGTTTGGTTTGTTTGGTGGCGTATTTTTGTTTAATTAGGAACCATCTTATGACCAAAGCTACCATCACTTTAACCCCTAGAAAACTCACCTTTGCCCAGCTTCGCACCATTTATAACAGCCCTGTGCAGATTGAGCTTGACAAGGACGCTTATACGCTGATTGACCAATCACACCAAGCTGTGCAAGCCATCATCGCTCGTGATAAGCCTGCTTATGGCATTAACACAGGTTTTGGGCTGCTTGCCAAAACTCGCATTGCCGATGATGAGTTGGAATTACTACAAAAAAACTTAATTTTAAGCCACTCGGTTGGCACAGGTGAGCTGCTGCCTGCGGGCGTGGTGCGACTGATTATGGTGATGAAGCTGTCTAGCCTTGCTCAAGGGGCATCAGGGGTACGCCGTGATGTGGTGGACAGCATTATCCATCTCATTAACCACGACATTATCCCTTGCATTCCTGCCAAAGGCTCGGTGGGAGCGTCAGGCGACCTTGCTCCTTTGTCGCACATGACACTTGCCATGCTTGGCGAAGGCGATGTCTTGATGAATGGTCAAATCACCCCTGCCAAAGACGCCCTAGCCCAAGCGGGACTTGCTCCCATCACGCTGGCTGCCAAAGAAGGCTTGGCACTGATTAACGGCACACAAGCGTCCACCGCCCTTGCCATTCGTGGCTACTTTATGGCTCAAGACCTGCTGGCAGCAGCGACCATCACAGGCAGTATGTCCATTGACGCTGCCATGGGTTCAGACGCTCCCTTTGATGAACGTATTCACAAAGTGCGTGGTCATCACGGACAAATCCAAATCGCCAAAGCCCACCGCGGCTTGATTGACGGCAGTCAAATCCGTGCGTCTCATATTGATGGCGATGACCGCGTCCAAGACCCCTACTGCCTACGCTGTCAGCCACAGGTCATGGGGGCGTGCCTTGATGTCATTAACAAAGCAGGCGACACCTTGCTGATTGAAGCCAATGCCGTTACCGACAATCCCTTGATTTTTGATAATGACGGCGACGCTTTGGCGGTCTCTGGGGGCAACTTCCATGCCGAGCCTGTGGCATTTGCCGCTGATATGCTGGCACTCGCCATCAGCGAGATTGGCTCAATGAGCGAACGCCGTGTGGCGTTGTTGATTGACAAGACCCTATCAGGACTGCCTGCCTTTTTGGTGGAAAATGCGGGGGTCAATTCAGGCTTTATGATTGCCCATGTAACCGCCGCTGCCCTAGCCAGCGAAAACAAATCGCACGCCCACCCAGCGAGTGTGGACAGCATTCCCACTTCTGCCAACCAAGAAGACCATGTGTCGATGGCAACCTTTGCGGGGCGACGCCTGTTTGAGATGGCACACAACAGTGCCACCATTGTCGGCATTGAGTTGCTCGCTGCTGCTCAAGGCATTGATTTTCATGCTAAGGCAAATTTGGCAACGTCCGCTCTTATTGGGCAAGCTCATGGCAAACTGCGTAGCAAGGTCGCTTTTTATGACAAAGACCGCTATTTTGCCCCCGACATTGAAAACGCCAAACAGCTGGTGCTCACTGGCGAGCTTAGCCAGCACTGGGCAGAGTTGCGTGCCGACTGGTATCACAATGCCTAAGCGGTGAGCGTGCCACCAAAAAGCCTGAATGTTCTTTTGGGCTTTTTTGGTGCACAGATATTAAATTGGCATTTTTTGTTTTACAATGCCACACAAACCACAACTTTTGGATAAAAAATGCACACCCCCTTTAACCCTTCCATTTATCAAGGTCGCAGCGAGCCTTTTGAAGACCACTGGGCACAATATTGGTATCAGCACATTGGGGCGTACCAAGACCAACTGGTCGCCTTAATTGGCTTTGCCTGTGACCAAGGCGTAAATCGCAACCAAGGACGCATTGGGGCAAAACACGCCCCCAACGTCATCAAATCCGCCTTGGGTAAATTGCCCATCGGCATAAACTTACAAAAACATCACGATGATTTGTCCTGCTTGGTCGGCGATGTGGGCAACATCGCTTGCGTGGACGGCGATGTCATCGCTGATGATTTACTAGAAACTGCCCAAAATGACTATGCCCAAACGGTCGGCAAACTTATCCAAAACGGCAAAACGGTCATCGGCATTGGTGGCGGGCATGAGATTGCTTTTGCGTCTTTTAGGGGGCTGTATCAGGGTTTGGCAGATAATAAAAAACGCATTGGTATCATCAATTTAGACGCTCATTTTGATTTGCGTTCGGACAAGTACGCCAGCAGTGGCACGCCTTTTTTACAAATCGCCAACAGCCTAAAAGCAGAGAGCAAACCCTTTGACTATCTGGCAATCGGCATTAGCGACTTTGCCAACACCGCCAGTTTATTTGCCAAGGCGGACGCACTTGGTGTTGGTGTTATTGGCGAAGACGACTGTCTGCGATTGCCCTTTGGCGATGTTCAAAAACGCATGGACGACTTTATCGCCCAAGTTGATGTGCTTTATGTTACGCTGGATTTGGACGTGTTGATGGCGGCCGTCATGCCTGCGGTCAGTGCCGTCAATGCCAAGGGCTTGCCCCTTGATTTTGTGGAACGCTGTCTTGACCATATCATACAAACTGGCAAAGTAGGCATGATGGACATTGCCGAATTTAACCCCAATTATGACATTGATGGACATGGGGCAAAGGTCGCTGGGCGAATTTTGGCAAAGATGATTGAGCAAATCTTGCTGCATTGCCCCCACCAAAAACAGCCATGAGAATTGATTGTGGCTTAAAAAATATCACAAAAACCAATCTGCGTTTTTAAAAGGTGATTTTGCTTGTTTTTTTGTGATAAAAATAAAGACAAACTCACCCAAAATAAGCGTTTGATTGTTGATTACTTTTATGGAAAATATTATGTATAACCCAATACATTGCGACACCCTAATTACCCACGCCAATATCGCCACTTTTAATGATAAGTTTGGTTTTGGGGCAGACGTGCCTTATGGACAAATTTTGGACGGGGCAGTTGCCATCAAAAACGGCAAAATCGCTTGGCTGGGCAAGATGACAGATTTGCCCAAAGACCTACAAGCAAACACCACCTTAGATGCACAGGGCAAGTGGCTCACCCCTGCCTTAATTGACTGCCATACCCATCTGGTCTACGCAGGCAGTCGCAGTGATGAATTTGAAATGCGTCTGCAAGGCGTGGATTATGCCACCATCGCCAAAAACGGCGGTGGGATTTTATCAACCGTGCGTGCCACTCGCCAAGTAAGTCCCGATGAACTCTACGCCCAAAGCCTGCCCCGCCTGCAAGCGCTCATCAAAGAAGGCGTGGCGACCATTGAGATTAAATCAGGCTATGGGCTGGATTTGGACAATGAACGCAAAATGCTGCAAGTTGCCAAACGGCTCGGCGATGACCACGCCATCACCATCAAAAAAACCTACCTTGCTGCCCACGCTTTGCCCCCTGAATACCGCAATGACGCTGATGGGTATATTGATAAGGTGTGCGAGTGGCTACCCATTTTGCACAGCGAAGGTTTGGTGGACGCGGTGGACGCATTTTGTGAGCACATCGCCTTTAATACCGAGCAAGTCGCACGGGTATTTAACGTTGCCAAATCGCTCGGTTTGCCCGTCAAACTGCACGCCGAACAGCTCTCCGACATGGGCAGCTCAGGTCTTGTAGCTTCGTTTAATGGCTTATCGGCTGACCACATTGAATATTTATCAGGCAAAGACATCATCAGTATGGCAAAAGCAGGCACGGTAGGCGTGCTGCTGCCCACCGCCTTTTATGTGCTGCGCGAAACACGTGTGCCACCCATTCAACTGATGCAAAAATACGGCGTGGACATGGCAGTTTCCACCGACTGCAACCCTGGCACATCGCCGTCCACCAGCCTGCTGTTGGCGATGAATATGGCGTGCACGCTGTTTCGTCTTACGCCCGAGATGGCACTGGCAGGTACGACACGCCACGCCGCCAAGGCATTGGGACTGCAAGCAAGCAAAGGGCAAATCGCCACAGGTTTTGATGCCGACCTTGCCCTATGGGACATCGCCCGCCCTGCCGATTTAAGCTATTTGATTGGACAAAATCGGCTTGATGGCTTGATGGTCGGTGGGGTGTTTTTAAGATAGGGGCAGTATGAACATCAAGCCGATTGGATGGTATGCCATTTTAAATGCAAATTTGGTCAATAAAAAAGCACCCTAAAGGCGCTTTTGGTTTTAGGCAGTTGGTAACGGTGGTGGCAACTCATCGGCTTTGATGATGTTTATCTGATTGACCGTTGGCACTTCGTGTTGGTACTCTTTTGGCTCTCGCGGGGTCTCGCCATTCATGATTTGCAAAAACTGCTCACGGTCAATGGTTTCCCATTTCATCAAAGCGTCCACCATGGCGTGCATTTTGTCGTGATTGTTGTCAATGAGCTGATACGCCACGTCATACTGCTCATCTAAAATGGCTCGCACTTCGGCATCAACTTTTTGTTGGGTGGCTTCTGAAATGGTGCGTGTCGCCCCACCAAAATATCCGCCATGCTCTTCGTCTTCATAGACCATCACCCCAAGTTTATCACTCATGCCATATTTGGTAACCATAGCTCGTGCCAGTTTGGTGGCTCGCTCAAAGTCGTTAGACGCCCCTGTGGATTTGCGGTTGATAAAAATCTCTTCGGCAATGCGCCCACCAAACAAAATAGAGATGTCGTTGAGCATTTTATCGCTATAACTGCTGACTGCGTCTTGCTCGGGCAACTGCCAAGTAACGCCCAATGCCCAACCACGCGGCATGATGGTTACTTTATGTACAGGGTCGGTATTGGGCAGCAAATGTGCCACCAAAGCATGACCTGCTTCGTGATAAGCGGTTGCTTTGCGTTCTTCTTCACGCAGCACCATAGATTTGCGCTCAGGACCCATGTACAGCTTATCTTTAGCGTCTTCAAAATCGTTCATGTCCACGCTGTGCTTGTTACGCCGAGCAGCAAAAAGAGCAGCTTCATTGACAAGGTTAGCCAGCTGAGCGCCACTAAATCCTGGTGTGCCACGAGCCAAAGCGTTTACGTCCACACCGATGGTTTGTGGCAGTTTTTTAAGATGGACATTTAAAATTTGCTCACGTCCCTTAATATCAGGCAGACCGACCGACACTTGTCGGTCAAAACGCCCTGGTCTAAGCAAAGCCTTGTCCAATACGTCCACACGGTTGGTGGCAGCAATGACAATCACGCCGTCATTGCCTTCAAAGCCGTCCATCTCTACAAGCAGTTGGTTTAAGGTCTGTTCACGCTCATCATGACCACCACCCATGCCTGAGCCACGATGGCGACCCACCGCATCAATCTCATCAATAAAGATGATACAAGGGGCGTTCTTTTTGGCTTGGTCAAACATATCACGCACACGGCTGGCACCCACACCGACAAACATCTCCACAAAGTCCGAGCCAGAGATGGAGAAAAAAGGCACTTTGGCTTCGCCAGCGATGGCTTTGGCAAGCAAGGTTTTGCCTGTACCGGGGGGGCCCACCATCAACACACCACGGGGAATGGTCGCCCCAAGTTTGGTAAATTTGCTGGGGTCTTTTAAAAAGTCCACAATCTCAACAACTTCTTGCTTGGACTCTTCACAGCCTGCCACATCAGCAAAGGTAACTTTGATTTGGTCTTCGGAGAGCATTTTGGCTTTGGATTTGCCAAAACTCATGGGATTGCGACCACCAATACCACCGCCTGTGCCACCACTCATGCCACGACTAAAGAACCAGATTAACCCAATAATAAGCAAAATCGGAAACGCTGCGATAAACAGCTGGGTAAAAATGCCTTGCCGCTCAGGCGCCGCGCCTTGCACTTCAACATTGTGCTTACGCAACAAGGGCATGAGCTCATTGTCATTGATGGCAGGACGTATGGTCTCAAAATGTGAGCCATTGACCTTGGTGCCAGTGATTTCTTCGCCATCAATTTCAATTTTTTTGACCTGCCCTTCGGCAACCGCTGTAACAAATGCCGAATAATTCAACACATCTGCTTTATTGGGTCCACGGTCAAGATTACTAAACACCATGACTACCACAGTGATAATCACGAGCCACAATAAGATACTTTTTGCCATATTATTCACAAGTTATTCCTGTTTTGGCACTCATTTTGCAATAAAACCTTTTGTATGTTTATTGATGACAAATTGCCAATATCAAACCAATCTTAGTTCCTAATATAAGGGTTTTGGGCATAAAATCAAGCAAAATTTACACAGCCACTACTTGATTGCCACCCAAAACATCTCTTTGGAACGTGGGCGAGAAGCGGCGGGTTTGATGCTTTTGATTTTGCTAAACTGTTTTTGCATTTGCGCCCTTAGCTCTGGCGAACCTTCACCTTGAAACACTTTCATAATCAAAGCTCCGCCTTCGGGCAACACCTTCAAGGCAAAGTCCACCGCCAATTCACACAAATACATCATGCGTGGCATGTCCACCGCCGCCATGCCCGATGTGTTTGGTGCCATGTCCGAGAGTACCACGTCCACACGCCGCCCGCCAATTTCCGCCATGATTTTGTCAAAAATCTCTTGCTCACGAAAGTCGCCTTGGATAAAGGTAACATTTTCTAAGGTGTCCATCGGCAAGATGTCAGAAGCAATGAGCGTGCCTGTGTCTCCCACCAAGCGTCCTGCCACCTGCGACCAACTGCCAGGGGCAGAGCCCAAATCCACCACCGTCATGCCTTTTTTAATCAGCCTTGTTTTTTCGTTGATTTCTAACAGCTTATAAGCCGCTCTGGCGCGATAACCGTCTTTTTGGGCTTTTTGTACATAAAAGTCGTCAATATGCTCTTTCATCCAAGCACGGCTGGATTTGGAAAATTTTTTGTTGGTGATGCGCGTCGCCATAATTCTGTCAAAAATAAAATCAACTGCTTAGTTTACCATTATTGACACAAAAATTGGCAAATTTTCTGCTATAATGAGATAAATTTTATTTTTGGAAAAATTTATGTCCAATAAACCCATTAACAAAGAAGACATCAAAGCCCTGCGTGGCATTGGTCATCGCCTAAATCCGGTGGTCATCATCGGTGCCAATGGTCTGACGCCAACGGTGATTGAAGAAGTGGCTCGCGCACTTAGCGACCATGAACTTATCAAAATCAAAATTCCTGCAGGCTCTGCTGACGAACGCAAAGCGTGCGCCAGCGCATTGGCAGAAGCCACCGAAAGTATCGTCGTTCACCATATTGGGCGCATGGTGCTACTGCTGCGCAGCAACCCCCAACCCAACGACAAACTTTCCAATTTGGTACGTTTTGGCTTTTAATTTATCCAATCCAATTGGTGAACAATGATAAATTTACGCAGCACCGACACTGTTTTGACAAAGTTTTTAAGCAAAGTTCACCAACAGGTATTTTTTGGCACCCAAAAACACCCCATCAGCATCCATCAAATGGGCAATTATCGCTGGTACCATGTCTTTGAACTTACGCCCGTCAGTGATGATTTGCTTGTCTTGTTGCACGCGCCCAGCATTGTTGTCTGCATAGGATTATTGCTTGACCACGCTTTAAAAAACCCTTTACAAATCAGTTATTTTATCAAAAAAACGCCTTTAATTGATTTAACGATAAACAATGACAACTTCAAGCAAGACGATTTTTTGTGGCAAGAAAACTGCCTAGAATGTTTTGTAGAATA
The DNA here is from genome assembly GCA_030528385.1 of Moraxella sp. Taxonomy (GTDB): domain Bacteria; phylum Pseudomonadota; class Gammaproteobacteria; order Pseudomonadales; family Moraxellaceae; genus Moraxella. Next base: position 130,448 of record JAUMYZ010000002.1, read on the forward strand.
CAACAGGGCAAATGACTATTTTGAAATCAATGTCGCTTTAGATGGTCGCCATAACGTTTATCATTTTGACAATTATCGCACGCCAAACGTCATGCCACCCAGACAAGCCAAACTTGGTGATGTGTTGGTGGACAATCTTGCTCATGCTTCTGATGTTGTGGACGGCTTTTATTCTCGCCACATCAATCTGCTGGGCAATAAAGCCGCTTTGCCCACCCGCCTAAATCCCACAGCGATTTTATATGTTGACGGACAAGGTATTTTTTATGCCAACACCCACGCCAATCCGCCCGACTTTCATGACAAACGACACTGGGTGCTTTGTTAAATCACTGCGGACATTGACGACGATTGATGATGTACTCGGCATATTTTTTATAAGTCAAAGGGTCAGCCTTGCCTTCGTAATAACTGATGACGTCGTTAATTTGACACGTCTTGCCCTGACAGCTGATGTTAAAATCCACCGTCTCTTTGGAGCCATAATTCAAAAAAGTCGCTCTGGTTAGGCCGTTACTAAGCACCGTTACTTTCATGTTGGTGATGTTGGCGTCGTCTTGCCCAAGTCCCAAAAAGTAGTTATCAAAATAATCACAACCCAAATCAGAATCGCCTATCTGAAATTGCAATTTGTACGCTTTGTTAGACAGTTGTTTTAGGCTAGGGCTGGCATAAGTGCCAATATCTCCTGAAGCAATCGTCTTTTTGACAAGGGCAATTTTGGCAGCGTCGTTTGCCAGTGCGTGGACTGAACATAATAACAAACTTGCCACAAGGGTGGTTTTAAACTGTATTTTCACACCATTCTCCTACGGCATTTTCTTAACCTGCATTCAATGATTGTTTATGCTTATTTTAACAGCGCCCATCTGATTTTAGCAAGTTTTACCAAAAACATCTTTGGCTTTTGCAACAGTCATTATTTTTCAACTTGGGTGCGTGTACGCTTCTGTCTGCCCTGATGTCATTAACATCTTCGCTCAAACAGTGATTGCCTAACAATCCATCAAAAATAACGTTTTTGTCGCCTTAGCAATCAATACAGCCTTCTTAAGTGGCTCGCACGACGCCATTTTTAACGCCGCAATCTTTCAACAAAAAAGCACCCGTAGGTGCTGTGATTATTGTTCGTTCATGGCCAAATAAGTTCCAGTATTGGCACTGGCATCCAAATAACGCGTATCGCGCCAAACTGTGTAGCCATTGTGCTGGCGATATGGGCTAAAACCATTTTGACGAAAATCGGAAATCCATTGACTGCCATCATAAATTTGAATGTGTCCATGGGGGTTTTTGCTGGTGCGGTTAAAGACCACCACATCGCCCACTTGTGGCACATAGTTGTTGTTGCTGATTTTGGTAAAGCCAGCACCTGCCAACGTTCCATGCGCGTACTGATAGGCCGATGGCTGTGGCGTAAACTTATAACCTGCCGACTGTAGCGCCTTGCGCACATACAAAGCACAACGCTTAACGCTCTTACTGTTTGCAGCACGGGCGGCAGCACGGGCGGCGATGGCTGGCGCAGAATTGCTGCTCAATGTGGTGTTAGATGTGCCATAACTGCCTTCAGAATAAATGCCAAAACTTGATGGCGTGGCATAATTGCTGCTGCTGATGGCAAAATTTTGGCTAAATTGGGGGGTGTTTTGTGAACCAATAATCAAACTATCAATAGCACTGTCAAGCTCTGTGGCAGTATTGTTAGTTTGAGAACTGACAATCAAGCCATTAATCGCTCTGTCTAGCTCTTCATTACTCATCGCCTGCTGGGGACGCTGTTGCGCAACGACGCTGACGCCTTTGTTTGCAGAAACGATAGTAATTGTACCACTTTGCGCGTGTGCGCCCGTTACACTCAGACCAACGGCCGATACCAGCCATAATACTTTTTTCATGTAGCTACCTCACACCACCAAAGCAACAACCAATATCGGCTTGTGATGGTTGATTGACTCAAGTTGAAAAGTAAAATCCATACAAACGCAACAATGCAGATATATTTCATAACCAAATCATCTACACTTTGTTCATCGTGCGTGTTAGACTTACCTTGGACACCATGTCCGGCAGTTTTTTGGTCTTATTTTAAGATAGATTATGTCAAAACATTCTCAAATCATCGACGATTTACAAGTCAAGCAAACAACCCCAAACCACCTAGCAACGCCGCTAGAAAAACTTGCGCTTGCTGGAGCAAAACTGCCAAAATCATTGTCTCAACACGTTGCTTATTTACGGCAACTGACTGGTCTTGCTCATCAGCTATTGCCTGCAGTTTTGGGTGATGAACTGGCTCTTTCTTGTCAAGTCATCAATGCCAAAAACAATAAACTCACTCTTGGCTTTCCCTCAATGACCGCAACCAACCATGCCAGTTACCTGCAAGTGGCGTGCCTAACAGCGCTCAGGCAGCATGAGAGTTTTGCTGGTTTTGACACCCTTAAAATCATCTTGAGTGTGCCACCCAAAACGATGAGCGTGCCAAATAATCTTTCTCAAAATAATTCAAAAAAACTATTAAGTGAAAATACAAAACGTAATATAACACAGCATGCCAGCGTTGTCATCACCAACAAAAATTTGCGCGACGCTCTCTTACAACTGGCAAGTTGTATAAAACCTGTCCACTCTGAAGAGCCCTAAAACGGTAAAATTTTAGCATTTTTTTGTAAAGTTTTGTAAACGAATAAACAGAACTTTTCCCATTTTTTTGTCTTTTTGCCAAGTCTATTTTTGATATATAAGTGTGCACACCACAAAAATCAAAAGCCAGTCGCTTTTGCAAACTGGCTATGGATAAAATTTCAGACAAACGGTAAAAAGCGGCTTTCTTGCTTGAACCTTACAATCACCTTACGCTTATTTAAAAGTCATCAAAGAAAACTAACTGGCTTTTAGACAGATTTTGGGGGTGTGATAGGTGATTGGACAGCGATTCTTGTCATAAAATGTTACAATTTCAAAGGAATTTTTGTTGGACAACACCGCCCTGACAAGGGCATTATTTAGAGCATGACCTGATTTATAGGCAGAAAACCTGCCCAGTAGCGCATGACCAATCACATACAAATCCCCCACCGCGTCCAGCATTTTGTGGCGCACAAATTCATTGGGATAACGCAGCCCGTCTTTATTAATGACCGAATCGTCATCAAGCACCACCGCATTATCCAAACTACCACCTAATGCTAAGTTATTGGCGTGCAGTGCCTGCAAATCACCCAAAAAACCAAAGGTACGCGCCCTGCCCACTTCTTTGGCAAAATTGGCGGTATTAAAATCCAATGTGGTCTTTTGGTCGGTGGCTTTGATGGCAACGTGATTAAAATCAATCTCAAAATCCATCAAAAACCCATCGTCATAAGGGTCTAACCTTGCCCATTTGTCGCCATCAGCCACCTTGATGGGCTGTTTGATTTTGATGAACTGCTTAGGAGCTGCCTGCTCGGCAATGCCCGCTTCATCAAGCAAAAACAAAAAAGGCGCTGCCGAGCCGTCCATAATGGGAATCTCAGGAGCGTCAACACCAATGCTTAAATTGTCAATGCCAAAAGCAGCCAATGCCGACAACAAATGCTCAACCGTGCCCACACGAGCATTGCCCGCCACCAAATTTGATGACATCAGAGTGTCTTGTACCAAATTTGCCGTCATGGGAATTTGGGCATTATCCAAGTCTGTACGCACAAAAACAATCCCCGTGCCAAGTGGCGCTGGCGACAGTGTCAAGGTTACTTTTTTGCCACTGTGCAACCCAATGCCCGTTGCGGTGATGGGTCTGACAAGCGTACGCTGATAACAAGGGTAATGATTCAAAGGTTTGCCCCAATTTGTTACAAAACATGTGCATTTTATCATCGTCAGGCAAATTTGTCATCTGCAAGAAAATAGGTTTATTTTGATATCTTAATTAAAAAAATCAATCATGGTACGAAAGATATGTTGCCAAGCATCGTGATGGTCGGGCGCAAACACCCAAAGCACACCAATCAGCGCATAAAGCACTGCATAGCTGATGGGTTTTTTGCTTTCAAAAAACTTAAACGCCGTGCCTGACGATTTTTTGAGCTTTAAATTTAACAAATTGACGCTGTACATTTCGTCCAACAACAGATGCACCAAACTGCCCAAAAACAAAAACAGCGCCAGCAACCAGCTTGTCAAAGCACTCATGCCCAGTCCATAAAACGCCCCATACACCACCAACAAAGACAGCAGCGCCATATACGGCACCGAATGCACCATGCCCCGATGAATGGTCAGGCGGTTAAAAACTTCAAAAATCACGAATTTAAGCAACACAAAAACCACCAGACCCAACGCCAACGATACAACGAGTAGACTGGAATTTTGATGATGAATGACGTGCAATAAGGTGATGAACACCGCCAAAAAAACAGACGCAAACAAAAATCCTTTTTTGGCGGGTTTGGAGCTTTCAAGGTCAATGTCTGGCAACAAACCACCAATCGTGCCAAAGAGCACACACAAAATGGCGGTGCCAAAACCATATAACTTAACACCAAAACCAAACGCCGCCAACGCCACACTGACCGTTACGGCAACGCTTAAATGGGTGTTAAAATTTGCCATCATAAACCTTTTTGGATAAATAAGCGCTTATCATAGCAAAGCCATCATGCTCAGGCAATCGGTTATGATGAATTTTTGAACAAAAACCCCAAACAGCAAGGTTTGGGGTTTTAAAATTTGGCACTCCATAGGGGATTCGAACCCCTGTTACCGCCGTGAAAGGGCGATGTCCTAGGCCTCTAGACGAATGGAGCGTAACAACCTAACGAACCAACACAAGAAATTTGCCTAGGTGCTTGTGTTTTTGCACTTTTTAACTCTAAATCAAATTTAGCTTAAAAAGTGGTGGAGCTAAGCGGAGTCGAACCGCTGACCCCTACAATGCCATTGTAGTGCTCTACCAACTGAGCTATAGCCCCTTTTGTTTAGGTGTGCGTATTATAGCAAAAAATCTTAGCTCGTCAAGAAAATTTCTATTCATCAAACAAAATAATTTATAACTATTTGATTGTTATTAATATTTTACATGGCAACCAACCTACTTTATCTTGATACGCAGCCAACACCCACTCATAATGTAATTCCAATAAGGTAACAATTTGCCCTTTATCAATGGCAAGCTCACTGGGATTATAGTCCACCGCCAAACGATTTTCACGCACAAAATGGGCTGGCATATAAGTGTCATGCCCTGCGATTTGACAAGCGTACCAATGCGTGTAGCTTGAGCAGGGCTTGATATTTTTAATAGGCGTGCCCCTGCAAAAAGTTGGTAATGGTGGCGGTGGTTGGTGTTTGGCGACCGTCATCAGTTGCATATTTTATCTCTTTTGTCAATCAGACCAATAACCACCGCTCAAAACTTTATGCCAAAAACGTTGGCAAAGATTTATTGACTTCTTCTAGCTTTTTTAATTTCTTTTTGCCCAGCCCACCGAGCACATCACAAGCGTGCCTTAGACGTGCCAAGGTCATGTCCGCCCCAATGACATACATGGAATTCATCACAGGCGTGGAGCTGGTAGAGCCAGCAATCGCCACAAAAAACGGTTGCATAAAGTCTTTGAGCTTAATCTCAAAATGAGCCGATAAGCCTTTGAGTGTGGCATAAATGTTCTCTTCACGCCATTCGGGCAGACTTTCTAATTGCCAAGTGGCAAGATAAAGAATTTCTAAGAGTTTGTCGGTGTCCAGCGATTTGTGGGTAAAATCGTCCGCAGTGATGTTTGGCAGATTTTGAAAATAAAAGCCCGCCCAGTTGACCGCATCTGACAAAACATTAATGCGTGGCTGAATGGCTTTGGCAATCGCCGTCAATTTGTCATCATCGCTTGCCCATGCCAAAATTTTGCTCTTTAATTCGTCTGCCGTCATGGCACGTAAATACTCGCCGTTGAGCCAGTAGAGTTTTTCAATGTCAAACACCGGCCCACCCAGCGACACCCGTGTGATGTCAAAGCTCTCAATCATCTCGCCCAAGCTAAATTTCTCAGCTTCGTTTGGCAGGCTGTATCCCATACGCCCCAAGTAGTTGAGCAAGGCTTCGGGCAACACGCCAGCATCACGATAATAAGTGATGGACGTGGGGTTTTTACGCTTGGAGAGCTTGGATTTGTCAGGGTTTCTAAGTAGTGGCATATGGCACAGCACAGGCATTTGCCAACCAAAATATTCATAGAGCAGTTTGTGTTTGGGGGCAGAGTTAATCCACTCTTCGCCACGAATCACATGGCTGATTTGCATGAGATGGTCGTCCACCACATTTGCCAAATGATAAGTGGGCAAGCCGTCCGTCTTTAACAAAACTTGCATATCCACCTGTGCCCAAGGGATAGTAATCTGCCCACGCAGCATGTCATCAAACACGCAGTCGCCTTCTGTCGGCACACGCATACGAATGACAAAGGGTTTGCCACTGTCTGCCAAACGGTCGCTCTCTTCACGAGATAAATTGGCATAACGCCCATCATAGCGGACTGGCAAGCCTTGGGCTTCTTGCTGTCGTCTCATTTCGTCAAGCTCATCAGGCGTACAAAAACAGCGAAAAGCGTGTCCTTTGTCAAGCAGCTCTTGGGCGTACTTTTTGTAAATCTCACCACGCTCGCTTTGGCGATAAGGGGCAAAAGCTCCGCCCACGTCAGGGCCTTCGCTCCATGACAGCCCTGTCCATTTTAGGGCGTCCAAAATCATCTGCTCGGACTGGGCAGTGGAGCGGGCTTGGTCGGTGTCTTCAATGCGTAGGATAAACTCACCGCCATGAGCCTTGGCAAATGCCATGTTAAACAGGGCAATGTAAGCGGTGCCAACGTGGGGAAAGCCTGTGGGGGACGGGGCAATACGGGTGCGAACGGGTTTGGTTGTTTGGTTTTGGGTCATAGGATTTCTCAGATAAAAGTTTGGCATATCATAGCAAATTTGCCGTTATTTTTCAGTAGTTTTGGGTGCTTTACTTTGTCTGCGATAGGGGATATACTCTTGATGTACACTTACAAAAGCTAAGATATTTGACGACAGACCATCTTAGTATTGTGTCCTGCTTTATATTAGCCATAAGCCATCGGTATTGACATAAACAAGGAGTGCCATTATGAAATATGAATGGAAAAAAAGCGAAAAAGCCTTATATGGTGTCAAATCCACAGCGGTACTGGTTGATGTGCCCCAGCAAGCATTTATCACCATCACAGGCAGGGGCAACCCCAATGACACCGACTTTTCAGCTCGGGTGTCCGCTTTGTATTCACTTGCCTACGCCATTAAAATGCTTTTTAAGGCGATGATGAAAAATGAACCTGACGATAAGATAAGCGACTTTGTGGTGTATCCTTTAGAAGCGATTTGGCAAAAGGCGGACATGGCAGACGACGTGCTAGATAAAGGCAACTTGCAATACACGCTGATGATACGCCAGCCAGAGAGCATTACACAGGTGATGTTTGCCAAAGCGATGGACAATGTCAAAAAGAAAAAACCCAGCACCTTGTACGATGAGATACGCTTTGAGCAGATGAGCGATGGCAAATGCGTGCAGGTTTTGCACATTGGCAGTTATGATGATGAGCCCGCTTCTTTTGCCAAAATGCAGCAACTGATTGACCAAATGGGGCTGACACGGCGTGATAAGACGCACAAAGAGATATATCTAAACAACCCAGACAGAACGACAGCGGATAAATTAAAAACCATTTTAAGATATACGCTAAGACGCTAGTGGCACAATTTGGTGGGTGTTATCATGACAACCACCCAAACAAACATTAAACCAACCCCACCCTTGCCCCGATTGGCAAATGGTCGGACAAATCAGACCACGGCACGCCACCATAGACTTGGGCGGATAAGACCCTTAGATGACGCACATAAATGCGGTCTAAGCTAAGCATGGGTAGCCTAGCAGGAAAGGTGGCAGGGTGCTTGCCATATTTGCTATAAAACACTTCATGCAAACCCAAATCTGCCAAAAAACGCCCTGACTTTTTTGCCCAATCATTAAAATCCCCCGCCAAAATTAGCGGTTTGTCTTTATCAATCTCGCTGGCGATGTACTCGTTGATGGCTTGGTATTGTTTGGTGCGGTCGCTCTCTAACAGATTTAAATGAGCGTTTAGCACCACCACAGGCACGCCCCAATCACTGGGCACAATCTCGCTGTGCAACACGCCACGCTGTTCTAGACGATTGACACTGATGTCCACGTTGTGCTTGGGGTCAAGGCGGTGGCGTGATAGCGTGGCATTGCCATGATGACCTTGTTTATAGCTGGCGTTTTTGCCATAGTTGTTGTCCAGCGATAAAAATTCGCCAAACCACTCGTGTTGGGACTGCTCTGGATATTCGTTGTATTGCAGTGTGCGTGCCAAATGTTGTCCTTGCACTTCTTGCAAACACAACACATCAATGGACAAATCCGCCAATGCTTGCCCCATGCTTTGCAATTTAACCAAACGATTTAAAGGAGACATGCCTTTGTGGATATTATAAGAGATGACGTTAATGGGGGTCATGATACGACTTAAAACATAAGATGACACATAAAGTATCATCTTATGGACATGATGGCAAGACAGTTTAGCTGCCAATCATCATAATCAATAGCGAGTTACCAAAGCAATGTCATCTTGTGCCAAATCTTGGGGCAAAAACACCACATCACCACCATGACTTGCCACCAGCTCAATGATGTCGCTCACCACATCATCGGTAACGCCATCGCCTGCGGGGTCGTCTGCCAAAGTTAGACTTTGGGTGCTTTTATCAACCACAGCAGGCTGAATGTAGCCAATACGCACATACAAACGCTCGCCCAATCCTTGATAAGCTGCCTGATAAATGCTTTGTAAATCGGTACGCAATAGCCCACGAGATTTGGCAAGCCCAATGCCTTCTAGCGATTGTTTTTGACGCTCATCATGATAGGCTTTGAGTGCGTCTTGCACGCCTGCGATGATGTGTGCTGATGAGCCGTTTTCTAGGTCGGTGATGTTGTCGGCTGAGCCTGCAATGACATCAGGTCGGTCGCACACGTCTTTATAAAATGAGATATTGCGAGCATCGCCCACCACAAACAGGGGAATTTTTTCGCCCGATTTGCCAATCAGCTCTTGAACGCTCTTATCCACACGATTTAAAAACTCTTTGAGATAATTGTCTTCGTTGGAAGCGGCTGAGCGGTCTGCCCCGCTGGTGGTGTATAATGTGGTGTTTTCAATCGGAAATGGGGTGTTGTCAAACACGCCACGTTCTTGCTCGGGGCTGTTTTGGTCAAACTCACGCACCACACGATCATTGACCGCTTCTATCAGGCGAGCGTGCGTACGCGTTACCACCACCACATAATAATGCACCGCATGACCAAGCTCGCGCACCAACTCTCGGGTGGCAAATTTTTTGTCCACCACCACACGCGGCGTAACGTCCAAGGGCAAACGTAGCACTTGCACGTCATCTTTGGTGGCAAAAATCGCCAAAGTGTCCAAATTATAATTATGGTCAAAATCTATCAAGGCATCTTGGATTTTTGAGACAATCTCATCGCTGGTGCGTTTGTCGTATTCGTTTGTCAAACGAGCAGACGCATCGGATAAGGCGTTTTTTAAGGCGATGGGGTCTTGCTCGTTTTGTGGGTGGGTACGATGGGTTTTAAGCAGCACCGATAAAGCGGGGTCAGCCGTTATGGCACGCAAATTTTTTAGGGTGTGTTTTAGGTTGACAGTCATCATAACTCCTAGTATGTCAATGTCCAAAAGAAAGCACCTAATCACAGCTTTAAACTGCTAAAACCACTATAACACAAAATCCCCACTGTTATAACGGTATTGTATGACTTTTTTATCACAGACTTTAAAAAACTGTTGATAATAAGTAATATACGCTTACATTGACTTGTAAAATCGCCCATCGCCCCCATTTACCGCCCAAAACAAATCAGACCCAAACGGACAAACCAACATGATAACCTTTACCAGTTCCACTTTTGACCCACGCCTGCAGTTGGTGGATTTTGACAAAACAGATGCGGGCACACTAAGCACACTCGTACACCAAGATTTGCAAACAGCTGATGAGTTTTTGGACAATTTACCCACCACCGATGACCCACAAGTTGCCCTTGATGTGATTGAGCAATTTCATCGCCTAATGCTTGCCCTAAGTCGCAGTTTTGGCGTTTTGTCGCACCTAAACAGCGTGGTCAGCACCGCCGACATTCGCACGGCTCACCATGAAGTGCTGCCAAAGCTGTCCGCCTTGCACACCAAAACAGGGCAATCGGTGGCACTTTATCAGCTATACAAATTGGTTGATGGCGACAAAAGTTTGCTCCAAGACACCGCTTTGGCACGGGCCATCGCCCTATCTTTACAAAGTTTTGAGTTATCTGGCGTGGGCTTGGACGACGACAAAAAAGCCCAATTTGCCACCATCGCCAGCAAACTGTCCACGCTGTCTGCCAAATTTGCTGACAATGCCTTGGACGCCAGCCAAGCCTTTGCCCTACCCTTGACCAAAGAGCAGCTGTCAGGCATTACCCCAACTGGGCTGGCACTGCTAAAATCGGCAGGCGACACCTACAAGACCAAACACCCAAACACCGTGCTTGCCAGCGACTATGTCGCCACGCTAGATGTGCCAATGTATTTGGCGGTTATGCAGTACGCCGATGACAGAGCCCTGCGTGAAACGCTTTATCACGCCTATAACACCAAAGCAAGCGATCAAAGCACCTTTGGTTATACACAGTTTGATAACAGCCAAATCATGAGCGAGATTTTGTCGCTGCGCCAACAAAAAGCACGTCTTTTGGGTTTTGATGACTACACCCAAGTGTCCTTGGCGACCAAAATGGCAGACAGCAAAGAAGAAATTGAAGCGTTTTTGCTGGATTTGGCTCGCCACGCCACGCCCTTTGCCAAAGCCGAGCTTGCCGAAGTGAGTATTTTGGCAAAAACGCTTGGTATAGACAGCGTTGAGCCTTGGGACGTGCCATATTTGAGCGAAAAAATCCGCAACGAAAAATACAACCTAAACAGTGATGAACTACGCCCTTATTTTCCTTTGCCTGTGGTGCTGTCAGGGCTGTTTGCCATCATTGACAAACTTTTTGGCGTGCAGTTTGTGGAACGCACCAGCGAAGTGCCACGCTGGCATACAGACGTACAGTTTTTTGAATTGATGGAAAATGGCAAAGTCATCGGCGGTATTTATTTGGACTTGTTTGCTCGCACGGGCAAACGCGGCGGGGCGTGGCTGTCAGGCTTTCAAGACAAACACAAAGACCAATACAGCGAAAGTTTGCCCGTTGGCTTTATCGTCGGTAATTTTTCGCCTGCGGTGGGGGACTTGCCAAGTTTGCTCAGTTTTGATGAAGTAACCACCTTGTTTCATGAGTTTGGGCATGGGCTACATCACCTTTTGACCACCGTCAGTCTAAGCGATGTGGCAGGTATTAACGGCGTAGAATGGGACGCGGTGGAGCTGCCCAGTCAGTTTATGGAAAACTTTGCCACCACCAAAGACGGCATTGCCCTGATTAGTCGCCATGTCCAAACGGGCGAGCCACTGCCTTCTGACAAACTAGACGCTCTTATCAATGCCAAAAATTTCCAATCAGGACTACAAACCCTAAGGCAAATAGAGTTTGGGCTGTTTGATTTACGCATTCATGGGGCAAATCTGCACAGCTATGACGACATTTTGGCAACCCAAAACGCCGTCCGCTCTGATGTTGCAGTCATCGTGCCACCTGCCAACAACCGCTTTGCCAACACATTTGGACACATTTTTGCGGGCGGTTATGCGTCTGGTTATTATTCTTATAAATGGGCAGAGCTGTTGTCAGCGGACGCCTTTAGTCAGTTTGAAAACAACCCAAACCTTAGCACACAAGGGGTGTTTGACCCTGCCACAGGGCTTGCCTTTAAAAGCGAAATTTTGCAAAAAGGTGGTTCTCGCCCCGCCAAAGACAGCTTTGAAGCCTTTATGGGTCGCCCCAAAGACGTCAATGCCCTACTCAAACAAAGCGGTTTTATTCACTAATACCACACTTAGGCTGACCTGTCATCAAGTCAGCCAACTTTTAGGAAAGTTATGCGTTATCAATCCAACCGCCCAAAACGCCAATTTTTGGCAGGGGTAATATGCTCATCGTGTGGCACGCTTGATAGCACGGTGCAAATACAACTCTTTGAGCCTGTGCCTGATGAATACATTGAATGCGTGCAATGTGGGCACAGTGAGCGTCGTCCCACACCCCAAGAAGCCCAAGCCATGCAACAAAGCGCAGCAGACGGGGTGGGTGTGGTACGCTTTATTCAAAAACCATAGACCAAGCGCAACGGCGACACTTATCCAAATACAGACAGACAACATTTTTCCTACAAAAAACCCATAAAACTCACAGTAAATCAATATTATTGGTAGGATTTTTGCATGATTTTAATTCACACATTGTTGCCCATACGCTGACAGGTTTTATTATGTCCGACCAAAAAAAAGACACATCGCACAATAATCCAAATCCAGACCCCATTTTACTGACGCCAGATGAGCATACCAACACCGACACCATCGCTGGCTTAGAAGATTTTTTTGATAAAACGCCCAGCCAAAACCAGCAAGTGCCAGATGAGCAAGTACCCAATCAACACAGCAGCAACGACGCCACCACCGATACTGACGCGCTTGACATAGAATTTTTAAACCAATTAGGACAACAAAAAGACGTCGATGCACCGCCCAGTTTTGAGATTGATTTTGAAGAGCTCACACCACTGAGCAAGACAGCAATCAGTACAGAGACTACCAGCACCAAGCCTGACGCTGCCCATCATGACGTCAAAAATGACGACACAGAGCAAGCGCCAAAGCCTGCCAGCACTTTAACTGACGATGACAACGACATCTTGGCAGCCATTCAACCAGCAAACAACAAAAACAAACAAAACATGGTCGTTGGTGGTCTATTCAAAAAAGAACAAAAAGCCACCAACTTTAGTCCAAAAAGCCACCAAAAACCCAGCAGTCCGTTGCTTGCCAACCCCAAAAAGCTCAACATATTGGTTCTTGCCAGCATGATTGTTGTGATACTGATTGCTGGCATACTTTATATGACCATGTTTGCTGATGAACCTGCCCCAACAGCCAGCACGCAACCAACCAATATCGCGCCCACACAAGAACAAACAGCCGCGCCAGCGTCAGTAGCAGACAGCACTCCAAGTTCAGCACCAGCCGATATTTTACCCAGCGTCGGTCAGCCCAACGTCAATCCTGATGAGATTTTAAACGCCCAAGTTCCCAGCGACCCCGCGCTGGTCAAAGAAGAAATTGACCATCTATCAGACACCAACAAACAACTGAGCGAACAAGGCAAACTTGTCAAAGAGCAACTGGCGATGATGGAAGAGCTGACCGCCGCCAAAGCCGAACAAATCGCCCTGCTTGAAGCACAAATCGCCGAGCTAGAAAAACAAAAAGCGAGCAACGCCATCGCCCCAACCAGCGCCAACCAAAGCAGCGGTCAATCAAAATGACGATGGCATAAGCTGACACACAAGCTGCGCCATACTTTGACGGCGACAGTGCCCAACCGCCGTGCCCGCCCACAACGACATCAAGTCTGCATTGGCAGTTTGATTGCCGTAGGCACGCAGTGCTTTGGTCATGGCATTCATGGTGGGATAGGTCAGAACATCGGCAGACGCTTCGCCATCAAGATGGGCAAAACGTTGCATGTAGTCATTGATAATGCCGCGCGCCATTTTGCCAGAGAACAATCTGGTCAAACGTGTGTCATCGCCTGTTGCAGCCAATAATCGCTGCTGCCAAACAGGGCTGATGGGCGCTTCATCGGTGGTCAAAAACAGCGTCCCAACCGCCACCAAATCTGCGCCTTGTTGTAACATCTGCCCAACCTGCGCTTTTGTGCCGATACCGCCAGCCACAATCAACGGCACATCAGCTGCCGCTTTGGCTTGCACCAACAACTCAAGCGCAGACAACTTGGCAGACTTTAGCCAGCCCCCTTGATGTCCACCCGCTTCTGTGCCTTGCACCACCACCGCATCTGCACCCAACGCCTGCCAAGCAAGCACTTCGTCAACACCATTGGCGGTACCAATCACCAAAGAACCCACCGCTTGCAACGCCGCCATTTGTGCTTTGTTTAATATGCCAAAGGTAAAACTCGCCACAGGCACAGGATTGTCCAGCAGCACCGCCAACTGCTCATCAAAGCGCTGAGCAGGGGTTTTGCCAAGGGTGGCAACAATGCCCAATTCTTGATAAAAATTCTCTAGCCAGCTGGGCATTGGCGCACTAAAATGTTGGCTCAATGTGTCGTCCAAAATCATCAAATTGACATTAAACGGCTTGTCTGTCTGCTGTTTGATACCGTTAATCGCCTGATTGATGGCGCTGGGCGACATCATGCCTGCTCCCAGCGAACCCAAAATACCCGCCCGATTGGCTGCCAACACAAAATCCACATCGCTTGCGCCTGCCATAGGCGCTTGCATGATGGGCGCAGTCAACCCCAAAATTTGTTGTAACTTGGTCATCGCTTTTTCTCTTTGACACGCCAAAAGCACAAGCGCTCACGTCTTTTACATGTAAATGCGCCTGCCACTGCTAAAGTCGTGATGTTTTGCCCTAAAGGCAGGTTTTGATAAAATTGACGCCATGATAAGTCAATCATCTCTTGTTAAATGCCTTAAAACCCAAGACAATCTAAACCACCACAACAAAAGAAATTTTAGCATGAATATCTGGCACATTTCAAACAGCAAACATTATTTGGCGCTTTTTGCCATCTTTGCCAGCAATGCCTTTGTTTTTGAGACGCTGCCAAGCTCAAGGCATCAGCGCTGGGTTAAACGATGGCTTGGCAATCTTTTGGCAAGACAACAGACATGGGTTTGCCAACACACAAGGCACGATTTACTCCCTTGGAGTATCAATTTGCCAAAGAGTTTTATCAAGAGCGTACCACTGTCAAAAAGCATGACAAATGGGGCATGATTGACCAAACCAGCAAAGCGGTGATACCCATCATCTACGACCATGTTGATGTTCGGTTTTGATGGGCTTGTCAGAGTGATACAAGATAAACAATGGGGCTTTGTGGACAACACAGGCAAGATGGTTGTTGATACCAAATACCAAAACACCAGCATTTTTTTGAGAAGGTCTGGCAACAGTATGTCTCGGCAAAAAATGAGATTATATTGATAAAACAGGCATGGTAATGATACCTTTTCTATCTGTCCAAGCCCAGCAATTTATCAAGGGACAAGCTCAAGTCAGTCTGGACGGACAGCTTTTACATCCATCAACAAGGACAAATCATCAGCCCCAAACGCCCTAGAAATGGCACCAACCGTTTGGGTTGATTGGTGTATAATAACCATTTTTAACGATGATATGGAGCACCAATCTTTGAGTCCCAAAATCTTACTTGCCATCACAGGGGGCATTGCCGCTTATAAGTCCGCCATGCTTGCGCGCCTGCTCATCAAAGCAAATTGTCAAGTGCGCGTTGTCATGACACCATCAGCCTGTGCGTTTATCACCCCTTTAACCTTACAAGCCTTGACTGGCAATGAAGTGCACACCCAATTATTGGACGAGCATGCCGAGCGTGGCATGGGACATATTGAGCTTGCCAAATGGGCAGATGTGCTGGTGATTGCCCCTGCGTCCGCCAACACCATTGGCAAATTGGCGCACGGTTTGGCGGATAATTTGCTCACCGCCGTTTGTCTTGCCACGCCTGCACCGATTTTGTGTGCACCCGCCATGAACCAACAAATGTGGACAAACCCCATCGTCCAAGACAATCTTGCCAAATTACAACGCTTCGGCTATCAGCTTATTTACCCCGACAGCGGCGAGCAAGCCTGTGGTGATGTGGGAGCAGGACGCTTGCCTGAGCCTGAAAGTCTGTGCGAACAGATTCTGGGCTTTATTGCCAGAGCACGCACCCCCCAAATTTTGGCGAACAAAACGGTGGTCATCACCGCTGGCGCCACCCTTGAACCCATTGACCCTGTGCGTTTTTTATCCAACCATTCCACCGGCAAAATGGGCTTTGCGCTGGCAAGTGCTTGCTGGCAAGCAGGGGCAACTGTGATACTTATCGCTGGCAAATCGGTGCACTTATCCACCCCCAACGGAATAACGCGCCACAATGTCGCCAGCGCCAATGACATGCTAAACGTCTGCCAAAGCGTGATGACAAATGACCCCAACACCATTTTTATTGCCACCGCTGCTGTGGCCGACTACAGAGCCGCCACCATTGCCACCCAAAAAATCAAAAAAACAGCAAACAGCGATGGTTTGACACTGCAGCTGCTCAAAAATCCCGACATCTTGGCGACCATCTCCAAACAATTTCCCAAAGCGTTGATGGTGGGCTTTGCTGCCGAAACCCAAGACAGCGACAACTACGCCAAAAACAAACTCATCAGCAAAAATTTAGACATGATAGCTTGTAATGACGTCTCAGACAGCAGCATTGGTTTTGGCAGCGACGACAATGCCATGACGGTGTTTTTTGCCGACAGTTACCAACAAGCGCCCATCGCCCTTGCCAAAGACAGCAAAACCAACATCGCCAAACACTTGGTGGCGTGTATTGGTCATTTATTGAGCTACCAGCCAACACAGGACGATGACAATCAAGCAGCATTTGACGCGTGATTGGCGCTGCTGCTTCGCAGGTGCGATGACTGACCGCTTTGGCGCATCAATGTTTTGGCTTGAGCCAGTGTTTGCTGCTTAAGTTTGGCACAGGCAAAACAAACCAGCACGGCAGTCTTGAACGGTTTTAAATCGCTGCGCATTTGCTGGCTGCGCTGGTGTTTGCACGTCAAGTTTTTTTTAAAAGTGCACGCTGCCTTAACCATCATAGCCAGCCTTATCGCCCAAGCCACATCAAAGCAATGTTTTAACCAATCCATCAAACATCGCCCATTCTAATAACAACAGCGACCAAGCCGAGCACTTAGCAAGTTTTTAGGCATTGATTTGCCGTTTTTGACCGATGGGCTGTATGTGTTTGAATGGATTTGTAATTGGCTGTAATTTTGTTTGGCAATTTGCCCAAAATAGTGTATGTTATAAGCCAAATCGCTTTGTCATGATTTGAAACAATTTAATTTTAATACAATTTGATTAAGGAAAGCCTTATGCACAATTTTATGGTACCTGCCAACCGCCCTTGGCTGGAGACTTACCAAGAACATGGACTAAACGCCACCGTCGCCATACCCGATGGCATTCATTCGTTATTAGACAGTTTTGAACAAAATTTTACCAATCACAAAAACAAAACTGCCCTAACCTGCATGGGAGCTTCTTTGAGTTATGGCGAGCTTGACACTTACAGCCGTCAAGTGGCTGCCTACCTACAATCCATCGGTCTACAAAAAGGTGACAAAGTCGCTTTGATGATGCCCAACATTTTGCAATACCCCATTGTCATGTTTGGCATCATCAGAGCTGGCATGGTACTGGTTAATGTCAACCCACTGTATACCGCTCACGAACTGGAACATCAGCTTAATGACAGTAATGCCAAGGCACTGTTTATCGTGGAGAACTTTGCCCACACTTTTGAAAAAGTACAAAACAAAGGACAAGTCAAACACATCGTTGTTGCCAGCATTGGCGATATGATGGGCTTTAAGGGCTTTATTGTCAATTTGGTGGTACGCTACGTCAAAAAGATGGTGCCCACTTGGAACATTCCCAACCACATCAGCTTCAAAGACGTGCTCAACCAAGCATCCGCCAGCAACTATGTGCGCCCAGAATTGGGCTTGAATGACGTCGCTGTGCTGCAGTACACAGGTGGCACAACGGGCGTTGCCAAAGGCGCCATGCTCACCCACAAAAACTTGATTGCCAACGTTGAGCAGTGCATGACTTTTGTGCACAAAGTGTTCCCTGCCAACGAAGATTTGACAGGCAAATACATCGCTGTTGCGCTGCCGCTGTATCATATTTTTTCGTTTACGGCGTGTGCCTTGCTTGGCATGAAAATGGGTTTTAGCCTGCTGCTGATTACCAACGCCCGTGATTTTGACGCACTCACCAAAGATTTTGCCAAATACAAACCTGTCTTTTTCCCAGCGGTCAATACCCTGTTTAATGCCCTAGCCCATCACGATGGCTTTAGAGCCCTTGACCACAGCAATTTGCGTCTGTCTTTGGGCGGTGGCATGTCGGTGCTGTCCAAAACAGCCGAAGAATGGAAAAAGCTCACAGGCAGCGACATCATTGAAGGCTATGGACTGTCTGAAACATCGCCTGTACTGACGCTCAACCCACCTGGCAGTTACACAGGCAAAATCGGCATTCCTTTTGCCAATACCGACATTGTCTTGCTAGACGACGATGGCAACGAAGTGGCGTTGGGTGAAGCGGGCGAGATTTGTGCCAAAGGACCACAAGTAATGGCAGGCTACTACAACCGCCCTGACGAAACCGCCAAAGTAACCACCAAAGATGGCTATTTTCGTACAGGCGATATTGGCGTGATGGACAACAAAGGCTTCTTTAAAATCGTAGACCGCAAAAAAGACATGATTTTGGTGTCGGGCTTTAACGTCTATCCCAACGAAGTAGAAGAAGTCATCACCGCCCACCCCAAAGTGCTAGAATGCGGCGTGATTGGCGTGCCCGACGAGCACAGTGGCGAGCTGGTCAAGGTCTTTATCGTTAAAAAAGACGACAGCCTAACCGAAGCTGAAGTCAAAGCGTGGGCAAAAGAAAATCTCACAGGTTATAAGCGTCCCAAATATATTGAGTTTTTGAGTGAACTGCCCAAATCCAACGTGGGTAAAATCCTGCGCAAAGATTTGCGTACCTTACAAAACAGCAAATAAACCCAGTAAATCGCCAAACTTGCCACTCAAGTTTGGCACAAAAACCCACCAACACAACAAAGCAATATGCAAAAGTAACACCATGAAACTAGCTGAAGCCCTAATGGTGCGTAGCGATTTACAAAAGAGACTCTACTCGCTACAAAGTCGCCTAAATAAAAATGTCCTTGTCCAAGAAGGTGATGAGCCCAACGAAAATCCCGCCCAACTGTTGGCAGAGATTTTCGCCACTCAAGAGAGTTTGCACGAGCTTATCATCAAAATCCACAAAACCAATGCCAGCGTGGTTTTTGATGATGGTCGGGATTTATTGTCGGTGTTAAGCCAGCGTGATACCTTGATGGCAAAACACAAAACCATCAGCACCATGCTAGAGCATACCAGCAAAGAACCCGACCGCTACAGCTACCGTGAAATTAAATGGCAAACCACCATTGATGTGGAAGGTTATCAGCGCCAAGCTGATGACATCGCCCTTGAGCTAAGACAGCTCAACATTGACATTCAAGCCAAAAACTGGGCGGTTGAATTACTTGAGCAATAAATGCTTTGGCACTGATTTTAAACATTGATTTTTTAGACAACGATGTTACATTGGTATTTGGGTATTGGTTTTAAAGACCAATTTTAACACCAGTTGTCATACCAATTCTGACACCAATTTTGAACATGGTGGGCGAGTGTTATCCCAACAGGCAAAGCCGTAAAGCAGGATATAAAACAATGCTTTACAACCTCAGTGGCACTAGGAGCGGTGCACTTTTTACTTGGTCGCTCTGCACACCTTAGCACTTATAGGTCGCCACCATCATGGCTGTTATTTGTCATCACTTACTACCGCACACTGACACTATGTTCACCCTTTATTTGTTTTTATCAAAGGCATGACAATGCGACACAACAACCGAGCATTTAATGAACTACGCCCCGTCTCTTTTACTCGCCACTACACCAAACACGCCGAAGGCTCGGTATTGGTCTGTTATGGCGACACTAAGGTATTATGCACCGCCAGCATTGAAGCGGGCGTGCCACGCTGGCTAAAAGGACAAAATCAAGGCTGGCTCACCGCCGAATATGGCATGCTCCCACGAGCCACTGGCACACGCACCCAACGCGAAGCCGCCAAAGGCAAACAATCAGGACGCACCCAAGAGATTCAACGTTTGATTGGGCGCTCGCTACGAGCCATGCTTGACCTAAAAAAACTGGGCGAAAACACCATCTATATTGATTGCGACGTCATACAAGCCGATGGCGGCACACGCACCGCCAGTATCACAGGGGCGGCGGTTGCTTTGATTGACGCTTTAGAGCATTTAC
The DNA here is from genome assembly GCA_030528385.1 of Moraxella sp. GTDB lineage: Bacteria > Pseudomonadota > Gammaproteobacteria > Pseudomonadales > Moraxellaceae > Moraxella. The sequence goes on from JAUMYZ010000002.1 coordinate 150,694, forward strand.
AACGCAACAAGCAACTTAGCCAAGACCCATTATTAGGTTTGGTGGCGGCGGTGTCGGTGGGCATCAAAGACGGGCAGACGTTGTTGGATTTGGATTATGATGAAGATTCCACCTGCGACACCGATTTAAATGTGGTGATGACCCAAGTTGGCGGTTTTATTGAAATTCAAGGCACTGCCGAAGACAAACATTTCACCAGAGCGCAAGCCGACGCCATGCTTGATGTTGCCCAAGCGGGTATCATGAAGTTGTTTGAAGCACAAAAAGCAGCGTTGGACTGGTGATATGCTCAAAGTCATTGATGATGGTGTCGTCATCACCCTAACTGGCAACAACAAAAATCCCTTGCTTCTTTGGTCGTCTGCCTTGCTTGTTTTGGCGGTTGGGCTTGCTGTTGTTGCCATGACAATGCCAATACGTATCACCATCGGTGCGATGTTTGTTTTTGCTGTGTTGATATTTATCTTTAACATGTACAAAAACAAACTGAACAATCATGGCTTTATTGGCGCAGGTCAGCTTACCATCAAAAACCGCCACTTCATCGGAGACGGACATTCTGTCAAACTCTCCAATCACGCCAAAATTGAGATGACCAATCACACACTTATCATCAATGATTTGGGCAGGGTGTGGCACATTGCAGGTTTTGAACAAGACAAAGAATTACACATCGCCAAAGCAATCTTAGAAGGCAAGACGCCAGAAAAACGCGAGCGTGCCATTCGTTTGTTATGACCATTGTAAAATTTATACAACCAGTTGTTACCAATAGACAAAAGCGCCACCACCAATCGTATGACCGATTTGATTTTGGGTGCAAGAAATACTTGCCATGAGCTGGCAAACACCAAAGCAAAAGACTGCACAAACAAGGTATTTTGCAGGCAACACCATGTCTGTAGGGTCGTCAGGCAAATTATCACGCGTCAGCTTTACCCCTTTAATCCAACTCATCACCCAATACATCACACAAACCACAGGCACACTAAAAAGCCATTTCAATCTATCATGGCAGGGATAACAAAATGCCATCACTGTATATCAAAACCGCTTTTTCTTGTGGGTTAATATTGATTTTGCTAAATGAAAATGGATTTGTACTTGATAAAATTAATTAAAACACCATTATAAGACCATGATTAATTTGGAGTTTTTTATGAATCACAAAACTGTCAAACGTATCTACACCGCCCCTGCCAAACATTGGGTGGGTGATGGCTTTCATGTGGCAGGTATGTTTCATTATGGTGAAACCTTTAAAAACATTGACCCATTTTTACTCATGGACTATGCCAGCCCAGAGCATTTTAAGCCCAATCCAAATACAAATGCACCACATGGCGTGGGCGAACACCCGCACCGTGGCTTTGAGACGGTTACCATCGCTTATCAAGGGCAAGTCGCTCACAAAGACGCGTCAGGTGGTGAAGGCGTGATTGCCACAGGCGATGTGCAATGGATGACGGCAGGCTCAGGGGTCATGCACGAAGAGTTTCACGCACCAGAATTTTCAAAAACAGGTGGCATATTTGAAATGGTGCAGTTGTGGATAAACTTGCCCGCCAAAGACAAAATGACCGCCCCACGTTACCAAGCCATTGCAAACAAAGACATTCCTATTGCAGAGCTTGATGGTGGACAGGTGCGTATAATCGCTGGTGAGTTTGATAAAACCACAGGAGCAGCCAGCACATTTAGCCCCATCAATCTTTGGGATGTGGCACTCAATGCGGGCAGCGAGCATGAATTTAGCACACCTGACACGCACAATCTGCTTATCCTTGTGCGAAACGGTCAAATCACCATCAACGGCAACACCGCCAAAGATGGCGAGCTGATTACTTTTGAAAAAGGTGGCAGTCAGTTTGTCGTTCATGCCAAGACCAACAGTGAGCTTTTGGTGTTATCTGGTGAGCCACTTAACGAACCCATTGCAGGACATGGTCCTTTTGTGATGAATACTCGTGAAGAAATTACGCAAGCCTTTATGGATTTAAAAAATGGTAATTTTGTGCGTATCGCTCGTGATTAAGCCACAACTTGATGATTTCCATCTTAAAATAAATAACCGCCCAAACGAGCGGTTATTTTTAAATGATGGATAAATCAGTTCTTTTCTTTATCAATGATTTTGTTGCCACCAATCCACGGCATCATCGCACGCAGTTTTGCCCCAGTTTTTTCAATGGGATGGTCGGCATTGTTGCGGCGACGAGCGGTCATTGATGGGTAATTGGTTTGACCTTCGGCGATAAACATCTTGGCATATTCGCCCGATTGAATGCGTTTTAGGGCATTTCTCATCGCTGCACGGGACTTATCATTGATGACTTCCACGCCTGTTACATACTCACCAAACTCGGCGTTGTTACTGATAGAGTAATTCATATCAGCAATGCCGCCTTCATACATCAAATCCACGATGAGCTTAAGCTCGTGCAAGCACTCAAAGTACGCCATTTCAGGGGCGTAGCCAGCTTCTACAAGGGTCTCAAAGCCCATCTTCACCAGCTCAACCGCACCGCCACACAGTACCGCTTGCTCACCAAAAAGGTCTGTTTCGGTCTCGTCTTTAAAGGTGGTTTCAATAATGCCAGAGCGACCACCGCCCACGCCTGCTGCGTATGACAAAGCAAGCTGTTTGGCGTTGCCTGATACATCACGCCAGACAGCGATTAAATCAGGAATACCACCGCCTTTGACAAACTCGCTACGCACGGTGTGCCCAGGAGCTTTGGGAGCAACCATAATCACATCAAGGTCGGCTCGTGGCTCAACTTGGTTGTAGTGAATGGCAAAACCATGAGCAAAAGCAAGCGTAGCACCTTGTTTGATGTTGGGCTCAATGGTTTCTTGGTAAAGCTGACGCTGAAACTCATCAGGGGTCAAAATCATCACCACGTCCGCGCCTGCCACCGCTTCGGCGGTTTCGGCAACTTTTAGACCAGCATTCTCGGCCTTTTTCCAAGACGCCGAGCCAGCACGCAAGCCCACCGTTACATCAACACCGCTGTCTTGTAAGTTTAGGGCGTGGGCATGACCTTGTGAGCCGTAGCCGATGATGGCAACTTTTTTGCCTTGAATGATGGACAAATCACAATCTTTGTCATAGTAGATGTTTAAACTCATAAAGTTTTCCTTAAAAATTTGCCACTAAGAAATTTAGGGCGTTGGGTTAAATTGATTGAAGCGTGCACCGCAACACTCATCGCACGTGCAACGCGTTGCTTTTTGGCACAGACAGTTTGCTACCATCGTTTGAGTTTAATTGCCAAGACAAGGCTACCGATGTCATTTTAGTGCGTCCAACAGTGCATAACCATCCCCGCCTTGAATGAGCGTCTGTTTGTTGTTACGCCACACCCTGATAAGGGGCACACCACCGCCACCATGACGGTCGTATTCTTGTCTGCATTCTTTACTCAACTCTATATCACACTCGTTAAAGACAAAAGCATGGCTATTGAGCCAATTTCTCATCTGCCGACAATAAGGACAGCTTTGGGTGCTGTACATGGTAATCTCGCCTACCTTGACGCTTTGGGCAATGGCTTGAATTTCTTGACTGGAGTAATTGGGCGTGCACGCCAGCAGCCCCAACACCAAACCATAAATCACGCTTCTGATAAAAGTCAAGTGCATGCCATCATCTTCCTTTGTTCCCAGCGGACTTGTCAATCAACGTCCAAAATCGCCCTTGGCTCATGGTAAGTTGCCCAGACACCCATTAAAAGCGTGTGTTCTTTCTATACAGCACAACACAATTATACCAGCTCAAGCAGTGCTTCATAATGCCGCTCAACATCGGCAGATACCCTACCCCAATGTGATGAGCGAACTCGTGCTTGGTGGTATTCAAAAGCGGCTTTATTGACAAATTCTTCATACACCCAGTATTTGTCTTGACAATGGTCATCAGGGGTGATGTCAAATTTTAGACAGCCCGCTTCTGCTTTGGTCAGCTCAATATGCTCAGCAAGTGCTGATAAAATCTGCTGTCGGTCTTTGACAGAGATAAGAATAAAGCCTTTTAAAACCACCTTTGCTATCTTTTGAACTCACACCGACAACGTCCGTTCACCGCGAGCAATGCCAATCACCCCCGAGCGTACCACTTCTAGGATTTTATCTGAGCCAATGGCTTCAATAAAGCCGTCCAATTTGCCTGTATCACCCGTGATTAAAATGGTGTACAAACTGGGGCTGACATCAACCACCTGTGCCCGAAAAATATCCACCATGCGATACACTTCTTCACGGTGTGCACCTGTGGCACGCACTTTGATGAGCATGAGCTCACGCTCCACATGACCATTTTGTGCCAAATCGCTCAAGTTTTGTACTTTGACCACTTCAATGAGTTTGTGTAGCTGTTTGGTGATTTGCTCAATTTTGTCATCGCTGGTGATGGTGGTCAGTGTCAGCCGTGAAATGGTGGGGTCTTCGGTGGCGGCGACATTGAGCGTGTCAATATTATAACCACGCTGGCTAAACAAACCCACCACACGCGACAACGACCCTGCTTCGTTTTCCATCAACACTGAAATTAGATGTTTTTTCTTCATAGAACCTGTGTCCATAGTATCTTTGTGATGAAAAATTAGGCAAATCGCTAAATTTTTTAGGCGACAATCATAGGTAATATAATCATATTACCAAGATTGGCAACGACAAAAATTAAGATTTGGCAATTTTTCATACAAAAGCGGTTAATCATTAAAACTCATCAATAAATTTGCTTAAGCGTGGTACTGTGGATACAGGTTCTTAGGTACGCTCCCCTTTTGATAACCACATATCACGCATGGATTGCCCCGCCACCTGCATGGGGTAAACGTGCTCTGATTTGTTCACATAAACATCAATAAACACCAGCCCGTCCATCTCCAGTGCCGCTTTTAGCTCCGCTTCCATCGTGGCAGGATTGGTGATTTTGACGCCTTTATGCCCATAACTTTCGGCAAGTTTGACAAAATCAGGCAACGACTGCATATAGCTTTGGGCGTGGCGACCTTCATAAAGCATATCCTGCCACTGTTTAACCATGCCAAGTTGGGCGTTGTTTAGGTTTAAAATTTTCACAGGTAAATTGTACTGCAAACAAGTGGACAGCTCTTGGATATTCATCTGGATTGAGCCTTCGCCCGTAATACACACCACCTGTCTGTCAGGGCGCGCCAATTTGGCTGCCATCGCATAAGGCAAACCCACGCCCATCGTGCCAAGTCCGCCAGAGTTGAGCCACTGTCTGGGCTCATCGTATTTGTAATACAACGCCGCAAACATCTGGTGCTGACCGACATCACTGGTGATAATTGCCTTGCCATCGGTAAGTTTATAAAGTGTCTCAACAACACGCTGTGGCATGATGGCGTGCACATTGGCATCGGTGTCAGCCCGATAACGCAAACCATGACGTTTACGCCATTCGTTGATTTGTGCCCACCAATCGCCCAGTGCCACAGGGTCTAGTGTCGCCCCACTTTCTTGGAGCAAAGCAAGCATCTCGCTTAGGGTATTTTTGACATCGCCAACAATGGGAATGTGGGCGTTGATGGTCTTGGAGATGGACGCAGGGTCAATGTCAATGTGGATAATCTTGGCGTTGGGGCAGAATTTTTTGACGTTGTTGGTAACGCGGTCGTCAAAGCGTGCCCCCACCGCAAAAATCACATCGCTGTGGTGCATGGTCATGTTGGCTTCATAAGTGCCATGCATACCGAGCATACCAACAAACTGTGGGTCAGAGCCTGCAAACGCTCCTAGCCCCATCAAGGTATTGGTTACTGGCAAATTTAATTGTTTGGCGATGGCGGTCAGCTCATCAGAAGCATTGCCCAAAATCACCCCGCCACCAGCGTATAATACAGGACGTTTGGCGGATAACAGTGCTTCTAGGGCTTTTTTAATTTGACCGCTGTGTCCTTTTTGGGTGGGCTGATAAGAGCGAATGTTGACCGTCTTAGGCAAAACATAGGCGTATTTTTCATTGGGGGCGGTCATGTCTTTGGGAATGTCCACCACCACAGGACCTGGTCTGCCAGAGCTGGCGACAAAAAAGGCTTTTTTGATAATCGTGGGAATGTCGGCAGGATTTCGGATTTGGAAACTGTGTTTGACAATCGGGCGTGAAACACCGACCATGTCGCATTCTTGAAAAGCGTCATCGCCAATCAAGCTAGACGGCACTTGCCCTGCCAACACCACCATCGGAATAGAGTCCATAAACGCCGTGGCAATCGCCGTTACGGTGTTGGTCGCCCCTGGCCCTGACGTTGCCAGCACCACGCCTGTTTTGCCCGTAACACGGCTATAAGCGTCCGCCATGTGCCCTGCCGCCTGCTCATGACGCACTAAGATATGCTCAATTTTATCCTGCTTAAACAAAGCGTCATAGATGTGCAGCACCGCCCCACCAGGGTAGCCAAAGATGTATTCTACGCCTTCGTCTATCAAGGCTTGCACAAGCAGTTCACCGCCTGACATTTCAAGGGTCTCGCCACGAGCAAGTTTTTCTTGATTGTGATGAAAATTGGCAAAGATGTCTTTGGAAGAGTGCCCAGCTGTCTTTGGGACTTGGGATGTTTGCGTCATGATGTTATCCTAATCTACCCACTCTGAAGGTAAAAATCATTTATTGGTATATAAAGACGCAGATATTTAATAAAATTCAGACAAAGAGCAAGCTCAATATAAACAAGGCTAACAAAACAAAAATAGGCTTGTTTTTTGTGTCTTGCAGACTGATAAGTCCAAATGCAATGCCATAACAAACACTTATAAAGGGTAATTTATAAGCTCTGATAGGGCAAACGCAGTATTTGATAAATAACTACGCCGACTTTATAATTATCATTACTGATGGTTGTGTTTTTATAACCATATGTCATGATTGACACACTGACCACCAAAATGGTTGCCATCATATGTTCCAAAAACCACAAATCCGCCCAAAGGCAAATCTGGCGTTTACTTCTTCCCCACTGTGCTGGCGCCCTTGTTGTTTGACTTAGGTCTTATGTCAGCGCTACGGGCGCGGTGGAACTTGCCGCCATCATTTGTTCAACTGGTTTAACAAACAGACCTAAAAACCCATCAGCAAAACCATCTTTGGCATTATAATTTGAACTTGTATGTTTGTCAAATTTGATGTTTTGCCAAGCGTTTTTGGCAGATTGCCCGACCAATAAACCCCCATTTGACCAACACCAAAGGCAAATTTTTGTCAAAAAGCGATAGACACCAATTTACTTTCCTTAATCGGTCTTGCTTTTGTGGCGATTTTATCACAATATTAACCTTAATTTTTAATTGCTTTTTGCGTGGCAATGACAAGGATAAATGATGAAACTTCGTAGCTTAACCGCCCTAATTGTAACCGCTTTGTTAATGGCACACTCACATGCGGCAACAACGATTATCTACAAAAGCACTGGCAAAAACGGTGAAGTTCGCTACACCCAGCTAAGACCCAATGACGCCAGCAAATATGAAGTGATTGAAATGCGCAGCGATGGACGCCAAGCCAGTGCAGGTCAGATGGCGCAGCTTCCCACCGAACAAACGCCCGCCCCCATCTCTGAAGCTCAGCGCATTGCCGAGTTAGAAAAGCAAGTCAAAGAACAGCAAGCCCAAGAGATGACGCGTCATTGTCAAAACTTACGCGCCAACCTTGCCAATCTTAGTACTGGTGGACGTATCTTTGAAACCAACGCCAATGGCGAGCGCGTGTATCTTAATGACCAAGAAATCAGCTCCAAAAAACAGCGCACACTAGACGCCATTAACAAACATTGCAAGTAAACACTGCAAGTAAAAACGCTTGGCTTTATCGCCCAATCGTGTTATACATGATTGGGTATTTTGTCTGCAAATGTAATGAACTTGCCTACTCTTGACACAACACCCGCCAACAAACAACACATCAAAACATGGATAAAGTCCCAAGCCTTAGAGCTTGGCTTTAGCGATTGTGGCTTTTTGTCGGTGCATCACCCTTTATTTGCCGAGCAAACCGCCCGATTGCAAACTTGGCTGGACAGCAACCTGCACGGCTCGCTAGAGTTTTTAAAAGAAAATCATCATCTAAGAGCTGACCCCAGTCTGCTTGTCACAGGCACAAAAACCATCATCAGCGTACGCATGGACTATCTGCACGCCAAACCCAAACCCCGCAGCATACAAGACAACGACCGCCCCAACTGCGCCATCATCGCCCGTTATGCTCGGGGGCGAGACTACCACAAAACCATGCGTCAAAAGCTCAAAGCGCTTGCCAAGCTGATTGAAAAAGAATTACCAAACTGGCATGGCTTGGGTGTGGGTGCAGAAAACGCCTTTGTGTTTCGCCCCTTTAGCGACTCTGCCCCCATTTTTGAGCGGGCGATTGCCGAAGCGGCTGGTCTTGGTTGGACGGGCAAACACACCCTGCTTATCAACCGCCAAGGCGGGTCGTTTTTTAATTTGGGGGAGTTGTTTGTCAGTTTGGATTTGGCAGAAAAAAACACCAGCATTCCTGTCAAAAATCTGTGTGGTTCATGTTCAGCTTGTATGGACATCTGCCCCACAAATGCCATCATCGCCCCGCACACCTTGGACGCAGGCGCCTGCATTTCTTATTTGACCATTGAGCACAAAGGCAGTATTGATATTAAATACCGCAACGCCATTGGCAATCGCATTTTTGGCTGTGATGATTGCCAGCTGATTTGCCCTTGGAATAAATTTGCCAAACTTAGCAGTGTTTCTGACTACCAAGCAAGGCATGGTCTAGACGACATTAGCCTGCTGGACATTTGGGCATGGAGTGAAGAAGAGTTTTTAGCCAAAACCGAAGGCTCACCACTGCGGCGAACGGGCTATGTGCATTTTTTACGCAATCTTGCCATCGCACTGGGCAACAGTCGCCCTGCCGACCTGCCCGCCACCATCAACGCCCTACAAAGTAGGCTAGGCAGCAGCGATATGCTTGATGAACATATCCACTGGGCGATAAGCAACTTAACACAGGCAATCAACACCCAAGAATGACCACAAGGAGCAAACATGAGCATTTTTGTTTTTGGCGACGTTCATGGCTGTAACGATGAGCTGGTGGCACTTTTGGCACATATCCAGCCCAGCCATGATGACACACTGATATTTTTGGGCGATATGATTGACAGGGGTATGAACAGCAAAGGCGTGATTAACACCATTTGGGCATACCAACAGCACTGTCAGGTCATCGCCATCATGGGCAACCACGAGCAAATGCTCCTAGACGCTTATCATGACCGTTATTATCTTAAATACTGGTTAAAATTTGGTGGTGATAGCACATTACGGTCGTTTGGCTTGACAGCGGATTTGCATGGCTTATTGGCACTGCCAAAACCCTATGTCAGTTGGCTAAAAAACTTACAACCTTATTATGAAAACGACCATTTTATCTTTAGCCACGCCACACCCGACCCTTATCTGAATATGAACAAACAAGGCGAAAACGAATTGCGTTGGCGGCTCATTAACCCCAGCGACCCACCACACCTATCGGGCAAAACCATCATCTGCGGACACACCAGCCAAAAAAGCGGACAAGTCTACCAGCAACACGGATTGATTGGCATTGATACCTATGCTTATGGCGGGGGTTATTTGAGCGCCCTAGAGATAAGCACAAACGAGCAGTCGCTCAGTGTGTGGCAAATGTCCACAACGCTTGTGCTGCAACGACAAAAACTCACACTCTAAATTTTGCGTTTGCGTAAAGTGGACGGCAAAATCCCCATCGCTTCACGATATTTGGTTACTGTGCGTCTTGAGATGTTGATGCCTTGCGCTGCAAGCATTTTGGTGATACGCTCATCAGACAAAGATTTTTTGGGATTTTCTGCTTGTATCATCTCGCGGATTTTGGCACTGACGGCAGTGGCTGACACACCGCCATCATCGCTGTCCACACTTGATGAAAAAAAGTATTTTAAATCAAACAACCCTTGTGGGGTGAGCATGGTTTTGTTGGTGGTCAGACGCGACACGGTGGATTCATGCACGCCAATTTCGTTGGCAACGTCCTTTAGGGTCATCGGCACCATCGCTTGTACGCCTTCTTCAAAAAAAGCTTGTTGACGGCGCACAATACTGCTGGCAACTTTGAGCAGGTTTTGATTGCGCTCTTCAATACTGCGAATAAACAGGCGCGCATCAGCCAAATGCTCCTTAAGATAGACGTTGTCAGGACTGTCATCGCCTTTTTTAATCAGGCTGGCATACTCTTGGTTAATCTTTAGGCTGGGTATGACGTCGGTATTTAATACCACACGCCATGCACTGGTATTGGTGGTGTTCGCCAAAGATTTTTTGGTGTATTTATCGCCTTTTTTATCAAGTGCTATCACCAAAATATCAGGCACATCAATGTTTTCTTGATGGTCAGTTTGCTCACGATAAAAGGCGTTGGCAGGCTCTGGGTTAAGTTGGCGAATCAATGCCAATGCGCCTTTGATTTCATTCATGGTCAATTCCGTTGCCTGCATCAACGCCTTGATGTTATTACTTTCTAAATACTTAAGAGAGCCCAACACCATATAGGCTTCATCGGCATAAGGCAAATCCACGTGCTGCTCCACCAATTCGTTAAGTTGCAGCCGCAAACATTCTGCCAAATCACGCGCCCCAATGCCCGTCGGTGAGCAATCTTGAATGCTGCGCAACACCGCCATAATCTTGGCAGGCGTAATGCCTTCTTGCCATTGATAAAATGACGCTTGCAAAGCCAAACTTTGGTACAACTCGTCAATGCTTAGGCGAATATAGCCCATACCGTCCATCGCATCAATCAAATAATCGGCAATCACCGACTCAATGTGCGACAGGTGTTTAAAATTCATCTGCCAGCGCACGTGGTCTTGTACACTTGATTGGGTCGCCCCATAAAACTCAGGAGCATCATCATCAAAATGATGAACGCCGTCATAACCAACATCAGAACCGTACACATTGTCCCATTGACTGTCTATGGCGTCGCCGTCCAACTGTGCTTGGGACAATTTTTCAAAACTGTCTGGGGTCTGTGCTTCATCAGCCGCGTCATCATTTAAGTTGGTGCTTTTGCTTTGCCAATCGTCCGTCTGCCAACTGTCCAAAGTCAGCATTTCGTCGTCCAAGTCTTGCAAATCCAACCCTTCAAACTCGTCATTATCAGCCCGCTCCAACAATGGGTTGCTGTCTAGCTTAAGCTGCACTTCTTGCTCAAGCTCAAGATGCGACAGAGCCAACAAACGAACCGCTTGTTGCATCTGGGGAGTGAGTTTTTGTGATGTGTTAAGACTAACACCCAAACCAAATGACATGCTCATGATATTGCTAATCGCCCATTTAACTTCACTTAAATCATTAACCGCTTCTATTATCTGCGCCCAACCTTGCTCAAGACTGAGCCAAATTGTGCATTTTGTAAAATAATCTAAACTCTTACTATTTTGGCATAATATTTGCAATATTGCACGCCCAAAATTCATCAATGGCAATTTTAGACTACCCAATACCAGCAAATGTATAAATACTTTACTTAATCGCCCTAATTTTGGCTAATTTTCCACCAATTGTCCCAATCATTGTTTAAACTATGTAAACAAACACCGTTGGTCATTCGTCTTTTTGCTCATCATTGATTATTTTTTCATCAAAAATGATTTGATGGTCATTGGCATTTTTTATTTACAAAAAATATACCAAAACCATGAAGACAATAAACACTTTTTAGCAATTTTCGGACAACCATCACAAAAAATAAAAATTTTTAATAACAAAATCAACTGATTAATTTTTATTTCTGGTGGTGTTCTGCATTGACAATATTGTCATTTTATCGCTTGGTATTTTGCGCCATTGATTGCTAAATTGCTCAAAATATTTACAAAAATCAATTTGGGCATTTATCATCGCTTAATCATTACCATCAGTAAACAATATGTCTTTATGATTAACCAAAAGATATTAGTTGCTTATCTTTTTGGTGCTTATTTTTATGGCATTGGATAAGCATCATGATAAAATCAGTATTACAAGCATTCATAAAAAAATAACATATGCCAAGTGTAACCAAACAATATTTAACGTTGGATAATTGTTGAAATTGTATCAATCATGTTACAATAAGCAACCAAATCAATACAAAAAGGCGAGAGAGCATGAAAAATTTTTTTAAAATTGCGACGATTGGACTAAACAGTCAAGACAAGCCAGCAGACAATTTGGCAACCATTGATGCCGCTGTTGCCAGTGCCAGCAAGCAAGGGGCAAGGCTGATTGTGCTGCCCGAAAACGCCTGCTTGATGGGCAATCAGCGCGCACTTGTTGCACAGTTTGACGCCCTTAGTCAGCACTATCAGCGGCTTGCCAAAACTTATGATGTGCACATATTGGCAGGCACCTTGCCTTGTCCAACAGACAAAGACGGTCGTTCACCAGACAACGGCAAGTATTATCAAAGCAGTTTATTGTTTGACAATCAAGGCAACTGTCTGGCACGCTACGACAAAATCCATCTGTTTCGCGCTCAAGTCGCCGACGGCGTGGGCAGTTATGACGAAGGACGCACCTTTGTGGCGGGCAATCGGCTGGTGGTCGCCAACTGCAACATTGATGGCGTGGCGGTTGGAATTGGGCTGATGATATGCTTTGACGTGCGCTTTGCTGTGATGGCACACAGACTAAGACAACTTGGCGCAGATATTTTGACTGTGCCTGCGGCTTTTACTTACGCCACAGGGCAAGCACATTGGCAAACGCTGCTACAAGCGCGCGCTTTGGACAGTCAATGCTTGGTCATTGGAGCAACCCAAGGCGGCACACATCGGTTTAGCCACAAAGACAAAGTGCATACGCGCCAAACTTGGGGACACGCCATGGTGGTAGACGCCAACGGACAAGTTGCCGCTGACGCTGGACAAACCAAAGTTGGTGCAGCAGGTTTTGACATCGCTTATGCCATCTTTGACAAAAACAAACAACAACAAATCCGCGAACACATGCCCTTGTTTGCCTGTCATCGTGGCAATGACGTGTATCAGTTTGGTTGATGATTTATTCTTCTTTGTTGTCTTGTGGACGCGCCAAAACGGCTCTGGGGTGCGCTTTGTCATAAGTGCGACTAAGCGATGTAAAATCCACTTGGGTATAAATCTGTGTGGTGCTGATACTGCTGTGTCCGAGCATTTCTTGAACGGCGCGCAAATCGCCACTGGCAGACAGTAGGTGCGAAGCAAAACAATGACGCAATAAATGCGGATAAAGGTTTTGGTTAATCCCTGCCGACATGGCGCACGCCTTAAGACGCAGTTGCACCGCCCTTTGGCTTAGGCGCTTGCCATGGCGCTCACTGACAAACAGCGCTGGGGTGTGTTTTTGCCACGCTTGACGATAAGGCAAATATGCCTGCAGCGCTTCTTGTGCTTTTTTACCCACTGGTACCAGACGCATTTTGCCCCCTTTGCCCAGCACACAGACGTTTTTGTTGGACATATCCACATCTGCCACATCAAGACCCACCAGCTCCGACAGACGCAAACCGCTGCTATACATCAGCTCAAACATCGCCTTGTCGCGCACCCACAAGCGAGCTTGTTTGGGGTCATCAGGTGGCGCTTGGTCAAGCAGACGCGCCATCAGTGCTTCGGTGGTAATCTCCGGCAAAGGACGTGGCTGAGTTTTAAGACGATAACCCATCGCTGGGTTTTGGCAAAGCGCGCCTTGTTGTATGGCAAAGGCATAAAACTGACGAATGGCAGACAAAGTTTGTTTAATGCTGGCAACTTTGAGCGCGTCTCGTTCTATTTTTTGGGCAAAAAACACTTCAAGGTGCTTTTTTTGGCACGCCTGATAATCGCCCTGCAACTGCGCGTCTTTGGCAACAAAGCTGGCAAACTGATAAATGTTGGCTTGATAGGCGCTGATGGTGTGAGCGGAGTAATTTTGGCGATGTAAAGCAGACAGCCACCCATCAATGACGGCAAGAAACTCAGGTGAGATGTCTGCTGGTTCGTTCTGATTGGGGTTTTTGCTGGGGGTTAGGTGGGACAGTCTCATAAGGGTTTATTTTAAAACCATCATTGTAACTTTAAACAACCGCAAAAACCACTAAAATTTATCATCTTTTACATCAACACTTCCTACAAAAACTGCCGAAATAATATCGGACTTTGTTTTAGTAAAGTTTGGGTTTGATGAATGGCAACAAAACTTTTATCACTAAGTTGTTTTTGGTGGTCTGTGGTAGGCAATATCAACAACACTTTGCCTGCGGTGTTTTTATCTGCCGTTAGCCAAAGTTTTTCAAATTGTTTGCGTGTCAAAGTACGATTGCCCCAACCAGAATCCGCCAAATAAATATTGTTGCCATCTATTGCTCGCACCACGCTAAAATGATCGCTGCGTTTGTGATTGACATAAACAATCACCGGAATTTTAATCTTGGCAAGCGTGTCATAATCCATCATCATGCCACGAGCGACAAAACCATATTTTTGACTAACCATCGCCAAATCAGCAAATGATGCCATCACACCATCTAATGCCATGTCATCCAAAACTTGCTGTTCGGTTTTTGGTGTTTGATAAAAGTAAGTTAAAATGGTGGATAGTGATGATGCACCGCACGAATAATCCACATCTTGCTTGGTGATGTTGGCATCTCTGTTATCTTTCCAAGTGGTTTTGGTGCTAAGCGGTGTGTTTAGCAGATATTGCCAATCAGCGTAAGCGGTACCAACCAGAACGGTTAATAAAACAAGCACAAATTTCATATCAAGGTGCGGCAGGCTCTGGCGTTTTGTTTTGGCGGTATTTTTGCGATAACGGTGGGGGCAACTCGCCCAGTTTGGTGGTCAAACCCACAGACAAGGTGCTGCCACCATCGCCTGAGATGGGCATACGAACATTGGTCGTTAGGTTGGTTCTGGCACTCATGGCGTAGGCAAATCCTAGATTAAGCGTGGTTTGAGTGTTGTTATTTTCTAGCTTGGTGCTACTTTTGTCCGCCCATTTGTGGCGTACGCCCACACCACCCGTTAGGGTAATATCAGGATTGACCGCAAAACCCACCGAACCATTTAACATGGCGGTATCGCCAATAGCCACTTGACCGCCGTTTTTTAAATCACGCTTGGCTTGGTATTGGTAACTGCCTGTCAAACTTAGTACAATGGGATCATTGACCACATAGACCGTGCCACCAATCACGGCAGACGCACCGCTTTTTGAACGCAGTCCTTGGGTGTTGTCATAAACTGATACTTCGCCAAATATGAGACTGTCTGGCAGGGATTGATGATTTTGGGTGGCTTGGTATTGGCTGGTGATACTGACATCTTGTAGATAGGTGTCGCTGGTATTGGTAAAATGATTGGCATTTTGATGACGAGCAGCGTTATATATACCACTGGTTTTAATACCCAGCTCAAATTTATCACTTACCCCATAACGCAAACCCAGCCCTGCGATGAGACTATCAGTATTGCTATGACTATTACCCACCGATGGGATATAAATGATGCGTCCATTACCCACGTCTATGCTATCAAAGTCCTGTGCGGTGGCTGCTACCTTATGATGGTTATAATAGCTAAGATTGGTATCTAGCTTAAAGCGGTTTTTATCCGCTAATAAATCCTCTACCGTTAGGGGTAGGTCGGCGTGGGCTACTACCGAAAATGTAAAAATCAACACAAGAGATGACTTTAAATATTCCATAAATTATTTCTTAAAGGTGTTAGAGATTAAAAAACATATGAACAGAAATAATGAAGCTAACAGTGATAAAAAAATTGAAAAAAAATATCATACCATTATTAGATTTTACAAAAAATCTTTAACACATATCGCAATCAAAATAAAAACACCAAAAAATAACGAAAATAAAAATTGTAATTTTTTGGATTTTTTTTTCTATATCATAGCCAACATATGATAAAATTCCAGATATGAAATCAAACATAATTAAAATCCAATAATTGCATTATAAATATAAGTGATTTGTAATGCACATTACAAAAGATAAAATTCTTTACTATCTGCCTGCACAAAGCTTTATTAGTACCATAGTTTGCCGCTATACCATTTACTCGCCAAGCATTCGTACCTATATTTGTTAGACTTGGGGTAAACTTAGTCCCACCGCTTGCGATATAACCAGCACCCCCGTTAATATACCAATCACCGCACCACTGTCAACATAACAAAAAATAGATCATAAAATTCTTTATCACCGTCAATCCTTATTTTGTTATAATAAAAACCAAAAATATTTTACCATAACAAAATAATAAAACATATCATGATATAATTTTTTTAACATCTATGCTAATATAGCAAGATAAAAAACCTTTTAATTTAACACTAATAAAAAATTTATTACCATTATCATCTATCACTCTTTGTAAGAATATTGTACCAAAATTAAAAATAGGGGATATTTTAATACTATTAAATTTCTCATCATTTATCATTAAATAATTGCAACCAGATTTTGCCGATAATACAAAAGTAAACTCATTATCTTTTACAATAATTTTATGAATACTTCCCATTATTTTATCATACGTAATGGGTATTTTTTTGCTAAATGCGGACAAATTATTCTTTATAGGAATAAAACCAATATTATCTATTTTTTCTGTATTTAGGATAAAATGACAAATAGAATAACAAACAAATAACCCCATTATAATAAATAACGAATAAGGCAAATAAATATTGTGATATAAAACAATACAAACAAAAAATAACATCACAATTACAGATATAGCTAAATAATTTTTTCTAATTTTTAACTCTCTAAAAATAGAAAAAATCTCAGGTATAAGTTCGGTTATCAAGAGCCACATGAATAAATTCCATTTTAACCATACAATTTATAAGACCAAGTTGGGTAAACTCAGTCTTATAAATACCATCAAAATCTGTTATCTTCTATTCATGTAACCACGAATACGATTATGGAGAAGTTGTGGTCCTGGTCCAGCTGCCCATCTTGCCCCCGCATACATTGCAGGAACACCATATACAACACCATAGTAAGCAAGTGGTGCCCAAGCCCCCTGTGTCTCTTCCATCTGCTTATCCGTCATCAAAGATGCAACAACCTATCCATTTTTAATTTTAAAAAATATTGAACAAACTCCCATTAAAGGATAGCACATCATCATTAACAAATAGTATGGACTTTTCACATCAATACCCAAATTATTACAAGCCAAACAACCAATTAAAATCAAAAATATCAGTAAAAATAAAATATTAGGAAGTGTCAAATCTTCTTTTTTGACAAAAGTATTCAAAAAAGGGATTATGGAACAAAATACAAATACAGGCAGAATATAAGCTGATGACATCATTTCATTAATAGCAATCAATTAAAGACAAAGTGGTGATATTAAGCAAAAATACCTAACACCACCATGTATTGAATTATAATGATGATTTATCTTCTAAATTTATTGGCATAATGACCACCGCCCAAGACAACACCACCACCTATAACAGCCGACCTAATTGCACCAATTGGCGTAGCAGTAATAGCAACGCCTACTGCACCACTATTTTTTTATTAATAAATAAAAAATATGCTATTTAATAAAAATACAATCAAAGAAATAATTAGGTTAAATGATTTTGTTAAATATTATAACTCATGAATAAAAAACAAACCAACTACCACAATAAAAGTTAAAGCACCAACTCTAATTATATCAGAATAGTGATATTTTTATTCTCACAACAACAGAAAAAAACTTGTTGTTGCCAAAAAATACACCAAATCAATATTGCTAGCATATTTAGTTTATTTATTTACTCTTGAAGTTAAAAATTCTGATATAAAAATACTACCATCAAAAAAATTAATAACATAAACGATAATAATATAAAAATTATGTTACGAATTTATTTTATTAATCATGTATTTACGATAAAAGAAAATACAAATAATTGGTGCCAGTAATAAAATCCAACCAAATATAAATTGAGCATTTAAATTGGATTCAATATTTTCCAAAACAAACTGTCTAGCCAGTGTCATTGATGTAGGTAAAATTAACAAAGTCAATGAACCCACCCAATTGGGTAACTTTGACTTATTTAGGTATATCAATCCAGAAGTCAAAGACCCAATGATAATTATCAACCAAAACATTGTTAAATTACTTATTGACTACAGTGCCTATAAAGTTAGTTGCAGCACCTGTACGTGATAGATAATAGTAATTTCTAATTCCAACAGGTCCACCTATTGCTCCAGCAACAGCACCACCAGCAGTATAAACACCTAAGCCTTTCCAAGTAAATTTATTGCCACCAGCAACACCCCCCCATATAACTCCAAGCCCCAATACCTGCACCAGCCCAAGCTCCTAGTGCACCCCAAGCCCCCTGTGTCTCTTCCATCTGCTTATCCGTCATGGCAACGGCTTGCAGGTTTTGCGTGTCATTAAAGGCAAAAGATAGGTCAGCTTGTGAGATGGTGTCTGGGGTGGATAGCACGGACAGCTCTGGTTGAACGGCTGGGGCTGCTTTGCTATAATAACTGGTCTCTGCAAAAGCAGGGGCAGACGCTACGGCAGCACTCATGGTTAGTGCTAGGATTGAGAACTTTTTCATAAATTTTCCTGTTTTTAGTTTATGGAAAGCCATCAGCCCAAAGACCGATAGCAATAACCACCGCTAGGGCATTCGTAGGTGAGATGATGATTGCCTTACTGGTGGTTGTCTGTGATTATAGTCAAAACAGTTGTACCCGTCAAATAAAATACAACAAAATACCCATGAATAAAAATTGTATTTTGTATGATTTTTATTCATATTCCAGCCTGTGGCACAAGCAGTTTAGACCAATCATCAAAATTTTGTTAAAATACACCATTTTAACTTTATGCCAACACCATGCTCCTTGACATCAACCGCTATTCCTTTGCCACTTACAAAAAAGAACTGTCCGCCCTAGTGGTGCTTGCTTTGCCCATGTTGTTGTCCCAAGTGGCACAGGTGGGCACAGGCTTTGTGGATACGGTGATGGCGGGCGGTGCCAGCAAAGAAGATTTGGCGGCGGTGGCGTTGGGCAGCAGTGTGTTCATCACCATCTATGTAACCTTGATGGGAGTGATGACCGCGCTTAACCCCATGCTTGCCCAAGCCTATGGTGCCAGCAAAAACAGCACCAACGCTCATCAAATCGGCGAAATGGGGCGTCAGGGTTTGTGGTATGGGCTGTTGATTGGCGTCGTTGGTATGTTCATCATGTGGGCAACCATCGCCCCTTTTCAAGCCACGCTCAATCTTAGCACCTACACGCTAAACACCACAGGGCAGTACCTATGGTTTGTGGGACTTGCCATGCCCGCTGCGATGATACATCGTGCTCTGCACGCTTATGCGTCCAGCCTTAATCGCCCCAAAACCATCATGATAGTCAGTTGGATATGTTTTTTTATCAACATTCCGCTCAACTGGGTATTTGTCTATGGCAAATTTGGCATGCCTGCTTTGGGCGGGGCAGGTTGCGGACTGGCAACGGCGGTGGTATTCTGGATAAATGTGCTGCTGCTTGGTTTTTATATTGCCAAAGACCAACATTTTGAGCCCTTTGGCTTGACCGACAAACTCAGTTTTCCCAATATTAAACTGCTTGGCGACATCACCAAGCTGGGCATGCCTATTGGTTTGTCCTTTTTTATTGAAGTGAGTTTATTTACCTGTATCATGTTTTTGGTGGCAAAACTGGATGGCGATACCGAAAACTACGTTGCCGCCCAACAAGTGGTGATTAGCCTGACGAGTTTGATTTTTATGATACCCCAAAGCATGGGCATTGCCAGCACCGTACGCGTCGGATTTAGCATTGGCAAAAAGCAGCTCGCCAAAGCCCGCTACATCTCAGGGGTGGCGGTTCTTAGCAGCGTCATCATCTCTTTTGCCACAGCGGCATTTTTAATCGTCTTTCGCCATCAACTGGCAGACATGTACACCGACGATTTGGCAGTCATCACCATCGCTGGCAGCTTGATTTTGTTTGCGGCGGCTTTTCAGTTGGTGGACGCCATACAATGCGTGGCAAGCTATGCCTTGCGCGGCTATAAAGTTACCACCATACCGATGGTCATTCATACCATTGCCTTTTGGGGGTGCGGGCTGCTACCTGGATATGTGCTGGCATTTTATGGCAAGATGGGCATTTATGGCTTTTGGACGGCGCTGGTCGTCTCGCTGGGCGTGGCGGCGGTGGCGCTGCTGTGGTATCTGGAAAGACACAGCAAAAATATCTCCCTAAAAAGCACAATCCCAACCTAAAACAACAAACACACAACCATCAACCAAACCACTTTTGTTATTATATAAGCGCAAGTCTGACCCAGCCCAACAACAAGATTGGCGTCCGACACAATGCGTCAGATTTAAGCCCATCATCAATACAGTTGCCAGTTTAATGCCAGCATCGCCATTTAAATCTTGACTTTTATATTAGAATAATCTAAATTAGAGACACCTAAAATATGAAGCAACCTGACTTTTCTTTTGAGTTGTTTGAAGCCCAAGCCCAAAAAGCTGCCGATTTTTTGCGCACGTTGGGCAACGCCCACCGCCTACAAGTACTTTGTTTGTTGATAGAACATGGCGAAATGAGTGTCAGTCAAATCAATCAATACACCACTTTAAGCCAGTCTGCTCTGTCGCAGCACCTTGCCAAAATGCGCGAAGAAGGGTTGGTCAGTTATCGCCGCAATGCACAAACTTTGTACTATTCGTTGCGCGATAAGACAGTCATTGACATCGTTGTCATACTCAAAGAAAATTTTTGTTCACCCAACAACACCGAGCAGATACATCATGAGTCTACCTAGCCTAACACCACAACAAGCCGCCGAAAAACTCAAACAAGGCGCACTGCTGGTTGATATTCGCAGCAATGACGAGCACGCACGCAAACACATCAACGGCGCACTTTGTATGCCTGTTGGTCAACTTGACAACCAACAACTGCCCAACAACGGTGTGGTGATTTTTCATTGTTTGTCTGGCATGCGCACACGCCAAAACGCCAATGCCCTACAAACGTGCAGCAACCACTGCACCGAAGCCTATTTGCTAGAAGGTGGACTCAACGCTTGGCAAAAGGCAGGATTACCCGTTGAAATCAAAGCAGGCACCAGCCTAGACATCATGCGCCAAGTACAAATAACGGCGGGGTTTTTGGTGCTGCTAGGTGTGGTGCTGGGCGCCAGCGTATCGCCTTGGTTTTATGGCATTTCAGGCTTTGTGGGAGCAGGGCTGATGTTCGCTGGACTGACAGGTTTTTGTGGCATGGCGCGACTGCTGGCGGTCATGCCTTGGAATCGTTTTTAACTTTTGGCTGATACAAGCATAGGTAAATAGGAGTAATTATGAAAGCCAATCTTGGACAAATTGACCGCGTGTTACGCTTTATTGTTGGTGCTTTGTTGGTGGTGCTGGCAGTTACAGGCGTGATTGGCGTGTGGGGCTATCTTGGGGTGATTTTTTTGGCGACCGCCTTTATGAACTTTTGTCCCATTTATCGCTTGCTTGGCATCTCCACCAAAAAATAACCCACAGTCAATCAAACGTTTGGCTCAAGGTATTGCTCTGCTTGTGCCAGATTGACCGTAACCAAACTTGAAATACCAGCGGTCGGCATGGTGATACCCTTGAGCTCATGAGCAATTTTCATGGCAAGTTTGTTATGACTGATAAAAATAAACTGCACGCTGCTTGAAAGCTCCCCAATCAAATTGGTAAAACGCGCCACATTGGCATCGTCAAGTGGCGCGTCCACTTCGTCAAGCACACAAAATGGTGCGGGGTGCTGCTTAAAAATCGCAAAAATCAGGCTTAATGCCGTCAAGGTTTTTTCGCCGCCCGACAGTACCGCAAGACGGCTGTTTTTCTTACCCTTGGGCTGCGCCATCAACACCAAGCCCGCTCGCCATTTGTCCGCCTTTGGCAAACTGTCATCATTTATCAGGCTCAAACTTGCTTGCCCGCCAGCAAACACCTTAGTGAACAAAGCGTTAAGCTCTGCATTGACTGCGTTTAACATCGTCAAAAACAGTGTTTTGGTTTTATTGTCAATGGTTTTGATGGCGTCTTGGAGTTTTTCTATGCTCTGGATGATGTCGCTGATTTGTTGCTGCATGGACGACAGTCGCTCTTCTAACTCACCGAGTTCTGCCGCCGCCACCATATTGACAGCGCCCAGTTTGTCCAACTCTTCTTTGACGGTTTGGTAGCGCGCCTGATTGTCCACAAAAACAGGCGGGCTTTGGCGAAACTGCGCCAATACAGATGACAACACAAACTGCTTATCCATAGCCAACATCTTTGCGTCCAAATCCTGCAAACGGCTTTGGGCAACGCTGATGTCAGCGCCAAGCTGAGCACTTTGAGCTTGCTGCGCCAAAAGCAAGGTTTGGTTGCTGTCAAGCTCATGTTGTTGTTCTTGCTGGGTTTGTTGCAGCAGTTTTATGCTTGCTTCGTGCGCTTCGTGCTGAAGTTTTAGGTGGGCAACCCTTTGTTTGGCTTGTGCCAACGCTTCTTCGGTCTTGGGCAATTTGTCGCTCAGCTGTGCTTGTTGTGAGTGCAGCTCCTTGCCAGCTGCCACCGCTTGCGCCATGTTGTTTTGAGCCATTGCCAACATTTGTTGGGCATGGATTTTGTTCTGATTGAGCGTATTTTGTCTCAAACACCAATGCTGATGGTCGTCATTTAACGCTTGCAATTTGGCGCTGCTTTGTTGGATAAGACTGGCAATGGTTGTGGCAGCAAGCTCACTTTTGGTCAGCCTAGGCAAACAGCGCTCAAGCGCTTGCTGGGCGTCGGTCAACTCTTGGCGCTGCTGCTGCAATTCGTGATGGATTTCTGCTTGCGCTTCTTCTAGCGCCAAGGCGTTTTTGATGTGGTTGGCTTGGCGTATGGCATGCTGACCGAGCTGAGCTTGTAATCTGGCGTACTTTTGTTCACTTTGGCGCAAGTCGGTGCTGATGGCGCTGCTTTGGGCTTGTCTTTCTTGAAAAGCAATCTTGAGCGTTTCAAGCTGCCGATTGGCGACTTTTAGGGCTTGGTTTTTGTCGTCAAGCTGCTGCTCAAGCTCGTTTAACAACACTTCCAGTTCGTCAAGGCGCTGCCGATGTTCTATTTTTTGGGACAAAAAATCGCTCTTTTCGCCAAATTTGCTGACATGCACCATACCAAATTGGCCAAGCAACCAACCTGTGGTTGTCAAAATCACCGCGCCTTTGTCTATGACGGGTTGGACGCACTGACAGTCCTGTGTGCTTGGCTTGTCCATCTGCCACAAATACACCCGCTCAAAAGCCACCAAAGCTGGTGATAGCAAGGTATTTAGTGGCAACAGTTGTTGGCTGTGTTTGTCCATCACAGACAAATCGCTGGTCAGCAAAATGGCTTTGGTGCTTTTGGCGCCATGACCAAGCTGCTGATATGGCAAAACATCAACCAACCTAGCATCCAACCAAAAACCCAAAAACTCGTCCAAAACGCCAGCAAACTGTTGCCCTATGCTGCTTAGACCAATTTGCTCTTTGAGCATTATTATTGCGTCATCTTGGGGCGACACATCTGGCGTGGGCGCAGGCGGCTTGTGAAGCAATTTATGTATCGTCTCATACTCGCCCATCAGCACCGCGTGGCGCTTTTCTAGGTTGGTGATGTGCTCTTTTAGAGCGTGCGCTTGGGCTTGTGTCTTGGCAAACTGTGTCTGCTGGTCTTGGCACTGTTCCAAATCCGCCAAACGCTCTTGCAGCTCTTGGATACGCACTTGGAGTTTTTGGCAGGCGATTTTGTCTTCTTCTATGTGCTCAAAATTGCCCTGCTCTGCCATCAAAGCGGCGTGTTTTTTTGTCCATTTTTCTTGGGCAAGGCACAAGCGCTCAATCTGACGTTCGGCAGATTTTTGTTGGTGCGTCAGCGTTTGTTTTTGGGCAATCAGCATCTCTAGCTCTTGACTGATTTGTTGGTATTTGCTTTTGGTGGCACTTAAATCGTCTTGATGGCGCTGTTTGTCGTCTTGCAACTGCTGAAGTTTTGGCGCCATTGTTGTCAGCTCACCATCAATGTCGCCAAGCTCAGCGCGCACCTGAACCATCTTGGCTTTTGCTTGCTGTTCGGTGGCAGACAAAGTGGCAAGTTTTTGGGCGCATTGCTCAAGCTGTTGCTTGACTTGCAAAACGCTGTGCTGAGCGGCTTGCTCATTCAAACACGCCTGATGGTATTTGTCTTGTGCGTCGTCTTTTAGCCACTGGGTTTGGGCAAGTTTATCGGCCAATGTTGCCAGCGCTTTTTGGCTGAGTTGCACGCTCTTTTGTAGTACAAGCAGCCGCTGCGATGTTTGTTGTTGCTCAGAGTTTTTTTGTGCCAGCAGCTGCCACACAGCAAATATTTGCTCAAGCAGCCTGTCTTTGTCAAGCGCCAGCAGCTCATCGCGCAAGGCTTGATATTTTTGGGCGGCGTGCGCTTGACGCGATAAAATTTTGTGTTGTTTTTTTAGTTCGCTTTGCACGTCATAAAGGCGCTCAAGATTGTCTTTGGCACACGTGAGCTGTTTTTGCGTTTCGCTGCGTCTTGCCTGATAACGTGATACCCCAGCCGCTTCTTCAATAAACGCCCGCAGCTCCAACGGAGAGCTCTCCACAATCCGCCCAATCATGCCCTGCTCAATCACCGCATAGCTTCTTGCCCCCAATCCCGTCCCCAAAAACACGTCCACCACATCACGACGACGCACTTTTTGTCCGTTGATAAAATAGTCCGATTTACCTTCTTTGCTTACTTGTCTGCGTAGGGTCAGTTCATGATAGAGATTTAGGGCATGGCGAATGCCTGTGCTTTCATCTTGGGTATGCTCAAAGGTCAGCTCCACACTTGCCAAACTTTTGCCCGCTCGCCCTTCCACCCCCGCAAAAATCACATCGCTCATCGCCCCACCACGCAGCTGTTTGGCAGAAGTTTCGCCCAGCACCCAGCGTATCGCGTCAATGACGTTGGATTTGCCACAGCCATTTGGCCCAACAATGGCGGTAATGTCATGTTTAAAGCTAAAGGTGGTGGGATTGGCAAAGGATTTAAAGCCAGCAAGTTTTAAGGATTTTAGACGCATGGTGTGTTTTGGTGGGGCAAATGGGATATTTTAGCAAAAATTTATGCCTTATGCGATGACTGCTTATGCTCAGTAATTAACCACTTATCTTATAAGTTTTGACAAAAACTAAGGGGGGGGGGGTAAGATTTGGGTGTTTTTATGATGGACTTAATTCCAGACTATCAATACTTTTGAGATAATGCCATGACACTCACTCACCAACCAAATTTTTTAAAAAAATTTTGGTACTTTTTAACCTTTAAAACTCACCACAACAATTTACTAACCACAGGTGGTGCAAGTTATTTGACCGTCATTTCTGTGATTGTGTCTTTGGCGGCGTTTTCTGAAGCCTTTGCATGGGGTCATTTTAGCAGTACTTTTACCCCAGAAACTCCATTATTGGGTGGTATTGGTTTGGGTGTTTTTATTTTTTTATTGTTTTGGTTTTTTGACAGAACAATGGCAACACAAGATATGCTCTCCAATGAACACGCCTACACCTTAGAAGGCGAAGAAAAACCCAAAAATATTTGGTTTAAATTTAAAATTGGCACATGGATTATCTTTGTTGCAAGACTTTGCATTGTAATAGGTTCTTTATATATTACCGCACCTTTTTTAACACAATTAGTTTTTAGTAGTGATATTAAAAAAGAAATGGAACAGCAATACAAAAACAATATTGAAATCGCCAAAGAAAATACCATTGGCGTGCTTGATAACAAAATTAACGAACAGCAGAACCACATCAAAAATCTACACGATAAACTACAACAAGAAATCGGCGGTAAACGTGGCACAGGTTATGGCAAAGGCGAAGTTGCCAAGAGCATAGAAGCAGAAATTGCGTCTATTGACCAAGAATTATCTTCTTTAAAATCACAACGCCAAAATACAGAAATAACCATCAATCAAGCCATCATTGATAACGACTTTCAAACTCTAAAATCATTTGGCATATTTGTTGTGCAAGACAGCCCAATATTTAGAGAGCAAGCGGTTGAAAAACTCAAATCCCAACCTGCTTTTATTAGCACCAAACAAGCCGTAGAAGGATTTTTAATCATTGTGGGTTTGATTTTAATTTTGGCAAAACTGTTACAACCAAAATCTTTGCAAATGTATTATTCATCACGTCTTCAAGAAGCATGGATAAACTATCAAAAAGGCAACTATGATGACTATTTACCCAATAGCGAAAAAAGCATCAATATGCCAGACAATCCAATGCCACAAACTTTTGAGAAAATTGCCATTCGTTATGCCAAAACCAAAGACGAACGGGAAAAAGACGCATTAAAAGAAAAAGAAAGGGCAAAATCTTTAAAACAACGACAAGAAGAAAGACGCTTACAATTAGAGCAAGAGCAAGAAGAAAAACGCATCAGACTAGAAAACAGTCGCCAAGAATATGCCGAACACCATGCCAGAGAATTGCAAAGTTTAAGTTATGAAGACAAAACAACCAATTATCACAAACGCCAAATCAAAGAAGCAAAACAGGCAATTGTCCAGCAAATGACATTATTTAGACAAGAAAATGAAACCAGAAAAAACGAATTGTTTGCCAAAAGACAAGCCATATTAGAAGAAATCGCCGAAGCCACTCGCATTTATCAAAGAAAACAAGAAGATGCCAAAGCTCGCCAAGAAAGACTGACCAATGCCAAGCATAAACTTGAAGAATTAAACACAATCGCCCAAGTATTGGAAAGCAAGGGCAGAGACAGCCTAGAAAATGTCAAAAGCTATGCTTATACCCAAGACAGCATAGACCATCAAAAACAACATATTAAAAATTTGCAGGACAATTATTTAACCTTTGAAAGAGACATCAATTTTTATGAGCAAAAATTACAAAATTTATATGAACAAAAAACCGATATTGATAAAGAACTTTTGTTTTTAAAACAAAAATGGGACGCACTCAAACAAGCCCACCACAACCAAGAATTAAAAGAAATTGAATTGCTTGGTAAAACTGATTTTAATACGCCCTATATTCACGGCACAGAAGAAGAAATTCCCCATATGGCAGAAAAGGTAAAAAATGAAGAACCGCACTATTATTACTACACAGACAATAAAAACGTGGCTTGAAAATAGTTCAATCCAATTATGTCAGCCCACCCCACACCAGCTGACAGCCCACCACCAGTAGCAAACAGCCAAACGCTCGCTTTAAGGTTTGAGCGGGCAGAACGTGAGCGAGTTTTGCCCCCACTTTTGCCATCACAAAACTTGCCAGACTAATCGCCACAAACGCCCCAATATGCACAAAACCCACCGTACCAGCGACATCAAACGCACCGACTGTTTGCCTTCCAAACCACATAAAACCCACCGCCCCAGCGATGGCAATGGGCAGTCCGCACGCCGAACTTGTCCCCACCGCTTGTTTCATCGGCACGCCATTATGCGACAGATAGGGCACGGTCAAACTGCCCCCGCCAATGCCAAAAATCGCCGATAATACCCCAATCACCACCCCCACCGCACTTTGGGCGTAGTCTTTAGGCAGGGGTTTGTCCAGATTTTCTTGGTTGGGAAAAAACAGCATTTTGATTGCCATCAGCACCGCCCCACTCCCAATAATCGCTTGTAGTGCCTTGCCATCTATCATCGTGGCTATCCAAGCCCCCACCAATGAACCCAGCACCAGCCCCTTTGCCATGTTTTTAAAAATATCCCACCGCACGCCCCCGCGTTTATGATGAGCCGACATGGAGCTGATGGACGTCAGTACGATGGTCGCCAAAGCCGTCGCCACCGCCATATGTGGCACAACATCACTTGGCACGCCATATGCCGTCAAAATCCACACCAGTGCAGGCACGATAATCAGCCCACCCCCCACACCAAACAGTCCCGCACACACCCCTGCTATCGTCCCTGCCAGCACAAACCACAGATACATCATTTACTTATCCAATTTTGTTGGTCAAATGTGGTATTATAACGCAAATTTTTGCATTCACCAGCCCATGACCCACCATGACATCAGCAAACAAGGTGCTCAAATCTTCAAGCAACATCATCGGCACTTTGGTTGTACCGACAGCACCAACAGTCAGTTGATTGCCGACATTGCCAGCGGTCAACAATCTTGTGATGAACCCCATTTGTACACCGCCAGCACCCAAACCGCAGGGCGTGGACAGCACGGACGCACATGGCTCAGCGCCGATGGCAATGTTTTTTTGTCGCTTTATACGCCCATTGGCACACCTGAACACACCATCAAACTCAAACAACTCTCAGGCATGCTTGCTTTGGCGGTGGGATTTTTTCTTTATCGGTTGCCCATCATTCAAGAGATTAATGCCCATCGCAGCGCCGAACAACTGCCGCTCATTGGTCTAAAGTGGGCAAACGATGTGGGACTTTATGAAAAAACACTGAATAAATTTTTAAAACTGGCAGGCATTTTGATTGAGCCTGTGTTTAAAAAAACCAAACAAGGCTCCACATTGGTTGGCGCAGTTACTGGCGTGGGGCTCAACGTCCAAAATACCCCCATCATCACCGATGGTCTGTACCAAGCCGTCAGTCTCAAGGATTTGTTGCCCGATACGCACAATCTGCCCCACGCCCATGCGTTATACCCGCCAATTGTCCATGCCATTTTACAAGCTGTGATGACCTGCAATCGTTTGGACAACAGCAACCATCTTGTGCAATTTGTCAGCAATTTTAACCAAGCTCATGTCCTGACCAATCACTGGGTGCACATCTTTGTGCACAACGACACAAAAAACATTGCCACACAAGGCAAATGTTTGGGCATTGACACACAAGGCGGGCTGATTTTGCAAACCGAGCAAGGCACCTGCAGTATTTTTGCTGGCATGGCACAGCTTCAACAGGACAAATAATGACCACACTTTGGCTAGACCTTGGCAACACGCGCTTAAAATATTGGTTGATGGACAACAATCACATCATCGCGCACGACGCTCGCGAGCACCTAAAAGCCCCCAACGAACTGCTGTTGGGACTGATGGGCACATTTGCGCAATATCACCCAACGTTTATTGGTATCTCAAGCGTGCTTGGCACAAAAATCAACCACGCCATACACAACACATTGACCAACTTGGGCATTGATTTTGAATTTGCAAAAGTGAACAGCCACCACCCTTTATTAAGCAGCCAATACGACCCTTTGCAACTTGGTGTTGACAGATGGCTACAAATGCTTGGCGCTGCAGAAAGCCACAGTCGTCAATGCGTGGTGGGCTGTGGCACAGCACTGACCATAGATTTTATTGACCAAGGCAACCATCTTGGTGGCTATATTTTGCCCAATGTCTATATGCAGCGCCACGCTCTGTATGCTGGCACACAGCAAATTGATGTGAAAGCGGGCAAATTTGACAGTATCGCACTTGGCACAACCACGTCTGACGCGGTCAATCACGGCGTGCTGTTTGGGATATTGGGCGCGGTCAATCACGCCATGCAACGTTATCCAACCTATCGGCTGATTTTAACAGGCGGCGGTGCTGATATGCTTGCCAAACACCTGACACACCCCCTACAAATCAATAAAGACTTGCTGCTACTGGGGTTGTGGCGTTACTTTAACGCCGCCTAACAACCCCAACAAACCATCAAAGCCAAGGCTTTGAAACATCAATCAAACAAGTTTTTTGCGAGCGCGCAAAATGGCGAGCTTGACTTGTTCAGGGGCAGTGCCACCGATGTGGTTGCGGGCGTTTAGCGAACCTTCTAAGGTCAAGCAGTCAAAGACGTCATCGCCAATCAGCGGGCTAAAACTTTGCAATTCATCAAGGCTGAGCTCAGATAAATCCACGCCCTTTGCTACGCCCAGTGCCACTGCCTTGCCCACCACTTCATGAGCGTCCCGAAACGGCAAGCCTTTTTTGACCAGATAATCGGCTAGGTCAGTGGCGGTGGCATAGCCTTTTAGTGTGGCGGTACGCATATTGTCCACATTGGGGCTAATGTTCGGCAGCATATCGGCAAAGGCAATCAGCGAGCCTGTGAGCGTGTCCACACAGTCAAACAGGGGCTCTTTGTCTTCTTGGTTGTCTTTATTATAGGCAAGGGGCTGATTTTTCATGAGTGTTAAAAGCGTGGTAAGCTGTCCAAACACCCGAGCCGCCTTGCCACGCACCAACTCTGGCACGTCAGGGTTTTTCTTTTGCGGCATGATAGATGAGCCCGTACAAAAGCGGTCAGGAATATGAATAAAAGCAAACTGCGCCGACATCCATAGTATGAGCTCTTCGCTCATGCGTGATAAGTGCATCATAAGAATTGACGCATTGGCGGTAAATTCAATGGCAAAATCACGGTCACTCACTGCGTCCAGCGAATTTTGGCAAATGCCTTCAAAGCCCAAGAGTTTGGCGGTCATCGCGCGGTCAATCGGATAGGTTGTGCCTGCCAGAGCCGCCGAGCCTAGGGGCATTTGGTTAATGCGTTTTCTGGTTTGGCTAAAACGCTCGCCATCGCGAGCAAGCATTTCAAACCACGCCATCACATGATGAGCAAAGGATACAGGCTGAGCGGTTTGCAAGTGGGTAAAACCCGGCATGATGGTGTGGGTGTGCTGTTCGGCCAGATCAAGTAGCCCACTTTGCAAACGCCCTAGCAATGCCAAAATGTTATCGGTTTCATCTCGTAGCCACAGGCGAATGTCGGTCGCCACTTGGTCATTGCGGCTTCTGCCTGTGTGCAACTTTTTACCGACATCGCCAATCAACGCCGTCAAGCGACTTTCAATATTCATATGCACGTCTTCTAGTGCCACACGCCACACAAACTCACCACGCTCAATCTCGCCTTGGATTTGGGTGAGACCTTCAATGATTTGCAAACTTTCGTCCATCGTGATAATACCGCACTGCCCGAGCATGGTGGCATGAGCGATAGAGCCTTGTATGTCTTGCTTTGCCATGCGTTTATCAAAGTTCACCGAAGCGGTAAATTCAGCGACAAAGCGGTCAGTCGCTTCACTAAAACGTCCACCCCACATTTGCCCAACTTGAGTGTTCATAAGCTCTCCATCAATAGTCAATCGTTTACAATTATAATACAAAGCATACATTATGTGCCAGTTTAAGCGCAGATTGTACCCCATTTTCCCACAAACCACCATCAAATACCAAAAAACACATTTCTGTACTGTATTTATATTTTTTTGCATAATATCTTGATTTATAATAGCTTTGTCCTATTTTTTAATTTTTTTTGCATAAATTTAAAGCAACCAAAAATTTTTGGCAAGATAATTGCATTAACAATATTAAGCACACAATGCTCATAATTTTTGTAATAATTTCAACGAGTTATTTAACAGAAATTATAAAAAAATTAACCAAAATAAAACAAAAAACCATTGATTTATCCGATTTTGCTTATGGCAGATGGTATATGATGGTTTGACTTTTTGGAGCACAAGCGTCATCAAAGGAATGATTTTTATTGCACAAAGCAAGCAAGATGGGTTGTGCTTTGATGACAAAATTTAGGTTGGTCAAACCAGCCAATCTTTCACAAACAATAAAATCTTGAGTAAATCTTAAGGAGCCTATTATGCAGGTTGTCATCTGCGATATAGAATTAGCAGTACGCAAACATCTGGCAAGTTTGGTTGAGAGCCTTGGACATCAAGTTGTTGCTCAGGTTGAAAAACTAGAAGACATCATCAATGAAGTCAAAACCCATCAGCCCGATGTCGTCTTACTAAGCGCCCATGCGCCCAACGTACCAGAGTTCTACCACGCACTCAGCCATGAGTTTGAATACCCGCCTGCATTGGTATTTTCAGGACTTGATGACATTGTGCCGATTTTGACCGCACTCAAAGCGGGCGCAACCGACTATTTGCTCATTCCTGTCAAACAAAATGACCTAAGATTTGCCTTTGAAAAAGCAGGCCGTCTCAACGCCGCCCAACAAACCGCGCTCAGCAGCGAACAAGGCAAACCCAACCGACCACGCCAATACATCGCTGCGCGCACCCATCGCGGGGTGGAACTGATTGCGCTGGCAGACGTGTATTATTTTACCGCCGACCAAAAGTATGTCAAAGTGCGCCACAAAAATGGCGTGGTACTCATTGACGAAACCTTAAAAGACCTAGAGCAAGAGTTTGGTGGCATGATGTTCCGCATTCATCGTAACGCACTGATTAATCTGGATTATTTGGACTTATTAGAAACCGTAGATAGCGGTCAGTACCAAGTGCGTTTTCGCGACATGAACGAAACGCTGGCGGTGTCGCGTCGTCATCTGCCCATGCTGCGCGAAAAAATCCAAAACATCTGAACCCCAAAACCTTACCCTTGTTTGACAAACGCAGCAACCTGCTGGCAAACGATTTGCCACAGCCGTTGTTGGGCGTGCAAACTGCCCCAAGCATTATGTGGCGTAAACAGCACCCTTGGGTGGTCTTTTAGGGCAAACAGCGGCTCATCGCTTGGTGGTTCTTTGTCAAACACGTCTGTGGCATAACCCAAAATCTGCCCATCTTGTATGGCGCGAACGATGGATTGACTGTCCACAACCGCCCCACGCGCCACATTGACAATCAACGGACAACGCGCCATCTTGGCAAGCGTGTGTTCATTGATTAAATGATGAGTGTCATCAACCAAAGGGCAATGCAAACTTAGCACATCGCTTTGTTTTAGCACTTGCTCAAATGGCACATAAGTCTCATCTCTGGGCGCCTTGCCTTGACGCTCGGCATACAACACCGTCATACCAAAAGCGCGAGCGATTTGTCCGACCTTGCTGCCGATTGTGCCTTTGCCGACAATGCCTAAAGTGCGCCCCGCCAAATCCAAAATTGGCACATCAAGCAAACAAAACTTGCCTGCATCCTGCCAAGCACCACCAACGACCTGCTGATGATAATGGCGACTTGCGCGCATGACACTAAGCATCAACATAAAAGCATGCTCTGGCACACTTGTTGTTGCGTAAGCTGCCACATTGTACAGTTGGACGCCATGGTCTTGGCAGGCGACTTTGTCTACATTGTCCATGCCAGTGGCGGTCAATTGAATCAACTTAAGTTTGGGCAAGCGCTCAATCACCGCCCTATCTAGCACCACTTTATTGGTAATGACAATGTCAGCGTCAAGACAGCGCTGCACAATCACAGACACATCATTTGGCGTATGCTCAAATACCGTATACGCATGCACTTCATCGGGTTTTTGTAAATTCAATGTATCTACAAAAGTCGCCCTGTCCAAAAACACCGCTTTCATGAGTTTCCTTAAAATAACCGTTTGGCAGATGCCAAACATTTTGTTAATGATTTTTGCTTGCTATCTTGGTACACAATCGTTACCATACAACATAAAACTTTTAGTGTAACACGTTATTGTCTTTTTGGCATTGAATCATCATAACCATTCAAAATAACAACCACCAAAACCCAACAAAAAGATGTTAAATTTGCCAATTTTTAGTAGAATAACGGCTTTTTGCCACAGTCATTTATCAGTCAAAGAGTAGCTTATGAGTCAATTTGCCATTGGTCAACGTTATTTGTCCGACACCGAAAGCAATCTTGGTTTGGGCGTGGTGATAGATATGGACGAACGTTGCGTGCACATCTTATTTCCACAAAGCGAAGAGACGCGCGTTTATGCCAAAGCATCTGCCTTGTTATCACGTGTGGTATTTGGTGTGGGCGACACCATCAGCGACCAAGACAACAACGAATTTGTGGTAACGCGTTGCGAAGATGTGGGCGGTGTCATGCGCTATCATCTATCATGTGGCAAAACACTGATGGAAACGCGACTTGGGGCAAACATCACCCTTGCCAAACCCTTAGAGCGACTTTTGGCAGGACGCATTGAAAACGCCCAATGGTACGAGCTGCGCCAAGACGCCCTAAAACTTAGCACCATGCTCAGTCGCCACCCGCTGCGTGGGCTCATCGGCGCCAGAGTGGACATCATCAAACACCAACTGTACATCGCCCACGAAGTTGGCAAACGCATCGCACCGCGCGTTTTGCTCGCCGATGAAGTGGGTTTGGGCAAAACCATTGAAGCGGGTTTGATTGTCCACCAACAACTCATCACAGGCAAAGCCGAGCGCGTGCTGATACTTGTGCCCGACAGTCTACAATACCAATGGCTCATAGAGTTAAAGCGCCGTTTTAATTTGGATTTTGCCATTTTTGATTTGGTGCGCACCGCCGCCATCAAAGAACACAACCCAGAACAAAACGTCTTTGCCACAGAACAACTCATCATCGCCAGCATTGAACTTTTGCTTGACCATCACGACCTATATGCACAAGCCTACGCCGCTGGTTTTGATTTGTTGGTGGTGGACGAAGCGCACCATCTGGCTTGGGACAGCGAACAAGGCGGCAACGACAAATACGAGCTGGTGGCTGATTTTGCTGCCCATATTGCAGGGGTGCTGCTGCTCACTGCCACGCCTGAGCAACTGGGGGTTGCCAGCCATTTTGCGCGCTTGCGTCTGCTTGACCGGCACCGCTTTGATGACCTAGAAGACTTTATCGCCGCCCAAGATGCGTTTGTTGATGTGGCAATGGTGGCAACGCTGCTGATTGACAACCACCAATTGTCCGCCAAACAAATCAGCGCCGTGGCAGGCCTGCTCGGTTATAGCGACCAAGACATCCACGACATCAACCAAAATGAGCAACTGCGCGCGCACATCATTGGCGAACTGCTTGACCGACATGGCACAGGACGCGTGCTCTTTCGCAACACCCGCGACAGTGTGCAAGGTTTTTATGGGCGCTGCAGCATTGCTTATCCACTGCCCCTGCCCAATGCGTGGCAAAACACGACATACACCCATGGCAAACTGCGTGAGCAACTGTGGGGCGAAGAAAGCAGCACCGATGGCACGTGGTTAAAGAGCGACCCCAGAGTGCCTTGGTTGGTTGGGCTGCTCAAAGACCATCTTAAACACAAAAAAGCCTTACTGATTGCCAGAAGTGGCGCCACCATTGAGCACCTTGAATTGGTATTGCGGCTGCATGCGGGCATAAAAACAGCCATCTTTACCGAACAGATGAATTTATTAGAGCGCGACCAAGCAGCGGCTTATTTTGCTGACAGTGGCGGAGCACAAATTTTGTTGTGCTCAGAAATTGGCTCAGAAGGGCGCAACTTTCAATTTGTCCAAGATTTGATATTGTTTGATTTGCCTGCCAATCCTGACACCTTAGAGCAGCGCATTGGGCGACTTGACCGCATTGGACAAACAGGACACATTCAACTGCACGTGCCATTTGTGGCAGGCACCGCCCAAGAGCGCTTGTACCACTGGTACGACAGCGCCCTAAACATTTTTAACCAAATCAGCCCCACCGCCCAAACGGTACAAGAAAGTTTTATTGAAGCACTCAAACCACTTTTAGAAGGCAAGTTGCTTGATGGTGAAACACCCGCACAATTTCACGAGCGCTTTGTCAAACTCATCGCCAACGCCACTTTGCTGCGCCAAGAACTAGAAGCCGAGCTGCAAGCTGGGCGCGACCGTCTATTGGAGTACAACTCTTGTCGCCCAATGGTGGCTACGCGTATCAGCGACGCCATGCATGAGCTGGACAAGGCTCACATACTGCCAATGTTCCTTGACCGTTATTTGTCAGCAATCGGCTTGGATTATAGCCAACAGCGCGATGGCTCTTGGGTCATTCACCCCATTGACGGCGGCCAAATGCACGACGCTGGTATTGAACATTTGCCCATAGACGAAGATGGCATGACACTCACCTTTGACCGTCAGCAGGCATTGGCGCGTGAAGACATGGCATACATGACCCTAGAACACCCACTCATCAGCGCCATCTTGGAGATGATAAAGACTGGCACCTTTGGCAATACCCAAGTTGCCCTGCTCAAGTCCAGCGCCTTACCCCAAGGCATTTTGTTAGTGGAGCAGCAATTTCGTGTTGAAAGCATCGCCCCCAAGGCACTCAATCTCAATGCCTACCTGCCCCAGCAGCTCATACGAATCGTGCTTGCCGAAGGCGGCAAAAATCTCAGCCAATTTGCCACCCCCGATAAGCTGCTGCCATTGATTGAACGCCTAGACAAAGCCAAAGCGCGCCAAGTCGTCAAAGCGCGCAGTCGGGTCATTGAAACGCTCAGCAACCAAGCCAAAACGCTTGCCAGTCAGCAACTGACGACGATTGGTCAACAAGCCAGTGAACAATTTGGGGCTTATTTTAACAAAGAAATCGGACGCATGCAGCGCCTACAAAACATCAACCCTAACGTGCGCGACGACGAAATCCTTGCCCTACAAAAAATGCAGCAGCAAGGCTTGTCGGCGCTGGCAAATTTGTCGCTTGTGCCTGACAGCATTCGTGTGCTGGTGTGCGTCAAGCCCTAGCACAAAGCCCCAACTCATGCCCATGCCATTTGTCTTAAATTGGATAAATGGCATGATTTTTGCTACAAAAAATCTTAAAAATGGCATGATTTTTGCTTAATAAACTGTTTGGACTTTTTATGTCTCCTAAAAATGGGGCGGGAGTTGTTGTATGTCGTTTGCACAGGTGTTGACGCGCTCGGTGGTTGGGCTGCACGCACCACAAGTCTTGGTAGAAGTACATTTATCACAAGGGTTGCCAGCACTGACCATCGTGGGTCTGCCCGAAGCGTCCGTGCGCGAAAGCAAAGACAGAGTGCGCTCAGCGATTTTAAACAGCGGCTTTGATTTTCCCAATCGCCGTCTCACCATCAACCTTGCGCCCGCCGACCTACCCAAGGACGGCGCTCGGCTGGATTTACCCATTGCTCTGGGAATCTTGGCAGCCAGCGGGCAAATTGACGCCAAAACGCTTGATGATTTTGAGTTTGTGGGCGAATTGGCACTAAATGGCGAGCTGCGAGCAATCAGTGGAGCGCTGGCGGTGGTCTGCGCCATCAAACATGACAACAAGCGGCGCAAACTCATCATACCAAGCGCCAATGCTCCAGAAGCCAGCAAAGTCAAAGACTTGACCATTCACCAAGCCAACTCTTTGGCGCAAGTGTGTCAACACCTTGATGTGCTCAGTGGCATCAGCACCAATCCAGAACATCGCTTGCCCATCATCGCCCACACCCCCAACAACAGCATACACACGCACGCTTTGGATTTGGCAGACGTCAAAGGACAGCACCACGCCAAACGCGCCCTAGAAATCGCCGCCGCTGGTGGACATTCCATGTTGTTTACAGGCTCACCTGGCGCTGGCAAAACCTTGATGGCATCTCGTTTGCCCAGCATTTTGCCAGAACTGAGCGACGACGAAGCCCTAGAAGTTGCCAGCATTTATTCGGTGGCAGGCATTGCCTATGAATTTGGCAGACGCCCTTTTCGTCCTTGCCATCACACCATCAGTGCCGCAGCACTCGTTGGCGGTGGCTCGCGCCCCAAACCAGGTGAAATCTCATTGTCCCATCATGGCGTGTTGTTCTTGGATGAGTTGCCCGAATTTGACCGCAAAGTGCTAGAAGTGCTGCGCCAACCCATTGAAGCCAAAGAAATCATCATCAGTCGCGCCAACAGCCAAGTGGCATTTCCTGCCAACTTTCAATTGGTGGCAGCGATGAATCCATGCCCTTGTGGCTATCATGGCGACAAATCGGGGCGCTGCACATGCAAACCTGAACACATCAAACGCTACCAAAGCAAACTCTCAGGGCCGCTACTTGACCGCATTGATTTGCACATTCATGTGCCCGCCTTACCCATAGAAGACTTACAAAACGCGCCCACTGGCGAGAGTTCACACACCATCAAACAACGCGTCATCAAAGCCAGAGAGCTTCAACAACGCAGACAAAACAAGGCCAACAGCGCCTTGTCGCCCAACGAGCTTGAACGCTTGGCGCGCTTGGACGACCAAGGAAAATCGCTGCTTGCCAATGCCCAAGCCCGCCTAAATCTATCGGCGCGCAGTTATCACCGCGTTTTGCGCGTGGCACGCACCATCAGCGATTTGGCAGCTCTTGAACACATTGGCACAGCACAGCTTGCCGAAGCCCTAAGCTATCGCTAAGCTGTTTGGCGATACCGTTGCAACACAAACGACACCAACGCAGCAAACTCATCAAACACCATATCAGGCTCACTTTGGCTGATTGGTTGACCATAATTATAACCATAACTTAGTGCCAATGTGGTCATGCCTGCACTTTTGCCCGCTTGTATGTCGTTTTTTGAGTCGCCAATCATCAGTGCTTGACTGGGCAGCACACCCAGCTCTTGACAAATATGCAGCAGTGGCAAGGGGTCGGGCTTTTTGGCGGACAAACTATCACCACCTAGCACCATGACAAAGCTGTCCGTCCAGCCCAATTTTGCCAAAATCTCTGGCACAAAAGCCATAGGCTTGTTGGTGGCAATTGCCAGCATAAAACCAGCTTGTCGCAGTTTATGAAGCCCTGCCGTTACGCCTTGGTATTCGGTCGTTTGGTGGGTGTTTATGTGTCGCTGATAAGCACTCAAAAACAGCCGATGTGCCTGCTCTAGCGCTGACGTCTCAGTCGGCAGCTTTGCCCATAACAGTGCCCGCTCCACCAGTTTGCGCGAACCATTGCCCACCCAAGTGCGCACATCGGTCGCATCAGCTGGGCTTGCCCCCAGTTGGACGAGCATTTCATTGGTTGCCACCGACAAATCAGGCACACTGTCAATGAGTGTGCCATCCAAATCAAAAATCAACAAAGTTGCTTGCATGTTTGTCTCACTTGGTCAATATTTGCCCCAAACAGACCATCATTGTAACACACTTTGACAAAGCGCAGCGGCAAGACCAAGAAACTGGGACAAAAATCAAGGCACAATGCTGCACTTTTTACGCACAGCACTGGCAAATCTCCTTTGGCTTTTGTGTTTGTAAAAAAATGTTGTTATCTTGCCACTTTATCAAAAGTGGTACCAATTCTTGCACAGCTTAAACAGCACTCCAACAAACACTGGAGCTGTCTTGACCGCGCCCATAAACATCCTGTTTTTTGGCGCATACCAAATAAGGAACCGTTATGAAAATAGCACACCAAAGTTTACTTCTTGTTGCAAGTGCCGTGTTTGCCATCAATGCCCATGCCGCCATCAGCTATGGCGACCCCGCCATCGGACAGGTCTATGTGGGCGCAAAAGCTGGACAGCTTGATGCCGACAAACCCAAAAATGCCGCTGCCTATGGGGTGTATGCAGGCTATCATTTTGACCGCAATCTTGGGCTAGAAGCAGAGTACCTAAGCTCAGACGACAAAAAATACCATGCCAATGGTCTTGACCACCAATACAAAGCCAAAACCTACGGCACCTATGGCACCTATCGCTATCATCTAAATAACACGCCCTTTTATGCCAAAGGCAAGTTGGGGGTCGCCAAAACCAAAGTAGAAGACAACACCACCAACAAATCAAGCACACAAGACAAAACCAGTTTGGCGGGCGGCATTGGCATGGGGTTTGCCCAAGGCAATTTTGGCATAGAAGCCAGTTATAGCCAGCTGGCTCGTGATGTAAACACATGGAACGTCGGGGTACATTTTAGCTTTTAGGTTGTTATCGCAGGCGCTTTGACCAATGCATTGCCATAAACAGTTTGTTTATGGCTTTTTAAGGCAAAAAAGCCCACAGATGGGCTAAAAAAGATTGCTAAAGCGGTTTTTATTTGAGTTTGGCGCGATACTTGACAACCGCTGTTGCACCAATACCAACTTCTTCAATCGTCCAACGCAAGGCTTTGTACCTAGACAGTGGCAGTTCTTGAATTTGTCCATTGACATTGGCGCGAATGGGCATGCGCACAAAACGGCTGCCATCAATGGTTGCATGAGCAAACTGAGGCGACACACCACCGACCAACTCCAGCCCCTGTCCAATACTTAAGGTTACTTCTGCTTTGCGCACGCGGTCATGGCTTTGGTTGGTAAACAAGCCTTGATACTCCAAAACATCACCCGATTTAACCGCCACACCAGCATTGACAGGCACCAAGGTCTCTGCACCTGACGCGTCCGTTTTGACCACAAAGACATTCACCACAGGCGCCAGCGCATTTGTGGCTTGTTTGGTCAGCGTGTTTTGAAGCAAAGACGGGTTGGCAACGACTTTGTTGGTGGTAGGCATGGCTTTGTTGGTGATGGGCGCTGCCACATAACGCACTTCATTGTTGGTGCCTGTTACTGTTGGCAGCACCGCATATGCCGATACCGACACACTCAACAGCGCTGATAAAACGACAAAACGCATGGTTTTCCTTAAACTTTCAAGCAAAAGCCCATGATAACACGAAAATATAAGTCATTGGTTAAGCATGCGTTTATTTATGGTTAAAATACATACTGCGTCTGCTAAAATCTGTGGTTTTATAGTACAATGTTTTTGCCTATTTTTTTGTGTTTTTGACATTGATGTTTTAAACACGCTTTTGCTATTTGCTTTAGGGTTCTTGTAAGTGATAAACTCAAATCCCCTGCACTGGTTTCGCCATTCTTCTGGTTACATCAACAGCCATCGGAACAAAACCTTTGTCATCATGCTCAGTGGCGAAGCCATCAGCTGCGCCAATTTTACCACTTTGGTGCACGACATTGCCCTATTGCACAGTTTGGGCATTCGTTTGGTGCTTGTGCATGGCGCCAGACCACAAATTGATGTCGCGCTCAAACAAGCAGCCATCAACAGCCGCTTTCATCGCAATATCCGCATCACATCGTCCGCCATGCTGCCCCTTGTGCTTAGCACCATCTCAACCACGCGTCTTATGCTTGAAAGTCAATTTTGCCAAGGTCTCAGTGCCAGCAGCAAAATCCACACCATCAGCGGCAATTTCATCAATGCCAAACCCCTTGGCATACACGAAGGGGTGGATTATGAATTCACAGGCGAAGTGCGCCGCGTGGACACCGACGCCATCAGGCACAATCTTGACCGCCAACATTTGGTCATCATCAGCTCATTGGGATTTTCGGCGACCGCAGAGCTGTTTAATTTAGAAGCGCTGGACGTTGCCACCCACACCGCCATCGCCTTACAAGCAGACAAACTTATTTTGTTTGGCGACAGCGATGGCATCTGTCATGATGGGGTGTTGGTGCGTGAGATGACCGCCAACCAAGCCAAAGCGCACCTAAAAGACAGTGCCCACCCCCCACAACTTATCCACGCCCTAAGCGCTTGTGAACACGGGGTTGGTCGCATTCACCTGCTAAATTATCACAAGGACGGTGCAATTTTAGAAGAACTGTTTACCACCGATGGCGCTGGCACGATGATAAGCCAAAACCCCTATGAAGTGATTCGCCGCGCCAACATTTTTGACATCATGGGGATTGTTGAGCTGACCGAGCCCTTGCAACAAGCGGGCGTGCTCATCGCGCGCAGCCGCCAGCACCTAGAAGAAAACATTGATTGTTTTTATGTCATAGAGCGCGATGGCAAGATTTTGGGTTGTGCCGCTTTGTACTTGCTTGACAAAGACAGTGCTGAGATTGCCAGCATTGCCATCGCTCCTGAATATCGTCGCGGCAGTCGTGGTGTGGAGCTGTTGCGCTTTATTGAAAAAACCGCCAAAACACATGGCAAGACCCATCTGTTTGCGCTGACCACGCGCACTGCCCATTGGTTTATTGAACAAGGCTTTAGCCAAACCAGCCCCAACAGTTTGCCCCCTGCTCGCCTTGCCAAATACCACAACGGGCGCAACTCTAAGGTACTGGTCAAAACACTGTAACACGCTCCGCCCAAAAACGGACAATGTTCTTGGTATTAATATCTCCACAGACTGACACGGTGGAACTCACCGCCCAACCTTTTAAGTTGTGGTTAAAACTTTATTGGCGTTTGCCAAAATATCTAGACTGGCGTTAATGTCTCTGTCATGATTGGTTTGACAATTTGGACAAGTCTGGTTTCTTATACTTAATGGCAATTCATCTACTTTGTGATGACAACAATGACAAGTTTTTGAGCTGGGATAAAATCTATTCAGTTCTCTGACCTGTTTGCCCCATTGATTGGCTTTGTAAATCAATTGCCGTTTAAATTCATAAAATCCCCAGTCCCGTATGACAAAAATTCCACGCGTCAGTATATTTTAGTCAAATCACCAACTCACCCACCAAGCTGGCATAACCTTATAGACCGCCCTTTTTAACCTGCGTCAATCCTTGTTCAAAGTCGCCAAAGACGTGCTCATATTCCAAAGACAACAGCCATTGACTTTGGCGTTTAGCATGCCATAGCACTCGCCCACACTGACCACCGCCACGCCATCTGTGCCATTTTGTACACAATAAAATTTGCCGATGTGGTTGGCGCTGATAAGCTGCTTTGGCAGACATTCATCATGATTGCCCCAAGAAAAGCACCGCTTAGCATCAAGCCAACCAACCACCATTTAGATATTTGTGCACTCCGTCAAATCAGCGCTCACCCAAGCCTTCAGACAAGGTTTTGGTGATCGGTTTGGTCAAATACGACAAAACTGTGCGCTCCATTGCCTTGATGTCCACACTGGCGGTCATGCCTGGTTTGATGACGATGTCTTTGGAACGGTTGGCATACTGCGCGCCTGCGATGCGGATTTGTACCCGATAATACGGCTCTTCCCCTTGGGCGGTTTTTTCCATCAAAGTGTCAGGGCTGATATAAATCACTTCGCCGTCCATCGCCCCAAAAATAGAAAAGTCATAAGCGTCCAATTTAACGCTGGCTTTTTGACCTTCTTTGACATAAGCGATGTCCATGGGTTTGACTTTGGCTTCCACCACCAAATCACTGCTGGTGGGCAGCAGCTGCATGATGGTTTCACCTGGCTTGACCACACCACCAATGGTGGTTACTTCAATGTTGTTGACTTTGCCATCGGTGGGCGCAAACAAGCGTTTTTCTTCCAACACCTGCACGCGGTCGCGCAGCTGTTCTTGCTCGGCTTGCAATTCTTCTTGGGCTTTGGTCAGTTCGGTTTGGGCTTCTTCAAAGTATTTGTTGCGCTTGTTGGTGATTTGCGCTTCAATGTCCGCCACTTGTCTTTTTAATTTAATCACATCGGCTTGGCTCACGTCGCCATATTTCAGCAAGGGCTCATTGAGCGACAGTTCTTGTTTGGCAAGCTTTAACATACTCTCCAGCGACAACACATCTTGCTCAATGGCCATACGGCGACGATTATACAGCTCAGTTTGGTTTTGGATATACTCAGGGTATTTTTGGACTTGCTCGGGGAATTTTAGGGGCTTATCAAAAATCTCCGCTTCCAGTCGCGAAACCCTTGCTTGCAATGCCGCCACTTTACTTTGGGAATTGCCCAGCGCCGCTTTGGCACGCTCTTCTTCCAATACCGCCAACAAATCGCCCTTTTTAACTTCATCGCCTTCTTTGACAAGTAGCTCTGACAACACGCCTTCATCAACCGCTTGAATCTCTTGGGTTCTGGCGCTGGCAATCACTGTGGCACTGGCACGCGTTACTTGGTCAATTTTGGCAAAACTTGCCCAAACAACCAAAATCACAATCATCAGCAAAGTTGCCCAAATAATCAGGCTAAACTTTCTGCTAACAGGCTTGGTGGGTCGGTAGTTATATTCATTCATACAAAAGTCCAACGCTTAGTCAGTTTGAGCCCGCTCAACTTGCAATGCAGCTTGTCTGCCTGCCAGTTTTTGGCGCTCGGCGGCTTCTTTTTCGTTTTTGAGCAATTGATCCAGCACCGCTTGCTTGGGTCCGTCCATGACAATTTGACCATTTGCCATAATGATGACCCGATTGACCAGCGCCAACAACTCCATCTTGTGGGTGGCAACCACCAAGGTTTTGGTAGGGTCTCTTAGCTCTTCGGCAAGCACTTTAAGACACTGCTGAGCTTGCATATTATCCATAGAAGCGGTTGGTTCATCAAGCAACCACACCGACGGCTGAGTGAGCACCAAACGAGTAAATGCCACCAGCTGTTTTTGACCACCAGACAAGCCTTTACCACCTTCGCTGATTTGTAAATCCAGCCCACTAGAGTGTCCCGACACCAAACGAATCAGTCCCGTGCGATGGAGCGCTTTGTTGAGCACATCGTCGCTGGGCATGGGCATGCCAATCAATAAGTTTTCTCTTAAAGTGCCTTGAAACAAGCGATGGTCTTGTTGCAGATAGCCAATTTGGTGGCTCAAGGATTCACGGCTGATGTGGTTGATGTCCAAACTGTCAAGCAAAATATTGCCTTCGGTGGACTTATAAAGTCCTGACAACAATTTAAGCAAGGTGGATTTGCCAGAACCGATAGAGCCCAAAATGGCAATACGCTCACCTGCATTGATGACCAAATTGGGAATTTGCAGCGCCAAACGGTCATTGTCTGAATAACGAAATGTCAATCTTTGGCATTGATAATTGCCATAAATTTTGCTGGGCGACAATGGGTGGCTGACGTTGTCGTTGTCTTGGGCAAGGCTAAACAGACGTTCAATATTCATCTGAGCGGCATTGGCGTGCGAGTGTTGCACCAACAAATTGGGCAAATTCATAATCGGCGCCAACACCCGTCCACCCAATATAGTGCAAGCAATCAAGCCC
This sequence comes from Moraxella sp., assembly GCA_030528385.1. Lineage (GTDB taxonomy): Bacteria > Pseudomonadota > Gammaproteobacteria > Pseudomonadales > Moraxellaceae > Moraxella. The sequence goes on from JAUMYZ010000002.1 coordinate 195,401, forward strand.
CCTGTTGTCATCTCTTGCGACATCACAATAAATGCCCCAATAATCACGATACCGATATAACTGACTTGCTGTAACATTTGCACGCTGTAGTTAAGATTGTCGTTGGTGTGGCGCATTTTTAGGTCGTTTTTGGTGGTGGCGTCCATCACCGCAAGCCAACGCGACAAAAACTTCCAGTTGCCCGCACCCGCCTTGATGGTCTCCATGCCTTCTACAGTTTCTACCAAAATGCCCGTCTTCAGATAAGACGCTGACGCACCTTCTTTGGCAATGCTGTCCATTTTTTTGCGGCTTTTTAGACCCAGCAGCACACCGATGATTGCAGCAACGACTGGCACAAGCGCCACCCAAGGCGAACCGATGATGGCAATCAAAGCAATAAACAACAAACTCATCGGCACATCAACGATGGTAAACAAACTGCTAGCGGTAAAAAAACTGCGCACCTGCTCATAACCGCGCAGCTGTGCCACCAAACTGCCCACCGAATTTGGCATTTGGTCAATACGCACCCTAAGCAAGCGTTCAAAAATCTTGCGCGACAACCCTTGGTCAATGCCCACCACCAATTTGTCCATCACCGCCGAGCGCGCAAACTTCATGCCCGCTTCAAACAAAATAATCAGCGCCACCCCTGACGACAAAATAATCAGCGTATATTTGCTGCTGGTGGGAATCACGCGGTCATACACCTGCATAGAAAACAGCGAGATGGCAAGCGCCAACATATTGATGATGAATGACGCAATGACCGCTTCTACCACCACCCATTTGTATTCGCTCAAATTTTGGCGCAAGAGCTGTGCAAAGGTGATGTTTTTTTGGGCAATATGCTCATCGGTCAAAGCAATTTTTGCCACAAAATCCAAGTCTGACGTGCGACACGTAAACTGCTGTTTTTCTTGTTGGAACGTCCACAGCCCCGACTGCACTTGTTGCACCACGCGCCCAAATCCCAACTCCTTGTGATGTGCCAGCAGCGGCATATAAGCACCATCAGGCTCGCTTAAGATGAATGGCAAATCGGTGATTCCCAAAATTTGTAACAACACCAACAGTTGCCCTTCGGGCTCATCAATGCCCACAATGCCATCAACCGCCGAATGCAAGCGATTAGAGTCCACTGGCACGCCTTGTTCTTTTAGCAGCGTGGCCACAGCAAATCCCAGTTCATTTAAATTGTGTTTGATGGTAACACGGGTCGTTTGTGTAGACATACAACTCCCTTAATGTTCTTTGCGATGACTGACATCACCCATTGTACTACTTTCTGTCAGCGCATGGGCAGGTTTGGTTGGCGTGTTGCTTGCATCCAAATCAACTTGCACCCCTTCACCATCAACGATGTCGCTTTGTATGGCGCTTTCGTCTTGGGCAAATGCCGTCTCATCCAGTGTCCACTCTTGTATCTCTTCTGGCGGAGTGGTCAAGTCGTGATTGGTGGGTTTGCTGGTGATAAATTTGCCTTTGCTGGTGTGCAACCAATCCACAAAATGGTGATAAGGGCGAAACTCGCTAACAGGCTCCAACAAAACTTTGTGCCCCTTTTGCCACGGCATCGCCCCAAAATCCACTTGTAACTTATAAAAACTTGCCACCATCTGGCTTTGGACTTCCAGCAGCTGTCTTTGATAATCTGACAATTCACGCACCGCGTTTAACACTTCTAGCCACGATTTGCGCCCCGCAATAAACTGACGACCATAAGAATCCACCACAATCTGCGCGCCATCAATGGCAGACAACAGTGAGCGTTCTTTGTCTTTGGCAGAGACAAACTCTTGATACTGGGTTTGTAAACTCTCCATCACATTGCGTCTGGCGGCTTCTTGGCTTTGGATAAGACTTTGGGCGCGCGCCTGCGATGCACGAGCCAGCGCCATATTTGAAAAGCCTGCACCGGGGTCATAGCTTAGTCCAGCAGAAAACTCACCCTTATTGCTTTTATTTTCCAGCTGAAAAGTGTGCTGATATTGGACATAGACATTGGGATAGCGACTGGCATTTTGTGATTTGGCTTGCTGCTTGGCGGCTTCTACTTGATAATGCTGACGCACCACGCTAGGGTGGCTGGCACCTGAACTGTTAAACACCAGCTGCTCAAAATTTGTTGATTGGGCTTTGGCATAATCGGTAAGCATTTTCATGGTAATGCTGTACTCTTTTGAGCCCAAATTTTCACCCACCAGTTGCGCCAATCTTGCGCCTGCAACGCGCTCTTGCTCCAAAGCTCCTTGATAAGCATTATAGTCTTGCAAAATGCGGTTTTTGACCAAATCCAATTCAATACGCGCTGAGACGCCTTGATCCACGCGTCGCTGCATCATGGCTTCAAATTCACGCAAACGCTGTAAATTGGCGGTGTACAACTCTTGTAAAGCGATGGCATAAATATAGCTTCGCCAAATGTCAATGGTGTTTTTGGCGACGGTGTTTTGTTGGTCAAAAATATACGCAGTTGCCGCTTTTTCGTCATAAATGCTTTGGTTGATGTTGGCAGTCAGTCGTCCCCCAGTCCATACAGGTTGTCTTAGCGTAACGGTACTGACCAAGCCATCTTTGCTGTCATGACCTGCACCAATGCTGGGAGTTGCCCACAAACTCAGCTTGGCAGCACGCACCCCTTCTTGGGCGGCCAATTCATCGGCGCGTGCGGCGTTCACCAAAGGATGGGTGTTTGTGGCTCTTAATATCAAGCCATCAATGTCCAAAGGGTTGACTTTGGCGCACACACTCATGGATGCCATAATCATCATGATGCCCAGCCAAAGTTTAGATAATTTCATTGCAAACACATTCACCCATCAAGCCTTACTGATTCTCTTGCTTCGCCAAATAAATAACAAACTCAACCACTTAGCCAGTCAAGATTGCCCTATCTATCATAACAAACTTTTGTCCAAATTGCTGTAGCGTTCGTCCTATGTATTTGGGCTTTGGGACACCATTTTGTGGTCGCTACCACGATTTGCTTTTTGTGCTTCAATCATCTCTAAAACTGCATGTTTTATGCCAAGAATTGTAAATTATTTTGCCGCATGCCCACAAACAGCCATAAAAAACGCTCTCCGAAGAGAGCGTTTTTGATGCGTGAGCGTTACAGAACCGTAATGCCTTGTTGGATAAAGACTTTTTGCTCTGCATCAATTGTGTTGTGCCACACATCATAGGTTACACCGTCTTCCACAACAGACGCAACGCCTTTCTCCCACGTGCCAGACTGACCGTTATGGTTGTCTGTCAAGTCGGTGGTGGTCGCTTGGTTGCCCAGATTGACCACATCACCAGCGCCGCCCTTGATGTACAAGCCAGAGTTGCTGTTGTTGATGAGATTGCTTAGGGTAACATCGGTTAGGGTATTGTTGCCTGTACCTGTCAAATCAACCACCTCATAATCGGTGAGCTGACTCAGACTTAGGCTGTTGCCCGCCCCTGCCATCACATACACATCACCAGTGGCTAGGTTTTCTGCCAAGAAGGCATCGGCATCGGCATAGCTCTTGGTTACGCCTTGGAAGGTTACGCTGTTTTGCTCACCGTCCTCAGTTTGGTATGACAAGGTCTTGCTACCATCGTCCCAGCTTAGGTTGTTAACGCTGTTTTGGTTGAGCCAGTTTGGTGCATTGACATCAATGTCTGCCAAGTTAAACACTGCCGACAAAGCAATTTTATCACTGCCCACCGTAAAGTCGGTAATCACATCGTTGCCATTGCCTGACTTGGTGCTAAGCACGAAAGTGTCTGCACCTGTGCCGCCTGTCATCTGGTCATTGCCACCATCACCAAAGATAAGGTCGCGACCAGCCGAGCCAACAATCGTATCAGTGCCTTCACTGCCATCTAACCGTGAACCTGTACGTACCAGCCATTGACCGCCTTCTTTGACAGCGTCTTGTAGCACGTTAAGTTCAAGATTGCTTTCTGGCTTGAGCAGCAAGGAATCAGTCAAATCCAGTGTCTGCCACTCTGTGGTGCCTGTTTTTCTGTATTCAAAGTTTAGCACGCCATGGCTGCCTTGCTCCCAGTACAGCAGCTCAACAGGCACCAAGCCACCTTCAACCACCACGCCTTCTTTGGTGGTGGTTTGTCTTGGGGTAATGCCATCAAACTCAATCAAAGACTTGCCATCTATCATCAGACGGAAACCGTCATCAGAAGTTACTTGGAAGTCGTACTTGCCTGGGTCAAGGTAAATATTACCTGTTACACGAATGGCAGCGTCGGTGGTTTTACCAATGCCCGCTTCGCTGGTAATAGATCCGTTGTCGGTATTACCATTAAAGGACAGGAACTTGTAGAACGAGCTGTTTTCCTGATTGAGCACGCTGGTATCACCACCTGGTTCAACATTGATGTTGGTGCCCATGCTGTTTATTACACCATCGTAGTTCACCAATGTGGCGCTAAAGCGCGCATCGGGCGTGCCTGCTTTGGCAGCTTTGTTGGTACCAACGATGTCAGAGCCGTTACGACCATTGATGATGCCTTCTAGGTCTGCAATTCTATCAAGATTGCCAAAGGTGGTGTCATCTGCGTGCTTGCGATAGGTGTCGTCTTTAGCGATGTCATTGTAACCATAGTACTCGCCGTTTAGACCCAACAAGCCGACATCAATGGCTTCGGTGGTTGCTGTGCCACGCAATGTGCCATCAATCTCTTTGACGCTGACGTTCCACGTTTGTGAAGATTCAGCACCATCACCATCATTGTCTTTGACGGTATAAGTCATTGACTCTTGGTAAACATTCTTGTCGGTGGCCGACGCATAAACGTACTTGGCGGTATGCAAGTTGATGGACAGCTTGCCACCTTGTGGGGTGTCAATCACCAACTGATGACCAGCCACACTGCCTGTTGGTGAAGTGATGGTGTCGGTTGCCTTATCATAAGTATAAGTTGCTCCACCAATCACCACTTGACTGACATAACCGCCATCGGCGCCAAAGCCTGCTTGTAATTGACCTGCAATCACGCTTTCATCAATGAACACCGTGCCATCGCCTGTGGCACTGCCTGCCCTGATGCCCAGATGGTTGGTCATGGTTTCTGCCAACTTACCAGTCTCATTGCTGACAACACCATCGGTATCGCGCACCAACACACCATCATAAGCGATTGGGTTGATGGCCGCACCAACGTTGGCCGACGAGTCTTCACCAACCACATAGGCATAAGAATCAATCTTATTGGCCTTGAGCCAGTCTGTCCAGATTTTTTCTTCGGCGGCGCTTAATGCCACTTCTGTGCGGTTTGGCTCACCTGTCAATGTGCTGTCAGTGCCCATCGCATCTGTTGGCTCGCCATCGGTCAAGAACACCGAGACATTTTGGACGTTTTTGCCAGTAAACTTACCAGGGTGGTCAAAGGCGGTCATCATCTTCGCCAACGCGTCTTCGTAATTGGTACGACCCTCTGTTGCTTGTAAACCATCAATGAGCGCTTTGGCTTGGGCAACCGTCATCCACTCGTTGCCCCGAATGGTTGCTGTTGTGCCAAAAGTAACAAGCTGAACCTTCACGTCATTTTCTTCGGTGTCATACTTATTCACCACTTCGTTAAGCGCTTCTTTGACCGCATCAAGACGCACACGACCGCCTTCAACCGTCGTCATGCTGTTGGACAAATCAAGTCCAACCAGCAAGTTGGTTTGCACAGGCACTTTTTGTAGCGAGATGTCCACTTGAGCGTTGTTGGCGATGGTTGGCATGTCGTCTTCAACCGCCACCGTCAGTGTGGTGCTCGCGTCATAAGTGCCGTCAGAAACTTTGACAGTAAATTTAAGATTTAGCACATCTTCAATAGAATTCTCAGGGTGCAAAACTGGCTTATGTAGCACAACTTCATAGTTAGAGACAAACTGATTGTCATTGGTCGCTGTAGGCTGACTGACGCTCACTTTCATCACTGTCTCGCCACCAGCGCTGCCCACCAATGCGTTTTCAGAAGCATTCCACACCCAAGTAACTGTATCGCCACCAAGGGTCTGAACACCGGTCAAACCTTCCAAAGATACGGTCAGTTGACTGCTGTCCACATCTTTAAAGGTCAATTGACCTGTTGCCGAAGTGGCGTTGGTGGTGTCTGTCGTACCTCTGGTGTCAGCAATACCTTTTGGCAAACCCTCTTCAGAGACCGCCACCTGCGGATTGACCGAAATGACTTCAGGCGCTGTATTGGTAATAACCTCATAAGTTTTTGGCGCACTGGTAATCACTCTGGTGTTGTCCACCGTGTCTTTGATGGTGATGCTTGCGGTGATGGTGCTGTCAATATCGTCTTTTAGGTCGCTGCCCTTAACAAAAACGGTAAATTCGCCCTGATTATTCAAAGTGGTATGATATTCCACATCATTGACATAAACAGTGATGACATCACCAGTATGGAACTTACCTAGTACCTTACCTGTGATAGGCACTTGGTCGCTTGCTGCTTCGTCGGCAGAAAGTTTGTCATCGCTTGCAACGGTTTCAATGATGACGGTTGAAGCATCAGCCTCTGGTGGTGTGGTATCAATGATGATGTCTTGTCTGGCAATGCTGTCAGACACGTTGCCGTGCTCATCAACAATGCGAGCCACCGCTTTGTACAAGCCTTGTGGCAACACTGTGCCAGTGTTGTCCAATGTCCAAGTTGTGTCACTGACTTGAGCGTCTTGATAAGTCTGACCATCATCTAGGCTGATTTGAACTTTTTCACCAGCTTCTAAGACTTTAGTCAGCTCACCTGTAATGACCAAAGTGGTGTCTTTGGTTTTAAAGTCGCTCGTATTAGCACCAGTATCCTCTGAGATTTTGGTGATGGTGATGACATTGCCATCGCCTGCAACCGTGTCAATAACGGCGCTGTCGGTGTTGCCTTGTAGGCTGCCGGCGCTGTTGGCAATGCTGGCAGTCACGCTCAAGCGCTCGCCTTCAGCAGGCAATGGCACATCGCTGATGGTTTGTTGTGAGCCTGCCGTTACGCCGTTTTGACCGACAATAAAGCTGCCCAGTGTTTGACCGTGTTGGTCGCTGACGCTGATGACGTCGCCGTCTTTGGCGTCGGCAGGAATCTCCACGCGCAAGTCGGTGGTGGTGGCATTGCCTTTTTCAGCTTGGTTAATCAGACCGTCGTCAGGGTTGGCATCGAGCACAATGCTCACCGTTGGCGCCGTTTGTGGGGCTTGGGCGCTGGGTTGTGCTGACACTGGCGCCGATGGGTTGCCCGCCGCATCGGTGGCCACGGCGCTGATGCTGTCGCCAGCTTGCAACGGCGTGGTTGGGGTCAAGGCAAAGTTGCCTTGGTCGTCGGCGTCCACCACCACTTGTTGACCGTCAGGGAAGGTGATGGTTACTTTGGCAGCTGGCTCAGTGCGGCCGCTGATTTGGCTGCCGTCTGGGCTGACCACCAGCTCGCTGATGGTTGGCGCCAAGGTGTCAATAACGGCGCTGTCGGTGTTGCCTTGTAGGCTGCCGGCGCTGTTGGCAA
>JAUMYZ010000002.1:202967-216373 GCA_030528385.1 Moraxella sp.
CGTCGTCAGGGTTGGCATCGAGCACAATGCTCACCGTTGGCGCCGTTTGTGGGGCATTGACATCAATGGTGGTCGGCACGTTATTTTTGTCTGAACCAGTAGCACCATGTGGGTCGCTGACAATTACCTGCACTGGGGGCAAATCGTTGCCTGCATTGACGTGGTCAGCACCTTTTTTGGTTAAGCTCACAACACCTGTATTGGGATTGATGGCATAAAAACCTTCTGGGTCACTGTTTGGAATGAGACCATAAGTCAGCTTTTCGCCTTCTGGGTCGTTGCCTTGGCTGGTGGCCACTTGTTGCCCTTCATCAGCTTCACCTTGTTTGGGTACAATCGTTACCGCAACTTTAACCGTTGGGGCTTGGTTGACAACAGTTTCAACACTAAAACCGCGACTACCACTGGCACTAGCATTGCCCTTAGGTGATGTGGCATTGATGGTCGCTTCAATGATGTGGTCTGGGTCAGCCACCAGCTCATTGGCAGGTACCAAGACGCTAAAATTGCCTTGGTCGTTGACAGGTGTTTTGTAAATCTTACCGTTAATGTGGACAGTTACTTCATCGCCAGCAGTGAAGTCGCCAGTTACTTTACCGACCACGGGTACGTTTGTGCCTTTTTCGCTGTTTTGAACAATGTCATCGGTGGCAATGCTGTCAATGTTGATGTTCACCACTGGGACGGGCTGCGACGCTGCTTCCACAGTAAAGTTATGCTCATCGGTTGCACTAGCATTGCCCTTAGGTGATGTGGCATTGATGGTCGCTTCAATGATGTGGTCTGGGTCAGCCACCAGCTCATTGGCAGGTACCAAGACGCTAAAATTGCCTTGAGCATCAACGGTGGTATTGTAGTCTTGACCGTTAATCTTGACCACCACAGGGTTGCCTTCGCTAAAATCGCCAGTTACCTTGCCCACAACAGGCACTTGGGTGCCTTGTTCAGTGTGCTGCACAATGTCATCATCAGCAACGCTTTCAATGCTGATATTGACCACAGGAGTTGGTGCTGTAGGTGGTGTTGGCGCGTCATCTTTGTCGCTACGGTTTTTGGCGATGGCAACACCTGCGCCTACCACACCTGCCAAGCCAACCAACCATGGCACACCAAAGCCACCAGCACTGATGGCACCCGCACCCATATCAATCCACCACGGTGCTGGATAGTCGCGCCCACCCAGCGCTTGACCTTCTACATCTCCTGCTTTGAGCTGGGTTACGTAGTCTGCCACTTCTCCTGTGTCTGGAATATAGTAATAGTAACGACCATCTTCAGCTTGACCAATCAACGCTGAGTTGTCATATTTATAAAAATCTTCAATAATTAGGTCAGACTCTTGACCTTCTTTTTCAATAGAGACATGCAAGTCCTTGCCAATACGCTTGGTAATGATATGGTCAGGAGCAACGCCTGTCGCGTCCTTAATCAGTTCGTAGTTTACATTTTTGCTGGCTTTGATAATTGCGGGTTGTCCGCTTTTAGTAACAACTTTCGTCTCACCGATGGTTTGAGTGGCGTTGTTAACTTTGATAGTAATCTGTTGCATAGCATACCCTTGTAATTAACCAGCTTCTGTGGGAAGTTTGCGCCACAAAAGTCAAAATTTAAAGATTGTCTCTTTTATGATAAAACATTTAATTCATTTACGCCACTAAAAAATTAAAATAATAAACCAATGACACAATTTTAATGTATGGGCGGTGTGATTTTGTTGATAAGTTAATTCTTTGCCAATCATTGATTGCCGACAGCAACCCACAATTTAAGCATTATGAATAAATTTTAGACAATTATAACTGCTTAAGTTTTAAGCATTTTATTGACAACCAAGTGTATTTGGTTATTTTTTCATCTTTTTTAATTAAAAAAACAAATCACTCAAAGAAAAATCATCAGTTATGTTGATTATTTTTTGGCTGATAAAAGTAAAAATAACCATCCAAAACATTGTCTCAATAATAAACATATACAAAAATTAACTCAAATAATCACAATAAATAATAAAAAAATAATATAATTTTTTCATTATTTAATTTATAGCAAAAAATAAAAAATTTATTTACAAGCAAACAAATAAATGGCAATAATTAAGTTATATTATTGCCATTGATTGGTATATTAAAAAAATATCACTTGGATTTATTTGATAAGATAATCAATCACCACAGGCGCATGGTCGCTAAACCACTCATCTTTATACACCCACGCTCCAACGGTGCGTTCACGCCAATCGGGCGAGCAGGCTTGATAATCAATCCGCCAACCCACATTTTTGGCACGAGCCTGACCACGATTTGACCACCACGAATAAATCTCGCTGTCATGACGCACCACCCGAAAACTGTCCACATAACCAAGCTCATCATAAATATGGTCAAGCCATGCTCGTTCGTGGGGCAAACAGCCTGACGATTTTTGGTTGCCTGACCAATTTTTGATGTCTATACGTTTATGGACGATATTATAATCACCGCAAACGATGATGGATTTTTGTTCATCTCGCCAACGCTTTAAAATGGCTTTATACTCATCCAAAAACAAATCTTTACGAGCTTGGGCGTCATCGCCTGATGAACCTGATGGCAAATACAAAGACGCAATATGCACAGGTGTGTCCACACCCCAATCACTCAAATCAAACCGCCCCATTGTAAAACGCCCTTGACTGTCCGCCAGCTCAAAGCCTAGCCCATCACTCACCGCAAAAGGCAAACGGCTATAAATAGCCGTGCCTGCATAGCCCGCTTTTTTGGCGGCAAACAAATGAGCCTGCCAGCCCACAGGTTTAAACTGGTCTGTCCACTGCTCGTGGGTAAGCCGCGTCTCTTGCATACAAATCACGTCCGCTTCGCTTTTGGCTATCCAGTCAAACAACCCCTTTTTGGCGGACGCTCGCAGTCCATTGACGTTGATGGACACCACACGCAAAACGTGGGCGGCTTGATGGGTGGATTTGGGTGGGATAATGTCGTTGGGCTTGATGGTATGGCTTGTCATGAGAATTTTTCCAAAATTAAGTTTAAAAACAACTGCAACGCAACTAAATGGGGGTTTGCCCACGGTTTTAAATGACCATAAGCCAGCAAAAAGATAAATCACTTAACAAAAGCGATTTTGTGTATTATCATAAGGATTTTGCCATGCCTTTTTCACAGCTATTTGCCCGCCCTGTTCGCCTGCTTGCTCCGATGGAAGGCTTGACCGACCCCCTGATGAGACGAATTTTAACAAAAATCGCTCATGATTTAGGCACACCTTATGATTGGTCGGTCAGTGAGTTTATCCGTGTTACCCATTACCCCCTACCCGCTCATGTGTTTTATAAATATGTGCCAGAGCTACACAGCGATGGCAAAACAGACAGTGGCACACCCATTCATGTTCAGCTACTGGGCAACAATCCCCAAACGATGGCTCAAAGTGCCGTCGTGGCGTGTCATCTTGGGGCAAAAGCCATTGATTTAAACTTTGGTTGTCCTGCCAAAACCGTCAACAACCACAAAGGCGGCTCGGTACTGCTTGATGAGCCAGAAACGCTTTATCAGATTATCAGTACCGTTCGTCAGGCTGTGCCTAGCCATATTCCTGTCTCTGCCAAAATCCGCCTAGGTTATAACGACACGGACAAAATGAGCCAGATTGGGCAAGCGGTCAAAGCTGGCGGGGCAAACTGGCTGACCATTCACGCTCGCACCAAAGCCCAAGGTTACAAACCACCTGCGTATTGGGATAAAATCGCCCCCTTTACCACGCTTGGTCTGCCCATCATTGCCAATGGCGAAATTTGGAACGCCACGCACGCCCACGACTGTATGAGCCAAGCAAACACGCCCCATCTAATGCTAGGACGTGGAGCGGTTACGCGTCCTGATTTGATTGCCACTTTGGACAATCCTAATAGCACCCTATCTTGGCAAACACTCATTCCCCATCAAATCGCCTTTTTAAACGACACCACCGACAACCAACAAGGGCTCATTGGTCGCTACAAACAGTGGCTGGGCATGCTCACCAAAGGCTATGCACAAGCTGAAACGCTGTGGGCTGTGGTCAAAAAACAAAAAGACAAAAACCAAATCATTCAATCCTTATTAAAGAGTATCTCATGAAAAAATTCATCGCTGTCATCTGCTGCCTGCTAAGCACTTCCGTTTTTGCATCGGATTTTGCCAATCAATTAAAAGGTAAAAGACTGGTACTAGATGGAGCTGTTTGTGCAGGTTGGGAATTTACCAAATCAGGTAAATTTGCTGATTGGCGTAATGAAGCTGACTGTGCCATGACCGCAGGCGACTACAAATCACGCTGGCGAGTACAATGGCTGGACAATGACCATGTTATTTTTGTAGAAACTCAAAGAACCAATGAAGATTTTCCGCCCAGAACTTTTGTTTATCAAATTCTAAATATCAAAGGACATAGCGTAAAAGTCAAAGAATACTGGACAGGTTGGGGCAACACTTCTACCAAAATACAGACATTTACCCTAATAAAATAAAGACAATCAAACGATTGTCTTTAAGTAATACCATCGTATCCGCTAGGTCAGTATTTGACTTAACGCATCAACCAATCTGGCGTTTTGTTCGTCTGTACCCACCGTAATCCGCAAATACTCCTTAATGCGTGGCTTGTCCCAATGACGGACAATCACGCCTTGTTCACGCAGTTTTTCAAAAATCTCTTGGGTGGACAGCGTGGCATGGTTGGGTTTGGCAAAGACAAAATTGGCACTTGATGGCAACACATCAAAACCCAATGCCAACAGGCTAGACACCAGCTCTTTACGCAAGGCAATGACCGCTTGTCGCTTTTCTTGAAAATAGGCTTCATCTAAAATACTGGCAGTTGCCCCTTGTTGCGCCAAACGGTCAAGCGGATAACTGTTAAAGCTGTTTTTATAAGTGGATAACGCCGCAATCAAATTGGCATTGCCAAACGCCACGCCCACGCGTAACCCCGCCAACGCCCGCGACTTTGAAAAGGTCTGCACCACCAACAGATTGTCAAACTCACCAATCAAACCGATGGCGGACGCTTTTTTGGGGTCGTCAGCATAGTCAATATAGGCTTCATCAACGACAATCACCGAATTGGGGTGCTCACCCGCCAGTTTGCGAATGTTGTTAATCCCCAAAAGCACGCCCGTTGGGGCATTAGGATTGGCAAAAATAATCCCCCCACAAGGCATACGATAATCATCGGTGTCTATGCTAAAATTGTCCGTCAAAGCAATGGTTTGCATTGGAACATCAAAGGTTTGAGCATAGACAGGATAAAAACTATAACCCACATCAGGGGTCAAAAGCGGACGCTCTTTGACAAAAAAGCAGGCAAAAATAAACGCCAACACTTCATCAGAGCCATTGCCGACAAACACCTGCGAGCGGTCAAGCCCATGATAATCCGCCAACGCTTGACACAATTCATCAGATTCAGGCTCAGGATACAGCCTAAGTGTCTGACCGTCTTCACCCAAGAGTGCTTGCATGGCTTGGACGGCTTTTGGGCTTGGCGCAAAAGGGTTTTCGTTGGTGTTGAGTTTGCACAGATTGTCCGCTTTGGGCTGTTCGCCTGCCACATAGGGCGTTAGTTTGCGGATTTTGGCACTCCACAGGCGAGTGTCTGGCTTGGTAGTCATCATCTCTCCAAAACTGTTTGTTTTATTATTGTGTTATTTTAAGACCACGTTAGCATATCGGTATCTGGCAGACAACGCATGAGCGTCCAAGTTTTCTTGCACTGCCAAAATGTCTGCTGTTTTTGCCAAAGGTCTTGCCCCATCAGATGTACAATAGATGAGCGATGTTTTTTTGCTAAAATCATACACCCCAAGCGGTGAGCTAAACCTTGCTGTGCCTGATGTCGGCAAAACGTGGTTGCTTCCTGCACAATAGTCGCCGATGGCTTCTGGCGTGTGCCGCCCCAAAAAAATCGCCCCTGCATGACGCACATATTGCTCCACTTCTTCGGGGTTATTCAATGACAGCTCCAAATGCTCAGGGGCAACTTGGTTGATGACGGCAATGCCTTCGGCTCGGTCTTTGACCAAAATCAGTGCCCCACGACTGGCAAGGGCTTGTTTGGCAATGTCTGCTTTTGGCAAAACCGCCAAGGCTTTATCAATGGCGTCTTTGACCGCTTGCAACTGCTTGGGACAAGTGGTTACAAATATCGCCTGTGCCACCGTGTCATGCTCAGCTTGCGACAACAAATCCATCGCCAACCAATCAGCATTGTCGCCCGCTTCACCTTCGGCATAAACCAACACTTCGGACGGCCCTGCTATCATGTCAATGCCCACTTGCCCAAACACCGCCCGTTTGGCAGCAGCGACGTATTTGTTACCCGGTCCTGTGATTTTATCCACCGCAGGTATGCTGTCGGTGCCGTATGCCAACGCTGCCACCGCCTGAGCCCCACCGATGGTAATCACGCTGTCCACACCCGCCAGATGTGCCGCCGCAAGCACCAAAGGATTTAACTCACCACTTGGAGCAGGGACAACCATGCTGATGTGTCCCACGCCAGCGACTTTGGCAGGTATGGCATTCATCAAAACGCTAGACGGATAGCTTGCCAAGCCCCCCGGTACATAAATGCCCACACGGTCAAGGGGCGTTACTTTTTGCCCCAAGATATTGCCCAAATGGTCAGTAAAGTGAAAACCGTCTTCTTTTTGGTGCTGATGAAAGGCAAAAATGCGTTTGGCGGCGTATTCTAAGGCATGTTTGACTTCATCACTTAGCCCATCAAAGGCGGATTTTAAAGCGCCCGCACTGACAAACAGCTCGTCCATGCTGACAGCTGGGTGTTTGTCAAATTGCTGGGTGTAGGTTAGCACCGCCTTGTCGCCATCAGCTCGCACTTTGGCAATGATGTCATTGACCGTGGCAATCAGCGTGCTGTCGGTTACCGTTTCAAAAGCAAGCAAATTTGTCAGCTCGCTGGCAAAATTCTTATCTTGGCTGTTTAAAATTTTTATGTTTGGCATAAAGCTACTCTTAAATAAACCTAAAATGAACATGGTTGTATGGCGTCATCAATGACCATGACCGCTTGATGGTTGCTTATTGGCATTAGGGCAAGCTCTGTGTGGTATTGCTCATAAATTTTATGGGCGATTTTTACAAAGGGCGGATTGTCAAAATGGGGCAATACATAAAAATCCACCACACCCAAGCCTGTCGTGTCTGTCAAAAGTGGGGCTTTTTGTTTGTCGTCCATCTGTGCCACATAGTCAATGTCAAAGGCGGTGATGATACTGCCTGCCGATGTGCCAACATAGGGCTTGCCGTCATTGATGGCTTGTATAATAAGTTTATCAAGTCCTGTGTGTTTGAGCATGGACAATAAATAAAAGGTGTTACCACCACCAACAAACACACAATCACTGCTGGTGAGTTTTTGGCAAAGTGTGTCAAAATCCATCGCTGACAAATCCAACTCATCTATCACCATGCCCAACTCCATAAACGCCTGTCTGTCATCGTCCATAAACTCGGTGTATGTTTCTACATCACAAGCGGTGGGAATAAAGGTGAGCGTTTTACCCCGACAATCGGGCAAAAATTTATCAAATCCAACCGCCACATCAGCAAAAGATGCGGTTAAAAATAGGCGTTTCATGACCAAGTGGCAACCGCCTTTTCCAAAATCTCCAAAATCGGCGACAGCTGGGCAAGTTTACGCTTATAGCTGACAGGATTGGCAATCAGCCGTGATGACACTTGGCAAATCTCGTCCAAAGGTTCAAGCCCATTGGCACGCAAGGTGTTGCCTGTATCCACCACGTCCACAATCAAATCGCCCAGACCCACCAAAGGAGCAAGCTCCATAGAGCCATACAGCTTAATCACATCTACCTGCTCGCCCCGAGACGCAAAATAGCTGCGTGCGACATTGGCATACTTAGTGGCGATACGCAGACGGCGGTTGGGCAAGGTTTTACCCACCACCCCTGCGGTCATCAGTCGGCATTTGGCGATGTTTAGGTCAATCAGCTCATACACATGAGCGTCATACTCCATCAAGACATCTTTGCCCGCCACACCAATGTCCGCCGCCCCATGCTCCACATAGGTTGGCACATCAGACGCTCGCAAAATTAGTAGTCGCACATCATCATGAGTGGTGGGAAAAATGAGCTTACGAGAGCGGTTAATGTCTTCAAGTGGCACAATGTCCGCTTTGGCAAACAAAGGCAGTGTCTCATCTAAAATCCGCCCCTTAGATAGAGCGATGGTTAGACCGTTAAAGGCGGTATTCATGGCGCTTGTCATTTTATTAAGTTATTTTTAGTGCTGTAAATAATGGTGATTTGCCAGCTTTTTTATCAAACGTGATGGTATTTAAGCAACCATTAGCACGAGCGATATATCCAATCAATAAATCAGAAACATCAAACGTATTTTGAGTGGCATTTTCTAGGCAATCAAAAACCGCTTGATGATGTTCAATGCATAAAACATCAAGTTTTAGTATTTCAAACATCGCTTGGAGCATGACATCTCGTGGCAGTTGATACACATAAGACAACACCCATTCTAGCTCCATCACCACCACAGCTGGCACAAACAGCTTTTCTTGATGTTGTCTGGCATGACAAAATAACTCAAAGACTTTTTGGGCTTGGCTTGGTGTGTCATTCATGATAAATCGCACCAAAATATTGGTGTCAATCGCTCTCATGGCTTGTCCATTTTTCTTTTAATGCACATCTGACCATGTGATTTATCTCATCATCGGTTTTTGGTGATGGATTCTTGGCATACTTGGCATATTTACCCATCAAAGATTGAATATCAGAAATATCCATCTTGGTATGTGTCATGTCTGATTTTTTAAACAGCTCTTTTAAATAATCAGCCATGACATCGTGAATGCTAATGCGATGTGTTTTTTCAAAGTCTTGAATGTCTTCTTCGCTGATGTTTGGCAAATCCAACGTTAATACAGTCATGGCTCTGCTTTAACCCTTAATCCGCTCAATATTGACGCCCAAGGCTTTAAGTTTGTTTTCCACATCATCATAACCACGGTCAATATGATAAATGCGGTCAATGATACTCTCACCTTCGGCGCAGGCTGCCGCCATCACCAGTGACATAGACGCTCGCAAATCGGTCGCCATCACAGGGGCGGGAGTAAAGCTGTCCACACCCACCACCACGGCGGTGTGTCCGTCCACTTTGATATTTGCCCCAAGGCGTTGCAGCTCTGGCACGTGCATAAAGCGGTTTTCAAAGATATTTTCAATGATGGTGCTGGTGCCGTCCGCCAGACAACACACCGCCATCAGTTGAGCCTGCATGTCGGTGGGAAAACCAGGGTGCACTTGGGTGCGAATGTCCACCGCTTTGGGGCGAACTTTCATCACCGCTCTTATCCAGTCGTCGCCTGTGGTGATGGTTGCCCCCATCGCTTCAAATTTCTTTAATACAGGATGCAAAAACTCTGCCGATGTGTTTTTGGTCAAGACATCGCCTTCGCTCATGAGTGCCCCTGCCAAATAGGAGCCTGTCTCAATGCGGTCAGCAATCACGCTGTATTCGCAGCCATACAAACGCTCCACCCCTTCAATGGTCATGGTCGGCGTACCAATGCCGTCAATTTTTGCCCCCATCGCCACCAGCATATTTGCCAAATCCACCACTTCTGGTTCGGTGGCACAGTTTTCCAAACGGGTAAGTCCTTTGGCAAGCGTGGCTGCCATGATGACGTTTTCAGTGCCCCCCACCGTTACCATATCAAAACTAAAATCACAGCCAATCAAACGCCCGCCTGCGGGGGCTTGGGCTTTGACATAGCCGTTTTCAACACTGATGGTCGCCCCCATCGCTTCAAAGGCTTTTAGATGTTGGTCCACAGGGCGTGAACCGATAGAGCAGCCCCCCGGCAAAGACACTTCAGCTTCGCCAAAGCGACCAAGCAGTGCCCCCAGCACCAAAATAGACGCTCGCATGGTACGCACCAGCTCATACGGGGCATAATAATTGGCAACGTGGCGGGCGTTGGCAACCACCGTATTGCCTTCTTTTTTGATGTCCACGCCCATGCCTTTGATGAGCCTGATAAGCGTGTCAGTGTCTTTTAAGGTGGGAACGTTATGTAGCACCGTTTCGTCATTGGGCAGCAACATCGCCGCCAAAAGTGGCAAAGCGGCATTTTTTGAGCCAGAGATAGCCACTTCCCCTGCAATGCGACTTTTGCCAATGATTTTAAATTTGTCCATAAAAACTTATCCTTAGATTAGCCTTGTTTTTTTGCTTCATATTCATCGGGCGTGAGTGCATGAATGGTCAAAGCGTGCATTTGTCCGCTTTGGATAAAAGGATTGACAATGGCATAGACCGACTGCTGACGCTGCACCAAACGCTTGCCTGCAAAGCTATCATCAACAATCAGCACTTCAAATTTGTTGCCTTGATTGACCGCTTGTATCTCGGCATTGGCAAAATGGGGGCGTAACAGGGCAATTAGGTCGTCTGCGTTCATGATTTTCTCACATCTAAAGTAATATATTATAGCAAAACCAAGATTTGGTTGGTGATTTTTGTCTGCCTTTATGGTTTGCTGGTGCCATTGTACAACTGAACATAACCCGTTTTGGGCGGATTTTCCATTTTTACAACTTTTTGTTCAATCAGCTCTCGGGGTCTTTGTGGGGGGCGCTCTGGCGGTGCTGCCATGACGGCTGTGGATTGACCACCATACACCAAACCATTGCCTTGGTCTTCGGCATACAGCACATTGTCTGTCATGATGTCGTCAGCGCTGAGCACTTCACCGTCGCGATTGACCAAATGCGTCAGCACAACCACCCGCTCCATGCCTGTGGTAAACTTGATGGCATCGAGCACTTGCGTGCGCTGAGTGGGCATTAAATATCCCAAGACATACACTTCATCGCTGCGCACAACAACCTTATATTGCATGGGATTGGCGGCACGACTGGCGACAATGCGGGTGTTGATTTTGGACTTTAAGAAATTTTCGTGAATGGTGTGGCTCTGCCCTTTGGCATAAGGCGTTACGGTCAAATAATTATGTACCTTGACCACGTCTTTCATGCTGGCAATCATCTCAGCAATGCCTTTTTTGATTTGTTCGCTGGGCACTTCACCAGTCAATAGCACTTCGCGGCGAAAACTGTCAATCACCACGCGCAAACTTTGTTGGTTCATGTCTTCAAGCCCTGCCACATTGGGCAAATTTTTAAGGGCAATGCGCTCAATTCCTTCATCAACAATGCGCTCAGGAATGGTGCGATTGAACACCGAGACGCCGTAGTTGTTATTTGGCATGGTTGAGCAAGCATTGATGACACTTGCCACACAAACCACGGTCAGTAGTTTTGTTGTGATTGATAACAATGTTTTCATCTTATTGCCTTAGTTAGGATTGATTAAAGGTCATGCACTCATCAACCAAAAACGCGCCTTGTATCCACTGCACATCGGGCTGCTCTTGGTTGATGTCAAATGCCACCACATCAAAACGGCACGCCCAATCAGCAAATTGTCCATGCGTTTGCAAAAAGTGCTCAGCGGCGCGCACAATGCGTCGTTGTTTGGCTTTGGTTACGCTTTGGGCGGCGGTGGCAAAACGGCTGGTGCGGCGCGCTTTGACTTCCACAAACACCAAGACCGCCTGATGTTGCGGCGTATTTTGACAAGCCACGACATCAATTTCGCCAATTTTTGCCACATGGTAGTTGGTTTGGACAATCTGCAAGCCATGCTTTGTCAGCAGCGCACACGCCAATCGTTCAAATTCGTCGCCCATTTGTCTGGCATTCATCAATTTAACTCTTTGACCACCACCGTTTTTGCCATTTTGTCGTGCCAGCCTTGTTTTTTGGCATCAAACGCCACCCAAATCAAGCCCAACGCAAACACAAGCGACGAGATGATATAGCCCACATAGCGAAGCAGTGCTTGACCCAAACCGATATGGTCGCCTGTTTGTTCATCCAAAATCTTGAGCTTTAGCAGTCTTTTGCCTGGCGTGCCTGCAAATTTAACCCAACAAAACACATAAATTGCCACCCACAAAATGTTGCTGATGATGTCCACCACGCCAAGCTCTTCTGACGCAAAAGAATACACCCCCAAATAATCCAGCAACACATAAATCGGCACAGACACCAACGAAAAAATCAGCCCATCTAAAAATGTCGCTCCCAAACGTACCCAAAAGCCAGCGTACTCATATTCTTGGTCATCAACATACTGCGTTTCATAAGCCACAGGCGACTGATAAGGATTGATTGAATTCATGATGACACCTTTTTACAAATAGCTTCTAGTGTAACAAAAAATTATCGGCTTTAACAGGGGGACAGCGCGCTGTTTTGGATTGAATTGGCAAAAAAATTGCATGCTAAACAATTCGCTTTATTTTTGGACAAACGACCAGCGGTGAAGGCGGCGTTTTGCCGAGCCAAAATTTTTTGTATAATAACTATTTTGGAAACCGTCATGAAACTGCGTATCTTGAGTGTGGGACACAAAATGCCAACATGGGTGCAAACTGGCTTTGGCGATTATCACAAGCGCATTTTGCCAATGCTGTCCGTTGAGCTGGTCAATATCCCCCCTGCCAAACGGTGCAAAAACCCAACCGCTGGCGACATCCACAAATACAAAAGCCAAGAAGGCAACGCCATCTTAAACGCCAGACAGCATGGCGAAAAGTTATGGCTGCTTGATGTCAAAGGCAAAATGCTCACCACCGAAAGCCTGTCAGACAAATTACAAATCGCCATGCAAGACGGCAACAATGTCGCCCTTGTGATTGGTGGTGCTGACGGGGTATCGGCCGACGTGCTGGCGGCGGCAGACTTTAAATGGTCGCTGTCGGCATTGACACTGCCCCACCCGCTTGTGCGCGTGCTGCTCATAGAACAGCTGTATCGGGCGATGAGCATTATCCACAACCACCCCTATCATCGCGGCGAATAAATTGTGTAAAAAATGCTTGATATCAGCCAAAAAAATGGCTATATTGTTTATCCCAACAAAAATAACAAATAATAACATTGGAAAGCACAATGAAAACAATCATGTTAGAATTTTTATTGCCCATATTCACCGCACTGTTTTACTTCTTTTTTGAAAATGTGGTGATATTTTCCATCATTATCGTGGTTGCGGTGGTTGCGTGGTGGAAATACGGCATCAGCGCCCGAAAAAGCATGGAAATCGCTTCTTATGTAGGGGTGGTGGTATTTGTGCTGTGGTTCATTGCCACAAAATATTGGGGCGATGACGACGATGAGCCGTTGCCAGACACGCAAACTTCCCAGAGCGATGTGCCCGTGGTTGAAACCGACAGGCAAGACACTGATGAGCCGTTGCCAGACACGCAAACTTCCCAGAGCGATGTGCCCGTGGTTGAAA
>JAUMYZ010000002.1:216473-223299 GCA_030528385.1 Moraxella sp.
CCGACAGGCAAGACACTGTTGCTTTGCCACAAAACACACCCACACCCAGCACAGACCAACCCACAAAAGCTGCCCCAGACAACCCACACGAGCGCCTGATGGCACAGGGCATTTGGTACGACCCAAAGACCAAACTGTACTGGGACAGATGCAGCATAGGACAAACGTGGGACGGGCAAACCTGTCAAGGCACTGCACTGGAGCTCAACTGGCAAGACGCCCAAGACTATGTCAAACAATTCACCAACCAACAAGCCAAAGGCGGGTTTAGCAACTGGCGCGTGCCAACCATCAAAGAGTTGGCGTCCATTCGTCATTGCAGCGGCGGGTGGCAAAAAGAAGATACTGGCACAACCACACTTACCGAACAAGGTCGGGTGGCGGTATACAAGGTCAGCACCGAGCTCGTTCCCAATAATCAAGGCAGTGAAATACAGCTTCCCACTAAGTGTGCTTATGGCTCAGAAGAACCAACTGTCAATCAGCAAATTTTTCCCAATACTCCCAATTATTATAATTATTATGGTTACTGGTCGTCTTCAGAGAAATTTAGTACCCGTGCATGGGTGATTCATTTTAATTACGGTACAATCATGGACTACTCCAAAAGCGGTAAAGACTATGTACGTGCTGTACGTTCAGAATAAAACTAACTGAGCTTGGACAAATCAAGCTTGGGGTCAAGCTGCCATATCAGCACTGTCGCCACACACACAAGCACGCTGATGACCAAACCCAGCTTCACCACAGGACTGATGTCAAACAAACCAAGCAGCAGTCCCCCAAAAATACCCACACTAAACTGCAGCGCCCCTTGCATGGCAGACGCCATGCCTGCCCGATGTTTTTGAAAGGCAAGGGCGATGGCGGTGGCATTGGGCTGCGTCAGTCCCAGCCCCGCAATGCACACAAATATCGCCAAATACACCCATGGCATGTCCGCCGCCACAAAGCCCAACCCCAACAAACACAATCCAGAAAGCAGCTGCACCCACGCGCCAAAACGCAGCAGTTGCACCAAACGAAATTTGCCAGTCAAAAACTGATTAAGTTGGGTCATGGCAATAAAGCCAAAAGCAAGCGCCCCAAAGGCGATGGCAAACTGTTTTTCGGACAAAGCAAAATGCACCATAAACAGTTCACTGGAGATGGACAGATAAATAAAAAACGCCCCCTGCAGCAACCCGCCTGCCAGCGCTGGCAACACAAAGGTTGCGTCCTTTAATAAATCCACATAACCCACAAAAGTGGCAGATATGGGCTTGGTGTTGCGATTCTGGGGCGCTAGGGTCTCTTTTAAAAACAGCTTCGTCAGTAAAATATTGAACACCCCATAACCCGCCAACAACCAAAATATCATGCGCCAGTTGGCAAAACCCAGCAGCAACGAGCCCAAACTTGGCGCCAAAATCGGTGCAATCCCCATCACCAACACCATCAAACTAAAAGCTCTGGCGCTTTGGATGGGAGTTAGGGTATCGCGAATGGCGGCGCGCGTTACCACCGCCGTTACGCACGCTCCCAACGCCTGCAAGGTGCGCGCCACAAAGAGCACATACTCGCTGCTTGCAGTGGCACACACCGCTGACGCCACAACAAAAATCGTCATACCCACGTACATCGGCAACACCCTGCCAACGCGGTCGCTAAAAGGGCCATAAAACAGCTGTCCAAACACCAGCCCCACAAAATAAAACGGCAGCGACTGCGCCACCGTCGCCACAGGCACATCAAAGTCATCTGCCATGCTGACCAGTGCTGGCAAATACATATCAATGGACAAAGGACCGATGGCAATCATCACGCCAAGTACCATCACCCACAAAGTGGGAAAGGCACGTTGTTTTGTGGGTTTTGTAGGTTGTGTCATGGCAACATCATGCTTTGGTTGGGCGCTTATTGTAACACAAGAAATCGGCTTACAACATCTTGTCAGCAATGACCAAACCACCAAAACATCAAAAGCGGCGCAAACAAGCCACCAACACAATCAGCGACCAGCAGCAAAAGTCGCCCCACAACAAAACTTGCCACAAACACCAGCGCCCATATCACAAACGTTGCCATGACCACCATCTGTGGCAAGGCTTTCAAGTCCAGCCAAATTCAGTCAAATTGACGCGCCACAAACGCCACACCAGCGTCTTTGGCTTTTTTGACGGCAAGTTTGCGGTTGGTGCCGAGCATTAATTTTAGTTGCCAAAGTTTTTCTTGATACAGCTGCCAATAACTGCTCTGGTGCATGCCATTTATCAAACGCTTGGCAGCCAGCACCGCATCGGGCGAACGCGCCTTCCATTGGTCGCACAAACGCCTTGCCATTGCCATCGGCTCATCGCTGACATGACCAACGAGCCCAACAGACTTGGCGCTTTGACTGTCAATCGTGCGCGCGGTGGTTGCCAATTCTTTGAGTGTGTCGGCAGCAATCACCCCTTTGGCGGTGTGCGTCAGCCCCATATCCGCCACCAAGCCCCATTTGGCTTCCAAAATGGCAAAACGC
Organism: Moraxella sp.; assembly: GCA_030528385.1. Taxonomy (GTDB): domain Bacteria; phylum Pseudomonadota; class Gammaproteobacteria; order Pseudomonadales; family Moraxellaceae; genus Moraxella. Next base: position 218,977 of record JAUMYZ010000002.1, read on the forward strand.
GCCCCACCGCTGCTGATACGTATGTCCGCGCCCAGCGCCAGCTGCAGCCCTGCGCCCAAACACACCCCGTCAATCACCGCCACCACAGGCACAGGCAAGCTCTGCCACACCAAACACACTTTTTGGAACAAACTTGGTGTGGGCTTGATGAGTTCATAAGCCGCCTGCGCCATCAGTTTGGGCGAATTAAAGACCGCCAAGTCCAGCCCACTACAAAAATCGTCTTTGCCAGTGATTATCACCGCTCGGACGCGCTTGTCCTGTTTGATGGTTTTGGCCGCTGACAGCAATTCGCGCATCATGACAAAATCCATGGCGTTTTTCTTGTGTGGTCTGTTCAGGGTGATGACGACGACGCTGTCTTGATAAAGGCTTGTGATGGTATGGTATGTCATGATTGTTCCTTGTTGATGGACGCCAAATATGCCGACAAATCAATATCTCCCAAACTGTCCAAAGCATCAATGAGCGCCCGATAACTGGGTCGCATGGCGATAAACTGACTGGCAGAAAGGTTGCTAATGTCGGCTCGGCACTTGTGCTCAAAATCTTCTGACGTTTGTCTTAGGCGTGGCACGCCCGTATAGCGACTTGCCCCCACCATACGATGGGCAATGTCTGCCAAGCTGGCACGGTCTCTGTTTGCCCACGCCTGCTCCAGCGCCAGTTTTTCGCTCTCGGCATTGTCAATAATCATTGTCAGCAAAGTTTTGGCAAGCTCTGCTTTGTTTGCTGAGCGCTGCAACGCGTCTTGCCAATCAATATCATAGCCGTCAATCGTGGCGCCTTGTTTTGGGACGCTGGGCACTGCAACCTTGCTCGTTATCAATGAAACTGGTGCGTGCTCAAACGCTGTCTCAGCTTGGCTGCTGCGACCTAGCCACTTTTGTAAAGTTTGGGCAAGCTGACTGTAGCCAATGGGTTTGCCGATATAGTCATTGAGCCCTGATGCGACCAGTTGGTCTTTTTCGTCAGCCAAGCCATGCGCCGTCAAAGCAATAATCGGCACAGGCACGGTTTGGTGCGCTTCTTCAATTTTACGAATCTGTATGGCGGCCTGCAGCCCTGACATTTTGGGCATTTGGATGTCCATAAAAATCAAATCAATCGGTTTGTCCACCCCTGTGATGGTTCTGCTCATCATCTCAATGGCGTCAAAACCACTATTGACCGTAACCACAGCCACGCCAAATTCGGCAAGCAAGGCTTCTAACACCAACAAGTTGGGCTGATGGTCGTCCACCGCCAACACGCGCGCGCCAACAAATTTTAGCTGACGCACATGGTCTTCGCGCTGGGTGTTCTGATTGGCAAGCATGGCGTACAACTGGCGCTTGTCCATCGGCTCATACAAAGCAAAGGTCTTGTACTTGGCAAGCAGTGCCTTGTCCATGCCCACCTGATAACCATAAGCGCACAGCTTGCCTTGATAACGCAAACGAATTTGGCGCAAAATCGCCCCCACGTCATCTTGGGCAGCGTCTTGACCAAAATAATCCACCACCACCCAATCAAACCCATGACTGGGGCTGTCAAGTTGCTCCAACAAATCTGCCAATCCGATGGCAAACTGCAGTTGCACTTTGGTGGTCGCCAAACTTGCCTTTAATACCTGCATGGTGGGCGCATGATTTATCCATACAAGCAGCGACAAAGCGTTGTGCTTGAGCGCTTGGAGAACAGACAACAACTCCGCTTGCTCATCACAATCTTTTAGGGGCATCTCAAACCAAAAAGTCGTCCCCGACTGAGCAACATTCTCGCTGTTGTTGTCAAAAAAGCCAATTTCACCCCCCATCAGCTCGGTTAATTGTTTGGAAATCACCAAACCCAGACCCGTGCCGCCATAACGACGCGTAACCGACAAATCGCCTTGGGCAAAACTCTGAAACAGTTGGGCTTTGTCTGTTTCACTGATGCCTTTGCCCGTGTCTTCTACCAAAATTTGCAAAAAATCTTCGCGATTGTCCGACAAGCTCACCTTGACCACCACGCCGCCTGTGTCCGTAAACTTGATGGCATTGCCCACCAAATTGGTTAAAATTTGCTTAACGCGCAAACTGTCGCCCATCATCTGGCTGGGCACATCGTTATAAAACAGCACACAAAGGCGCAAATGCTTCTCAAGCGCGGCAGGCGAGAGCATGTCCACCACATCATAAATGGTGGCATACAAATCAAATTGATGGTGCTCTAATACCAGTTTTTTGGCTTCTATCTTAGAAAAATCAAGCACATCATTGACCAGCGCCAACAAATGCGCGGACGATTTTTTGATGGTTTGTACGTATAAATTTTGTTCATTGCTCAGCCCTTCGTGGCGCGCCAATAGGTTGATAAAGCCATCAATGCTGTTTAAGGGCGTGCGCAGCTCATGACTGATGTTTGCCAAAAATGCCGACTTGGCTTGACTGCTGCTCACCGCCAAATCACGCGCTTGGCGAATGGAGATGTTTTGCATTTCCATTTCATCAAAGGCTTTGAGCAAATCGTCTTCGGTTTCTTGGGCGTGTTTTTTGAGCTCTTCAAAACTGACCGCCAGACGGCGTATTGCCTGCACAAAATCGCGCTGCAACAAAAAAAACTCACCATCGCTGTGGGTTTTGATGGGGTGGTGCAAATTGTCGGCGCTAAGTTTTTGTAAGTACAAACGCATTTCATAAATCGGCGCAATCCAGCGTTTGGAATAAATGTTTAAAATCAGCAGCAATAAAAGCAACGTAACCAATCCTGTAACCATCAACGCCAACGCCACTCGGTAATAGGTGATAATCACAGGGCTGTTGTCCATCTCCACAAACAACCAAAAACGCTGATTTTGCACCTGCAAAGGCACGCCATAAGCTGTGCCAACCAACGTGTCAATACGCTCAACGCCTTTGGCATGCACATCAAAAGGATACCAAGTGTCTTTGATGTTGGTGCTCATCAAAATCTTGCCCGCGCCATCTAGCACCACCACGCCTTTGAGCCATTCTTGATACGTGGTTTTTTGTGGTGAAAAAAAGGTCAACACGTCTGATTTTTTGTCATATGTATCAATCACATAAGCAAAATCACCGCGCTCTAGCCTGATGTGGTCGTATTTGCCAAGGCTCATGTCCATCAACATCGGGCGCACCAGCGTTTCGTAGCGAATCAGCGACGCTTGGGCTAAGGCTTGCTGCTCAGACAATGCCGACAATCGCACTTCTGAAAACACCAAATAACCCCCCACCAGCGCCAAAGACACAATCGGCAAAAATATCAACAAAATCAGCTGTCCATAAGCGCTGCGTAAATTAAACCAAGATTTTTTCATGCCCAACACCGTCAATCATATTTGCTTAGTTTATCATGTTTGCTGGCAATCACTAAAAAAGCGTTCAAATTGATGTGCTATAATGCGCCATCTTTTTTCACACAAACCGACGATGACGACATTTATCCACCAAATTTCTGCGCTTGCCGATTGTATTGGTCATACCCCTTTGGTAAAACTACAAAAACTTGGCAAGGGCACCAACGCCACGTTGCTTGCCAAACTAGAAGGCAACAATCCTGCTGGCTCTGTCAAAGACCGCCCTGCCTTTCATATGATAAGCCAAGCACAAAATCGCGGCGAAATCAACGTTGGCGACACCCTGATTGAAGCCACGTCAGGCAACACAGGCATTGCTCTGGCGATGGTTGCTGCCATGCAAGGCTATAATATGGTGCTGATTATGCCTGCTGGCGCCACCCAAGAACGCAAAGACGCCATGCGCGCCTATGGAGCAACACTCATTGAAGTGGATAACATGGAAACGGCACGCGACCTTGCCAAACAAATGCAGGCCGACGGCAAAGGCAAAGTGCTTGACCAGTTTAACAATGCCGACAACTGGCAAGCTCATTATCACATCACCGCACCAGAAATTTGGCAACAAACCGACGGTCGTATCACCCATTTTGTCAGTGCTATGGGCACAACAGGAACCATCATGGGGGTGTCCAAATATTTAAAACAAAAAAATCCCGCCATTCAAATCATCGGTCTGCAACCAGCCCAAGGCGCAAACATTACTGGCATTCGCCGTTGGTCGGCAGCATATTTACCCAAGATTTTTGATGGGCGTTTTGTGGACACCATCATAGACGTGCACGAGCAAGACGCCATCAACTATATGCGACAGCTCGCCGCCAATGAAGACATTTTTTGTGGGGTGTCATCAGGCGGTGCGGCTTGGGCAGCCCACCAAATCGCCAAAACAAATCCCCACGCCGTCATCGCCTTTGTGGTTTGCGATAGGGCTAAAAACAGCTCCTTGAAATCTATCTAAATCTATGCAATAATGCTCAAAT